>LIUM01000008.1:0-100910 GCA_001462345.1 Fibrobacteria bacterium AD312 | reverse complement strand
GATACCCTTGCGGTACAAATGACGCTTGGTTCTTCATAAAAAAACTCGGTTTGTTTAGATGAGCTTTTCTTTTTTTCAGAAGAGCTCATCAATAACAGCCATTTCCGTCGGCTATGCAACTATTGTTATTTAATTAACTGAGTTGTTTTTTGTCATTTAAGCCTTCACTAATTGATTTACAATAACACGTACACTTGCGCTTTAGCGCTTAGTAAGAGTGATACCCCTGTGGTAAACACGAACACTTAGGAGCTTTACGTGAGACTTAGCACTTCAAGTGCTTTAGTCGGAACCATGCAGAGCTCTTCTTAGCGGGAATGATCCCGTTGTGGTAAAGAGTTAACCAAAAACAATGTAAATAAAAAATTTACAAAAAAATTCATTTTGCAACAAAAATGATTTGGATATGTATTTAATCTCTCCTTCTGGAAAATTCTTCTTTCCATGGCGGCTAGAACCTTTACCAACAGACAATATAGATGAAGAAGAAATTTTAACTGGAGATATGAAGCGTTTATCAGGGCTTGAAAACATTAAAGTAAGTGATATAAAAGACGCCGAACGTTATTGTGGTGCAAATGATGAGATACGCTATGAATGTTTTGATCACTTAAATAATGTAGAAGTAGTCGATGTAGATAATCCAGAAAAAGGTACTTGGCAAGTTGTTGTACGTGGTACACGAGTTGAAGTAGGGAATAACAAGGATGGTAGCGCTCAAATTGCATCTATTGCAAGTGATTTTATTCTTATAAATTCAGAGTGTCAAATAACACACCCTTATGCTCCGCAAAGTCGTTTAGTGTGCGAATACGGTTTAGGAGACCATTTGGAACATTTTGTTACTTTTGATCCGTTGACTTTCGTAGCTCTGGAGATTATATTTATTTGTACGATAATTCTGAACGATTACTTGGAACATATACGGGCAGTGAATTAGCTGGTAAACGAATCAAGGTGAAGTCTAAAAAATTAAAAGTAGTGTTAGATAGCGATAATGATGGTATAGAGGGTTTTGGCTTTAGTGTTAAAAAGATAGAACATACGCCTTATTCTATTTTACCATTGCTTTTTGAAGCGGCAAAACAAGTAGACGAGGAGGAGTAAGATGAAGCGTGTTGTTTTATTACTTATTTTAATAACAAGTTGTTTATGGGCAAAGTCATGGACTCAGTTTCTGGGTGGAAATAAGAAGTATGGTACTCAAGAGAATGATTCAATAACTGTAGTTTCTTCGGAAAAAATAATGTCTGCAGAAGAGTATCTTTTTTTTGATTCAACGTTTATGATAATAGGTGAAAATCCTAATTCCTTTTATCTTTATGTTGGAGAAGAAATTAAAGCAATAGATTATTTTGGAAATAATTCCTCAAACACTCAATCCTGTTTAGTTCTTGAGCCTAGTCCTAATTGTTTTTTCAATATGAAATACTATAGTAAAATAGATGACAATAGCTCTATTTGGATACAAAAAAATAATGGGTTTTTATTTAGTGATTCTTTAGATCTTCAAGATACTAACTTTTTTATAGTACCTTCAATAGAAAAGGATACTTTTTTCGATGAGACAGATATGGGCTTTTTATTAGAAAATTATTCTATATCTGAAGGCCGTTTAGATTCTGTTTACTTTATCTATAAAAAAGACTCTTCCTATTATGCCTATTGTTTATATACTCAATCAAAAAAATGCCTCACTTTTTTATTTCAATGTACTTTTCAAGATGATGGCTCCACTCAATTTGAGCCATTTGAGACAATAGAATATCCATATCCGTATTATGGACCACACAAAGTTGATTACTCAAGTAATGAATGTATGACCAAATCACAATATGAGAAATATATGCCTATTCCCTTATTACCTAATGTTAAAAAAGAAAATAAAAAAACGACACCTTATCTTGTGAACGGTGTCCCCTCTGAATCTAATCATTCAAAAATTGTGATTCAAAACAAGCAACCCAAATTACAACTAAAAAAATAAACAGGTGAGTTTATGATGAAGCGTGTTGTTTTATTACTTATTTTAATAACAAGTTGCTTATGGGCAAAGACATGGACTCAGTTTCTGGGTGGAAATGAGTATGGTATTGAAGAGAATAATTCGTTGACTGTAGTATCTTCTTTTGATAGTATAATTCATTTAAAAAAATATGTTTTTTTTGATTCTTTGCTTTTAGCAATGGGTGAAATCTCAAATCCTATAATCCCTTATTCAGAAGAAAAAGAATATTTTTATACCAATCCCTTAAACAATGAAGCCTGTTTTGTTCTTGAGCCTCCTTGGTTAAATTGTTATTTTAATATGAAATACTATAGTAAAACAGACGACAATAACTCTATTTGGATACAAAAAAAAGGTGGTTTTTTATTTAATGATTCTTTAGATCTTCAAGATACAAACCTTTTTATCTTTCCTCCAATAGAAAAAGATTCTCACTTCTATGAATTGGATAAAGGTTTTTTATTAGAAGATTATTCCACATCTAAAAATAATACTGATTCCGTTTACTTTGTCTATAAAAAAGACTCATCTTACTATGCTTATTGTTTATATGTTCAGTCAAAGCGTTGTTTTACATTTTTATTTCAATGTACTTTTCAAGATGATGGATCTACACAATTTGAATCTTTTGATGTTTTAGAAGAGTATCCATACAAATTATATCGTATTACTCCGATGCATGGAGGAGATCGTGGTGAAGAATGTCTTACCAAATCACAATATGAGAAATATATGCCTATTCCCTTATTACCTAATGTTAAAAAAGAAAATAAAAAAACGACACCTTATCTTGTGAATGGTACCCCCTCTGAATCTAATCATTCAAAAATTACAATTCAAAACAAACAACCAAAACTACAACTAAAAAAATAAACAGGTGAGTATATAATGAAGAATATGGTGGTATACGTTTACAAGGTATAAGTCAAATAGGTAACTGATTTGAATAAAAGTCCTAATCGCGTAGATGGGAATTTAAAAACCTTGATTCCTTTCTGTTCGCTACTTTAATTGTATTGGTTATTTGAATTGTGTTGTTTTTTCATTTGAATCGGTGCTAATTGATTGCTAATAACATGAACACTTGCGCTTTTCGTGAGACTTAGCACTTCAAGTGCTTTAGTCGGAACCATGCAGAGCTCTCCTTTACGTAAGACTTAGCGCTTCAGCGCTCTAGTCGAACCATGCAGAGCTCTTCTTAGCGAGAATGATACCCTTGTGGTAAACATGAACGCTTAGTACTTTAGTACTTAGCGAGAATGATACCCTTGTGGTACAAAATACGCTTGATTCTTCATGAAAAATAGGATTGCATAGATGGCATGCATGCACAAAAAAGCCCTATATTGGAGGGATGAGTTTTTATAGGTAATCTTAAGCTATTCTTAAGCTTTTTTCGCATAGAAAGTTATTTTGTTGTTTTGTATATTGCACCATAGGTGAACTTCCCATTTTAGGTAAAACTAAAAAAGCATTTAACGAGTGACTCTTTTGAAAAAAAATCTTTTCAGCTTATTGATTACGGTTCTTTTAACCTCCACCTTAGAGGCTTTTCCTATTTATGGTAATCAAAGCCACCTTCGCTGGAAAACAGTTTCTTCTGATCATTTTATTTATAACTACCCTTCAGAGTATACAGAACACGCTGGGCTTGTGGCTGCTTATGCTGAAGCAGTTTATGACTCCGTTGTCAAACGCTACCGAAGCGATCTTCATAAAAAAGTCAATATCAATCTTCATGATGCTCTTTATGCCAATGGCAATGCTATTCCCACAGAGAACACCATTAATCTATGGTTAACGAACTGGGATTTTAAGGTTAGAAGTTCTCACCACTGGCTGAGTGATGTGATTACTCATGAATTTTCTCATTTAGTCAGTATCGAAAATGGAAGTAAACTCCCTCCCTTTATTTATGGATTTCAATTTTCTTATTCCGATTATTACAACGAAAAGATTACCAACAATTTTATCAGCATGTTCCCTTTTACACTGCAACCTTTATGGTTTGCAGAAGGAACAGCACAATTTGAATCTTCCCGAATGGGCTTTGATGCTTGGGACTCTCATCGAGATATGCTTCTCCGAACAGCCGCCTTAGAAGATCAACTTTTAAGTCTAGAGTTCATGCATTCCTTTGCAAACCATGGACTTAAATCAGAACTTGGGCCCTATACTCAAGGATTTTCTTTAGTTCGCTATATAGCCTCTCATTACGGAGAAGAAACCATTTCAAAAATATGGTCCGAGATGAGCCGTATTCATAGAGTCACTATTGATGCCGCCCTAAAAGCCGTTCTTGGAATCAGTGAAAAAGACCTTTATGAAGCATGGAAGAGAGAAATCACAGAAAAGTACGAAAAACAAAAAAAATCTCTTGGTTCTTTAGTGACTGGAAATAAATGGACTGCCGATGCTTTCTATCAAGATTTTCTGGTGGTGGTAGACAAAGACCTTTATGGCATCTCTAATTTTGGAAGCGACTGGTTTGAAGGGGCTTTATTTAAAATGCCTAAAAGCAGAGACTCCATTAGCGACGAACAAAGCAAAGATGATGGTCTTGTTTTACTCGATTATAAAGGCACCATTGACATCAATGATTTTTCAAAGTCTGGTTTTAAGCCTAAAAAGCCCTGGTTTGAAAGAGGTTTTAGTATTCGAGAATTTAAAGATAAAGGCCCTTTACTAGCCTATGTTCATTATAAAAACAAAGACCGAAATGGACGCACCTATTTTGACATTGATTTACTAGACACTAATGGGAAATCTCAACATATCACCTCTTTTGCTGACGCCGTTTACCCAGATATTTCTCCTCGCCAAAATGAAATTGTATTTACTAGAAGACTTGCAAACTCTACACGATTTGCATTAAGCCTTGCAAAAATTCCAGAAGATGGGGAATCCTTAAACGAAGAATATCAAGATATTTTTGTCCCTGCAGACTCTTTAATCTATTACAATATCTATAGTCCTAAATTTAGTCCTGATGGTCAAAAAATCACGTTTAGCTTTTTTGACAATACCACTCGCGGCGTAGCAGTCATTGATCGTGATGGCAAAAATCTAAAGGTATTTTCTACAGAAAACGTTGATTCTCGTGACCCTAATTGGATAGACTCTGAACGATTGATTTATTCTCACGACGGCAATGGTATTTTTAATCTTTACGAACTTGATCTTTCTTCTGGTAAAACCAAACCTCTAACGAATGTTCTCGGAGGTGCATTTACTCCCGTAGTAGACTCTTCCACCATTTATTACACAGGCTATGATAAAGACGGTTTTTCTATTTACTCTCTCAAATTAACAGATACTCCTAAAGACACTACCCAAACCACTGATTCCTTAAGACTCATTGGCGAAAAGCCCCTTAAACCCAAAAAAGAGGTTGAATTTCTAGAGATCTCTCTTCATGGAGTTGAAAAAGATTACAAGCCAATTCCTACGATTCCTCTACTCGTTCCCTTAATCAGCTTTGAAGAAAAGGCACCTGATTTTACTGTCAATGGCGATGGGAAAGTCGTCCCCAAAATTGGCTTAATCATGCTTTTATCAGACCCATTAAAAAAGAATATTTTACAAGTGGGCGGACTTCTTGAAATAGCGAAAGATTTTGATTACATCAATTCCAGTGGCATTAACCCTAGTCGAGCTCGTGACTTTTTTGCCTTGCTAGAAAACAGAAGTTTTCCAATGACTCTTCAACTTAGCTACATGCATTCCAACTATGTAAACAAAGACACTATACGTTATGAAGACCCCCGTAGTTACGAAGATTCTATCGCCATCAATCATTATGCCGTACCTGTACATTCGATAATGAGTGGTCTAGGATATAGTCTTTTTAAGAAGAATGATAGTTTAGCCGTTTCTCTAGGTTATGATTGGGCTGATTTTAATTTATACGAAGATCAACTTAGCTGGACTTATCATAAAAGGGTCTCTGCGACGATTGCTTTAAGCCACTACAGCGGTTTTTCAGAAGACAATTCGAATACTGTTTCTGGTGAAGGAAACGGCATCTCTCTCATTTACAAATACAATAATGCTGATCTTTATCGCCCTGGCACATTTGCAGAAAGCTTTACCGTAAGCGCAAGTGGCGCCATAAAACCAAAATATCGAAACTATCAAATCCATGAATTAGGGTTTTCTCTCTTTGGAAGCATTGAAAACCCTATTCATTCTGAGGCTCGCTTCGCTGCTGGAGCTAATGTTTCTGGAATTCTCTCATGGAAAAGTAAAGACAAAAGCGATACCCTAGATGCCTTCTATTATCATCCTTTATTTTTAGAAGGATATCCGTATTTAATCTCTTCCGAAGATTTTACTCGAAGTGGAACAAGAACAGCTTTAGCTCAATTGCATTATATCTTCCCTGTTTACAGTGACTTTAGAAAACATTGGTGGATTTTCTCTTCACGTGATTTTTTCATCGATGTTTACGCTCAAATCGGTACCGCCTGGAACTCCTCCTGGTTTGATAAAAAGGCCTTTAACAATAAAGAGCTATGGGATCGAAGCGTCGGTTTTGAATTACGTTTAGCAAATACTCTATTCTACTCCATTCCTTTAGATATATCGATTAACATCGCAAGAGGTTTAGATCGAGTGGCTAAAAACGCAGATGGTAGTGGTGGTTCTAGATTACATCGAATTGATATTCCTTTGCTCCCAACAGCAATAGAACCCACTAGAATCAGCTTTTCTATAGGAATGGGTTTTAACAACCGCTGGATGCAATAAAATGAAAAAAATCGCAATCATTGGAGCAGGACTAACTGGATTAACTACTGCTTTTTATCTTAAAAAAAATAATATAGACATTACGGTATTTGAATCTAACCATCATATTGGTGGCGTAATACATACAGAAAAAAAAGATGGTTTCATCTGGGAAAAAGGCCCTAGTACAGGCGTTCTTGGAAAACCAGAAGCCATGGAACTCTTTGAAGATTTAGACGCTCTAGATATTTTAGAAACCGCACCAAGCCTTGCAGGCAAAAGATATATCTGGAAAGGGAATAAATTGCACCCTCTTCCAGGTGATCCTATCAGTGGCCTTTTAACTCCGCTTTTTTCTTGGAAAGATAAGCTCGGCATACTATTTGAGCCCTTCCGACCAAAAGCAAAAAATCCAGATGAAAATCTTTCTTCTTTTGTCCGCCGTCGCCTTGGAGAGTCCATTCTTCAATATGCCGTAGATCCTTTTGTTTCTGGTGTCTATGCAGGCTCTCCAGACACTATTATTCCTCGCTATGCGCTACCTAAGCTTTACAATTTAGAAGCCACCTATGGTAGTTTTATTCGTGGTACTATTCATAAAATGAAAGAACCCAAAACACCAAGAGATTTAAAAGCCACAAAGAAAATTTTTTCTGCAAAAGACGGGCTTTCGACTCTGATTAATCGGCTCACACTTTCAATCGGAGAAAAACATATAAAAACAGATTGTAAAGATGTGATTGTGACGAAAGAAGAACAAGGCTTCTCTGTTTCGTATACAGGATCTGACGCCATCCATTTTGACGAAGTCATTTTTACAGGAAACGCCAAAGGAATATTAAAAACATTTCCTTTCCTTCAAAACAAAGGCTTAGATGCCATTTCAAAAGTACGCTATACCGCTGTTGCTGAAGTGGCTGTTGGTTTTAAAAAGTGGGAAGGATTTCCTCTTGATGGTTTTGGTGCCTTAATCCCTTCAAAAGAAGGCAAACGTATTTTAGGCGTTCTATTCATGTCTTCTCTATTTAAGAATCGAGCCCCCAGTGGTGGAGCAATGCTTTCGGTTTTTGTTGGAGGAGAAAGACATCCCGAATACGTTTCCCTAAGTGACAAAGAACTTAAAGCCCTAGTTCAAGAAGAACTAACGACCATTTTAAGCATTCCTAATTTTAATCCTACCGTATTCGAAATTAGTCGCCATTTAGAGGCAATCCCTCAATACGATTTACTCACTCCTGATCGAATAAACGCATTTAAAAAAGCTGAAGAAAATTACCCTGGACTTCATTTAGCTGGCAATGGAATTGGTGGAATTGGTATGGCAGATCGAATTAAGCAAGGAAAAGAACTTTTTTTATCAATTATTTCATAAATAACAAACTTTTTTTACCTTTTTTTTCATTCTTTTTTCTATATTAAGCGCGTTCCTTACACGCCCGGGTGGTGGAATGGTAGACACTGGGGACTTAAAATCCCCTGGTCGCAAGGCCGTGCGGGTTCAAGTCCCGCCCTGGGCATTTTTACAGAGGCAACTTATGATAGAATTCTATCCGCAAAGCATCTATTACCCCCGCGAAGCGGTGGAAGCGAAGCTTTTGGGCGGGGAACTCTTAGCAACAGAAAAGCGCTTGCTTGAGTTTGCTGAGAGACATCGTTTAGCAATTTGGGAGACGGCTAAAGAAGATTCTTCTGAGCCGACTGATTCTATTTTGCTAGACAATCTAAGAGCCTTCTTATTATCCAAAGGATCTCTTCACCCTGCATTTGAAATGGGTGAGCTCATCAAAGAGATTAAGAAAGAAGTTTGGTATCAAAACGAAACTCAAAACAAATCTCCTAATGAAATTGCTGAAAACTGGAGAGAGCAATATGCCGATAAATGGCGTGAAGCTCGTATGTTTGAAGCCTTCATTTTAATTGAGTATCGTTCTAAAGAACTCTTGAATATTTTGCGCGCCACTGAAGCGGAATAAGTATTATCGTAGAGCCGTTTTCGGCTCTTTTGTATCTCCAATATTTTTCTACAAATTGCACTAATGGTTTATTCATTTCGCTGTTTTTTGCACTATTAAACAGTATCTTTGCATTTTTAAAAACACCTTCTTGATCAATTTCAACTAAAAGCCCTATTAAAAGATCTTCTTTATTTCTTTTACTTCTAGGTACTTTTGTTTGAAATAAATAATGCAAAGATGACAAACGCCCTTGAAGATACGTGAGAAGCGGCTCTATATCTCTTTCTGCTGAATTTTCTATTACATATAAATCGGAAATAGAGAGAGGTTTTAATCGTCCATGGAACAACACTTCTGACGAGATGGGCTCCTGCTCACGCGTTTCTACTAATGGCGATATTTTAGAAGGGGCTTTCAAAAAAAGAACTGCTAATAGCCCCAGAAACATAAATAGGAACAAAAAAACAGAACCATTTCTGCGCAGCATTAGCTATCAAACTCCATCGACTTAATCGCTAATTGAATCGATCGTTTCCGATTATACACATTCCATGTTGGCTCAAAAATAATAGTCACATCGTAATTATTCTGTTCTATTTTATTTTTAAGAGTTCCCATCCCAAATGCGATAGAACTAAAACGGCGACTTCCATTTTGATTGATTTCCATCTGCAAATGATTTCCACGCAATTCTCGAAGCTTATGCACTTTCACTTTTTCTGCCTTAAATACTGGATAAGGAAAATCACCACCATAGGGTTCCATTTTCAAAATCCAATCCATCACATCTTCATCTAATTCAGAAAGTGCTACTAAAATATCGAATGAACTCTTTCGATCACTTTCTTCTGGAGAAAAATTTTGTGCTGCAGCATATTCAATCAGCTGTTCTCGGAAAGGTTCAATTTCTGAAACTGGGATAGAAAAACCAGCCGCATTCGCATGGCCTCCCCAACGATCAAATAATTGTCTAAATTCAAATAACGCTTTATGCCAATTAAATCCAAGTACAGATCTTGCTGATGCATGCGCTTTACCATCTGACTGTACAGAAAGAATGGCTGTAGGACGACTAAATTCTTGTGCCACTTTTGCAGCAACAATACCTATCACTCCTAAATGCCAATCATTCCCATCAATAATCAAAACGGGAGGAAGTTCTTCTCCATAGCGAGAGCGAACCCAATTAATTGCAGCTTCAGAAATTTCAGCTTCTTTTTTCTTACGTAGCACATTCCACTCTTTTAAAGCAGAAAGAAGCGAAGGCGCTTTGATGGGGTCATCGCACAATAGCAAATGGAGCGCCGCATCCGCATACCCCATTCGACCTGGTGCATTTAGAATCGGAGCAATACGAAATAAGACATCTTGGCCACCAATAAAAGAATGCGAACTTAAAACATCTCGACAGAGCTCTTGAACACCATACCAATGACTATTACACATTTTTTTTAGGCCAGAACGTGTCAGTGTTTTATTCTCTTCTGTCATTGGCACTAAATCAGCTAGAGTCCCTAAAGCCACTAAGTCCAAAAATTTTTCAGCTTCAGTAAGACCTAATTTTGAAAAAAGCGCACAAATTAATTTATAAGATAAACCCACCCCACAAAGCTCTTCGTTTAAATAAGAATCTTCTTCTCGGTGAGGGTCTAATAGAACATCGCAAGAAGGAAGACCATCGCCAGATGGCTGGTGGTGATCCACCACCATTACCTGGAGTCCCTTTGATTTAGCGTATTCAATCTCATTAATCGCTGTTATGCCCGTATCAACAGTGATTATGTTTTTGGCCCCCGCTTCGATCATTTCATCAATCGCCACTAAGGATAAACCATAACCAGAACTAAATCGATTTGGAAGGCGCCATTCTGTAGATATTCCTATTTCTTTTAATCCTCTACATAAAAGAGCCACACTACTCAATCCATCTAAATCATAATCACCAAAAATAAAGATTTTTTCTTTTCGATCACGAACAGCAAGAACCCACTGCACAGCTTCTTTCATGTCAAGCATTAAAAAAGGATCTTGAACGCCATTCTTTTCTCCAAAAAGCATATAATAAGCTTCAGCGACAGAAGTACACCCTCTTTTAACAAGCAATCGAGCTATAACATGAGGTACTTTTAAATCTGAAGTAATTGTTGAAGCTAATAATTCCTGCATATTATCTGAATCCATCAAATAGTTTTATGGCTAATGATTGAAGACAAACTAAAGCAGTTGTTCTTCTGGTAGAAATTCGAAACATTGTTTCTTGAACCGATAGCAAAGCCATCGAGAAAGCCTCTAAATTGAGATGGATGTCATTATTTTCCTGAAATTTTCTTGTCGTTTCAACTAACCGAAGTGACGCTCCCGACATATCGCGAATAATATCAGCGATTAAGAAACTAAGTACTTCTAAAAATAAATTGGCTATCGCAGGGTCTTTTAATTCTTCCGAATCAAGACTAAAGAATAAATCTGAATATTGACCCGATAAAGAAGCACTTAAAAAATCTAAAGCTAATTCTTGTAATTCTGTGGCCCTTGAAGCATAATAAATGGCGCGACCAACAGAGCCTTGAGATAAACCTAAAACATCATCCGAAATGGAAATCTCGGTATACTGAGAAGCTAGCGAACGCACTTCTTCAGAAGACAAGACAGGCAAATGAATAGACAAGCAACGAGAACGAATGGTTTGTAACAAATGCTCTCTAGAAGAAGTCGTTAAAATAAAATACGTATTAGGGGGAACTTCCTCTAAGGTCTTTAGAAGCGCATTGGAAGCAGATTCATTCATGCGATCCGCTTCAGCAATAATAACACACCGCACACGGTCATTTTTCAAGGCAAAGCGTCCTGTAAGAGAACGAATAAGATCCACAGAAATCTCCGACGCCGCCGACAAATAATCAATGCTATAGGGGTTTTCTATAATTTTACTAACATACATTTGAGTATATTCTTCTACCGTCTTAGCAGAACTACCTTCAGAAACATCAGAAGCTTTTCTTGCTTTTGCCTCTTTACTTTCTAAAGGAATAACCCAATTGTCAACGGCCCCCGAATCCCCTATCATCTTACATCCAAAACATTCTCCACATGGACGTTTCGTCGCATGTGTACAACAAAGAGCTTTCGCTAAATCAATGGCCAACGCCTTTTTTCCAATACCTGGAAGGCCTTCAATTAAAACGGCCTGAGGAAAGTGATTTTCTTTTAAAGAAGCTCCTAAACGTATACGAGTACGTTGTTGAGAAGCTGGGCCTTTTAATTCATATTCAATCATTTTTCATTCAACCATTGTAGAGGATCTATCGTTTGAGTCCCTTGACTCACCTGAAAATACAATTTAAATCCATTCAAAGAAGCGATGTCACCAACCTCTCCTATTTCCTCCCCATTTAACACCTCATCGCCTTCTTGTACGCGAATAGAGTTCAAATGCCCGTATACGGAGTAAAAGCCACCTTCATGTTCAATAATGATCGAAGGGCCTCGACCATCAATTTCTGAAGCCATGACTACTTTTCCTTTCGCAGCCGCTTTGACTTTCCCGCCACGACGTCCGCGAATCTCGACCCCTAAATTTCTTGTCATAATATGAAGTACAGGATGTTCCTGCAAACCATAATTTGAAATAATAGCCCCTTCCATGGGCTTTGTTTTAGGCCCAATAAGAACCTTTTCCAAAGCGAGTGAAGGAGACGTTTTCTTTGTTATCGATTTTTCTTCCTTTGTTTTTTTCGTCTTCTTCTTTTTTTCTTCCGCGATACGTTTTGCTTCTACCAATTCTTTTTTTCGTTTTTCTTCTAATCGTTTGATTAATAAGATCATTGTCTTTTGATTTCGTTCAAACTCGTCTAAAACTTTTTTCTGAAGATTTTTATCTCGCTTTAACATAGATAACATCTCATTCTGACTTTCAATTTGAGTGATAAATGTTTTTTCTTCAGAGGCTTTTTTGGAACGCAAACTTTGTAAACTCTTCAGATGTTCCGCTTCCGTTGCTTTTTTTTGAGCTCGCTCTTTTAAAGAGGATGCTAAGTTATCCACAAGCATTTTATCTTCTGAAAGTAAACGTCTCACAAAATACAACTGCCGTTCAGGATTCTCTTTTTGCTGAAGCAAACGATAAAGTTCTTCTCCCTCTCCATGACGACCTTGAATATATAAGGTACGTATTCTTTTTTTCATCGCTTCTTGTTGCTTTTTAATTTTCTGATCTAGGGAATCTAATTCTATAGATAAGCGTTGGACAGCCGCCGCCACTAAAGCCTCATTTGAAGAAAGCATCAAAACATACTCTCTCGTCTGTGATAAATTTTGATCTAATAAGGATAAGGTATTTAAAACACTTTTTTCTTCTGTTTCGAGGAGCATTAATTGCTCTCGTTTTTTTGCTAAATCTTTTTCTAGTTGCTTCAATGCTTTTTGCTGGTCTCTAATTTGAGCGTCCGTTTTTAAAGGAGCAGCAACCCCAATACTCAGCAAAGTACATAACAACAACCATAAGAATTTCATCAGTGTTTAGGTGCTCCCAGCACGATCACTTAAAAGAAAGCGAGATACAGAACGCCAACTAAAATAAACAGATAAAAAAGTGACTAATAAAACCACTAAGAAAAGCATCCAGCCATAACCACTTAAATAAATAGCTGCTACTGGCAAAAGATCTTGTAATGAATTAAAAACGAAGATAAAGAAAAATACAGAAAGCAAACTACCGACTAAACCTTGTATTAAGCCCTCTAAGACAAAGGGGAAAACAATAAAGAAAGAACTGCCACCAGCATACTTCATGTTTTCAACCAAAATTTTTCTTGAAAATAAAGAAAGGCGAACAGAATTTCCAATGATTAAAGATAGCGTCATTAGCAATAAAAAGCTAATGGCGAAAGGCCAAAATAAAAGAGAAAACTTCCACGAAGACAATCGTTCTACCCAAGCCACTGGGGCTTGAACGGCATCAAAAAGAGGATTACTAGAAAGCTCATTGGACAAGGAATTCAAATAAAAAGGGGTTTTATAACGATCCTGTAGAGTTAGTCTAAAAGAGGCTGGTAAAGGATTATCTGAAACTAAAGAAAGCATCTCTCCAGAGAAGTGTTTTTTAAAATCCTCTAAAGCAGCCGTTGCACTAATATACTCGACAGAATCGACCCATTTTATTTTATAAAGATCTAACTTAATAGACGACACCGATTTTTCTGAAACCGATTCTTTTAAGAATGCCTCCACCTTATATAAAGACTTTTCCACTGAAATCACACGGAAAACGCCTAAAAAAGTGACAAAACTAGCCGATAAAAGTAAAGAACAAAGGAAGATAGTCACCAAAGACGGTAAGATCACTGTCTGGTGTTGCTTTAAACTACGGAAAGTTTCCGATATTAAGTATCCTATCTGACTAAACACCGTTTGAATATAACTAAATTTTGAAAAACGAAATTGGCTATTTATGAAACATATTGGATTAAAGATCATTGCTCTTATTTGCGGAATCGCGTTATGGCTGTACGCCATTTCATTAAAAGACTATTCGCTTGAAATGGAAGTTCCGCTTATATTGTCAAGACTACCTGAAAACTTAGCCTTGGTAACAAAACCTCCTGAAACTATTGAAATTCGTGTCGAAGGCAAGGCTTTTGATTTAATAAAATTACATAATCTCAACGAGAATGGAGCCTTTATTACTTTAGATCTTCACAATGTTCCTCTTGGACTTCAACGATTTGAAATCACCTCAAAGCACTTCAGTTCACCAAGTTTTCCTAATGTTCGCTATTTAGGGCCAACTGAAGTTTCTGTGTTTGAATTGGAATTTGACACTAAAGTATCTCATACGGTTCCTATTAAACTTGCCGTAGAAGTAGAGCTCGATTCAGGCTATATGTTGATGAAAGAGCCTACACTCAAACCAAGTGAACTTACTTTGCGCGGTGCACGGAAAGCGCTCATGCGAATCTATGAAGTACAAACCACAAAAGAACGTTTAACTAAACTACGCGAAAACAACACCTTTAAGCTAGATCTTGACCTTAGTCATATTCCTTCTAATATTCTCACCGCGGACTCTACTGTAGAACTCGAATTAGAGATAGAACCAGTCACCAGAATAAAAGTGAACAAAGTGCCCGTGCAACTCATTGGCATTTATGATCGAAAAAAGTACAGGATCTCTCCGAACGAGGCCTCTGTAGAGATCACTGGTGGTAAGAAAATTCTTGACAGTTTAAACAACAAAGACATTGAATTAATCATTGAATTTAATCGTTTTGCTATTGAAGATGCCGATAGCTTAGCCCCTACTGTTCGAATCCAAAAAACCATTCAAAGTACAAGAGTACAACCAGAAAAATTTTCTCTTAAAACAATCGAACTAGATAGTACTGCTTCCTCCAAAGGAATCGCTCCATGATCTGGCTTGGCATTGAATCTAGTTGTGATGAAACCGCTTGTGCTGTTTTAGAAGATAATCCAGTTAAAATATTATCAAACCCACTTTACAGTCAAATTGAAGAACACAATCTCTACGGGGGTGTGGTTCCAGAAATCGCTGCTAGGGCACATCTACAAAAGATTGCAGTCATTGTCCAGAAAGCAGTAAAAGAAGCTCATATTTCACTAAATGATATTGGAGCCATAGCCTTTACAGCAGGTCCTGGATTAATGGGACCATTACTTGTAGGCGCAAGCTTTGCTAAAGGCCTTGCAAAAGATTTAGGAATCCCCTCCTATGGCGTAAATCATTTAGAAGGGCATCTGAGTGCCGCTTGGCTGTCGAACCCTAATCTAAAGCCTCCTTTCTTAACTCTGACTGTATCTGGAGGGCATACTGAATTAGTTGTTGAAAACGCTAATTTTGAGTATACCTTGCTTGGACGAACTCGAGATGATGCCGCTGGAGAAGCATTTGATAAATGCGGCAAATTATTAGGTCTACCTTACCCTGCAGGAGCCTTAATTGGAAAGCTTGGGGCAAATGGAAATAGAAAATTTCACGCCTTTCCGAGAGCCCTAAAACATGATGATCACGGAGATTTTTCATTTAGTGGCTTAAAAACGTCGGTTCTTAGATACGTAGAAAGCAACACCCCTGAATTCATTCAAGAAAACATTAATGACATCTGTGCCTCTTTAGAAGAAGCCATTGTCGATATTTTAGTTTCAAAAACAATCTGGGCATTAAAAAAGACTCAGTTAAAAACACTCCTTGTAGGAGGTGGGGTTAGTGCCAATACCCACTTACGTTCCAAACTAAAAGCTTATTGTGAGCGAAAGCAAATTAATTTGTACTTTCCTACACCTGCACTCAGTACGGACAATGGAGCCATGATCGCTGCTGCAGCGATTCGACGTGCCCAAGAACACGCACTTTTGAATATTTCAGAAGTTAAACCTTGGATGCCTTTAGCACCATAGTTTTTGAAACAAAAAAACACTATATTAGTAGTATAGATGAGCAAAAAAACGTCTTGCTAGGGAATATTATTTTGCAAAAGAAGAGCTTATATATATTAGATCTTATCGGAATGCCTGTAGTCATTACCGTTATACTTCTTTTATCTTCTTTTGTATCTGCTCAAGAAACAGCCCTTTATACACCGAAGAAAAAAGAGACAAAAATTGAAATACAAGACACATCTAAAAGCAATAATATCATTTTAAATGTGGATATTTTTGGTGAAGGGGCAATCGGTTCCTATTACGTTTTATGGAGTGAGATGGATCTTTCTGATGAGATGAAAACGCTTCTCACCACAAGAGACTTTGCTCGAGACGAATTCTTTATGCAAAATATTGATCGCGAGCAATTTGAACAAGAACGAATGCTCCAACTTTTTGAAGATAAAAAGAGAGAATACTTTGCTATTTTCCCTGAAGAAGCATTAAAAGCACTGGAAGATGAAGAGCGAGATAAATAACATCTATGCCCTTTTTATTTAATCAAGACAAGCCTTTTTCTACCTGGAATCTCCAAGGTTTGCATGGGGCTCCCGCCATTCTTTTTGAAAATATTGAAAGCACTCATTTATACCTACATAATCACTTTCAAGAACTTCATCCAGGCACTCTTATTGTCGCGAACTCACAAACAGCTGGCCATGGCAGACACAATCGTCCTTGGGTATCTCCAGTCAACAAAAATTTATACTTCAATTTATTTATTCCTCTCGCAGGCATTCAAGAGTCTTATTTTTCGCAAATCACCCAAATAGCCGCGATCTCTTTAGCTCAAATTCTAAAAGATTATAACATCCTTGTGGCAGTCAAATGGCCAAATGATTTATTGTGGAATCAACAAAAAATTTGTGGTATTATTTCTGAACGATTCGTCTTTAATAAAGAATCTTTTCTCTCTTTAGGAATCGGATTAAACGTCAATACAGGCCCTTCTGACCTTGAAAACATTGGGCGTCCAGCAACTAGCCTGAAAATAATCACCCGAAAAACGTTAAACCGTTCTTATTTACTTCAGTTATTTATTTCCAAATTAGAACTCGCTCTCCAAAAACTTAAAGCAGAAGGCTTTCTTCCTTGGAAAAACGAATGGCTTCAAATGGAAAATTTTCTTGGCAAAAAAGCTCGCGTCGTAGAATTCGGGAACTCCATCTCAGGGACTATTTATAATATCAATAATGATGGCAGCCTTTTATTTCAAAAAGAGAGTGGAGAAATCATCACGGTCTATGCAGGAGACTTAGAAATTTGAGACTTCAGTTTTAAATCAAGCATCATTTGATTCATAATTTCTTCTGGTTGAACATTACACCAATATATATCTGTTCTATACTTACTTTACGTGTATTTTACAAATCTATTCTTCTGGCTTTTTAAAGTACATATTACCAGCTAAGCAAGCGGCAAGCACAACAACAAGCACCGTTAAAAGATTATCCACAAAGACATAAGCAGTGCCCTCAAACATTTTTAATTCCACAAGAATCACAAGAACTCCTGAGATTAAGCCAAAAAACATACTCGCTTTTTGAAAAATAGAACGTTTCTCTTGATTAGACCAAGCCATAAACAGTACCTCCCATGGTAATCCAAAGAATTAAACCAATCATCACAAGCACACTAATCAAAACATTCGCTAAAAAAAAGTCTCGATTCATGGCATCTAGATCATCAGTCTTTCTATATAAATGAATATATATAATAGAAGCTGTCATTAACAAGACCACGACCAACCAAACTATACCTAAACTATAATAATACCCAAATGCAGCACAAACAAAAAGCATCAATAAATGACTTGCTAAGGCAATCCGAAGAGCCTTAACTCGTCCAAATTTTGCTGGAACCGAGTGCAATCCCATATCTTTATCAATCTTTTCATCTTGTGTGGCATAAATAATATCAAACCCACCCATCCATAGAGCAAGTATAATAGACATAAAAATCGGGAATAAAGAAAACTCTCCACGTACAGCGATCCATGCCCCTAATGGACTCATTCCTATTGCAAAGCCTAAATACCAATGGCATAAAAACGAAAAACGTTTCCAAAAAGAATAAGAAAGTAATAAAAGGAACACAGGCAAAGCAAAAGCAAAAGCCAAAAAATTCAAGAAATAAGCAAACGTAATAAACAAAACACCGTTTACAATTACGAAAGCAATGACACTCTTTTTCTTTATTTTACCTGCGGGCAAATGCCTTGACGCCGTTCTTGGATTTTTTGCATCAAAGTCAGCATCCGCAAACCTATTAAAAGACATCGCCCCATTACGAGCCGTGACCATACACCCCACAATCAACAAAACTATTTTTAGAATTTCTAAAAAAGACATTCCTTCAAATCCATTTGCAGCCACCCACATAGAAGCAAGCGCAAAAGGCATCGCAAACAAAGTATGGCTAAAACGGACTAAGTGCCCAAACTCTAATATTTTTTTAAGCATGATGTCCTTTCCAATCTGGCGATAAATCATGTTCGATTTTCAAGTGAGATAAAACTTTTGCAATAACCGTATCTACCAATTCTTCAATCGTCGTTGGATTTCTGTAAAAGGCAGGGCTTGCTGAAACAATACAAGCTCGTGCATGAAATAGCTTCACCATGTTTTCAAGGTGAATCAAATTGTAAGGCATTTCTCTAGGTACAATCACTAAAGGTCGATTTTCTTTTAAGCACACATCTGCACTTCGCACTAATAAATTATCAGCGACACCTGTACTCACTTTAGCTAAAGTCCCCATTGAACAAGGAACAATTGCCATTCCATCATAAGAAGAGCTTCCACTCGCAGCCTCTTCAAAAAAATCGTCTATTTGAAAAACCTTGTCACACCAATCATAAAGTTTTGATTGTTTTTCATAGTCAATCACGAGCTTTGCTGTTTGTGTTGGAATAAGATGAACTTCGTGCCCTTTATTTTTTAAGTGCATCGCAAGCCTAGTGGCATAAATGCAACCAGAAGCTCCTGTCACGCCAAGAATAATTCGTTTTTTCATAATCTTTCTTCTTTCTTTTTAATCAACACTCGATAAGCAATCCCGAAATCACAAGCCTTTACTTCTTCTACCTCAAAGCCTTTCTGTTGAGCCAGCAGAACATAATTTTCTACCGTCAAAAAACCACGAACAGAACGAACTAAATATTCATAAGCCTCTTTTTTTCCACTAAAAAAGGCGCCCACGATAGGAATAAAAATCGGAGCCAAGACATTATAAAAGAAACGACTAAACCAATTGGAAGGGGCAAAAAATTCAAGCGTCACAAAATAGCCCCCTGGCTTTAAAATGCGTTTGACTTCATCTAAACCAAGAGAGGCATCTGGTAAGTTTCTCATTCCAAAACCATTAAGAATCACATCAAAAAGAGCTCCGGGGAAAGGCGTTTTTAGAGCGTCCATTTGCACTGCAAAGGACTCTTTGGACTTCAGTACAGAACGGTAAAGCATCCCATAAGAAAAGTCTCCTATCACGCTGCATTTAGGCATCCCGAGTTCTTGTGCATACGTTTTTGCAAAGTCTCCAGTACCACCACATAAATCAAGTAAATTAACCAAAGAGGGCGCCTTATTTCGAAGCATCCGACAACTTGCCTTACGCCATGCCACATCCCTAAAAAGGCTCAATGCATGATTTAGAAAATCATACCGATGAGCAATACCATCAAACATTTTTCTTATCGGACTAACCATAACCTTAAAGATAAAAAGACAACGCCCATGACGTTGCCTTTTTCAAAACAAAAACTCTTTTTTCTATTCAAAATGTTTTTTCTGTATGCTACTTAAATGTGGCAATATAAGTAGCTCCTTCTGTTGGAGTCACTAGGCGAGGATTAGCTGTGGTGCCATCTTCCCACTTTATAAAAGTAGCTCCCGCTTGAGTAGGAATAGCCGTTAATTGCATGTCAATCCCGCCAAAGAACGTTCCAGTATAATTTGTTTTCGTTGCATTTCTTGGTGGTAAAGTCATTCCTTCCATCAAAACAATTCCATCACCAGTCGATTGAATAGAAACGGTTACATCAGAAGATAAATCAAATTCGGAGCGATATTCATCCCAAACAATGCCTTCTCTTTGTTGCCCAAACTCTTTCAACTTTGAGCCAGAGTAAGAAAAGTTCCCTTTATAACGAGGCCAACGTTCAAGATCACGATCCCTTTCTGTTTCTGGTATTTTAGAAACCATAGCATCAGTAATTGAATCCACTCGAGCAGAAGTCACGTAATTTTTAAGCATTACTGCAGAACGATGAATAAACAATCGTTTAAAATCAGGGTTTTTGATCAATTTATTATAAATCTGAGCAAAACAACCTGCATTAGCGCAATTATCTTGGCCACCCTGTTCAATCCAGTCAAACATATTGACCCATGATCCAAAACCAGATACTGTCCATTCAAAATTAAAGCCATGATCTAGATCGAAAACGACAAACTTCCATGGGTGCTCAGGAGCAGACCGCCAAGCACGCACATTATTATTTGGCCAATCCCCATTTTGATAGAAAATCTGAGCAGCCATATAATCAGCATAGCTTCCAACATCTACCATGGCTCGAATCGTTTCATAAGCAGCACTCCCTGCTTCTGAAAAATCATTTGCATTTACAAAATCAAGCATAGCCACATAGCCATCTATTGTACCACCATTGGCTGTTACTGAACGATTAGTATGCTTAACGGCATCCACAGTAGAGGCATCAATACCATAATTCGTCTCCACATAATGTTCATTTATGCGTTCACGCATATCATGAATACCCCAATACTCTCCATTATAAAAGACAATCACTTGACGAGAACGTTGGTAATCTACTCCAGATCCTTCTAATAAGGCACCCCCCATCGCATCTTCTACATAATCAAAGTAAAATCTATTTCCATTGTTTCTTAAATTAAAACTCTTAAATTTACTATTCTCTGGACGAGTTTCAAAAAGAGGGTATTGTAAACGGCCATCTTGGTATTGTTCGCGCATTGAAATGGCTACCGATTTCTTTTCATTATAACGACTCCAACCGCCCATAATAGAAAGACCAGCTTCAATATTCCAAGCACGAGGAGCCCCCACATTTGAAGTTTCAAAATACTCTACATGAATAGGAAGTTCTATATCCTGCCAGTAATTTGCATCATAACAAGGTTCAGCACAACTAGCAATGCCTTGAGAATAATACCCATTAGCAGAATCAAACATATCATAAGGATCAACAGCAATCGAAATAATAGGCATTGCAATCGATTCTTTAATGAAATAAGTGTTCGTTACAATCTTTTTGGTCAATAAACCATCTTTAAATGCACCACAACGAACAACTGTAGTACTATCTAATGTTTTAGCCGTTGAAAACACAGGCGTGTTTTTATCTGGTAGAGAACCATCAAAAGTACAGCGAACGGAGGCACCATCAGGCGATGTTGGCGGGTTTAATGAGATGGCTTCACTATAAAAACCTGCTTGACGATCGCCAAAAATAACAGGCTCGGAAATATCTACATATGGATCTGACTCTGTATTCTTTTTTTCTGGAGTGGGTTTTGCAAAATACTTCCAACCTCCACCATCAACACGTCCCCAACTAACGCCAGGATCTAAAGTAGGATATTTTACAGAATCTCGAATATTCCAATTGTAATCAATCAAATAAATCGTTCCACTATCTTTTTCCAACTTCCAATTCGTATGTGTTCGGAAATGAAGTTTATCAGTATCATCTCCTTCTGGAGCGACACGTAGATCCTTTTTATCACAGAAAACGGTCCTAAATTGTTTTGGCCCAATGGTCTCGTCACCAAAAATCCATTTACGTGGTTCAGCTAAATTTTCCACAAGAGAATAACCATTCAAATTTGCTGTAACAGACCCAGCATTGTATATTTCAACCCAACCTGGATCTGCACCAGTCTCATCAAACCAGATATAATTAATCGGATTAATTTCTGTAATGATTAAAGCCGACTGCCCAACCCAAGTAGGAGTAGAGTCACTAGGAACAATGGCCGAAGAAGAAGACCCTACTTGCCCAGAAGAAGTCCCTTGGTTTGAGGAAGAAGAATTACTTAAACTACCTGAAGAAAGGGGCGTTCCAGAAGACGCCCCATTAGAAATATTTGAACTGCTTGAATCATTTACCTCAGGTTTTTGAGGATCTTCAGAACAGCCAAAAAGAAGAAAAAAACAACCCATCGCTAGGGTTTTAATCATATTACTACGAAGCAAAATAACCACCTGTAAAAAGCTTTCACACCCACATGCCAAACCTTTATTTCCAAATCTATATGAAAAATCTGTTAAAATTCTTGGATAAGAGTAATATTCTGTTTACACCATTTTTTTCTGTATTTTCTATCACTCTCCCTTGACATAACCTAAATCCAGTGTTAAATTTGGCATCTACCAATGAATGGCTCTGTAGCTCAGCTGGTAGAGCAGCGGACTGAAAATCCGCGTGTCAGCGGTTCAACTCCGCTTGGAGCCACTTCAACAAAAAAACTTCACAATAGTGAAGTTTTTTTGTATTTTAAGCTCTTTTTACGCAAAAACGCCTTTTTTCATCAAAATCAAATTTTATTTGTAAATTTCAATAAACTCATCCCAGTGAGACAATAAAATATCGACCAATTCTTTCTGAAATTGACTATTGCGTTGTTTAATAAAAAAATCTTTAACCATATCTTCCGACCACGCCTCTTTATAACAGCGTGTGCTCATCAATGCATCAAAAACATCGGCTACCGCACAAATTCGGCTAGAAAGTGGTATTTTTTCTCCTGAAAGGCCACTTGGATAACCAGAGCCATTCCAGTGCTCATGATGACCTATAGCCATTTCTGCCGCTAACTGCAACAATTTTCTTGAAGAATTCCTTAAAAGATGATGGCCCAGTACTGTATGCGTTTTCATCACCTCATATTCTTCAGGAGTAAATTTCCCAGTTTTTTGTAAAATCGCATCAGGAATTCCGACTTTTCCTAAATCATGTAACGGGGCTGCCAAACGGATTTGATTCGCTTCGTATTCACTTAGCCCAAAATAACATGCCATTTTATAACAACAGGCGGCGACTCGCATCACATGATCCGCAGTTTCCTTACTGCGATGTTCAGACACTTCACCTAACATGTATAAAATTTCGGCCTGCGTTTCTTCTAATTCTTTCGTTAACAAAGCGGATTCTATCGTTTTTTCTGAGTAAACGGCAGTAAGACTTAGATATTCTATATCCTGAGAAGAGAAGTAATAAGGCGGCTCTTTCTTATTAATTGCTTGAAAAACGCCAATGATACGCCCTTCTGAATTTTTCAAAGGTACTGTAAGGACTGATTTAGTATGATAATTTGTCTTTAAATCGCTTCTGGAATCAAACCGAGAATCCTCGTAAGCGTCTTTAATACAGAGACTTTCTCCAGAATTTAGCGTATATCCGACAAAACCTAAGTTACTAGGAATTCGAAGTTCAGCTACACCATGAGCAACCTTTGTCCACAACTCGCTTTTTTGTTCATCTACTAGCCATAAAGAACAGCGATCCGCTCCCACAAGGGAACGTCCGAGATCAGCCATTAGTATCAAAAGACCGTCCATCTTACGCTCTTCTGCAATTTTTGGCATATAAGAAAACAATAGTTTGAGAATATTATTGGTATTACAGTCACCCATAATTGAAATTTAAATATAAAGATTAAAAACGCATACTACCATTGACGAAATCGCACTACTTTTTTATCGTTGCACCTATTCGGAGGAATAGGCTAATTGGTAAGTCAGCGGTCTTGAAAACCGCCGCCGCAAGGCTTGGGGGTTCGAGTCCCTCTTCCTCCGCTACTAATCCCACTCTACAACGTGATCTGCGACCAAATCTAGCGTCGCTGACACCTGTTTCTCAAAAAGTAGCGTACAAACCTTCACATCCACTCTTTTTTCTTGTAATAACGCATAAGAACAAGCTTTTGTCGTAGCTCCTGTAGTATAAACATCATCAATAATAATACATGTAGAACTACCCTTAGGGATTTTCTTTTTCAATTGAAAAACGCCAGCTACATTACACTTCCGATCTTCAACAGATAATTTTGTTTGAGAGCCACTAAATGATCGCCTAGAAACGCCATGAAAAACGCTTCCCTCTATCTGATTTGCAAGAGCATAAGCAATCTTGTCCGTCTGATTATAGCCACGTTCCCTAAACCTCGAAGAGTGAAGAGGAATTGGAATCAGTAAAAAAGGTTTCTTTAGTAAGTCAAACCATAAAAACACCTCTTTCCCTCGACAAGCAGCAGATTGTTTCACAAGATAAGAGGCAAGTCCTGGCATATGATGATATTTTAATGCATGAACCAAACGACGAGTTAAAGGATTCATAGAATACAAACAAACGACATCCTCTTGAGGATAATAAGGCTCTTTTCCAAGAGAAACCAGCTCTTCACGACAATTAGGACAAAGCCATGGATCCAGCTTTTCTGTAAATAAGCCACACCCTAAACAAGAAGATCCAAAAATGAAATTGGAAACCCGACGTATCAAAGGCATAATCATCTCCTGAAAACGTTTTCTTATTTAAACGTTTTTCAAGATGATTTGTTTAATACCGACCGCCTTGATATCGCATATTTATTAAGAAACCAACTAAAACCGTACAAGTTAAAGCAAAAGAACCACCATAGGAAAGAAATGGCAGAGGTAAACCAGTGACAGGCATCAAACCAATGGTCATCGCAATATTAACTAGAATATGAAATAAGAAAATAGAACAAGCACATACAGTGACTAAATTCACAAAAGGATCTTCATATATCTTACATATAGAAAGCCCTCGCCAAAGGAATAAAAAGAATAAAGTCAAAACAAATAAGGCTCCTAAAAAGCCAAATTGTTCTCCTAAAACGCTAAAAATAAAATCGGTATGTTCTTCGGGTAAAAAAGAAAGATTCGTTTGAGAGCCCTCACCAAAGCCTTTTCCCGTAAGCCCTCCAGAACCAATAGCGGTCATAGATTGTAAGACTTGATAACCATCTCCCAGTGGATCATTCATCGGGTCTAAAAATGTTTCTACACGTTTTTGCTGGTGAGGCTTTAACATATTCCAAGCCATAGAACTTGCATAACCAGCAAAAATATTGATTAAGAAGAAAAAAGAAGTTAATGCCTTTGGTAGTTTTCTATAAAACAAAGCTAAAGCAACTAAACAGATTAATCCACCCCAAAAAATTTGAGAAAAAACAAATTGAGAATGAGATAAAAGCACTGAGAATAAAGGGCTTAACAATAAAAACATGTCTACAAGCGTTAAACCAGCCCAATAAAAGCCAACTAAAGTAATGGCTGTAAAAACAAGTGCTGTACTCAAATCTGGTTGTTGCAATACTAAAAAAAAGGGAATAATAAATAAGACCGCAGGAACAAAAAAAGACTTTAAACGGAAAAAGCTCACTGGGTGTCTAGAAAGCCAATAAGAAAAGGCCAATAAGTATGCTAATTTCGCAAATTCAGATGGTTGAATCTTAAAAAGTCCTAAATCAATCCAACGACCAGCCCCTTTAATTACATCTCCACCACCAAATAAAACGACTATTAATCCAAGAAGAGATAAAAAATATAAAGGCATGGCTAATCGTTTTAGATAATCTATTCGAATAAAAGAAAGAGCAGCCGCAATAAAAAAACCCACAATAAAATAAATAATCTGACGGAACCAATAAGACTGGTAAAAAACTTCTTCTGGATTATAAGTCGCCGAGTAAACAAGAGTTACGCCACAACACATTAAGGCTAAAACCAGTATTATAAAAAACCAATCCACTTTCATGGTTTTATCTAAAAAACGTCTTGCCGTATTCATTGCTCCTCCCTTTTTAGAGAATCGCCATAAAAGAATTCTTCCATAATTTTTTGTGCTACAGGAGCCGCCATCGCACCACCACCACCAGCAGCCTCCATAATCACAGCAACCGCAATTTTAGGGTCATCTAAAGGAGCCACTGAGGCAAACCAAGCATGCGTTTTCTCGCCTTTTTTCCATTCTCCAGAACCTGTTTTTCCACCCACGCGAATATTCTTTACAGCACCTCGCTTTCCTGTCCCACCAATATGATTCACCACAGAATCCATAGCGTCTAAAAGCACTTGATGCGTCTCTGGCTTCATTTTCCCTTCTCTAATTTTTACAGGTTCTTGGCGTCTTACTAATGATCCATCAATAGAGCGTATCTCCTTCATAAAATGAGGTCTGTAAACACCCTCATTCGTCGCAATAGAACCAATAAAAACAGCCTGCTGCAAAGGAGTCACTAGTTGACCTTGACCAATCGCTAAATTCAAAATCAGACCTCGAGCCCATCGCCACCCATTTCTTTTATTTCTCTTGTTAAAACTCGCTGAATCAGGCAACCATCCAGAACGTTCACCTGGAATATCAATCCCCAATAAATCAGACCCTAAACCAAAACGTTCTCCAAATTCATTAATTCGAGGCATATCAATTAATAAACCCGCTTGATAAAAATAAACATCACACGAAAGCCTCAGAGCATGGATTAAATTCAAATTACCATGAGAAGACCAACACTTTTGATAACGATTTCCAAATTGAAAACCACCTGTGCATGCCTTTTGAAAATGAGTATTCCGTCCAATCAGACCATGTTCAAGACCAGCACCAGCTGTCACTAATTTAAAGACAGAAGCAGGCGGATAAGCACCAGCAATAGCTCTATTCGTCAATGGGCGAGTCGAATCTAAAGCCACCTCAGCCCAACCTTTATTTCGCTCTCTCCTTTTGAGAGAAAAGATATTTGGATCTAAACGAGGAGAACTTACCATCGCCAAAATCTCTCCTGTACGAGGATCAATAGCAACAACAGCACCTCGAACGGAATCAGGGAAAGCCTCTTCAGCAATTTTTTGCAAATCAAGATCAATGGTTGTCACTAAATGCATTCCAGGGATAGGTTCTTGACTACCCATACCTTCGACAACACCAACTTCACGCCCAGAAGCATTGACCTCAATAATTTTTACGCCATTCACTCCTCTAAATTCTCGATCATATTGCAGCTCAAGACCTTTCTGCCCTATTCGATCACCCAAAGAATAATCCTTAAAATCCTCAAGCTTAAGCTGTTCTTCAGAAATTTCTCCCGTATAACCAAGAAAATGAGCAGCTAAAGTACCATAAGGATATTCTCGCCTTGATTCAATCAAAGTAATCACGCCAGGTAAATCGCTAGAATGTTCTTCAATCAAAGCCACTTCTTCAGGAGTGGCGTCTTCTAAAATCCGAATAGGACGATTTTTTATCCATACCGTTCTCTGAAAAGCCGTATCTAGAGAAGCAGAATCAAATAACTGCACTCCATTTATATCACGAATATCTAATAAGCGACGGAAAATAGAATCTTTTTCACTTTTATTTCTTGGCAAAGAAAGTGCCTGCAATGCAATCTGATAAGAGGGTCTATTACGTACTAAAATTCGTCCTTCACGATCATAAATAAAGCCTCGTTCTGCAGTGAGAACCACTCGCCTTAAGCGATTATTTTCTGATCGTTCTAAGTTTTCATCATAATGCAAATATTGAAGGTAAAAGAGTCTAAAAACAATAATTGAGAAAAAGAAGACAATCAAAGCTAAAAGCACAAGGACTTTTAAATTTCTATTCTGTAGTTCTTCATTTCCAAAACTTGCATTATACATGTTTATTTTTCAAATTCCCAGCAAAAAGAAATTTAAAGGCAACGCCACCACAAATCATTGTATATAAACTCTCTGGAAGTGTTTGAGTCAAAAGCAAATTAAAAACAACACCTCTATCAAATCCTACAGCAATATAATAAACAATATCACAAACGAAAAAACCTAAACCCAAGACACCTATTTTCATGCCTAAATTCAAGGTTAAAAAACGTTCTTCTAATTGACCAACAAAAAAACCAAGTACAACCATAGAAATCGTATGTGCACCCAGCCATTCTACAGGAGCATAAACATCTAAAGCAAAACCAGCAAAGAAACCCCACAAGGCACCTACAACAGGGCCTCGACGCAAAGCAATCAACACAATAAAAATAATTATAAAATCTGGACCAATATCAAAAATTCGGATCCATTTAGAAACCGTCGTCTGCATCACTACAGCGACTAAAAATAAAAGAGGGAAACGAATCCATTGCCAAATCATTTTAACATCTCCCGAACAATCCAATCGGGTTCTTTTTGCATCACAAAAACTTCTTCTAAAAGAGAAAATTCTTGAAACGGTAAAACTTCCATATTACGCATGACTTCTAAATCAGACTTATGAATAACATTAACTACACCAACCTCAATTCCTTTTGGATAAATGCCTCCTAAACCAGAAGTAATGAGAGTATCCCCCATTTTCACTCCTGCATTCGTAGGAATCATTGCTGAAAGATTACGCCCATTAACAAATTCTAAAATTCCAACGGCCCTTGTTCTTTTTTCCATCACAGAAAGTTTCAAGTTTGGATCCACGAGCAATTGAACCGTTGCATGTTTCCATTCCACCTTGGAAATTTTTCCTACAAGTCCTCGCATTGAAAAAACAGGCATTTCTTCTTTTAGACCATGATGTTTACCTCTGTTTATCACAAAGGTTGTCAGAAAACGACCTGGATTTCGGCCTACCACTCGAGCGGTCACAATAGGATAATCCCATGTATCCTCAAAGCGGACTAATTCATGCAGACGAGAGAGTTCTTTCAATCCTTCTTTTGCACGATACAACTCTACGCGAAGTTCCGCATTTTCTCTTTTCAATTTTTCATTTTCACTAGACTTTCCATAATAGTCATCAATAGAAGCTATGATATATTGTGCAGGAAAAAATATTGTACTTAGAGCTGATGTCACAATACTATTTTTAATCATTAAATCCGCTTGACGAATAAAAACAGCAAGAAGTAATAAAAAGACAAAAACAGCTAATCCATGACCGATGGATGCTATTGTTTTTAATAGACGGGTAATCCTAAACATTTATGACCCGTATTCCAAAAAATTAATTGGAAGACGCGATTAAAACAGGACGATACTTATCAAGATCCTCAAGAACTCGTGCGGCCCCTTTACAAACACAAGTTAATGCTTCATCAATGATATTCACTGCTAGACCTGTTTCTTGGCGAATACGAGCATCTAAACCACGTAGTTGAGAACCTCCACCAGTCATGATAATACCCTTATCTAAAATATCTGCGGATAATTCAGGAGGAGTAATACTTAATGCTTGTTTAACAGCCTCAATAATAGCAGTCACAGGTTCATGTAATGCATCTCTAATTTCTTCGCTAGAAATCACCATAGTACGAGGAACACCCGCAATAAAATCATGACCTTTCACTTCCATTGTCAATTCTTTTTCAAGTGGGAAAGCAGAACCAATTTGAATTTTAATCAACTCCGCGGTGCTTTCACCAACACACAAATTATACATGCTTTTAAGATAACGAATCACTGCTTCATCCATTTCGTCGCCACCCACACGAACAGAAGCATTACAAACCGTTCCATTAAGAGCAATCACCGCAATATCAGATGTACCACCACCAATATCGATAATCATATTTCCTATAGGATCTTCAACTGGAATACCCATACCTATAGCAGCAGCCATTGGTTCATGTAGCAAATGAACTTCTTTAGCCCCAGCCATCTTAGCGGCATCAATTACTGCTCTTTTTTCCACTTCAGTTATACCAGATGGAACACCAATAACAACTCGTGGTTTAACTAAAAATAGAGGGTACTTTTGAACTCGTTTAATAAACGTTTGCAAAAGAACCTCAACAAGTTCAAATTCAGCGATTACTCCATCTCTCATCGGCCTAACTGCTCGACTTTCTCCTGGAGTACGACCAAGCATCTTTTTTGCCTCAAAACCAATCGCAGAAACACGATTATTTTTGCTGTCAACAGCAATAACAGTAGGCTCATTAATAACAATGCCTTGACCAGCCACATGCACCAACGTATTAGCGGTGCCTAAATCAATACCAATATCACAAGAAAATAATCCGAACAAAGTGAAACCCTCGAAAAGAATTTAGACTAAAAATATAGATTAATAAACAAATGCATTCACCTTTACTTAGAAAAATGAGACCAAAAAAAGTATTTTTTATAATATCGATCCCATTTTCTATAATGCGTATCGTAGCGATACTTTCGCTTTTGATAGAGTTTTATTTTTTTATAGACAAAAAAATCCACTTCAGCATAAGCCGAATAGATTTCTGCACTAGCCCCTTCAAACTGACGAAAATCTTTAACAACATAATATGGAGAATCAAGAACGTCTTCTTTAGTCCCGTTGTATTTTAAAATCTCGGCAACCATAAACTTCAAATCTTCCTGAAGATAAGGATGTAATTTAGATTCAATACGTTTAGGTGGTTCAGAACAACCAAATAGAAGCACAAGAAATAATAAAGCAATGACTTTTCGCATAAATAGACTCAAGAAAGATTGGATCTCGTATTCTCAATTAAGAATATAAAAAAAAGGTCTCCCAAAAGGAGGCCTTTTTGTAAATAGATTTTCTTTGCAACTTAGAAAGAATATGAAGCAGAAATACGAGAGAATAAACGTCCTTCTCCCTGGAATGGGTTACGGTATAATAAGTCTTCAGCAACTGTAACATCAATTTTGAGTTTTTCCTCGATGTTAATACCAAAACCAAAACCAACATGGTCATCAGAAGAACCGTCTGCTAATGGATTTGTACTAAAGAAGTTTCCATTTTCAAGACATACACCAGACTTGCCCACATTGCGAGGATCTTGATCACAAGAGGTATAAAGAATAGATTTCTTACCGCCTACGCGAATAACAAACCAATCGAACCAGATGTTTCTTTCGATACCAAAACTAATTTGACCACCAATTTCTTTTCTTTTATCCCACATTAATTCATCAGAGTTTTGAGAATTATAAGTAGATTCATTTGTGGTATAGTTAAATTCCCAATCATGAGCCTTTAACTGATTCCAAATAAAATCAGCACCCAGCCAGAAAAAACCCCTATCCAAAGCAACATTAATGCCTAGGCCAGCTTGAGCATGAACATTTTCGATTCCTGGAGCTTGAATAAAACTACCAGAAGCAGCAGGCACTAATTCACCATCAATGGCTTCAAGAGTAAAAAATGCACGTGCTTTTCCTATATAAGAAAAATCGCCATCTTCAAAAAAGCCTTTATGTTCAGGGCCATATTGAATGCGAGCTAAGCCAAAAGAAGCTTCTAAGTCGATTGAATTACGGAACTGCCAGTTGATACCTCCATCAGCACGAACGACAGAGGCATAAGCATCTTTATCAACCTGGTAAACACCACTTGGAGTCTCGTATCCACCATCTTGATGAGCGATGTATATATGAAGACCAATGGCATTTCCATTAGAGAACGTTCCTCCCAAGAAGCCATCAAAATTTGTGACAGTATTTGGAAGATCGGTCGTATCACGAACATTATCTCCAACAAAGCGTGTAGGAAGATACTTTGTTAATTCAGTATCAAGTCTTCCAAACAAACCACCAATAGAAATACGAGCGTCTGGAGAACTACTTGACCTTAAAGGAACAGCAAATATTCCACCAAATGTCGGTGTTTTTGGATCTTGATTTGTACCAGCAGGGACATCATCAGTATAGTTTCCAAATTCACCTATCAAGTAATTAGGGTAGAAATTAATATTTGCCGGGTTATCAAAAATACTAACATCATCCATAATATATGTCGTATTTTTGCCCATGGATTCAACTCGTGCAAAAGTGGCAAAGGCTGATCCTACTCCGATCACACCAAAAACCACACCAGCGACAACTGCAGATCTGAAATTCATTTGAAACTCCTGAAAAAATCTTATTTAAACTTAATTTTATAAATGAAGATTAGCAATAGAAAAATAAAAAAACGAGGCTGAAAACAATGCTTCAGTCTCGTTCTTCTAAAACAACTCAATTATTCAGAGAATGTGAATGGAATTGTAACCGTAGTGTTACCAGACTTCACTTTACTGAAAGTCCAGCGACTAACTGCATTCTTCACATCATTATCGAACTCACTGAAACCAGTAGTCGAAGATGCAATAGAAATACTGATTACTTCACCACCTGGAGCAATTGTAAAGCGTAGAGTTACCTTACCAGCAAAACCAGGCTTTTTCTTCAAGCTCTTGTTATAGATATGACGAAGACCCGGAGTACGCTGACGAACCACTTTCATGATATCTGCAGCGCTACGAGAACCACCGCCAGCACCCATATCAATATCGCGTTCAGATGGAGTCTTAATAGAGCCTCTAGCCTTAGTGGCAATACCACCGCCACCACCGCCGAGAAGACCTGCTAAACCATCACCGATACCACCAGAACCACCTTCAGCATAACCTTCATTGAAGCCGCCGTCTGCTTTACCGCGACGACCGCCCAAAACGGTTTTTCCTGAAGTTTGAAGACCAGCAACATCTTTTAACACTTTATCAATATCTTTGGTGAACTTTTGGTTTTTCATCAAATCATAAGCACCATAATTAGACTTATTAGTCTGAGCGGTTAATAGCTTTAGCACACCGCGAGTTTGAGGCGCATTAGGCTGCCCTTTACCGCGTGGTTTACCGCCACCACCAGCTTTTTTACGAGGCTTTTTCTGTTCTTTTTTCTTTTCTTCCTTCTTTTCTTCTTTCTTCTCTTCAATTTTCATTGAAGCAGAAAGATCTGCAGCAGCTGCTTCTTCGAAGATAACTTCGTCAACAACAGCTTCATACATCGAAGCCCAAAAAGAAAACGCTAAAGCGCAAGCAACAGCTATACCTGTAATACTGAATAGTTTCTTATCCGACTCAGGCATAAGAGAAGCTACTAAAGGATCAATAGGAGTCTTTTTCTTAGCCATAATTATTCCTCCCCACCGTTTTTCATACTAACAGCAAAGGCAATATTGGTATAACCAGCGAAGCCACATGTAGCCATCACTTTATACATTGCATCATAAGGAATGTTTTTATCGATTTGAACAATGATATTACCAGGTTCATCGGCTGGTAAACCCATTTTCAAAGCATGTTCCTGTTCCGTTTGACGACGTTCTTTAAGAACAGAATCCATAGACGCAACTAAAAGATCTTCTTGTTTAAGAACTTCCTCAGTAGTAATCACTTTACCATTATCTACGAGAACATAATTGTTATCGACAATCACAGTTAAGGATACTTCTTTTGGTTGTACTCTAGATGTTGAAACAGGAAGAATCAAGTTTTCGGCTTGAGTCACCAATTGACCTTCAGCATCAATGTTTTTAATCATGAACACGAGAATAATAGTCATCATGTCCATCATAGATGTTAAAGAAAATGGGACGTCTTCGCCATATTTACGAGGTTTCCTAGCCATGACTAACCTCCCAGTTTTGCAAGGTTAACCTTAGTAAAACCAGCTGCTTTCGCACGGTCCATAAGGCTGATGATTTTATCAAATTGAGTATCATCATTAGCTACGACAATAATATTATCAGCATCATCTAAATCGATAAATTGTGTATGGATAGCAATTAAATCCTTAGCAATTAAATCGTAAGCAGACAAAGGATAAATAATATTTTTTGCAGCATTTTCTGGTTTTAACTTACGTGCAGAGTTTTCGGCAAGAGTCGCTACAGCGACACCAGCACCTGGCTTTTTTAAGGAAGGTGGAGGAGTTAAACCCATCATTCCTTCACCAGTAACAGCAAGGAACGAGTTATTTCCGTCGACAAAGACGCTATCAGGTACATTTTCACCTTGAGAAGAATATACTGCCCATATTACACGACCAGGATCTTCATCAGAAGTTTTTTCTAGTGCCCAAAGCTCAATGGTTTCGATTTCGTACATGTATTTCTCGACATCCATTTCCTTGCCATCTTTACATTTAGGACCTTTGCCAGCATCAACAGATGCTTTTACATCTTCAGTAGAATATGTAATCAATTGCGCATCAGATTTACAACGGAAAGTCCACATTTCTTTGAAAAAGACATTAGGTTGAAAACCACCACGTGCACCAATGACTAAATAATCCGAGGTTATAGCCAACGATAAATTCAGACTCTGCTGATCCGGTTCTGGAGGCGGTTCATCACTCATGTTCATCATACTGCGTTCGGGCAGATTGACTTCAACAATAGCGAGTTTCTGAAAAGCCGTCATGGATAGCAACATCGGAATAAGAATCGTAAACAAGCCCATCGCCGGCAATAGATCCGGTTCTTCTGGTCTTGCTGGCTTCTTAATTTCTTTTGCCATTTAATTTCTCCAATCTTGTTAATTGTGATCAATTAAAATTAGGACAAGGAGTTAATAATTTTAAGACCTTTTTCTTCCATTTCTTGAATCAAACGTTCGCTATTCATGTTTAGTATACCAACAATAACAAGAAGAGGAACAGCTGATAGAAGACCAAGAAGTGTAGTACCCATAGCGATAGCAATACCATCAGCAAGAGCTTTAGGACGTTCAGCAGCAGGTTTGTTAGCTACAGCATCGAAAGTAAAGATTAGACCGTAAATAGTTCCCATAAGACCTAGAAGAGTCGAAACAGAGGCCATCACGGAAATCATGCCAACATAACGTGTTAAACGTGGAGCTTCGGTGAGAAACACTGCATCAGAAGAAGCCGTCATTCCCTCACGACCACCGTCACGAGCAGCAACGATTGAAGCCATCACTTTTGCAATAGGGAGATTTGTTGCATTAGCAATGCTCAAAGCTTGATCATATTGTTTTGCACTAACTAATTTACCAAAGTCAGCAAGAAATTTTGCACGACCCTTACCACTTTTGAGAATGATATAGATAAAACGTTCAATAGAAAAACCTAAGCCGATCATAAATACGACCAAGATAAGCCACATGAACTGCCAACCATCAGATTCTGGATTGAAAGATTGAAGCATTTTAGACATTAGAGTACTCCTTATATCGAGTTGTTTTTAGGTTTAAAGTAGATTCCTGCGTTCATATTTATTTTTTTTTAGCCGATTAGGGGCAATTTTTAGTGTAAAACTTTGTTTACTGCTCAAAAACGCCTATAATCCCTTAACTAACAAGGAATCTCTTTCGAGATTCCTTGTAAAATTGTTTTTACTGCATTAAGGAGCCGTTGTTGCACCCGCAGGAGGGGCAGCTGTTGGCGGCGGTGCTAAACGTTGTTTTAGAAGATCTAATTCTTCTTTTAACTTCTTGTTCTCTTCTTTGGCTTCCTTGATGATATCGCGATAAGTAGCAATTTGTTCTTCAGGAGTCATCACTTCAGATTTTGCAATTTGTTCAAGACGAGCTTTCATACGGAAGTATGCAGGATCTTGGAACAACTTAGAAGGATCGAATTTTTGAATAGTTACAGATAGAGCTTCACTCGCAGAGTCAAGACCCTTAAGCGTTTCAAAAAGCTTAGCTGTCCAAGCATTATCAATACCATAATGAGCAGAAGCTTTAATACCCGTAGCACAACGTGGAGCACCAGCTTCTTTAGCAGCAGAAGAACGTCCAGCTAATTCCTCACGGTAAGCTTCAAGGTCTTCATGAGCAGCAGCTATAGCATCGTCTTTGACCATGCCTTCATACTCGACATATTCTTTGACGATAGCAGCACTATCAGGTAAAGGAGAGTTTGCAAAAGCATCAGCAACTTCTACAAATACTGCACATTCTTGATAATACATTTCAATGTAACCTTCTTCAGCTGAAATCACATCTGCATTGTAGAAACCTTGGTCACGAGCTAGATCAATATTCTTTTGGAATATAGGACGAGCTTGTTCATAATAACTTGGGAGCTGTTGAACAATACCGATACGTTCTGCAAACTGTTCTTCCACTTTCTTACCAGTGAGTTCTTGTTCGCGGATTTTTGCTGCCATAGTCACAAATAACATACCCATTTTATTCGTTGCACGGAAAGTCCATTTTTCAGAAGCATACGTTGCAGACTTAGAGTACTGAGCCATTGCTTTTTGTAGAATAGCAACCAACTGCTTAATAGATGCGGCTTTATCTTTTTCCTTACCTTTAAGAACAATAGGCTCCATTTTCTTAAATTCATTTTCACCCAAGTAGAAAGCAGCTTCAGCAGGAATAGCAGGGTCAGCATTCTTAATCTGAAGACCATACTTATCATAAGCCTCAAGAGTCTTTGCATAGTTAGCCATGGCTTTATCAAATTCCTTCAATTCCATAAAGGCACGAGCGGCTCCAATATAAGCGGCAATCAACTTTTCTTTATCAGAAGTATACATTTTGATAAAGTTTAAGTATTCAGCAGCAGCCACATCCCATTTCTTAGCATTTTGATATGCCATAGGAATACTAAAGGCAGCATCCAAAGCATAAGTACTCGTAGAATAATCACGAACAAGATCTCTTGAACAACGAATAGCTTCGTCGGTCATCTTAGCTTCATCATAAGTTAAGCAAGCACTATAGAGCAAGCTAGGTGTTTTCTCATTCTTAGGATAACGTTTGTAAGCAATCTCAAAAGTCTGAGCTGCTTGTTTTTTATCTGGAATAGAATCATATGTTGTTGCAGCAAAACCAATAGATTGGAAAGCCATAGAATCTTGAGGGAAATTATCTGTAATAAACAAGAAAGTACGAGCTGCATCACGAGGCTTATTGTCTTTCTTATAGGCAGATGCAGCACGTAAAATACCTCTAATCGTTAATGAAGAGCGACCATACTGTTTTGGAAGCATCATAAACGTTTCGGCTGCTAAAGTAAACTTATTTGCATTTTCATAAGCGATAGCCGCTTCGAAAACAGCCTTATCAGCAAAATCAGCTTGAGGATAACGTTTAACAAGGTCTAAATATGCTTTTGCACCTACTTCATGTTGTCCTGTTTTAACAGATTTTTCTGCTTTTTGGAAAAGAACAGCGGCAATCGCCTTCTCGATTTCCTTAGCCATAGAATCATTTCTTGTTTCTTTCACAGTAGCATATTGTTTGAATAGCCATTCAAATTCTTTTTGAGAATCATCCAATTGACCAGCTTCTAATAAAGACTGAGCAAGCATACGACTGATTAAGAGAATGTATTGATGCTTTGGATAATCTACACGTAATTTACGTAAAACATCAACTGCAACCTTATACTGTTTAGCCTGATAATGAACAATAGCAGCGTTATAAGCTAATTCAGCAGCTTCTTTCTGTGAACCAAACTTGGCCATGTATTTCGCCACTTGATCAAAATATGCTTTTGTCTCTGGCAAGCTATATGCTTTCACTGGATCATCACCAGCTTTTTCTTTTTTAGCTGTTTCACGAGCTTGGTCCATCATAAGAACAGCATTATAACCAGCCTCTTCTTTTTTCAAGAGTGCAGCAGATCCCATTGGACGACGACCATAACGTGCCGTATCCGAATCCACAATCCAGTTAAACATTTGAGCTGCTTTAGAAGGTTGTCCCATTTCTTGATAAACTAAAGCAAGGTTAATATGAACCTTATATTCATCCCAAGATGGTTCTTTTGCATAACGCTTTAAGAAAGCGCTGTAATTCTGAATAGCATTACCATACTCTTTCTTTGCACCCTCAAGATCACCTTCTTTCCAAAGTTTTGCTGCACGAGCATGATGGAATTGAGGAATATCAAGCATTGCAGAACGAATTGCATTTTCTGCATTTTTCACTGATTCAGAATATTTTTGATTTGTTTTATACCATGAAGAATTCTTGTCATAGCGTTTGACTACACGATATCTTTGTTCTTGAGCTTCATCAAATTTTTGTTGAACAATTAATATTTCAACCATAGCAATATCAGCTAAAGGTGCATCAACATAATTTGGATTAATATCTAACAAATACTTAAAAGATTGAACCGCTTCTTCGTTACGGTCATGGTCCTTGTTCTTCATACCAATACGGTAATATACAGAATCCTTAAAAGGAATTTTTTTGTCTTTCAAGAATTTGGCTGCAACACGCACACCATCATCCAAATCAGAGAATGATGCCGCCATAAAGTCCATAGCTTCTTGACGTAAGTCATTTGGATATTTGCCTTTATCAGCACCTATTATATAATCATAATACTTAATAGCCGCAGTCTCATATTCAGCAATGTTATAGTAAGATTCAGCCAAATGATACATAGCAAGAGCGGCTTCTTTACCTGTTAGGTTTTCAAAACCAGTCACTTTCTTATATGCAGAAATAGCATCACGGAATTTACGATTCATAAAATGATATTCAGCAATACGTAACCATGCTTTTGGAACTAAACCATTATCAGGAAAGTTTTTAACAAGCTGTTCACGAAGGCGGAAAGCTTTTTCTTCATCTCCATTTGATTCAAGCACAAAAGAAGCCTGATACATTACGTTAGGAGTTCTTGCTTCTTTTGGATATTTATCAATATATTCTAAGAAATAACCTAAAGATTTAAGATGGTCTGGCTTAGGTGGTTCACCTAAAGACTTACACTTAGCAGGCTCATTATCACGGTCAGCACACCAAGCAGCATCGTCTTCATATTTAGCAAGCTTATCTAAAAATAACTTTTCTTCAAGTTGATATTGATAATGCCCTAATTGTTGTAAAGCACTAGCACAACGAGAGCTTTGTTTCCCTTTACAATTGTTAACTTGTTTTTCCCACTGAGTAATGGCATCTTCCATTCCCTTTTCATCAATACCACCTGAGCGACATGCTTGAGCAGCTTGATTTTTTAACAATTTATAGGAACTAGCGCATTGTTTATACTCAGAGGAGCCTTTTTTCATGCTCTTGCATTTTGTAAATAAATTTTTTGCTTCGTTTGTTTTATCCTTACAAGGATCAGCATATGTTACACCAACAAAGGTTAATAATGCTAGGCAAAGGACCAATAATCTTTTCATCTTTTTTTTATCCACCTATTAATAAACTTTTAAAACGGGGAGACCCGGATATTACTCCAGGTCTAAATCGTCCAATTCTTCAAGTTCTTGAACCGCTTTTCCACCACCCTGATTCATTTTCGTCTTCACAGTAGCAAGAGTAAAGCCTGCATCATCTAAGATTCTTTTTCGGTTCGCCTCAAAGCGATCACTTTGAATCGACTTTTGCATAAATGACGCATAATCTTCAATTGACTTATTTGCTTTATCAAAAGTAGGCTTCAATGCATCTCGTTTCTTTTGCACACGAGGTGTTGGCAATTGACGGGCAAGATCCAAAGCCTGCTGTTGAACACTTTCAAATTCTTCAGACATATCTTCATAAGCTTTACGAGCACTATCACGAGCAGTCATAGAAACTACTGGTTGTTCAGTTAGCTTTTCAGCTTGACGAAGAGATGTCTCTGCACGTTTATAATCTTTCTTCATAAAGTGGCAGTATCCTTCAACAAGATATGCTTCTGAAATCAAGAAAGAGTTAGGCAAATTAGCAATAATCCATTGAGCTGGTTTAATAGCCTCATCTGGCTTATTAACCTTAATAAATGCCCATGCCACACCAAGCATTGCTTCATCATAAACAGGAGAAGTTGACTTTACTTGACCGTACAAACGAGCGGCTTCAGCAATGTTTGCATTTTCTCCAGAGAAGAAGATATGACCTAATTTCACACGAGCTGCATCTTGAAGGTCTTTTTCTGATTGGTTTGATGAAGGTTGTTCTGTGATATCACGGAAACAGTTCTCTGCTTCATCCCACTTACTCATACGGCTATAAGCAATACCCATTGTATAACGAGCATAGAAATAGTTCGCATTACCTGGAAGAATAGAAGCTAACAAGTCAACTGCTTCTTGATATAAACCTTGTTCAAACTTAATCTGACCGGCAATATAGTCTGCATCGGCTTTCACATCGCTTTCACCGAAACGTTGTGCAATACCTTGATACTTAACAATAGCTTCACTGAACTTGCCTTCTTTATAGTCAATATTCATAAGCTGGAAGTGGTATTTAGCGCGCTGATCAGACTGAGGATAGCGTTTGATAGCATCTTCATAAATTGATTTTGCGGCTTTATGCATACGCAAGTTTTCAAAAGACTTTGCTTTGTAGAAAGCGGCTTGGTCCACTAAGTGGAACGCAGGGTACTTTGTTTGAACCTTTCCGAAAGCATATGCTGCTTCGAGGAACTGACGATTCAAGTACAAGCGCATAGCTGCACGATAATCATTTTCAGGTTCAATTTTCAGACGACGATAACGTTCTTCACCGATTTTCTCTTCACGTGTATTACCAAAGCGAGTCGTTAACTTGACAGCCCAAATAAACCCTCTGTTCTTTTGCTCATAGATATCATCATGAGACATTTCGAGATCTAATGCTAAATACTTAAAGATTTTTAGATCCTTCACGTTAACAGTAGCGCCTGCAACAGGATAACCTTCTTTTGTAAAGCGAACACGAACGCCCAAGAATGGACTTAAGTAGTAAGTTAAAGTAAAGCTCGTCTCAATATTTTGACCTTTACCACCTTCTTCTTTATCGTGAACAAGATCAATCACAGACACTTCAGCTTTGGCTTCAAGCATACGATTCAAACCACGATAAAACACCGAGAAGTTTAAATTCATCGGAATTTTATAAGCATCTTCTTCTGTCATTAAAATGAAAGCATAGCCATCGGAAGATTCTTTAGTGCTAATGGCAGGTTGAAGTACGTTTTGAACAGCAAGTCCAATTTGTAAAAAACCAAATTTAGAGTTAGCAATTGGATTCCAACTAAGACCGATATCGGCACCTAGAGTAAATTGCTGATTGCTTCCAAATTGATCCACTTGAAGAATCGAAACATCTACACCAAGAGCTAACACATGAAATAGGTTATAAGCATAACCAATCATGAGAGTGTTTTCGACGTAGGAATGGTTTCCGTCAACCGTAGCACCATTTTCAAAGAATGAAAAGCCTAACGTGTGCTTGTAGTCGATTGGATATGTCATGGATACATATTCCTGACTAGCTTCTCCACTAATAGTGCTGAAGAATCCAATACTTACTTCTAATTGATCTGTCTCTGCAATGCCAGCCGGATTAACATACATTGAAGTATTTCCACCGAATTCTCCAAACCAATCGTTTTGTTGGTATTTATGTGGAGAATACATTGGAGAGGCAGCTAGAGTGCTGACGAAAGTGAGCCCGAGGGCTGCTGATTTGATGAAACTAGTATGAGTCGTCACCTAACCTTCTCCTTTTACTTGATGTCCGTGCGAGTAAATTCGATTCTACGATTTTTCGCACGTCCTTCGGCAGTCGTGTTTGCAGCAATAGGTTCTGAGTCTCCTACACCGCGGGTTACCATTCGGCTTTCAGAAATGCCTTTTTCTACAAGAAAATTCTTGACAGATTCAGCGCGATCTGCAGAAAGCTGTTTATTCTTTTCTGGGCGACCAATATTATCAGTATGACCCACAATTTCAAAAGTTGTCTCAGGGAACGCTTCCATAATATCAACCACTTTCGTGAGTGACACATAAGAATCTGTAGTAATAGTCGCTTTTCCTGATTCAAAATTCACACCTTCCAAAACGAATACTTTTTTAGGAGGAACAGGAACTTCATCAGGACAACCATCTTCGTCTTTATAACCATTCATGCTTTCAGCTTGTTCTGGACATAAGTCCACACCCTTACAAACATGAGCAAATTGAGTTAAAAGACCTTTAGCTTCAACCCAAGGATCGCATAAACCATCGCGGTCGTTATCAGCATCAGGACAGCCATCGTCATCTTGATAACCATCAAAATCTTCAGCTTCTTCAGGGCAATTATCTATACCAGTACAAATAGCAGCATATTTTTCAGAAACACCTTCTTCTGAAACCCATGCATCGCAAAGACCATCCCCATCTGTATCAGGATTACGAGTTTCTTCAGCGTCATCTTCTTTTTGAATTGCATCAATTGCAGTTAAACCAATATCTAATTTCCCCTTTCCACGTTTTAACATAGGAGAAGATGGACCGCAATAGAAGTTTGGCTTACCAATAGAAGGGCTAATAAAAACAGGATCTAGAGAAACGTTTGTACGGTTGACTTTGATAAAACGATTAAATGGATAATAGTTTTTGTAAATGTTGTTGTATTCAATCTTTGTCTGTCCCGAAGCAGGATCAGCGAAAACACCATAATAATGGTTTTCCATAAAGATATTATTACGAGCAACAATATTCGAAGGACCCTTTAGAGCAAGTCCAGAATATCCATTTCGTAAAACAACGTTTTGTTCAATGTAAGCATCTAGTGACTTAGCACCCCATGCAAGGATACCAGACCAGCGATTACCATACACTACGTTATTGCGAACATGTGGTAGCGAAATGAAGGCGCCAATACCAGTTGCTTTGTTGTCAATGATGTAACAATGATGAATGTAAGGAGCAGCGTTTTCGCAAAGGACACCTTCAATACCATTGCGAATCGTGAAGTGCGATATTTCAGCACCAGAGGTACCCATCACTGTAGGACCTCGACGACCACCATCGATAATTGTTGTTACGGGATCCTCACCTTTAAGCACTACGCCCATGATGAGGGTGATATTTTCATTATATACGCCACGTCGAACGAGAATTGTATCTCCTGCGTCAGCATTTCCGAGAGCATCAGCTATCTTCGGGTAATCGCCGGGCACATTTATAACCTTTGCCGCGGCAGTTCCTGAGAGAAGCATTGCCCCGGCTAGAATAAAGACCAGTTTCTTTAGGGTCATATTGCTAGGTTTCTCCAATCATAAAACACGTATAAGTTTACAATCATTAACGATGGTTTGTCAAAGAGCAGCTTTAATCAAACCCAAGTTCAAGTGGAATATACCTTCAAAAACCTCGTTAGTCAAATACTTTCTTATTCATTTTTTTCGGAATTTGGAAAAAAAAAAGAAACATTTAAAAAAAGAGGTTTGAAGCTATCACCATTTGAAATTTTAGTCCTCGGAACTGGCGTCCTCCTTCTTGGAGCCTTGAATTGACACTCGCAGATCTTGACAAGTTCTTTTGATATCTTGCAAAGCCTTGCGGGCTCTGGTTCCAGCGGATTTATTTCCTCTTTCAAACTTTTCGTATTCGCGTTTGAATGCTTCAAGTTGTTGTTCGAGTGTCTGTACTAAATTCATAACGATACTCCCAAAAAAAGGTGTTGTTTGGAAAATAAATAAAGTTTTAATCAAAAATCACGTTTACTGTAAAATATTTTTTACGTTAACGATTTTATTACAAAAGAAATCAAATTAAGAAAAAAAAAGTGAAAAAAAACAATCTTTTTTATTTTTTTTTAAGTATAGAAAAAAAGCGATTTTAGTGCTTCAAGTCCCTTTTTACCCATATTATAAGAAAAATCTGTTACAAACATCCGAATATGCTCTTCAATAACAGAATCATCTTCAATTTGAGCTTTCTCTCTAATAAACGAACTCACTAAAGATTCTCTACTCCAGGCAAGATCAATGCTTTTCTGAATTTCTTTTTCTATCGAAACAATTAAATCATCGGAAAAAGCTTGACGAGCGACGGTGCAACCAAGCGGAATAGGCGAATCTGTCTTTAATTCAAAATAAGCTCCTAAATCTTTTATTAGCCTTAGATGATCTTTTTTCCAAGTAAAACGATGTTCGTGAATGACAACACCCTGTGAAATTCGTCCAGAACATAAATTTTTATAAACACGATCAAAAAAGTCGTACGAAACTAAAAGAGGGGATTCACTAAATTCATGTTGATACCAAAAGCGAAACAATAAAGCGGCCGTTGTATTTTTCCCAGGTAATTGTGTGATTTGATTAGTATTAAAAACATCAGTCTCTGATGAGAGGAGTAGAGGGCCACAGCCATAACCAATAGCCCCACCTGAAGACAAAACTTTATAATTATTTTCAACTAAAGGAAGGACTCCACAACTCACTTTGGCTACATCTAATTCTCCACGAAGTACCATTTCATTTAATGTTTGTACATCGGCATAGGTTACTTCCCAAGAGAAAGGAGAATGAGCAAGACCCTGAATCAAGTTCTCATAAATAAACGTATCGTTAGGACAAGTCGATATGCCGAGTTTTAAGGGAATCAAGAGAATACCATTGGTTTAATAATTTTATTTCTTAATTGCGTTAAAGCCTCTTCTGCACGCCATTCTGACTTTTGTCGATCGGAGACATAATTACTGATGGCTCGAACTTCATAAGCCTTAAAATTGAAAATAGGGGCTAAAGCAAAAATAGAAGCGCCTTCCATTGACTCCACATCGACATCATAAAAGTGACGACGCGTTTCTGCTAATAGAGATGTTCCTGTACATGTATTTACGGTAAGACCTCGAACGCCTTTTAATTCACTGATCTCACGGGGAGAATAACAAATATGACTTGCTGAATACGAAACAGGTTTTCCATTTTCTTTTATTGGCCATGGTTGAAAAGAGCCATTCGCCTCCTGAAAGCCTTGATCACCTAAAATTTCTGTATCTACGCGAACTAAATCTCCTATTGAAAGGCCTCGATCTAAATATGCTCCAGCAATCCCTGCTTGTATTACCATAGGCCAATAATTTTTTGAGAAAAGAGAAGTCAATGCCGTTGCAAAAGGTAAAAGACCCACATCTAAAAGAGCTGCATCAACATCTTTTGCCACAGAGAAAAAAGGAGAACTGAAAAATTTTGTTTCTATCTCAGGAAATACCTTCTGGCACTCAAATAAAGAGGCAAAGGTAATTAATAAACGAGACATTAGTCCGATATCCTTTCAATGGCAGAAAGTAATTCTTTTTCCAGTTGATGAACACGTTCTAATTTTAGATTCCATGGACGCTCTACTTCACAACGAGCAACAGCAACTGCTGTAGCTTTGCAAATGGTTTCTTCAAGAGAGAAATCCAGCGCATCCGCACGAAGCCAACCAGCTAAAAAAGAATCTCCAGCGCCAATACTATTCACTACTTTTATTGATGGAGGTTGTAATTGTATAAATTGAAATTTTCCTTCGACCATAAAAAACACGCGAACAGGACCATCTTCGTCGGTAACTACCAAATAGTGAATCGGTAAACGCTCTAAAACTGTTGATGCCGTTATTTTCCAGAATTGCGGACTGGAAGTGACTTGAGGAATACTCATGTGTTGCAATAGCTTAAAATACTCATTCGCATTCAACTTTAAAAGTTCAACACCTTTTTCTAGCCATTTGTCTATGTCGTTTATGGCATCCACAAAAAGTCTTTTATTCACTAGATCTGTGTTAAGAAGAGCTTCGGAATCAAAATTGGAAGGAAAAGACCCGCAAACGACAATTCGGTTTACATCTTCCCAGTTTTCAACAAATGTTTGAATAAAATCTTCATTTTCTATACTAGAAAGAACAGGAGAAGGTTCAATCAATTCGGTGGTCACGCCGTCACTTACGACGGTAGTACAAATACGAGTCGGCGCTTGAATCCATATAGGAATTTGACTAATTCCAGATGCAGAGAGTTCATCAAATATGCAAGAACCATAACTTCCACCTAAAAAATGCATCATCATGGGATTGCCACCAAGCAATTGGAGAACTCGCCCACAATTTACACCCTTTCCAGATCCAAATTCTACTGCCTTAGGAAGACGATGAACTTGCCCTAATTCAAACTTTTCAGTAATGAATAATCGTTGCCAAGCAGGATTAAGACCTAAAATAAGAGTGTTGTTTTGCATTAAAAATTCACCTTATAAAACTTTCGTTTGCCGATTTGAACTACAAAAGAAGATTTTTCAAATTTCACAAAAGCCTGTGGATCATCGACTTTCCATTCGAACCATTGATCATCTAACGGAATGATATTCGCAGGTGGATCATTACGAAAAACTTTATCATTGATATTAAAATCGGATTCCACTTTAAAGCGAATTCGAACTCCACCGTTCTGAATCATACGACGAGCCTCTCCCTTGCTAGGAAAAGCTCCTATTTCAGCTAGGAGATCTAACAAGCCATAAGAACCTGGATTCAGCTTGCATTCTACGGCATCGCTTGGAATTGCATTACCACTATGCACATCTCTTTCTTTTTTTGCCGCGGCCTCTGCTTCAGCTTCTCCGTAGTACTGAGAAACAATATTAATCGCCAATAGATGCTTTGCTTCATTGGGATTCATTTCCCCTTTCGCTATTTTTTCAACCATAAGGTGAATTTCATCTAGTGGCACTGTAGTTAAAAGTTCAAACCAGTTTTCAATTAAATTATCAGCTAAAGAATAAATTTTATGGTACATGACATCGGCTGGTTCATTTAAGCCAACGTAATTGCCAATGGATTTACTCATTTTTACTTTGCCATCTGTCCCTAAAAGAATAGGCATAAACATACCTATCTGAGGATCCATACCCTCGACTAGTTGAAGATCTCGGCCACGAAGAACATTAAATTTTTGATCTGTTCCACCTAATTCTACATCGGAAGCAATGGCAACAGAATCGTAACCCTGCATCATAGGATACATGAATTCATGAAGAGAAATAGGTTGGTTGCTCGTATATCGATTATTAAAATCTTCTCGTTCAAGCATTTGCGCTACAGTGAACTGACCCATTAATTCAGTCACTTTATTAAAAGGTAATTTGGAAAACCATTCTCCATTATAGCGAATTTCTACTTGATCTCGACGAACGACCTTAAAAAATTGTTCTTGGTATTCTTTTGCATTTTCTAAAACCTGTTCATGAGAAAGACGAGGGCGCATTTTATTACGACCACTTGGATCACCAATCATCGCCGTGTAATCACCTACGATTAGCACAACGGTATGACCTAAATCTTGAAATTGACGTAATTTTCTCATTACTACGGTATGACCAAAATGGACATCAGGGGCTGTTGGATCTACACCTAATTTGATACGAAGAGGAATTCCAGTTTCATAAGATTTTTGAAGTTTCTTTTCAAGTTCCTCCTGTGGTACTATTTCAATAACACCACGAAGTAGAATATCCAATTGTTCTTTCACTGGTCGAAATGGCATAGACAAAATCCTTTATTTATCTGAGTGATTCTTGTGATTATTAACCAATTCATCAAAGAATCCTTTTATCATTTGTCAATTTAGTAAAAATTACAAGTAAAGAATTAAAGCGACTAAGAATGACTAATTGAGAAAAGCAAAAACATATCATTTTATGATTATTAAGCCTTTCGTTGATTAAGCATCAAAAAAACATATTCTTCTAAAAAAAAAGAACTTCATTTGATGAAGTTCTTAAAATTGATTTTTTTTTGGAAACGTACTATTTTAAAGCATCTTGTACAAGAACACTCACTCGCTTTGCATCAAAACGTCCCTTCACTTGAGGCGTAATTTCTTTCATTACTTTTCCCATATCTTTAGGACCAGCAGCACCAGTAGATTCTTTAATTTGGGCAATTAAAGCGATCACTTCGTCTTCTGAAAGCTCTTGAGGTAAATAGCGTTTATAAACATTAATCGCAAATTCTTCTACAGCTACTTTTTCTTCTCTTCCGCCTGCCTTTAACATCTCTATGGCTTCATTCTTTTGTTTTACGCTTTTTGCAAGCACATCCACCACAATTTCATCTGTGATTTCTTTTCCTGAATTAATAGAAACGTTCTTAATATCAGAATGTAATGTTCTCAATACTTCAAGAATTAAAGCCTCTCTACTCTTCATAGCGACTTTAATATCATCAAGAATCTTTTGCAATAAAGAAGAACTCATTATAAATTATCCTGATAGAAAATGAAACAAGGAAGTCAATAAACTCCCTTTATAAGTCAAAAAGAAAATTAGTACATGCGTTTGCGGTTTAAATCCGCAATTTCTTTAAGACGCTTGCGACGAGCAGCAGTATCAAGACGCTTCTTCACTTCAGATGGTTTTTCAAAACGTTGACGTTTTTTTACATCAGAAATGATGCCGTTTTTTTCACAAGACTTAGTAAAGCGCTTAAGAGCTCTTTCGAAGGGTTCGTTAGACTTAACAATTACGCCGATCACGATGTTCCTTTGGTTACAAATTTAAGACAGCCAAATATACGTAAAACCTATTTATTCGTCAACCATTCCAAGAAAAGAGACCTTTTATACATAATTTTTTCGTTTTTTTCGATTCTAAATGATTATAACTTGCTGATAATAAAAGACTTATATATATTTTTACATTGATAATTTAGGAGAGTTCCTGTGAAAAAGACTTTTTTTATTGCGATTGCGACTAGTATCCTAGCCTCCCAACTCTTTTTAGCTTGCTCTAAAGAAGAAGAAGTCGTGCCAGAAATAGATTTGAAAAAAGCAAAAGGCGCCGCTGTTTCTGAAAAGCAGGATTCCGAAGAACCCTCTCTACAGCCAATTGATGCTTTAGCGAATTCTTCGAAATCAAAAGACGCCGTTTCTCCTGCAGCGACAAAACCTGCTCTTTCAGCCTCAACAAACGCAGTGGAACAAGAGTCTAGTGGTTCTTATGTTATTCAAATTAGCATACAACCATCAAAAAGTAATGCTAATGCCATTATCGAAAAATTAAGCTCTAACAATATCAAAGCATATATTGCGGATGTTGAAAATCCTGGCGAACTTGAAGGAACATACTACAGAGTGCGTATTGGCTACTTTGCGTCTATTGAATCCGCTCAAAATTTTGGAAAACAAACGCTCGAACGCCTCGGTTATGCTTGGTGGGTTGATAACAAAAGCAACGATCACATAGGTAATTCTGAATCCGATTATGAAGAATCTAATGCTGCTCCAATGGAAGAAGAGGAAGAAGTTGTTGAAACCCCAGCACCAGCACCTCAGGCCGCTCCAGCTCCAGTTCCTGCACCTCAAGCTGAGCCAGCACCTCAAGCGGCACCTGCTGCTACTCCAGCACCTGCGCCTCAAGCAGCTCCAGCACCTGAAGTAGCTCCTCCTGCACCAGCAGCACCTGCGCCTCAAAAAGAAGAAGAACTTATTGATGACTGGGAATAAGTATTGTCTTTTTTATATTTAAGACATGTCTATTAAAAAAAAATCTGTTTTCACCATTCACCTTGGTTGTTCAAAAAATCAAGTGGATGCAGAATGCATTCTTTCTGAACTTCTTGCTAGTGGCTTTACAATTTCAGAAGAAAGTGCTTCAGCTCATTATATCATAATCAATACTTGTGGTTTTATTGAACCAGCAAAAGAAGAATCAATAGACATTGTTTTATCTCAAATCAAAGAGAAAAAGAAATCTCAAAAAATAATTGTCACAGGCTGTTTAAGCGAGCGCTACAAGACCGAACTTCCTAAAGAAATGCCTGGGGTTGATTATTGGCTTGGTACTTATAAGCCAGGCGAACTCCTTCATTTATTAGGCTTTTCAGAAAACCATATTTGCGAAACCGTTCCTACAAACAGAATTAATTTTGGTTCTTTTGCGCACCACGCCTATCTCAAAATTGCAGAAGGCTGTAATCGTCGATGTGCCTTTTGTGCAATCCCAAACATTAGAGGGAAACAAGCTTCTAGAAGTATTGAAGAATTAGTTCTAGAGGCTCAAAACCTAGAATCTCAAGGAGTTCAGGAATTGACTCTTGTAGCTCAAGACACCACCTATTTTGGTAGAGAAAAAGGGAAAAAAGGTGGCACGCTACAATCTCTTTTAGAAGCTCTTCTAAAAAACACAACAATCCCTTGGATTAGAACCCTTTATTGGTACCCCGATTTTATTGATGATGCTCTACTTGATTTAATAGCGAAAGAACCTAGGCTTTGTAAATATATTGACATGCCCATTCAACACGCCAGTGATCGTCAACTAAAATTAATGGCACGGCATTATAGTCAAAAAACTCTTTATTCTTTACTAAATAAAATCAAAGAGAAAATTCCAGATGTTTCTTTACGAACAACAGTTCTAGTAGGCTTTCCAGGAGAGACTCATGAGGATTTCGAAGAGTTAATGACATTGATTCAAACCATCCCTTTTAATCATCTAGGTGGCTTTATTTTTAGCCCAGAAGAAGATACCCCTGCTGAAAAGATTACCGCTGAAAGAGTGAACGAAAGTGAAGCTCGTTTAAGGCTGGATTCCATCACTGAATATCAAGAAGATTTATGCTTAGAGCGAAACGAAGGGCTTATTGGGAAAACGATTAGAATCATTATAGATGAAGTCGCCGAAGAAAGCGAATTTCATTTTTATGGAAGAACCGAAGGTAGCGCCTTAGATACTGATGATATCGTTAAAGTGATTGAGGGCGATGCTCAAGTGGGGCATTTTTATAACGCCCAAGTTGTAGATGCTACTCCCCATGAACTAATTTGTAAAATTCTTTAATAAGCATTAATCCCATTTTTTCAAATAAAAAAGAGCGCCTTAAAAAAGCACTCTTTTTTATACACCTGATGCGATTCGAACGCACGACCTTCAACTTCGGAGGCTGACACTCTATCCAACTGAGCTACAGGTGCAAAGAATTCCAATAATACATTATTTTTTCTTTTTGTGCAAAAAAAAGCCCGTCTTAAACGGGCTTTACTCATTTATATTACCAAGTTCTATCTTTTGCTTTCGCTCGTTCTTTTTCACGAACACGACGTCTCTTTTCAGTGTCATCAGGGAAGAATTCAGGGAATCCAAAACCAAGAGTAATACCAAAAACGAGACCCCATTCAGGAATACCATCTGGATTAACAACTTTGCTTATAAGATCAAAACTGGTTGTACTTTTTGTGCGGAAAGAAACATCAGGATCCTGTGCCGTTGGAGCATAATAAGCACCAAAAGCAAATTGCAAATAATACCATTCTGAAGTAAGATATGTCACCAAAATATCAAATTGATATCCCTCTAACATAATGATGCTACGTAACATTCCATTATTTTCATCAGCAACAACATCATGGTCATAATGAACAGTTCCATAAGAAACAGAAAAACCTAAATGGATGGCGCTTTTTGCAAATAGATAATAATTAAGACCTATTTTCCAACCCATTCCATCTTGAAGCGTAATATTTTCAAAGTAGTTATCAATACCGCTTGGAACCATGCCCAAAGAAGCATAAGCAGCTAAATGCCAACGTGTAATATATTCAGCACCGGCACCAAAGCCCATACCAATGCCCGTTTCTCCCATTACAGGCATACGAGAGCCCATGCCTATCTGCAAGATTAAACGGTCTTTAAGCCAATCGCGACGACGTAAAGCGTTTGCAAATTCATCTGCACGTTGATCTTGTTCAAATTTTTTACGAGAAAGATTTTCATTATACTGTGAGCCTTCTGCAGAAGGAGCAGCATCTTCATCTTCGGCTTCTTCTTCATACTCTTCTTCAGTCTCTTCATCAACTTCTTCAGTATCAACATCTTTGGAAGAGCTAATATCTTTATCGTCTTGAGCCCAAACAGCAAAAACAAATACCATCAAGAACAGAAATAATTTCTTCAACATTGAATTGTTGCCTCTAAGATTAAACCTTGACCAATATAACTTATTATATCATTTTTTTTTACAAAACGTAATGTAAAAGATAATAAATATTAATTCTATATTCTAATTGTAAGCCTTTTGAGCCCCTTTACGGCGGCCTTAATTATCATATTCGAGTAGAACACGACACCCTTCTTAGAAAGAGCGTTTATTTTTGATTAAAATCAATTAATTCTGCTTTTATTGAACCCACCACAATCTCACTTTTCATCAGAACAGGGAGACGCATGGAGTCATCAGTAAACCATATAAATAATCGCCCTGAGGCTTGAAATATGCCATCCCCATCAAGAATAGGTTCAACTTTTATACACTTTTTCTTGCCAAATTTTGTGTTAATTTCTTCATAGCCATGAATAACGACTCGTAAATCATAACGTTTTTTTCCACTCACAGCAGAAAAAGTCATTTTTTCTCCAACAACAAAATCCATCCCTCGAACAAAATAGAAAGCAGAAATAATACAACGCTCTTTTCCAAAAATAGAGATGGTGGTATCAGTAGCTCTTTTTATTTTTCTTTTTATTGGGTCTGAAAAGACCGTATCGGAAAGCCAAGCTTTTGCTCCTGCTCGATCAAACCGAATAACTGACTTGTTATGATAACTACCTTCGTGAGTAATTTTTCTGAACACTTCAGGTAAAAAAGACCCGTTTTGAATTCGAGAATAAATAGTATCTGCTACTGGATATATGGATTTGAAAGCACCATTATTGTGTGCTAGTGAATAAAATTCGGTTTTATTCCCAGTTGTTTTTTTTGTTTCTAAAGAAGCTTCTCCAGCAGTAATAATTCCCCAACTAATTCGATACGTCAAACGCTCCCCTTGCAACCAAGGAGACTTTTCTGTCTGTGCAAAAAGAAGAGGCACAAAAAGCAACAAAAAGACAAAAATATTTTTCAAAGAAAATAGCCTTAAATATCACCTAAAGAAGCACGATATTCTTTTAATTTTTGGCGAATAGAGCAATCAGATAAGGCTAAAATATGAAGAGCCAGATAACCCGCATTTTTCCCGTTGCCTATGCCCACTGTAGCGACTGGTATTCCTGGAGGCATTTGAACAATGGAATGTAACGCATCTACTCCAGAAAGAGGGCCTCCATCACCTGGAACGCCGATTACGGGCAAAATAGTATGGCCAGCTAACACACCTGGAAGAGCTGCAGCAAGACCAGCGATGCCTATTAAAACTTGAATGCCGCGAGCTTCGGCTTCGCTTGCATATTTTGCTGTTTTATTTGGTGTACGGTGCGCGCTTAATACGTTGCATTCCCACACGACACCAAATTCTTCTAAAACACTTGTCACTTTATCTACGATTGCTTTATCGGAAGCGCTTCCAGTGACAATGCCGACTTTTGCATTTTGTTTTATTTCGAACATCTTTCTAACCCCTTTTTTCCAATATCTCTTCTGTAATACTTACCCTTAAAAATAACTTTTTCACAAGCATCGTAGGCCTGACGAAGAGCTTCAGAAAGATCTTTTCCACTGCCGACAACACCAAAAACCCGGCCTCCAGCAGTCAATAGTTTTCCATTTTCCATTTTTGTGCCCGCATGCAAAACACGAGCCCCATTTTTTTCTGCTTCTTCTATTCCAGAAACCTCTTGGCCTGCTTCATAGGCGTTAGGATAACCTTCGCTTGCAAGTACTACTATTGCCGCACTACCTTTTGGTGGCTTAGGTGCGCCTAGTGTTGAAAGAGCACCACGTTCAGCGGCATCAAATAGAGCAAGAACATCGCCATCATAAAGAGGGAGCACAATTTGACATTCGGGATCCCCTAAGCGGCAATTATATTCTACCACTTTAGGTCCATTTTTTGTGACCATAATCCCTACATATAAAACACCCGTATAAGGAGCCCCTTCTTGAATCATGCCAGCAAGTGTTGGCTCGATAATTCGTCTTTTTACGTCTTCTAGAAGAGATTCCGTTACCACAGGTGCTGGAGAATATGCTCCCATTCCGCCTGTGTTAGGGCCTAAATCATTATCAAAGATGCGTTTGTGGTCTTGTGCTGATGATAAGAGGACATAATCCTTGCCATCACAAATGGCAAATAGAGAAGCTTCTTCCCCTTCCATAAACTCTTCGATGACCACCGTTTTTCCAGACTCTCCAAAAACAGCCTTTTCTCCAAGCATTTCATCGACAGTTTGAAAAGCTTCTTCGTCTGTTAAGCAAACCACAGCGCCTTTACCTGCTGCTAAACCAGAAGCTTTGATTACGATAGGAGCAGGATGAGCTTTTAAAAATTCTTGAGCCGATTTTAAATCGGTAAATGTTTCGTATGCGGCTGTGGGGATGCCGTATTTTTTCATCACGTTTTTAGAAAAAGCCTTACTACCTTCTAAAGCAGCAGCAGCGGCAATTGGCCCAAAAGCGCGTAAGCCACGTTTTCTAAACTCATCCACAACACCTGCTACCAAAGGAATTTCTGGTCCAACAATAGTGAAGTCAATTTGTTCTTTCTCTGCTAAATCAGCAATAGCTATTGGATCAGAAACAGAAACGGGAATACATTTTCCTAAGGAGGACATGCCAGGATTTCCTGGAGCACATATTAATTTTTTGCATAAAGGAGATTGTTTCACAGCTAGTGCAATAGCATGTTCTCGGCCACCGCTTCCAATAATAAGAATATTCATATAACCCTACTTTAAAAATAGCCCTAACTTATTAAAGTCAAGGAAAGTAATAAAAACAAAGAAAGAAAGGAAAAAAGCCATCGCGATATTTTGAATCACTAATTGAGTTTTTCTACCAAGAGGACGCCCACGCACTTTTTCAATGGCAAGAAACATCAACAAGCCCCCATCTGTAATAGCGAGGGGCAATAGATTCATGATTCCAAGATTGATACTAATCAAGGCAAGCAACATTAAAAAGTCTTGGAAGCCGCTCATCCAAACAGAGCCCATAACAGCCACAATGGTGACTGGGCCAGAGAAGGCATCTGCCTTGACTTGACCTTGGAACATTTTCTTAAAATAACGGAATATGCTTGTCGTCATTTTCCAACTGGTAGCCGTTGCTTTTTTGATGGCCTCTGGGAAACTGGACTTAACTAAATGCGTTTCTTTGTACATGACATAAGTCATCTGGATGCCTATCATATACCGATTGTATTCTTGATTGAACGTGGCAGTCACGACAGAATGGATGGTATCTTGCCCACGAAGTAATTGAAAATTTAAAGGATCTGCTTTAGAAGAATTAATGATACGAACGACATCCTCGTATTTTGAAATATGCTGATGATTAATACTTAAAATAGTATCATTCTTTTGAATCCCTGCCGCATGAGCATTAGAACCCTCAAGAGGAGTGTCTCGAATCACCACGCGATGCCTTGGATATATACCAATATCCCCTATCCCCATAGATACCATTGTATTTGAAGAATCCCCCTTTGGGACCATCAGTTCTTTTGGAATCACTGGTAAAGATAAGACTGAATCTTTTCGGTGTATTTCTAAAACTACTTTTGCACCTAAACTCACGCCAATGCGTTCGCGGAAATCATCCCAGCCTTTAATAGGCTTACCGTCAATAGAAAAAATAGTGTCTTCAGGTAAAACGCCTGCATCTTGAGCGGTACCAGTTTGATCTACAAAGCCAACAATGATTTGGTCCGATACGGGTTCTTCTACTCCTATGATATAAAGACCGATCAGTAACAAAAAGGCAAATAAAATATTCACAAAAGGGCCAGCAAAAGCAATGGCCGCACGTGCTCCCACTGACTTTGAAACAAAACTGCCCTCATCATCAATTTCATCAGGGTTATCGGGGTTTTCACCTGTCATGGCAACATAGCCACCAAAAGGGATTAGAGAAATACAATATTCTGTTTCCCCTTTTTTATAGCGAAGTAGCTTTTTTCCAAAACCAATAGAAAAGGTTTTTATGCGAACCCCATTCTTTTTCGCAACTAAAAAATGCCCTAATTCATGAATAAAAACAAGAAAACTGAGTCCCAAAAGGCCTAAAATAAAAGTCAAAACGATTTGAAAATAATGATCCATATCGACAATTTAGAAAAAAGAACAAGGCAAAAAACAAAAAGTGTTCTTAAAAAAGCGATGCAGCCATTTTTCTTGCTTCGGTATCGGCCTCAAGTGCTTGCTTAAGATCTAAACGCCCTGAAATAGAGGGCGCTTTTGCCATAATGTTTTCAATATGACGAGGAATATCTACAAATTTAAGCTTGCCTTCTAAGAAGTGATCCACTAAAACTTCATTGGCGGCATTCATCATCGCAGGCACCACTCCACCACGCTTCCCTGCTTCGAAAGCTAAAGCAAGACAACGGAATTTTTGAAAATCGGGAGCAAAAAATGTAAACTGAGATAATGAAGCTAAATCCAAGCGAGGTGAATTTAAAGGCAAACGTTCTGGCCAAGTTAAAGCCACCTGAATAGGAATTCTCATATCAGGGGCACCAAGCTGAGCCATTAAGCTACCATCACGGAATTGCACTAATGAATGGATCATGCTTTGAGGATGAACGACCACTTTAATTTGGTCATAAGGAATATCAAATAAGAAATGAGCTTCTATCACTTCTAACCCTTTATTCATCATAGAAGCAGAGTCAATAGTGATTTTTTTTCCCATACTCCATACAGGATGATTCAAGGCATCGGCGACAGTAATGGATTCAAAACGATCTTGTGACCAATCTCTAAAAGGGCCACCAGATGCAGTGATTTGAAGATTTTCCACTTCAGTTTTTGGACGCCCAGATAAACATTGGAAAATAGCACTGTGCTCAGAATCAATAGGAGTGATAAACGATTTAGGATTGTTTTTTAACGCATCTTGAATAACGGGGCCAGCCATCACCATCGTTTCTTTATTTGCAAGAGCCACATGTTTACCTTGTTCTATTGCAGATAGTGTAGGTAAGCAACCCACAGCGCCCATTAGAGCGTTAATCACAATATCCACTTCTGGTTCTGAAGCGAGTTCTCGAAGGCCTTCAATCCCTGTTAAAACAGGAAAGCCAAGTTCTTTAGATAATTCTTTACCTGCTTGTTCATCAAAAATACAAATACGCTTTACATTAAATTCTTTAGCTAACTGTAAAACTTTTTTCCACTGACTACGAGCTGCAATAGAATGTAATTGAAATTGATCTGAATGCTGTTTTATAACATCAATAGCGGAATCCCCGATAGAACCGGTGGCGCCCAGCAAGCTGACTTTTTTCATTAGCTTAATATCCCATTAAAAAATTCTGATAATAACAAAAGCATAGGAGCGGCTAGATAAAAAGAATCTCCACGATCTAAAACACCGCCGTGCCCTACAAAGATTTGACTAGCATCTTTTGTACCACTCCAGCGTTTAAGAGCAGACATCAATAGATCACCTGCTTGCCCTGCAATCGCTAAAACTAAACCTAAAACAAGCCCTTTGTACCAGGAATATTGAAAAACTGGAATAGCCCAGAATGCAACCCAACCCATGGTAAATATAGTGCCACCAATAGCACCTTCCCATGTTTTTTTAGGACTAATTTGAGGAGCCATCAGATGACGGCCAAAAATGAAACGATTCGTTAAAAATTTCCCTACAAAGTAAGCGAAGGTATCACAGCCCCACATGGCTGTCATCACAAGAATAAACTTATAAGAATGTTCTAGGCCATGACCTGAACCTAAAATTAAAACCGATAATCCGCCCCAAAGGCCTAAGTACATAGGAGCACCTAATTGCATTAAAAACCAAGGGAATAGATTTTCAATATTTACTTTTGCAAAAGCGATGGCAATGTATAAGCAAACGACAATCAGTGCAATGAAACCGATTAATCCTGGAACAGGTGGTAGTCCAAAGAAATGACCAGAAGTAAAAACCCAACCTAGTGTAAGTGCCGTTGCCGACAATGGAGCAAGTATCGCCATTTTTGGGCCCAAATACATTTTGGAAACCATTCTCGACCATTCCCAAGCCCCGACGGCACCTAGAAAAACCATTAAAGCAACACGAGTCCAATCAGCCCACCAAAGGCAGAAAAAAACAACTGGTATTGCTACTGCAGCAAAAATTAATCGTAGAGCTAGATTACTCACTAACTACCTTCCCAAAACGACGTTCCCTGGTTTGATAAAACGCTACAGCCTCAAGAAATTCCTCTTTTGTGAAATCAGGCCAAAGTGTTTTTGAAACAAAAAATTCACTGTAAGCGGCCTGCCAAAGTAAGTAGTTCGATAAACGAAATTCTCCACCTGTACGAATCACTAAATCTGGATCAGGAGCGCCTTCCAAATAAAGATGTTTTGAAAAAACTTCTTCATTAATATCTTCAACATTCAAAGAACCGTTTTTTACTTTTTGCGCAATCTTTTTACACGAATCAATGATTTCTAAACGACCCCCATAAGAAATCGCAAGATTTAATTGCATGCCCGTATTTTTTTCGGTCTTATGAATAGCCTCTTCTAATTTAATACGAGGCTCTTTAGGTAATCGTTCAATATTACCTATGACTTTTAATTTCACCTGTTTTTCCATTAAATGAGGAAGTTCTTGTGCCACCATTTCGACAAGAAGCTTCATCAAATAATCAACCTCTTTTGAAGGTCGGCCCCAATTTTCGGAGCTGAAAACATATAGTGTTAAATGTTCTAATTTTAAATCGACACCAACTTCTACCGCATCAATAGTAGCCTGAGTGCCCTTTCGATGTCCAAAGAAACGCTCAAAACCTTGACGTTTGGCCCATCTACCGTTGCCATCCATGATGATGGCGACATGTCTGAGTTGATTTTCCACACTCAAACCTTAAGAATGTCGTTTTCCTTTTCCTGGAGCACACGATCGATCATACCAATGTATTTATCGGTCGCTTTCTGAATCTCGTCTTGTTGTTTTTTGACTTCATCTTCAGGAAGATCTTTTTGCTTTTTGATAGCATCGTTAGCGTCGCGACGAATATTACGAATTGCCACACGACCGTCTTCAGCATGCTTACGAGCAATTTTAGCGAGTTCTTGACGACGTTCTGTAGTTAAAATAGGGAGAGCCACACGAATACAGTTACCATCTTTCATTGGAGTAACACCAATATTAGCAGCGAGAATGGCTTTTTCGACAGCGTCCATTAAATTCTTTTCCCAAGGGCTCACTAATAACATGCGTGGTTCAGGAACTGAAATTTTTGCTACTTGAGAAATAGGAGTGGGAGTGCCATAATAATCCACTCTAACATCATTTAGAATAGCAGGAGATGCTTGGCCTGCTCTTAATTTTGAAAATTCACGTTCAGTCGCTTCGACCGCTTTTTCCATTTTTTGCACATATTCTGACATATTTATTTTCCTCTTTCTTGTGCAATAATAAAAATTAACAATGCACCAGTGTACCTAAAGTACCTTCAGTGGTCGCTTTAGTCAAGTTTCCCTTTATCATTTGGAACACTAAAATAGGCATTTTCTGTTCCATGCATAAAGCAACTGCTGCTGTATCCATGACTTGCAGCCCTTTTTGAAGCACTTCACTATAGGAAATGGATTCAAAACGTGTTGCAGTAGGATCTTTCATTGGATCTGCAGAATAAATACCATCGACCTTAGTCGCTTTCATTATTACATCACATTCAGTTTCAATTGCACGAAGAGCGGCAGCACTGTCAGTAGTGAAAAATGGATTTCCAGTACCTGCAGAGAAAATAACCACACTCCCCGAATTCAATAAAGACATCGCCTTACGACGATCAAAAAATTCACAAACAGGCTCCATGCGAATGGCAGACATGACAACGCTATTCACGCCCTCTTTGTCTAAAGCATCCTGCATGGCTATCCCATTCATGACTGTACCTAACATACCCATAGCATCTCCGGCGGCACGATTCATGCCACCAGCAGATGCAGAAATTCCACGCACCAGATTACCGCCACCAATAACAAGAGCCACTTGAACTCCAGATTTTAAGACAGAAGCGATTTCATGCGCCATTGTCGATAAAATTTCAGAATCAATGCCATGCCCTTTGGAGCCAGCAAGAGCTTCTCCACTCAACTTGAGTAGAACTCTAGAAAATCTTGGTGCGTTACCCATTAGTTACCTCTTTCAAAGCGAATTAATTCTACCACTTTTAAGCTCGAAAGCCCAAGAGTAGGAGCAACGCTTTCTAGATAATCCTTAACGTTTAATTTCTTTGGATTTTTATCTGCAATGAAAAATTCTTGATCTTCAAGAACTATTTCTTTTAGAACCTTAGCTACACGGCCATCTAATTGACGTTCTACAAATTCAGGTTTTGTTGCCTTACCTGATTCTTTTGCAGCGTTTTCAATTTGAGCACGAGCAATTTCGCGTTCTTTTTCAATAGTTTCAGCAGGAACGTCAGAAGCCTTCACTGCAACAGGAGCAAATGCCGCTGCTTGCATTGAAATTTCTTTAGCCACTTGTTTAAGATCAGCTTCACTAGAAGGAGTGCCTACAAAAGCAAGCTTTGTAATCACACCGATTTTTCCCATCATGTGAGAATAAATACCAAACACTTCATTTGAAGAGCGTTTCATGGAAGCTAATTTACGGAAACTAATGTTCTCTTGAATTTTAACAAGCACGTCTTGAAGACGATCGCTCACTTTAACGCCATCAGCAGAAGCTTCAAGTAAACCTTCAATAGAAGTGATTTCTTGTGAGCTTAAAACTTTTGTAGCAAGATTAGCAAGATCGTTAAAGTCTTCATTTTTTGAAACAGGTTCTGTTTCGCAGCTCAATTCAAAAGCAACGGCACGAGATTCTGCTTCAACGAGAAATACACGGCCTTCTTTTGCATCTTTGTCTGCACGTTTAGCGGCAACAGCAGCCCCTTGTTTGCGAAGCAAATCAATCGCTTTATCTAAATCGCCATCTGTTTCAGTCAACGCTTTTTTGCACTGCATCATCCCCACACCTGTTTTGGTGCGAAGTTCATTTACTAAAGAGGCAGTTATTTGCATTTTAGTTTTCTCCGTTGTCAAACTTCTTCGCTGCTTCGTTCGCTTCTTTAGCAACGTTAGAGCGAGGAGTGACATTGCTTGCGATATAATCAATAATTAATTTCACTGATTTCACAGCATCATCATTTGCTGGAATAGGGAAATCCACGAGAGTAGGATCGACGTTTGTATCACAAATGCCAATGATTGGAATGTGTAAACGACGAGCTTCTGCAACAGCAATTTTTTCATGATTAAGATCAGTGACAATAACTAAGCCTGGAATAGCACCCATATCACGAATACCACCAAACACAGACAATAACTTATTGCGTTCACGAGTCATATCTAAAACTTCTTTCTTAGATAATTCTTGGAATAGACCGTCTTTTTCCATAGCGTCAATCTTATCGATTTGCTTGATAGATTTACGAACTGTTTGGAAATTAGTGAGCATACCACCGAGCCAACGATTGGTTACGCTAAAGTGATTGCAAGCAGTAGCAGCTTCTGTTACGACTTGACGAGCTGTTGGCTTTGTACCAACAAAAAGAACGCTCTTTCCAGATGCAGAGACACGAGCAGCCGCTTTAGCAGCAGCATCTAAAAGATCACGGGTCTTTGAAAGGTTAAGAACATAGATGCCGTTTTTTTCGGCAAGGATATAAGGTTTCATTTTTGGGTTCCAGCGCTGTGTCTGATGACCAAAATGAGCGCCTGCTGCGAGCAGGTCTTCTACGGAAGGCAGATTTGCCATAATTGACTCCTAATCGGTTATACTACCCGGCGTACAACTAAGCTGCATAAGCAAAAAAAGTTCCCTAATTTCGCCACCGAAGCAACTCTTGTCAACCGGTGATTTATTGTTTAGCTCGGACTTAATATCCAAGTTGGAGCCAAATATAGAAAAAACAAATAAAGAGACTAGAGAAATCAAATTGGAAATGAAAGAAAACGTAATATTTTAAATCATCTTATTTTAAGAAAACTTATGTTAAGCTGATATTACTAAAAATGCATCCTTGTGACTTTTTGAGGAAGCTTCGTTTAATAGGGAAGCTGTACACTGTCCGTTACTTTTGTGACTTTAGCCAATGAAAAACCTTTTTAACATATATCAGCACCAAAAAATAATGGTTTGCGACGTGATGTTTTCAGTCATGAGGGCGGACGTTGTACCTAGCTGGTGGCGGTTTTAAATACACAAAAAAAACGCCTTGCATAGAAGGCGTTTCTTTTTTGAAATGCGTTGTAAACGATTAACGTTTGGAGAACTGGAAGCGTTTACGAGCCTTTTTACGGCCGAACTTCTTACGTTCTACAGCACGTGCGTCACGAGTCATTAAGCCTTCTTTTTTCAAAGCAGGTTTGACTTCAGCATCGTTAGCGACGAGAGCGCGAGCGATACCTAAACGAACAGCCCCCATTTGGCCAGCGATTCCACCACCACGAGCGGTGACTTCAACGTCCCATTCTTCAGCGTTTTCAAGAATGGCAAATGGTAAATTAGCGATCATGTTTTGCACGTCAGAATGGAAGTATTCCTTAAAATCACGACCATTGATAACACGCTTGCCGGAACCCGGTCTTAAAACAACAGCGGCGATGGCGTTCTTACGACGACCTGTGCCACGGTAGATCTTTTTTGCTTTTGCAGTAGCGATAGATTTATCCTCCGTTCCTAGACTTTCAAGTCGACGGTTTCAGGGTTTTGAGCTGCATGTTGATGCTCAGCACCAGCATAGATTTTTAATTTCTTCATCATCTTGCGACCAAGATTGGTATGAGGAAGCATGCCCCAGATAGCCATTTCGAGAGGCGCAGTAGGATGCTTAACCATAAGATCTTTGCAGTTGATCCAACGTTCGCCACCAATGTGACCTGTGTGATGGAAATACTCTTTTTGATCAATTTTATTGCCACTAAGCATTACTTTTTCTGCATTAATAACAATAACGAAATCACCAGTATCAACGTTAGGGGAATAAATAGCCTTGTGTTTGCCCATAAGAAGACGAGCGACTTCAGTTGCTACGCGGCCCATAGGCTTGTCCGCAGCATCCACAAGTTTCCACTTGTGAGTCACTGTCTTGGGGTTTACCATAATGGTCTTCATGTAAATCCTCGATTAAGTTAAATCAAAACAAATCGTTCTGAATAGTTCGGACAAAATTTAGAATAAGAGAATTCAAAAACAAGAGCAAAAAAGTAGTTTTTTCAGAAAAAGCCCTATAAATCAACGTTTTCTATTATATCAATTATATCAATTTGCATAATCAATATAGCGCAAAAAGGGTTTTATACATATTTGTTGTCATTACGTTTCAACACGCTTTAAGTACATTTGATAGATAATGTTTTCCTAAAGAATAAAAAGGAATTACTATGAAATGTCCTAATTGCAACTCGACGTTTTTAAACATAGGGCTCTTGAGACTTTGCTCAATCATATTTATAACTAATGGATTATTGGTTTTCTATGGAGCATTTCAAGCGAATATGATTGATTTCGATTTTAAGATTCGAGCGATTTCTTTTCTTATACCTCTTTTTACGATATTCACAGGTTCATTCTCCATTATAAAAAACAATTCCACTATTCTTAAAGTTTATTCTTTTTTGTTCCTTGTTTTTTATTTAATAAGTAACATTAGTACCATTTATACATTATCACAACAAGATTTATTTAGCTTTTTATTAATTCCACAATTTTTCTTAAATGTGTACCCTATAACGTGTATTGCCACCTTCTTTATTGAACCAGAAAAGAATTCTTTTATTATGAAAAAACTAAAGAGTTTTTTTTATAAATGGAAAAATCTCACCTAGAAACATTATAGCTGCTTACTTTTCTTGTTTGCGAATAAAGGCTAAAGCCTTACTTTTACGGCGAGCCTTTTTTTGTAAGTCAACCGTTTCATCGTATTCATCTACAATTTCACGGCCTAAAATTTCTTCTAAAACATCTTCGAGTGTTACAATCCCAGCGATGGCTCCCCATTCATCTACAACACCTACAATGTGGCCACGTTGTTTTAAGAAACGAAGCAATAATTTATCTAAAGTCAAACTATCAGGGATTAATTGTATCGGACGCATTAATTGTTTTAACAACAATTGTGATTCGCCTTCTACTAATTTATTGTAAACATCGCGACGCAAAACAATTCCAATCCAACGATCTTTACTTTCGCTATATATAGGAACTCTTGAAAAAGGCCAATTCCCTCGTTTATCAATAGAATCTCCAATAGACATATCTCCAGAAAGAGAAAATACGACTTGTCTAGGAGTCATGATTTTTCGAACATAGATTGACTTTAACGCTAAAATATTTTTAATCACTGAAGCTTGTTGGCGATCAATCACTTCTTCTCTAAGGCCTAAAGTTACTAAGCTATTTATGTCTTCAATACTAACATCGGTTTTTTTCTCGTGCTTAGTCCAATGCTTTGTTAAGGTAATACAAATCCATATTAAACCAGTCCACTTTAATACAACAGTGATATAATAAAAAAGTACCGCAACAATAGGCCCCACCTTATTCGCTTTTTTAACACCCACTGTTTTAGGAGTAATTTCGCCAAATAATAATATCGAGACCGTTAAAACAATAGGCAAAATCATTTGACCAACGGACCCAAGGCGATTCACGCCAAGAGACGTAGCCACATAAACGCCCATTGTATTTGTTAACGTATTTAATATTAATACAGAAGCAATATAGGTATCAATATTCTTTTTTACGTGAGCAATATATTTACCAGTAAATTTTTTTTGCCTTTGCAAAGATTCTACAACAGTATTAGAGACACTATAAAAAGAAGCTTCTGTAATAGAACAAAAGGCAGAGAGTAATAAAGTAAGAAGAATAGTTATTGCAATAGCGGCCATAAATCCGATTCCAAAGCCCAAATAAAATCTCCATCAAAGGAAGAGACAAATTCGGCAAGACTTTTAAATGTAATTCTGTTAATATATGAGTTTTTGGAGATTAAAGGCACTAACTCTATTTGCTTTGATTCTCTGATACTCGCAAGCCTCTTTACCGCAGCAATTGCCTCATCAAAACCACCAAGGGAATGAACTAAACCATTCGACAATGCTGTTTTTCCAATAAAGACTCGACCGCCACCAAGTTCTTGATCCACCTTTTCTTGTGGAATTTTTGTGGCATCCGAAACGACTTTAGTAAAACGGGCATAAAAGTCATCCATGTATTCTTGTAAGGCTTTCTTTTCTACCTCTGAAAAGCTTCGACTAAAACTTTCAGCGTCTGCATGTTCGTGCGTTTTTACAGTCTCTGGACGTATTTTTAACTTTTCTAGCAAAGCAGAAGCATTCACTTTACCGCCAAAAATGCCGATACTACCTACAATAGAAGTTTTTTCTGCAATGATAAGATCGGCGCCACAGGCAATATAATAGCCTCCAGAAGCCGCCATATCACCCACACTGGCGATTACAGGAGTTCCTGACTTAGACAAAACCCTTAATGCACGCCATATTTTTTCAGATGCTTGAGCATCGCCTCCAGGCGAGTTAATTCGAACAATCAATGCTTCGTATTTACCCTCTTGCATCACTTCATCTATTAGGGCGATAGACTCTACTTCAGTATTTTTATCAATAGTTCCTTCGATATTCAAAACAGCTACCTTCGAACGAGGCGCCCAATCGTTCGCTAGAATATTTCGATTGGTTGGGGCCCAAGTAATAGCCTTTGCTTGAGGAACATCAAAACCAAAAAATTCTTTTAAAGCATAAGCAGGCAGTTGATCTACATAAAGAATCGTATCCACCCATTGGCGTTCCCTTGCTGACTTTGCTGTCAATAATGGTTGTTTTACAAAGTCATCTACTCGAACCCCAGCAGGAAGCCTTTTTTGAAAATCTTCGATAAGAACATTCCACCATTCATTATATAAAGACTCTCTATCGGAACGCGCTTCTACTGACATAGAATCCATCGTATAAGGTTCTACTGCTGATTTATAATCCCCGTGTCTTAAGAACTGAACGTCTACCCCAATCCAATCTAAAAAGCCTTTGTAATAAAGGGAGGTACCAGCAAGGCCTCTTAAATTCACACGAGCGGAAGGTTCTACCACTATCCGATCCGCTGTGGCACTCGCGAGTAAAACAGTTGGACGAACATCATCTAAATAAGCAACTACTTTTCTGCCAGACTCCCGTAACGTAGAAATACCACGCTGAATTTCTTTTGAAATTGCAGCACCACCAGTATACCCTGAAAAATCAAAAATAATGATTCCCGTCGAAGGATCATGAAGAATTTGTTCAAAATGATTTCTTATAGCCCAAACACTCATAGAAGGATCTTTGAAGAAAGAGAATCGATCTTGCACTTCTTTCACAGGAAGACTTAAAGGGACTCGAATAATATTGGCACGAGAATAAGCATTTGGATTTCTGGAATGATGATAACTTAAAGCCAATCGACGTGGTATAAAATCATCAAAAACAGTGACCGCTGTATTTATGTAGGCATCGAGAGGATAAGAAAGGGATAGTTTATAGCGAGAGTTTTCTCCATAAACTGGGATTTGGAAACCGAGCTCTAAACCACTAATCGTTGTTTGTAAAAAGACCTGATGATCTTTTAAATTTTGAGACTCATAGCCCAATGTGAGTTTTCTGCCCGCTCGGAACGCGGCTCCGATTTCTTGAACGCGATCTATTTCTTGAGAGCTCATATTAAGAAGATCGTAACTCGCAAACCCAAGAGATAAAAAAGATACTGGTCGCCATAATAATCCAGGAGAATATGTCATGGCTGTTCCATTAAAATCGGCACTTCGAAACGCAGTAAGACGATGCCCAAAAAATAAAGAACGATGAAACAGAGGAAAAGAATGAGTGAGATTCCAACGAGATTCATTAAAGCCTTTTTGATTCGTTTGATAATCAAAAGAGAAACCTAAAGCCCCTAAATTAAAACCTAATTGCAATTGGTGCACTTTTTCTTCACTGTATTGATAAGTAAAAAGCCCCCCTTTAGAATCAAATGCAGATACCCCAGCTGGATTTGCAAATAAGCCTTGGTCATCTGTCAAAGAGACAAATGATTCCCCAGGGATGTAAGCCTGCAAAAAAGTAGGCATTCCTAAAAGGACAAAGATAAATCCCGAGAGACTTTTTGAGAAATGAAAGCGACCATTTCGTAAAATAGGACGAAGTAAAGGAAAAATTATTTTTTTTAGAAAAACCTGATTCATCACTTAAATATAAAAACCCTTTTCTTTAAAGAAAAAAAACACCCCTACAAAAGAGGTGCTTTTCTAAAAACTATGCTAAACTAATTTTACCAATTTAAAAAACAAGTAACACCAGCATTTGTTCCAACATCAACAACTAATTTCAATGCATAACCGCTTATCGTACTAGTTATAGGAATAGATGCCGTAACATAATCAGACCCTGTAATGTCAACTTCATCTACAGTTCCAGATATGGCACCGCTACCACTAGCACCTCTATTCACTTGACAAGCAAAAGAACAAGTCCCAGCGGTTCCGCCATGCCATGTTTCAGGGAGATTCATAACAATAGTAGCATCCACATTCCCTTCAAAAGTTATTCCAGCAGTATTTCCAGAAGCCGTAATTTCATAGTCTGGGATATTCGCATCAATAGCAGTTGCCGCTGGACAAGTCACAGGTTGAACTGTATTATCATCATTGTAAACACTAAGGGTTGGAGTAAAAGTTTCTCCCTTTGCAGCAAAGGTATGAGCAAACGTTGTGGTTGGAGCAGCTGGAGTACCAGCCCATGAATAACCAGAAATATTTGCAGTTGTTGAACAACCAGTCACAGACCAAGTAGCAACACCACCAGCAGCCACATCTGGAGAAGCTTTATCTACAACGCACTGGCACCCTGTGATTGGAGCACCATTAACCTGAACTGGAGCACATGTCATAGGGGTATCCCCATTGATAGAGAGAGTCGTTGTATGTGACCCAGAAGTATTATAAGAAACAGTTTTATTTAGAGCAGAAGCTCCTTTACCACTAAAAGTGGGTTCAGAGCCCCCTTGAAAAGCCCAATCAAATGTGGCAGCCATAATCTGAGTGACAGAGATTGAGGGATCTCTATTGAAACTCCAAGTAACTGATTGACCTAGTTCTGCAATCGCTGGAGAAGGAGTACAAGTTCCACTAATGCCACCAGAGGATTGAGAAGAAACAATCACAACTAGACTGCTAGAAGATGTTGGAAATGGAGGAATAACGCCTCCAGAAGATATTTGTACCAAACCACCAGAAGATAAACCTGGAACGACAGGTATAGAAGAAGATGATGATGGAATCTGTGCACTTGAAGGTGGATTTTCTGCTGCTTCATAATCTGCTTTACATACAGGATCAGCAAGACAAGCGCTGATTGATTTATCTTTATCTAATGTTACAGAGATTGATGCGACCTGATCATCTACAGAATATGGATCAATTGAACCTGAACCACAGGCCACAAAAAAACTCATTACTGAACAAAAACCAAAACACCCTAGTAACAGTTTGCTATTCATATTTAACCTCATAGGCGCATCAAAATAGCAAAAAAAATTTCTTTTTATAGCCCTAAAAAGAAAGCACCTCTCAAAAGAGGTGCTTTACAAGAAATGAAAAAATAATTTTACCAACCAACCTTACATGTCATGGCCTGGCCTAGTTCAACTGCTAAGGCATAATTATTGATTGTACTGGTGATTGGAATAGAGACGGTAGCATAGTAAGAGCCTGTTAATGCTTTTCCATCAACAGTACCTGTACAAGTTCCTGTACAATTACAGGAAAAAGTACATGTTCCTGTTGTTGTATTATGCCAGGCTGGAGGAAGATTCATTATAACCGTAGATAAACCTGCAGGTAAAGCAATATCGACATTCTGATCTTCTAAAGAGTAATCAGGCAGAGTCGCATCAATCGCCTTTGCCACAGGGCAAGCTACGACTTGGACGGTGTTGTCATCATTAGATACCGAAAGCGTTGGAGCAAACGTTTCATCTTTTTCTGTAAAAACATGAGACGATGTTTCAACAACACCTAATTCGCCACCGTTCCATGTATAACCAGTAATCGTTGCTGTTGAAGTACAACCGCTTACTGTCCAAATAGCCTCGCCACCGGCAGCCACATCTGGAGATGCATTATCTACAAGACATTTACATCCAGTAATCTTAGCCCCATTGACTTGAACAGGAGTACAAGTAATTGGAGCCGCTCCGTTTGTTGATAACGATGTGGTATGAGGACCAGAAGTAGTGTAAGATACTGCTTTTGTTAAACCAGTAGCTCCCTTAGCATTAAAGGTTTCAACAGAAGCTCCTTCAAAAGCCCAATCAAATGTGGCAGCCATAATCTGAGTGACAGAGATTGAGGGATCTCTATTGAAACTCCAAGTAACTGATTGACCTAGTTCTGCAATCGCTGGAGAAGGAGAACAAGTTCCAGCAAGAGCCCCTTCTGGAGTAATAACTGAAGAAGAGGAAACAATTACAATGGCACTACTAGAAGGAGGTATAATAATGCTACTAGAAGAAGCAATGATAATTGGGGACGAACTTAACGGAGGAACACTAATCGAAGAGGAACTTATAACAGGTTCTACGGAAGAAGAAGGAGGAAGTTCTGCAGATGACGTTGGTAGCGGTACATCACTCAACTTTTCTAGACATTCTGGATTAGCTTGACAAGCATTTATAGATTTTTGTTCGTCTAAAGAATTCTTTACAGAAATTTCTGCAACCTGATCATCAGAATCATAAGGTTCAATTACACCTTTACCACAAGCAACAAAAATACCTGCTATAGAAGCAATACAAATTATTCCAAAAAATAGTTTCTGATTCATATAAAACCTCTTTGCCGACAGCCAATCGCCATACTGTATAGTTTACAGCTGTTTTTTAGTAATATATACTAAAGTAAAGAGTAAAGAAATATTTTCAAAAAAACTTCTTTTTTTGCTTGTATTTTTTGTGAAAAAAAACACTTATTTTTGATCCTTTTTATAAAGGACACTGACTAAAAAGAAGATTTTCGCCTTTTTTTTTAAAAAAACTAAAACTAATCCTCTTCGGTGGTGATTTTTCTCTGCCCCGTAATAAACTGACGAACAAAAGGATTTTCTGTATTTTTGATTTCATCGACGGTGCCCACTTCAATAATACGCCCTTTGTAAAGCATGGCAATGCGATCGGCGACCTTAAAGGCACTCACCATATCATGAGTCACTACCACAGAAGTGACGCCTAATTTACTCTGCATATCTAAAATAAGATCGTTAATCACGTCACTAGTGATAGGATCTAAGCCCGTTGTGGGTTCATCATAAAGTAATATTTCTGGGCTTAGTGCAATAGCCCTTGCCAAAGCCACTCGTTTTCTCATTCCTCCAGAGAGTTCTGAAGGCATTTTGACTCGAAACTCTGGAACCAAATTAATGAGTTTTAGGTTTTCAGTAACGACTTTTTGGACTTGAGCTTCCGTTAATTCAGGGTGGTGTTCTCGGAGAGCAAAAGCAATATTTTCACCAGTATCCATGGAGTCAAAAAGGGCACCCATTTGGAAAAGCATCCCCATTTTTCGACGAATTGTTCTTGTATCAAAAAATTTTGGGGTACTAATAGTAATGCCATCCACCGCTACTTCGCCTTCATCTGGCTGTAAAAGACCAATCATGTGTTTTAAAATGACTGATTTTCCACTACCCGACTGGCCAATGATTACCATCGTTTCTCCACGACGAATATCAAGATTCACATCTAATAACACATCTTGGGAACCAAAAGTCTTTTTAAGACCTCGCAGTTTAATCATCACGTCATCTGGATTGATTTTTACGTTTGGCATACCTACCCGCTACTTAAAAAGAACTGCCGCTAAAGCAAAATCAGCAATTAGAATCATAAGACAACTTGAAACCACTACATTCATGGTGGCGACACCAACACCACGAGCACCAGCTCCTGCTTTAAGGCCATGATAATAACCTAATACAAAAATAATCACACCAAAAACAAAAGACTTAATTACTCCAGCCCATAAATCCATCGGTTGAAACAAATACTGCATTCCCGTATAATAAGTATAGGAGGTAATATCTAAGGCAAGAACACAGACAATCCAACCACCGATTAGAGCTAAGCAATTTGAAATAACGGTTAAGCAAGGAACCATTGTAATAAAGGCAATAAATCGAGGAAGAGCCAAATAACGATAAGTATCTAAGCCAAGAACCGTATAAGCATCTAACTCTTCTTTTTCTCGCATAGAGCCTATTTCGGCAGCAAGAGCACTCCCTACACGACCAGCAAGAACAAGAGCCGTCAAAATGGGACCTAATTCAATCAATATCATTTTACAAGCAGCTGTTCCCACAAATTTATCGGCCACAAGATCTCGAAACTGAAATTCTGCTTGAACGGTAGCAACCATTCCTGTGAAAATAGAAGTCACAAAAAGCAAAGGAATAGAGGAGACCCCAATAGCAACCATCTGTTTTACAATTAAGCCAATATTTTTATGGATGTAAGGGAAACATTTAATCGTTCTTAAGAGAATACAAACGAGTTCCCCAACATTACTAATGCCAGAGACAAGTATTCTACCAACGCCTACTATAGGATGTTGCCACCAAGTCATTCAAAATCTCCAAAGTCATTGCCTTGGTCCATTAAATCTTCTGGCGATGCGTTATAGAATGTGGTAAATTCAGGTTTGAAGACAAGATCAATATCTGCGACAGAACCGTTACGATGTTTAGCCACTAGTAGTTGGGCTTTGTATTTATCTTCTTCGGCATGGGTTCGATAAGCTGGACGCTCTACAAACCAGACCATGTCGGCATCTTGTTCAATAGACCCCGATTCACGCAAGTCACTAAGTTGAGGACGTTCGCGGCCTTTTTCTTCGGCTTTACGACTAAGCTGAGCAAGAGCAATAATAGGGACTCGTAAATCCTTAGCTAATATTTTTAAGCCTCTAGAAATAGCACCAATCGCCACGGCACGATTTTCTTCTTTGCCTGTTTTCATGAGCTGTAAGTAGTCCACAATCACAAGATCTAAACCACTTTTCCTTTTTAAGGAACGCGTTTTAGACATTAATTCCATAATGCCCAAATCAGAGTTATCGTCTACAAAAAACTTGGATTCTATAATGGGCTGCACTTGAGCATATACTCTTTGTTTATCATCTTTTGACAGATGTCCACTGCGAATATTACTCATATTGACCTGAGCTCTTGAAGCAAGGATACGTTGTACTAATTGTTCGCCATCCATTTCTAAACTAAAAAAAGCAACTTGACGTCCAAAGTTGATTGCCGCATTGCTTGCTAAAGAAAGAGCGAACGCTGTTTTACCCATACCAGGACGACCTGCCAGAATAATCAAGTCCGAAGGTTGTAAGCCATTTGTTAAACTGTCTAGTTCAGTAAACCCTGTTGGGCAACCAGTTATACCGTCTCTTCGATCTTTAAGCTTTGTAAGAAGCGACGAAATGTGAGTTTCTATTGGACGCATGGAATCTCGCACTTGCTTTTCGGCGAGACTAAAAATCTGGCGTTCACTTTCTTGGAGAATGTCATCGGGGGAAGCCGCTGGGTCTTGAGCTGCTCGAATCGTCTCATTAGAATTAGAAATCAATTTTCTTAAAATGTACTTGCTATGAATAATTTGCGCATGCCAAAGCACGTTCGCTGAAGACGCTACAGATTCAATTAAATTAAAAAGATATTCTTTGCCACCAATAAACTGGAGCTTCCCTTGCGATTCTAACGTAGTCGCAAGAGTCACGAGATCTATGAGAGTCCCTTGACGATAAAGATGAGTTAAGGCTTTCCAAATAATTTGATGCTTTTCTAAATAAAAAGATTCTTCATCTAAAATGGCAAGGATTTCTGTAAAACCCTCGGCATCTTGAATTAAGGCGCCAAGCAAATTGACTTCGGCATCTATGTTTTGCGGCACTTGTCGCTGAGCGGATGATGAATCTATAAAATCAGCCATAATAATTAAAATATACTAACATACTAACGTTTTACAAAAAAACCACTCGCAGGAATGTGATTGTTCCAAGTAAGACGTTTAAGGTTTTTATCTTCGAGCATTTTATAAGGATCGACTAAAACAGTGGTATTAATACCCTCAAATTCCATAGCCGTCCCGACACTTTGTGCAAAATTTTTACTACGACCAAATATATGTTGTAAAGTATTTTCTCCAAAAAGAACTATAAGTTCTGGTTGCACTAAAGCTATTTCTTTTGAAATCATCTTTCGAAGTTGGATTTCTATTAAAGATGAAATTGGCCTTAGCGATTCTCGCTTATAAAAGTAGGTGTAATAAAGCTGGTTTTGCTCCATATTTAAACTTTGAAAAAGCCGTTCTAGCATTAGCCCTGCTTCTGTATGCCATATACCACCTGCAGAGGAATCGCTTGCCGATGGAGAAGCAAATAAGAGCATGGCCTTAGGGCGAAGTGACCCTGTACCAAAAATCAGCGGAGCCCCTTTTGCATAAACAGGGTCTTCTGCAAGTGCCGCATTAAAATCATTTAAATGACGTGCTTTTTGAAAGCCATACACTTCTGCAACGGATTCGTTGTCAGAAATTAAAGAAGAAGTAAATAAGCCACTCGATTGTAGAGGCAAAGATTGATGTTCTGCATCTGTTTTTATAGACGCTTTTACAGAGGCTTTAACTGGAGTTTTTAATGTGGCTTTAGGAACAAGAGCCCATGGTTCATCAAAATAAACTTCGGCATCCCCTAGCTCTATTTGCCCTTGCAAGTAGGATTTCAAAGCACTTTGTTCTATTGGCATGAATGGCCTCCTAACGAGGTCAAGACAAAAGAAACCACCTTTTGAGCGAGAGATTCTTTGGATCCCATTTGAGGAGGAGAAACTGGTTCTTCTTTTGAAATTAGGGAATAAGATACTTGATCAAAACCAAAGCCACTATCTTTAGCGACTGGTGTATTTAAAACTAATAGATCGGCACCACTCTTTTGCCATTTTTCTTTGGCATGGCGTTCGGCATCTGCAGTTTCAAGAGCAAAGCCTACAATGATTTGCCCTGGATGTTTTTTGGCCACAGAATCTCGGAGAATATTAGGGTTAGGTTCTAATTCTAATGTGAGATGACTACGGCTATCTTTGATTTTTTGGTCTGAAACTGTTTTAGGGCGGTAATCGGCGACAGCAGCCGCGTGTACTAAGACATCGAACTGAGAAGCACGAGATAAAACTTCATGGTGCATTTCTAATGCACTTTTTACAGAAATCCATTCGATCCCAGAAACGCGAGGAGCTTCCATTGGGCCTGAGACAACGGTGACAGCAAAGCCAGCGTTTTTAAAAGCGAGAGCTAGAGCAAGAGCCGTTTTACCGCTTGACCTATTCGAAATATAACGGACTGGGTCAATCGCTTCTTCTGTTCGACCGGCTGTAATTAAAACACTTTTAGAAGAACCTAAAATAGGCTTGTCATTTTCGGGAGCAGAAAGTAAAGTTTCTACAATAGAAGCGGGTTCTGCACAGCGGCCAGGGCCTTCTTCTCCACAAGCGAGCATTCCCGAAGGCGATTCTAATACATGCACCTTTGGAAATTCGCGAATGCGTTTTAAGTTCGCTTGCACTGCGGGAGATAAAAACATGACGGTGTTCATGGCAGGAGCAATCCATTTTTCACCTGCACAAGACATAAAGCAAAGAGATACGGGATCGTCGGCGAGGCCATTTGCCATTTTACCGAGAGTATTAGCAGTACAAGGAACGACTAAATAGAGATCGGCCCAACGAGGAAAATCAATGTGCTGGTAAGGCCTTGCCTCGGGAGCTCCATCTTGAGTATAAACGGGGCATTTAGAAAGGGAAGCAAAAGTAAGGGGTGTCACAAAACGAGTGGCTGCGGGCGTCATCACCACACGCACTTCGGCGCCCTGTTTTTGAAGCAAGCGCAATAGTTCTGCACTTTTATAAGCAGCAATGCCACCAGTGACACCAAGAAGAATTTTTTTTCCTTTCAACTCCATAAAGGAGAATATAGCATTAATTCTTTATTCTTCTTTTTTTCAATGACAACTACAGGATTTTTTTTCTTCTTTTTTTGCTTTTTTAGACCTAAAAGAATAAATCATGAGTATCGCTAGAGTCACCGAAGCGAAGCTATCCAATACGCTTATGTGATGATTTTCACTCAAAAGCCCTGCTTGCGGTAAAATGGAACCTAAAAAGAACTCCATAAAGAACGTATCAATGACCCAGCCAACAAATAAGGCGCCAAAAGCGATACTCAATAGATACCCCACAAGAGTACGTTTACCCATGGATTTTCCAATGACAAAAATGGAAGCCATACTCGTGGCTGGCCCTGCCATCAAAAGAACAAGAGCCGCGCCAGGAGTCATTCCTTTGGCGACAAGTGCCATCGCTAGAGGAATAGAGCCTGTCGCACAAGTATACATGGGCATCGCTAGAACAAGAACTAACAAACTCGCTAAAATAGGATATTGCCGAAGGCCTAAAAAGAAATCATTTGGAACAAAAGCAGAGATCAATGCTCCAAAAACAAGCCCCACCAAAAGCCAACGAGTAATATCACCTAACAGCTCTACAAAACCATAGCGCCACATCTCTATGAAACGATCTTGAAGCGTCATTGGAGACTTCTCATTAAAATACACTTCATCCTCATCTTCAGTGTCTTCGTTTTCACAGCAAGATTTCTCACTTTTCTTTTCGCAACACGTTTTTTCTATTTCTTGTTCTTTGTGACAACCACATTTCTCTTCACTTAAAGAAAGATTTTCTACAGGCTCCGCTTCTGATTTTGTAGTCCAATTGGTGAAAAGGCCTCCAATGATTGCCGTGAAAAAAGCAGCTATCACGCGAAGAATTGCAAAAGGGAACCCCATAATAGAATACGTAGCTAAAATGGAATCTGCCCCAGTTGCAGGCGTAGAGATCAAGAAAGAGACTGAAGCACCTCGACTTGCTCCTTCTCTGCGAAGAGCAATCGCCGTAGGAATCACGCCACAAGAACAAATAGGAAGAGGAACACCAAAAAGCGTAGCCCAAAGGACTGATTTAAAATTGGGCTTTGATATTTTAGGAAGATAAAATGATTTGGGTATCCACACATGTAAAACACCCGCGAGTAAAAAGCCTAGTAGTAGATAGGGAGCCATTTCTACAAACAGCGAAATGAAAGACTCGATAAAGAGGGTCATGGGAGAGCTCTTTTTTTATGAAGAATATGATTTAAACCCGTTTGAAAAATTAATCCAATATGCTCATCATCTAAGGCATAAAAAACAGTACGGCCATCTCGACGCGGGCGCACTAAATGGGATGTTCGCAAAAGGCGCAATTGATGGCTCACAGCAGATTGCCCTATCTTCAGTTTATCGGCAATGTCATTCACAGACATTTCGCCATGAAGGAGTATTTCGATAATGCGAATGCGGGTGGTATCGCTAAAGAACTTGAAAAATTCAGACAATTCAAATAAAACATCTAATGAAATTTCTTCTTTGTTTGTTTTTCCTTTAGTTGACTTCATTTTTCAAATCTCCAATATATGAACAATGGTTCATATATTCATATATATAAAATGAAAAAGAAAGCGTCAAGATATTTTTAAACAAAAAAAAGAGCCTGAAATAAATCAGGCCCTTTTTTATAAACAACTAGAGGAAAATTATTCAGCAGCTGGTGCTTCTTCAGTCTTTTCCGCTTTTTCAGCTTTTTTCTTTGTTGTCTTTTTCTTCGCTGGAGCAACCGCTTCACCGATGCTTGTGTTGTTCTCACCAGGTTTGTGGGAGTTCATCCAAGCTTCAAGTTCTGCAGACTCACGATTTTTGAAGTAATCAACAACAGATAGATAGAGCTTACGATTATTTTGATCGATTTCTGTAACGATTGCAGGAATTTCGTCACCTACTTTAAATGCATCTGCAGGAACCTTAATGTATTCTGCAGTTAATTTAGAGACAGGAACAAAACCTTCGATGCCATCAGCCATTTCGACTACAACACCGCGATCAAGCATACGAACGATGGTACCCTTAATTTCTGCGTCAACAGGATAAGTTGTTTCTACGTTATCCCATGGGTCTTCTGTAAGATGCTTCATAGATAGAGAAATACGACGTTTTTCACAGTCTACAGCAAGAACAACACATTCCACTTTATCGCCCTTCTTGACGAGTTCGTTTGGATGAGTGATTTTCTTAGTCCAAGACATATCAGAAACGTGAATTAAGCCATCCACACCTTCCTTGATTTCAACGAAGGCACCGAAAGATGCCAAATTACGGATTTCGCCGACAACTCGTGCACCTGGAGGCAATTCAGATTCGATGGAATCCCATGGATCTGTTTCAAGTTGTTTCATGCCGAGAGAAATGCGTTCTGCATCTTCTTCAACCTTAAGAACAACAGCTTCGACTTCTTGACCTACAACGAGGATTTTTGAAGGATGCTTAACGTGTTGGGTCCAAGACATTTCAGAAACGTGAATTAAGCCTTCGATGCCGCTATCTAATTCAATAAATGCACCGTAGTCAGTAATAGAAACAACTTTTCCATGAACGGTCATGCCTTCTGGGTAGCGAGCAGCAACGTCTTTCCATGGATGTGGTTTCAATTGTTTCATGCCAAGAGAAATGCGTTCTTTCTTATCATTAAAGTCAAGAACCATGACTTCAACTTCATTACCAAGTTGAACCATTTCTGTTGGGTGGTTAATGCGTTTGTAGCTCATGTCGGTAATATGGAGAAGACCATCTACGCCGCCAAGATCAATGAAGGCACCGAAGTCAGTGATGTTCTTAACGATACCTTTGCGTACTTGATTCTTTTCGAGAGTTTCAAGTACATCACCGCGTTGACGATTGCGTTCTTCTTCAAGAACTACGCGACGAGAGACAACAATGTTACGACGAGCCTTGTTGACTTTGATGACCTTAAGATCATAGTCTTGGCCGATGAGAGCATTGATATCTGGAATTTGACGAAGGTCGATTTGAGAGCCAGGAAGGAAGGCATCGATTCCGAAGAGATCGACAACCACACCACCCTTGATACGCTTGGTGAGGGTACCACGAACGACTTCGTTGTTTTCAAAAGCTTCATGAATACGATCCCAAACGCGAACAAAGTCAGCTTTCTGCTTAGAAAGAACTAAACGACCGTCATCACCTTCGAGCTTTTCAACAAATACTTCAATTTCTGTGCCGATTTCAAGAGAATCGGTATCTTTAAATTCGTCGCGAGCAATCACGCCTTCGGACTTAAAATTAACGTCAACGAGAACTTCTTGTTCGTTAACTTGGCTGATTTTTCCGCAAACGAGTTTACCTGGTTCGAGGCAATCCATACCGGCATAAACGTCGGCAGCTTCTTTGTGCCCGATACTTCCAAGTTCAGCTTCTGCTTCGAGGATTTCTTTCAGGTCATCTTGTGTTCCGTAAAGGATTTTAGACATATGTTTCTTTTTTTGGTTGTTGTGCAAAAAATCAGGTTACGCCACTACACTCACGATAGCCTGGATTTTTTCCACTTGTTCTTGGATTGATAATTGTGTAGTGTCAATTTCTATAGCATCTGGGGCTTTTAAAAGAGGGGCTACTTCTCTAGAAGAGTCGATAGAGTCACGAAGACGTAGATTTTCTTCTACTTCTTGAAGAGTGACTTGTTTGCCTTGCCCAATGAGTTCGGCATAACGACGAGCAGCACGTACTTTTAGATCTGTCACCAGAAAAAACTTAAACGTCGCGTTAGGGAAAACAACGGTACCGATATCTCGGCCATCTAGAATACAAGAATGCTTGTTTCCGATTTCTCTTTGTTTTGCAGTTAGAGCCGACCGGATCTCGGGGACGGCACTATAATAGCTCACTTGTTCTGAAACTTCAGGGCTCCGAATAGCGGATTCCTGAGAAAACCCATTAATTAAAACCTGATTATTGGAATCAAAGTCAATCACGGTTTTTTGTAATAAACTTAAAAGAGCCTCTTTATCTGAAGGAGTAACGCCTGCACTCATCGCCACAAAGGTGATGGCCCGATACATCGCTCCAGTGTCTAAATAAGTTATGCCTAAATTTTTGGAAAGCATCTTTGCAGTGGTGCTTTTCCCAGTCCCGCTGGGACCGTCAATGGCAATAACAATATGATTTTTAGACTCTGACATGAGGACGCAAATATAGGAAAGAAAGCTTAAAAGGTCACTTTTATAAAACAGAAAACCTCGCTTTTGGCGAGGTTTTTGCTTATCAACACTATAAAAAGGGCTTAATATTCAGTGTCTTCGTAATAATCAGAGGATTCCATGTTACTAGAATCTTCGGTTTCTAGTTCTTCTTCTGCTTCTTTGGTGTTTTCATCGGCATATTCTTCAGGAGGAAGAAGTTCTTTAGTACTACCATATTTACGTTTTTCTTCTTCTGTTAATTTATTAGTGAAAACTTCCACTTCTGGTTCTTGAGGCTTGTTTTCTTCTTGAAGAATCTTTTGACCTTCTTCTATGCGTCTTTTGATACGTTCTTGTTCTTTCTTATCGAGATCCAAGCCCACCTTTGCTTGATTTTCTGACATTTTATAACGTTCGTTAGAGTCGTCCATGGCTTTTTTAATACCAACAAGACGACCAGAACCATCAACGTATAATTCCATTTGTTTTAAGGTAGAAAGCTTTAAGCGACGAGCCGCCACCTGATACTCTGGCTTAAATTCTTTACCATCACTAATAGCATAGACTTCATCTTCTGTGACATAGGTAAGAGCCTCTTCCCAACGGACTCCCTGCACACTAGTAGTGAAGCCAACTAAAGCATCATTAATCTGATCAGGGTTGCTTGACTTCGAGCCCGCACACCCACTTAAAAACATTAAAAAAGCAACTAAACCCATCAATCCTTTTTTCATAGGAATATCCTCCGAAAAATTATCCCTTGCTAAAATACATTCATTTTGTTAATGATGCAATTTTTTTAAAGGAAAATCATTCTTTACAAACCTTATTTTCTATCATTAACGGCCTATGAATACCTGTTCTGACATTTACCAGCTTGCTCTGCCTGAAAACAGAGAAATTATTTTAGTGGGAACTGCCCATATTTCACAAGAATCGAAAGATTTAGTTCGAAAGACCATTGAAGAAGAAGCTCCCGATACGGTTTGTGTGGAACTGGATGAAGGGCGTATGAAATCGCTCGAAGAGCCCGATCGTTGGAAAAACCTTGATTTGAAAGCGATTATTCGTCAGAAACAATTGGGAACGCTTGTGGCGAACCTTGTTTTAGGGTCTTACCAAAAGCGCATGGGAGATCAAACGGGAGTACGTCCTGGGGCCGAACTACAAGAGGCCGTTCAAATTGCCAAAGAAAAAAACATCCCGATAGTGTTAGCCGATAGACAAATAAAAATCACCTTACGCCGCACATGGTCTTATACCCCTTGGTATCGGAAATTTGCCCTTTTGGGTGCTCTAATTGGTAGCATTTTTGATAAAACCGAAGTCAGTGAAGAAGAACTCCGCAAAATTAAAGAACAAGATTCTTTAAATGCGATGATGGCCGAATTTGGCAAAACATTCCCTGAAGTGAAAAAAGTTTTAATTGACGAAAGAGATCAGTTTTTAGCCTCTCGAATAATCAATGCCCCTGGCCAAAAAGTCGTGGCTGTGGTAGGTGCTGGTCATGTGAAAGGTATTTCTGAAATTATTGAAAAAAATATGGAGTTGCCCTCGGAAGACTCTTTAAGCGAAATTAAAAAAGCCTCTTTGACTTTTAAAATACTCGCTTGGTCTGTTCCTGTTGCGATTGTTGCCGCTATTGTAGCCATTGGATTCAATTCAGGAATCGCTAAAGCAGGCGAATTAAGTTTACATTGGGCAATGCTCACGGGTGGAGGGGCAATGCTTGGCACTATTATTGCTGGCGGTCACCCTTTAACAGTTCTTATCGCTCTACTTACGGCACCTTTTACAACACTCATTCCAATGATTGGAGTCGGTTTCTTTACCGCACTCACTCAAGTGTATATGCGCCCGCCACGCGTTCAAGAAATGGAAACGTTAAATGATGATATTTGGAAGGTAAGACGCTGGTGGAAAAATAGAGTCACGCGCGTTTTCCTTTGCTTTTTATTGCCTGGATTACCTACCGTAATAGGAAAAGTCCTTGCCATCTTAAAGATTTATCAAGCGTTCTAATTATTTTCAAGTAAATTGCACTTTCTGTTCGTTCGTTAATTATTTTCAATTGAGAATAACATTAATAAACAACATCTAAAAATGCTTTGGTGAAAAGACCAAATGAATTCTTAAAAGTTGCTTAAAGTCACTTCAATAATGAAACAAATATTGAGAATGGATAGAAACTATTTTTAAAGGCTCGCTGGAATGAAAATCCCGTTTAATAAACCTCCCTATGTAGGTACAGAGCTTGATTATATAAAACAAGCGGTTCAGAATGGTCGAATCTGTGGTGATGGCGAATTTAATCTCAAATGCCACGAGTGGCTAGAAAACTATTCTGGATGCGCGAAAGCTCTTTTAACCACGAGTTGCACACATGCTCTTGAAATGGCAGCCATGCTTTGTGATATCAAGCCTGGCGATGAAATCATTATGCCCTCATTTACCTTTGTTTCTACGGCCAATGCGTTTGTTTTAAGAGGTGCTAAAATTGTTTTTGTAGATATTCGCCCTGATACGATGAATCTCGATGAAACGAAACTGGAAGACGCCATTACTTCTAAAACTAAAGCCATTGTGCCTGTGCATTATGCGGGCGTCGCTTGTGAGATGGATACTATTTTAGCGATTGCAGAAAAGCATGGTTTGTATGTGATTGAAGACGCGGCTCAAGGGATGATGGCAAGTTATAAAGGGAAAGCTCTAGGAACATTAAGTCACTTTGGCTGTTATAGTTTTCATGAAACGAAAAACTACAGTATGGGAGAAGGCGGAGCCCTTTTAATCAACAAAAAAGATTTTGTGAAACGAGCGGAAATTATCCGAGAAAAAGGAACGAATCGATGTGAATTTCATCGAGGAGAAGTGGATAAATACACTTGGGTCGATCTTGGGTCTAGTTATTTGCCAAGCGAACTCAACGCCGCTTATTTGTATGCTCAATTGATAGAGTCAAAAAAGATTTTAGATTATCGCTTAAATTGCTTTCAGTTTTATAACGAACACCTTGAAACTCTCGAACAGCGCGGTTTAATTGAACGTCCTTCTATTCCGAAAGAGTGTAAACACAATGCCCATATGTTTTACATCAAAGTAGACTCTATTGAAACTCGCACGGCTCTACTTTCTCATTTGACAAAGAGCGGGATTCTTGCGGTGTTTCATTATGTGCCTTTGCATGTTTCTCCAGTTGGAAAAATCCACGGACGCTTTCATGGTGAAGACCGTTTTACCACAAGTGAAAGCAATCGTCTTATACGCCTGCCTCTCTATTACGGCTTAGAAGAAAAAGATCAAGAATTCGTTGTTCAAAAGTTGAACGATTTTTTTTAAGAAAATAATGCTGTTTTTTAGGCCACCTTTACTTATATTCGATTTATTATCCAAGAGTTTTATTTGCAAATGGTAAATTCAAATTCGAAACGTCTTCTTTTACTCGGCGGGAGCCATGCCGAAATCCCGCTTATTAAAGCCGCACAAAAGCTTGGTTATTATGTGATTACCACAGGCAATGCGAGAGAAGGTTTAGGCCACCCCCATGCCGACAAAAATGTATTTGCTGATTTTTCTGATAAAGAACAAATGCTTTCGATTGCTAGAGCAGAAGGTGTTTCTGCAGTATGTTCTGGATGTAATGACTTTGCTCTTCTTTCCACAGTTTATGTCACTGAAAAGCTAGGCTTAAAAAGACACGATTCCTTAAAAATTTCAGAGACGATTCATCATAAAGATCGGTTTCGCGCTCTTGCCGAAAAACTCGAGATTGCTTCCCCGAAAGCGGTTCAGGTGAAAAGTATTGAAGATCTTGAAAAAGCTCTTCTCACGTTAAAGTTTCCTCTGATTATTAAACCCATTGATTTGACTGGAGGCAAGGGCGTTCGACGCGTAGAAACAGCGGAAGAAGCCATGGATGCGTATCACCATGCATTCGAACGCACCCGAGAAAGTCATATTATTGTAGAAGAATTTATTGAAGGCACAAACCACGGGCTCTCTGCCTTTTTAGTAGATCAAAAAGTGGCTTTTTATTTTTCTGATAACGAGCAATATTATTTGAATAAGTATATGGTTTCTGGAGCGAATTCTCCTACTATTGTTAGCGAATCCTCTTTAAAACAATTATGTGCCTATAGCGAGAAAATAGCGAAAGACTTGCAACTCGTTGATGGCATTTTGCATATTCAATTTATAGAACACCCCACTCTTGGTCCATATATTATTGAGATTTGCCGTCGCCCTCCAGGAGATCTTTACATTCAATTTGTAGAATATGCGACAGGCGTGCCTTATTCTGAATATTTGATTTTAGCAGAGACTGGTGGCGATGTGAGAAACATCAAACATGAGCCCACCAAGGGTTTTTGGCTCAGGCACTGCATTATGGCTAAAGAAGAAGGCATTTTAGAAGACGTTTATTTTGCTCCCGAAATAAAAAGCAATGTTTTTGATAAATTACTTTGGTATAAAAAGGGCGAAAAGGTAGAAGACAAATTATATTATAAAGCAGGCATCGTTTTTCTAAAATTCGATTCTTTAAAAGAAATGCAAGAAAAAACCACCTTAATAAACGAATATATTCAATGCAAAATAAGCCCTATCAAATAGCCTTTATTGGAGGCGGCATCAATTCGGCCGTCGGTGAGACTCACAAAATCGCTTCTCAAATGGACGGTTGTTTTCAACTTGTCGCTGGAAGTTTCAGTTCGCACGCGAAAACCAATGAAGAAACGGCTATCGCTTGGAATGTTCCTAAAGAACGCCTTTACGAAAACTATTTGACTCTTTTAGAAAAAGAAAAAGGGCGCCTTGATGCGGTGGTGATACTCGCGCCTACAGACCATCATAAAGAAATTGTGATTCAAGCGTTGCAACATGGCTACCCTGTCATTTGCGAAAAGTCTCTTGCGACAAGTTATGAAGATGGTCTTGAAATAAAAAAAGTCGTAGAAGAAACTCACGGATTTTTTTGCATTACATACAATTACACTGGCTACCCAATGATTCGTGAATTAAAACGTCTCATTAAAGACGGTCGTTTGGGTACCATTCAGCAAATTCAAATGGAGATGCCTCAAGAGGGATTTTTGCGCCTTGGCCCAAATGGCGAGCCCCCAAAACCTCAAGCATGGCGTTTGCATGATACAGTGATTCCAAAAATCTCTCTCGATTTAGGAACGCATCTTCATAATATGATTTTATTTTTGACAGGGAAAAATCCACAGCGAATTATTTCGGATCAAACGACCTTTGGCTTATTCCCTCAAATTGTGGATAACGTTTTTGCTCTCGCCCAGTACCCAGAAAATATGAAAGCTCAAATCTGGTTTAGTAAAACTGCACTAGGGCAGCGTAACGGGCTTCGGATTCGCGTTTTTGGGAGCAAAGCCAGCGCGGAATGGTTCCAAATGGATCCAGAGACGCTAAAGTTTGCGGATGTTTATGGAAACATTAGCTTAATGGACCGCACCACGCAAGTTCAAGAGGCAAATAAGGCTCGCTACAATCGTTTTAAGGCTGGGCACCCTGCTGGGTTTATTGAGGCATTTGCAAACTATTATAGAGATGTTGCTGATTGCCTTACAGAGTATAAAAAGACGGGGAAATTTGAATCGCCTTTTGTGTTTGGAATTAAGCCGTCTTGTGATGGGCTTTCCATGATGCAAGCGGCGGCACGGTCTGCTACAAACGGTCAGTGGGAGTTTGTTTTCTACGAGCCGTTGTAGTTTTTTTCATTGCATCTCATTTCGTATCAAAAGCACTGTTATTGATTGAAATGGTATTTTCATTTAATCTATTGAATCTCAATACTACTGTTATTGACGGAAATGGTATTATCTCTTCGCTTGGTTGACTTTATGTCGTTTTTTATGAATAACACCATTGTTGACGGAAACGATATTGCTTTTTCACTAAGTTGATTTACAATAACATGAACGCTTATGCTTCAGCATTTAGCGAGAATGATCCCCTTGTGGGACAAAATCGTTCTAAAGCAATACTCCTTTCCGTCTGCTATGCAACTATTATGATTTAATTGAAAAGTATTATTTTTTTTATTCAAACCTTCGCTATTTGCTTTCCAAGCAAATGACGCTTGGTTCTTCATAATAAAACTCGGTTTGTTTAGATGAACTTTTCTTTTTTCGTGCTATTACATTTCAAAACGAGCTCATCAATAACAGCCATTTCCGTCTGCTATTTTAATAGTATTTGTTAATTGAATAGTATTGTTTTTTCATTTGAATCTACGCTAGTTGATTTACAATAACACGAACACTTAGTAGTTTACTACTTACGTGAGAGTGATACCCTTGTGGTACAACATTAACGCTTGACTCTTCATGAAAAAACTGGGTTGGTTTTAGATGAGCATCTCATTTTCATGCAATTGCATTTCTAATAAATATCAAAAACTACTATTGTTGACGGAAATGGTTTTACTTTCTCGCTCCGTTGTGTGCCACACAAGAGTCGCTCTAAAGTAAAATCCATTTTCGTCTAGTAATTCACTATTATGATTTAGTTGAAGTGCATTATTTTTTTATTCGAGCCTTCGCTATTTGCTTTCCAAGCAAATGACGCTTGGTTCTTCATAAAAAAAACTCGGTTTGTTTAGATGAGCTTTTCTTTTTTTCAAAAAAGCTCATCAATAACAGCCATTTTCGTCTGCTATTTTGATACTGTCATTTAATTAACTGAGTTGTTTTTTGTCATTTGCGTCTACGCTAGTTGATTTACAATAACACGAACACTTAGTAGTTTACTACTTACGTGAGAGTGATACCCTTGTGGTACAACATTAACGCTTGACTCTTCATGAAAAAACTGGGTTGAGTTAGATGGGTTTCTCATTTTCATACACGCATGGCTCGCGAAAATAAGTTCAAAAACACGAACACTTATATGCTTTAGCATTTAGTGAAAGTGATACCTTTATGGTAAACATGAACACTTAAAAGTTTTACGTGAAACTTAGCGGTTTACCGCTGTAGTTGAACCATGCATAGCTCTTTTTAGTGAGAATGATACCCTTGTGGTACAAATAGACGCTTGGTTTTTCATAAAAAAACTGGATTCGTTTAGAGGGGCATCTTATTGATTTCCAGCAAAACTAACGCTTGTCTCGGCATGAAAAAACTAATTCAGGATTATGAATGGTACAAAGCGTTTGTAGAAGCGTTCTTGGAAGGCTACGGGTGAGAGGATGGGTTCATGGTCGCCCTGAACTATAAAACGAACGTGTGGATTTTTTTGGGCTAATGCAGCGATGCCTTTGAGCGTATTCAAAAGTTTATCATAATACACTTTTTCAACTGTAGACACATCTCCTGGAATTGGGAAACGCGTGTCTCGAGTAGTCCAAGCGATGAATTGCTTTTCATTTTCGCCAAGAGCTAAAGTCGAATCGATTACACTCAACATCAGAGAATCACTTGCTCCAGACGGGAAAAAGAAGGCCTCTTCAAACCCCATATTTCTTATATAATCTTCTCTATTTTGCACGGTGGAATCGCCACCAAAAAAGAATTTCGTTTTCACTTGTTTTTGAGACATGACTTGTGGGATAAATACGGAATCTCGTTTACTCCCATTTTTAGTCCAACTTAAAAGCAAGTCTTCACGCTCTGCTGTTCGCGTGCGAGAATATACTCTCGAATGGATTCCTTTGATTACAGAAAAATCGTCAAATATTTGAAATGCTTTTTGCCGTGATTCAGTATCGAGTGGAACGCCCCAAGACTCCACAAGTATCACCACATTGCTTTTAGAAGAGTCTATATAGCGTGCTGTAATGGTCGCGGTATCGATCACAAGATATTCTTCTTTAATAGTAGAAGGTAGTGAATCTCGTTGGACTGTTTTTGACGTATTACTTAATGATTTGATGATTGGGAATTCGGCTAATGGTTGAGAGGGCGAAAACTGCATCCAGACTAAATGCGCCACAAAAAAGAGAAATAGAAAAAGGCTACTCTCACGCATCGACAGGGCTTGAATGGGTTTTAAAATCAAGAGTGCCATGAACGTTGTGATTAAAGGAATAAAAGCAAAATACCCTGTGGAGCGATTTTGTAATAAGAGAATGTTTTGCAAATCAATCCAAGCGACACCTAAAACTAAAAGTGCTACAAGCCCTAAAAGCGCTGTTTTCGACCCCTTTATTTTTAGTGGCTGTTCTTTGATGAAAGTAAACAATAATAAAAGAGCTAAAATGCTGAGAGCAAAAAGACCTCGCACAATGTCTTGCCCTTTTTCAAAAGTCAGCAAAAAAGGTGCAATTGTAATCAAAGCTGTGGCTACTAAAGGATAGAGAAAACGTTTCATAAACCCTCCTCTAATGAATACTTATAAAAGATCATCTCTCCAATAGCCTTTACCGTATCGACTTTGACTTTGTCATAATAATGGCGTTCTAAAAAGTCATTAAGGCGCCCTTCATTGATGACAATCACGTTTGGCTGAATAGCCTCTTTCATTGGATTTTTCACACCACGCTTTTCAAGCTCTCGAGTTACCTCGGGTAAATACGGAGTCCAATACCCAAGAGGAATTATGTTTTTATAACTGCCAAAAGGCTCTGCACGCCAAGGGGGCATTTTATGATGAGAAAAACGCATGTAAGCATTCATGCTTGTTAAGAAAACAAAGTCAGGGCGCTCTTCAATATACTTAAAGACTTGTTCATAATCCGTCGAATCATTTTCTAAAGTCAATGTGCGTTTTGCCCCTGTGCTAGGGTCTCGTACAATTTCACCTGCTCTTACATATTGGACTAGATTAACTACGGCGATCAGTGTTAAGAATGCAAATACCCAATAGGATTTTTTAAATATCTTATGCGTTTCTAAAAGTGAAAAAGATTTTAAGAATGGAATTGTTAAACAAGCAGCATAAAGCCAGAAGCCGCTCTCTACACGGTAAACTAGGCGATTCATCATTAACAAATAGGTCATTAAGCAAAAAATTAATCCAAGCGTAGCCCAAGGATAAAAAACCATTTTCTTTCGACTTTGAAACAACGCCAAACTCAAAATAACCCAAGCCCAAAACAATGGGGATCTCGCTGATTTCATCAAGGCACTTAAAATAAATTGGGGCATTCTTTGCCATTTGACACTATATTTATATCGCGGGATCGTTTGAACGATAGGGCTTAAGTTTTTAACACTAAAAGTTTCTGTATCGTAAAACGTCCAATCTTTTAGCAAGGCAAAATCTCGACCTGAAAAGCCCATTTCTTCAAGATCTTCATATACTGCCTGCTGATTATAATCACTGCCATCCCCTAACACAACACGAGGCGCTTGGAAGGCCATAAAATCTTTATAAGATTCGTTATTTTGATATAGCTGTTGATCAAAAGAATGGGCTGCAAAAATAGCGATTAAAGTGACGGCTAAGGTAATACCTAAGCGCCATTTCGAAGGCCATAAGTCTTTTATAAAAAAGAGCATGGTGATGCCTAAAAACGGCAGCCCCATCATAAACGCTTGGTAACGAATCAGAGAGCCTAAAAATAAAAGGAAAGCTCCCCAAACCATAAAGCCTAAGTGACGTTTATAAAAAGCAGCCCAAATAAGGCAAAGCATTCCAGAAGCAGATAAAATAGAGGCTGTTTGCGTAAACTGGCAGACCAAATAAAAATCAGAGGCAAAGAGAGCAACAAATAAAGCGGAAAGGACTGACCCTAAGCGAAGACCGAGAACCTCTAGTATAATAAATGTGATTGTTAAAAAAGAAAAAAAGACACTCGCCATTAATCCGAGATAATACCAACCCACCGAAGGAAACAAATGGTACAAAGGCAAAAGAGCATAAGCATAAAGAGCATTTACAAAAACAATCAGCGGGTTATAAGAATCGCCATGAGCACCAGTGAGCACTGCCGCCATAAAATAATCATCAATAGCACCAAAACGAAGGTCGCCAAAAAGAACGCACAACACTAAAAAGAAAAGATTTATTGCAAGAGCGATCAACAAAGAACGCTTCACAGACATAAAGCCACTTAAAATATTTTCTAAACAACGCATCATCATAAAAGTATAATTGCTTTTCACCGTTCATAAACAAAGATGCTAAACAATATACTTATAAAAGAATCAATTCAAACAATTTTTTAAGGCCCTTAGACTTGTTCTTAATCCCCTATTTTCAGCTTCAATGGAAGATTATTTTATATCTTTGAAATATGAATGATTGGACAACCATTATAAAGCCTAAAACGAGCTTATTTCACGTTGACTTTAAAGAGTTGTGGCAATACCGTGATTTATATCGGATGTTTGTAAAGCGAGACATTGTCACTTGGTATAAGCAGACGATTCTTGGGCCTCTTTGGTTTTTTATACAGCCGATATTAACCACTCTTATGTTTATGATTGTCTTTGGAGGCATTGCGCAAATCAGCACCGATGGACTTCCACAGCCTCTTTTTTATTTAGCAGGCATTTGCCTTTGGCAGTATTTTTCAGAATCCCTCACGCAAACATCGAACACTTTTATTTCTAACACACATGTCTTTGGTAAGGTCTATTTTCCAAGGCTTGTTGTTCCATTAGCGACTGTGACCTCAAATTTAGTGCGGTTAGCAATTCAAATGAGCCTTTTCTTAATTGTTTACCTTTACTATTTCATTTTTACTGACGCCGCCATTCAACCCAACCTCTATTTATTACTCACACCCGTTTTAATTCTTTTACTAGCGGGGCTGGCATTAGGTTTTGGTATTTTATTTTCTTCCATGACAACCAAATACCGAGACTTAACATTTTTACTTTCTTTTTGCGTTCAGCTTTGGATGTATGCCACGCCAGTGATTTACCCACTTAGCACTATTAAAAATGAAAAACTGCACTTTTTAATGTCACTAAACCCAATCACAAGTATTATCGAAACATTTAAATACGCCACATTGGGTGTGGGCAGCTATAGCCCTTATGCTCTACTTTATAGTGCTATTTTTACCGTTTTAATTTTATGTACTGGTATTCTAGTTTTTAATCGAATTCAAAAAACGTTTATGGATACGGTATAAAAAAAGTCCTTTCGGACTTTCTTTAGTAAACACGTAAATAAGCATCATCTAATGACTTTACTGGAATTATAGTGACCTGGTTATCGGGATCCACAATAATCGCCACTCCAGTCAAGTAATTAATCCAATAATTGAAATCATTTTCGTGATTGTGAAAACGCAAATCCAATTGTCGATCACTAATAGACACTAGAAATGGCACCACAAACTGATCATGAGAGATAGCCATTGTCATATCGTGCATTTGTTCATAAGTAAAATACTTGGCAATAAAATCTTGAACACGATCATCTACATCGTAAAATGCAGCTTGACATGCAGTTAGATTTTCTTCTTCGTAAGCGAACTTGGAATAAGCACTCCAGCCCCAAGATTGTGGACTCTTACAAGCATCAACTTTAGTTTCGTCTTTTACAAACCAAGACTCTAATAGATCTTGCGTTTGCAAATGGTATTCGTCTTCAATCACACTGTACAAAGAAGCAGAATCTGGAATCGTTTGCCCTTTACCTTGAGCCATCAGCATTACTGTTTCCATATTACGATAATAATGTGTATGCATATAGAAGAAATCACCCGTAGCACTTAGCCTTTCTCCTAATTCCAAAGATTGACTTCGGCCTTCGGAGTTTAAAGAAGCAAGACTTCCAGACGCATCCCGATCTCTGGCCGCATGTCTTATAATGAAAGCCAGCTTTTCATTGGAACGAACGCAAGGGAATATATCGGTAATTGGAATAAAATCGTTTTTTATTGCCCGAATGGCCAAGCACTGTTCACTAAGCTCTTCGACCTTATTTGTAACACCATCGGCACCATCCCAAATGTAGGTGGGTTCATCTTCACCACATTGGACGCGAACGCCTGATTTTCCAGTAACACTATCTATTACGGCTGTAGATGTGCAACCTGTGCCATCAACACCATTCTTACCATCTGTACCATTGGTACCATCAACACCGTTGATTCCATCTTGTCCGTTTTGAAGCGTACCGACTTTAAGGCCACCACAGTAAACATCGAAACCACTTAAATCCGCATTTTCTTGAACATAACAAGAAACGCCGTCAGCGCCATCTTCACCATCCATACCGTTCCAAACATACACTGGTTCACCGTCACCACATTGGACGCGAACGCCTGATTTCCCAGTAAGCTCATCTGTTACGGCTGTCGATGTGCAACCTGTGCCATCAAGACCATCCTTACCATCAATACCGTTGGTTCCATTGATTCCGTCAACACCATCTTTTCCGTCAACACCATTTGTGCCATTGATTCCATCCGCACCATCGGCACCATCCCAGACATAAGTTGGTTCTTCATCACCACATTGAACGCGAACACCCGATATCCCCGTAATATCTTCTATTACAGCTGTAGACGTACAACCATCTGTGCCATCGACACCATCAACGCCGTTTGTTCCATCGACACCATCAATGCCATCTTTTCCGTTCCATATATATACTGGTTCATTATCACCACATTGAACAAGAATGCCTGTTTTTCCGAGATATTCACTTGTCACTTCAGTAGACGTGCAACCTGTGCCATCAACACCATCCTTGCCATCTGCGCCATTGGTTCCATCTTTGCCATCAATACCATTGGTACCATTATATAGGATTCCCACAGAATCACCGCCGCACATCAATTTGTGTGCATCTATACTTTCTAAAGGGATAATGGAGCAAGAGGTTCCGTCTTTACCGTCAACGCCATTCGTTCCGTCGATGCCATTCGTTCCGTTAATGCCATCCTCACCATCCTGGCCATCCTCACCGTCAGTGCCTTTTGTACCATTAGAGCCATTAAAAACAACACCTATGGAATCCCCACCGCAAATAATCTTGATGCCACTACTATCAAGAAGCGATTCTGTTTTACAACTAAAATTTGCCATTTCATTATTTGTGGAATTGGGTTCATTTTTTGAAGGTGCTGTAGTCTCTTGACTACAGCCAAGGAATAATAGAAAGGCTAAAGCCCCAACTATAAGTATTGATTTATTCATAATTATTCTCTGAAAAAGTAACTCTATCATTAATAACTGATTATAATAAACAGTACCTTAGTAAATATCTATTCATTTGTTTAAAATGAATCCATCAAAAAATATTTTTTTAAAATAACTGCGATTGCCCTATCTAAAAGGCTGTAAAGCATTTTGAGACTTTTATTTCTACAACTTATTACAACGAAAAAATAGACCCCTAGTCATTAAACTAGAGGCCTATAAATAGTTTAGAGTAATTGTTTTATCGAGTAGCGTTCACCACAAACTTCTTATTGCCCTGCACTTGTTTGAGCATATAGATGCCTTTATTGAATCCAGCGGCACGAAGAGCCTGCGTAGCATTCATTCGATCTAATTTCACAGTGCCAAGCATCGCTCCCTTCATATCAAACACTTGATAAGTCATCGGTTCGTTATAGTGGAATTTTGTTTGAGAAATGCTTATAGGAATATCTCCAAAAGAAATCCAATCGATGTTGACGTTGTCTCCTGTAATCAAAAGACGAACTTCGTGTGGACCTTTAGTAAGAGATGTTTTTCCAATGTTCACAGTCTCATAAACGCTCCAATCTTCGCCTGTTTTAGCGACCTTAACTGTATCGCCGACCTGTACTCCATCAACCAAGATGCAGAAACTCGAAGTTTCAACACCCGAAGAAACACTTGCTGAAATTGAAACATCATTAGCATCGTTTTCCACATTGACTGTATATTCAAGCCATTCTCCAGCAGCGGTATAACCTAGGGCCACACCCGTGCCACCAAGAACTAAGTCGACACCTTCATCTGCACGCATTTCTGCATCGCCTTTGTTTTCGGCATCAGTATCGCTATAGCCGCGGCGACTGCCACCATCATCATAATTTTCAACTTCGATTTTTCCTGGAAGTATAGACGCGGTGCCACCATGTGGAGTTTGCGTGGTTGAAGAGCCGCCACCTTCCCCTATAAATTCCCATTCAATGAGCCCCATAGTAGAATCTTTAGATCCCTTAAACACAAGGAAAAGTTGATCCACGATTCCAGAGAGACTTGTGACTTCGCATTCGTTGTCTTCGTATGAATTCCAATTACCTGTGTTTTTCAAATCACAAGTACCAGCCAAAGTACCCGTTACAGAACCTTTGTGAATTTCAACCTTATTGCCCTCGGCTACACTCGCGGCAGTAACTCGAAATCCAGTGGCGCCTTGACCAAAATCGACGCCACTCACACGAATCCAAGATTCCTTAGTTGCAAGCGGAGTAAGTACGTTTAAAACAGGCTGCCCTTTAGTGTAATCCGTACGGCTACGCACATTACGTTGTTTGGAACTCGTAAGAGCTTTATAAACACCATAAGGGTTGAAATCTGCAATTTGTGTTGGGCCTGATTCGGTAAACTTCACCACATTCATTTTATCGCCATTCCAAGTCACTTCATCGATACTTGTACTGCGATGGTTTCCTGTTGTTAAACCATTGATTTGACCACCTGCTGCTGGATGTTCTGGATCCATAACTAAGCGACGGTCATGGTAAACAGCATACCATTTATCTTTGAACTGTGCAAAACCATGATGGTTGTTGCCCCCTTTACCATTAATTGAAGAAGGATTATTAATCACTACGCCTTGGTATGTATAAGGCCCTTTGATGTTTTTAGATGTAGCGTAGCTAATCGCTTGGCTTTGATCATTATAACTAAAATAGTAGGTTCCGTTTCTTTTGTGAATATAAGATGCTTCAAAAGACTTATTCGCTCCTGAAATTCGAGTTCTGGAATTAACATCTAAAGTGACTTGATCGTGTGAAAGTTTACTAAACTGAAAAAGATCAAAATTATCGCCATAAGGACGAGATCCACTGCTGCCACCACCATAAGTCATATATGATTTTCCATCGTCATCCACAAAAATGGCTGGGTCAAAGCACCAACTAATGCCTCCGCAATCCGTGACGCCACCACCGCCGACTAAGAGTTTACCAACTGGATCAATGTAAGGGCCAGCGATATCTTTAGAAGACACAATACCAACACCACTCGCCCCATTTGGGTAAATAATGTAAAAAACGCCATCGTGTGCTACAGCCCCAGAGGCCCAAATATTTGAAATATAAGAGACTTCACGATTATAGCGAAGAACCATACCATGATCAGTCCAGTTTTTCATGTCTTTACTACTAAAAGCATACAAGGCACGAATTTTATAGTCATTTTCACCAGTACTTGGACATTCATCATCCGTATCGGTAACGATATAGAACGTTGAATCGGTTGAAAAAGCCGTAGGATCGGCAAGATAATGATAATTGGAAATTGGGTTATCTGCAGTTGAAAAGCCGAAAGATACCAACACCGTGAAAGTGACCAAAAAGGCCGTTTTCTTTAGATTCATCATAAGATAACCTTCTGTTTTATTTTATACAAAGACAATATCCCTAACATAAAATAAATCAAGTTTTGGGGTACTAAAACGCCTTTAGGGCATTTGTTATGGATAATTTGACAATACCAAGAAACCGCCCGTACAGCATATAACTCGTTATCTAACGAGAGATTACGACGTATTTCGCGATTTTTTATCTATATTCCAAGAATAATGGCATCTGCAATAGAATTTGAAAACATTTCTAAACAATACCGATTAGGGGTAGTTTCTACGGGTACATTAAGCCATGATCTTAATCGATTTTGGCATACAAAAGTACTTCGCCGAGAAGACCCTTACTTAAAAATTGGTGAAACCAATGACCGTTCTCATCAAGGTAAAAGCGAATACGTTTGGGCACTAAAGAATATTGATTTCAAAGTAGAACAAGGCGATGTTGTTGGCATTATCGGGAAAAATGGCGCAGGCAAAAGCACCCTTCTAAAACTACTTAGCCGAGTCACAGCCCCAACGACAGGAATCATCCGAGCCAGAGGGCGAATAGCAAGCCTTTTAGAAGTGGGCACTGGGTTTCACCCCGAAATGACTGGCCGAGAAAACATTTATATGAACGGAGCGATCATGGGTATGACTCGTTCTGAAATCACTCGCAAACTAGATGAAATTGTGGATTTTAGCGGATGCGAACGTTACCTCGATACGCCCGTAAAACGATACTCCAGCGGCATGATTGTACGCCTAGGATTTGCCATTGCCGCACACCTAGAACCCGAAATATTAGTCGTCGATGAAGTACTTGCCGTGGGCGATGCCGAATTCCAAAAGAAAGCCATAGGCAAAATGCAAGACGTAAGTCAAGGCGAAGGCCGAACCGTGCTTTTTGTAAGCCACAATATGGGCGCTGTGAAAAATTTGTGCAAGAGGGGGGTGCTGCTTGAACAGGGAAAGGTGAAAAGCACTGGGGAAATAGAAGATGTAATTGAAGAATATCTATCCAATTCTATTAAAGATTCAAGTATTTCCTTTAAGGTTTCCCAAAAAGAAAAAAATAAATTTAATTCTTTCCGTATTTTAAACTCCAATGGCATTGAAACAAATTCCTTTATGACGGGAGAGTCTTTATTTTTTGAAATAGGAATTCAGAATTGTCTTTTTGATAATTCAATTGGCATTGGTCTTTATTTTTATAATTTAAATGGCGAAAAACTAGCTGGAACTACATCCTTTTTTGGATCTGTAAATAGAATAAATAAATCTAATGAAAGTAGTAATTGCCTAGTCAAATTAATAATACCCCAAATTAATCTAACTGCAGGGACATACTTCATTGAACTTGTTTTGGCTCAAAAAAATGTTAAAAGACTTGATCATTACGAAAAAATAGCCCAAATATCTATTGTAGATGGTTTAACAAACATAGACTCTCATTTAGGCTACTTTTATATTAACGCAGAGTGGATTATCCAATAATGAATATCTTAGTTGCCACAAATCATTTACAAACCACTGGTGGTACAGAATCTTATACTTACGCTATAATTATTGACTTACTAAAAAAAGGTCATTATGTAGAATACTTTACTTTTGAAAAAGGTGAAATTTCAGATAAAATAGAAGCTCTTGGTGTTAAATTTAGGAAGAAAATATTTTATGATTTAATATTAGCCAATCATTATACAGTTGTTGATCATTTGCATAAAAGAGGATTTATAATTCAAACATGCCATGGAATTCATAATGATTTAGAAAAACCTTCTCCAAAAGCTGACGCCTATGTAGCCATATCATATGAAGTACAAGAGTACCTTTTGAAACAAGGTATAAAAAGTTCATTAATACTCAATGGCATTGATTGTAATCGATTTACATCTAAAAGAAACCTTTCTCCAAAATTGCATACTGTATTATCATTATGTCAATCTGAAGAAGCAAATAAAACAATTCGGAAAGCTTGCACTGCAATAAATGTTAATTTTATTAAAGCAAATAAATTTATAGAAAATAATTGGTCTATAGAAGAAACAATCAATCAAGCTGATCTCGTAATAGGAATTGGAAGATCTCTTTACGATGCAATGGCTTGTGGTCGAACCGTAATTTCTTATGATTCGAGATCATATAGTAAATCATTAGGAGATGGCTATCTAAATAACGAAAATATCCATCAATCACTTCGTTATAACTGTTCTGGACGCTATTCTCAAAAAGAATACTCTTTTCAAGATTTAATTTCTGAAATGAATAAGTATAATTCTGCTGACGGACAATATTTTAGAGATTTCTCCCTTCAAAATTTGAATATTGAAATAGTTACTCAAAAATACATTTTTATCTTTTTATCAAGAAAAAAATGGTTTTTAAGAATCATCAAAATGATTGCTTTAATTAAGCATAATTCATACTGGAGTTATAAAGTTATTCTTTCAAAAATAAACAACTTAAATATATTCAATTAATCATTCATTACTTAATATGTAGTAATCTGAATCATTTACTGTTTGAAAGAGTAGATAAAAAGGGCAACCTTTACTTTTGCCAATATCCACCATTTTTAGGAACACCACGAAATTCAATTTTTCCATCATTAATAAGCATTTCATTATATTTTTACACCGCCACAGGAGAATAATTTACACTGCCAAATTGTATTTTACACCGCCATTATTTAGCAGAAATCATAATTAATACAAGAATTTATATTTAATTAAAGTAAATAAGGGTAACAGTTTATTTTCCCGTTCGGTAAAATTTCACTATTATTCATCAAATTTAGTTTGTTTTTCCCGTTCGGGAATATTATGTTTATGAAATGCAAGTTTTAGAACCAAAAGATATCTCCAAAATCGTCAAGGAACGACGGAAAAAATTAAATCTAACACAAGCGGAATGCGCTGTTTTCTGCAATGTTGGGAATCGTTTTTTTTCGGAGCTTGAAAACGGCAAGGAATCTCTGCATATAGGCAAAGTTTTTGGAGTATTGCAGATGCTCGGGATAAATATTCACGTCATCGAAAAAGAGAAAGATAGATGAAGTTGATATCAAAAGGGAACTAAGAAAATAATGCCTCCAAAAGTATCTGTAATTGTTCCTAATTATAATCACGCTCGATTTTTGCGACAGCGACTTGATTCCATATTCAACCAAACCTTTCAAGATTTTGAAGTCATTATTCTTGATGATTGCAGTACAGACAATAGTAAAGAAGTAATAGAAGAATATCGAAATCGATCACAAGTAAGTCACATTGTGTATAATGAAACAAACAGTGGTTCCCCTTTTAAACAATGGGCAAAAGGTTTTGATCTTGCCCAAGGGGAATATATTTGGATTGCAGAAAGTGATGATTGGGCTGAATTGATTTTCTTGGAAGAATTGGTGCCAAAATTAATCGATGAAAAAATTGCTTTAGCTTTTTGTAATTCAAAGTTAATTTATCCAAATAAAACTGATGTTGATATTAAAGATGTATATGAGGATATCCTTTACGAAGGGCAATGGCTTATCCGCAATAAAATGAGCTCTTCGAACTATATACTAAATGCAAGTTCTGTTTTATTTAAGAAATGTTGCCTAGACAAAATATCTAAAACATACCAATCTTTTCTCTCTAGTGGAGATTGGTTGTTTTGGATAGAAATTTGCCAATGTGGCGATGTATTCTTTTCTTCCAAAATGCTAAATTATAATAATAGACATGGTTATAATACAACTAGTTTGTGGGGAAACAGAATGATTACTGGTGTGGCTCATCTTGAAGATATTCAAATATTTTCTTTTTTACTCAAACATAAATACATTTCTTTTTTTCAAAAAAATGTGATAATACAAAATCACTTAGAATGGTTTGATCAAAATAAAGATAGGTATGTATCTAAACAAGTTTATCAAGATGTGCGTGATGCTTGGAGAAAAGAAATCTTTTCAGAATTTCTTTCAAAGATTATAATTACAATGGGTGTAATTGTCTATAAAATATTATTGCTATTCAAACTCAAGAAATAGCTTTTCTCATCTGTTCTACCATTAAATCAACAGTCTTTTCCCATGAAAATAATTTAGCTCGTTCAATACCTTTAAGGCTATTTTCTTGCCTTAATACTTTATTAAAGTAGTATTTTTCATATGCTTCAATATGTTGTTCATCGCTATCCCAATCAATCATAAGCCCAGCATCGCCTACAACTTCTGGCAAAGATGAATTATTACTGGTAATCACAGGACAGCCACACTGCATAGCCTCTAGCGGAGGTAATCCGAATCCTTCGTATTGACTAGTATAAACAAACCACTCAGCATTACTATAAAGAATAGACAAGTCTTCATCATCAATATAACCAGCCTTAATAATTAAACTAGTATCCCATTTAATATTTTGTTTTTCTAATTCTTCTACAAATGAATCCCATTGGCCACCACCCATAACCCATATTAAATCATTGATTTTATTTTTATTTATAAATTCAACAAATGTTCTTACTGCTCTAATTAAATTTTTTCTAGGTTCAATGTTGCATAGACTGAAAATATATTTTTTATCTGTCGGGATAGAATATTTGATCTTCGTATGGTCTAAAAGAGTTAAATCTTCTTTTTTTTGAAACTTCTCGTTTGCGGCTAATGTAACCACCATTGAGTTTTCATTTGTAATCATTGGTATAATTTTTTTATAATCTTCTTTTGTTTGGTTTGAAACACAGAAGAAAAAATTATTCTTTGTAATTCTTTTTTCGAAATCCTTCACTAACCATTTTTTTGAATTAATGGTTGGAAACATATATGGTATTGCATCATGTAATAATAGATAAACAGGAATATTATTTTTGTTTATGAAATTAGGAATAAGATATCCAGGAGAAAAAAAACAAGTTATTTTTTTTATCTCTGTTGTATTGTAATTATTTTTGCACAATTGATTTAAAATATATTGCGTCGCTAATATTCCAAAAGCGAAAGGCTTTCTTAAATATTTATGAGTGTAAAATTTCTTATGAAGAGCCCAAAACAATTGATTTAGTTTAATTACTTTTTTCTGCTTTGTAAAATCTTGAATATATTTTAACTTTGGATAAAATTCCGTTTTTATCTTTTCAAAATATCGAGCTTTTTCTGGCGAAATATAGAGGTAAATATCAATATTGTTTCTTTTTATTAATTCGTCTAAAATACTTTTAGCAACAAAAAAAATACCACTTCTATTTGCATCTTTTTTAAATGAATTAGCAATATATGTTGCATCGTAAACAATACTTATCATTTTTTATAAACCTATATTTTATGATTTTTTTTGTTTAATAGTTCTTTATCATAGAAAAAAGTATTTTTAAAGATTCCCATATTTTTAATAGTAATAATAATTTAATATTTTAATGTAAGTATGAAACTTTTAATTGATATGTCTTGTATTACAAAAAAAACACGCTATTCAAGTGTATCTATTTACATTATGCGATTGGTTGATTCTCTAAAAAAGAAAGATCATCATAATATTATTTTATTGTTTGATAAAAGTTTTGAATTTTATTTGAAAGACAGATATCCTGACTTTACGTATTATACAATAAAGAGAAATTATTTGTTGTATAGATTACCTTTTATTAGTGACTGGTATGCAAGGTGTATTTATAAAAAAACTATTTCTAAGATACAATGTGACTATGAATTAATTGCAAGTGATCTAGATCGAGGTACATTAATAAATCCGATTCACAATAGGGTAATTGTCATTCACGATTTAAAAGGAATAAAGGAAAAAACATTTGCATCGAAGAAGAATTTTCTATTCTACAAAAAAATTATTGAAACTTCCCGTGCTGTAATTGCTATATCAAATTACACAAAGAACGATATCATTTTACACTATAAAACACCAGAAAATAAAATAAGCGTGATTCATAATAGTGTTAATTTAAGTCATAACTCCATCAAACCAGATTCTTTTGATGATTCTAAAAAGTATTTTCTTTATGTTAATACTTTGCAGCCATATAAAAATATTCTTACTTTATTGCAAGCATTTAATTTACTTGTAAAAAAATTTGACTATAATCTTGTTATTGTTGGAAAAACAACTGCTTATTGGCTCAAAATAATTAGACCTTTTATTCAATCAAAATTTTGGAAAAATCGTATTATTCATTATGAAAAATTATCTGCAGAGGAATTAAAATATCTGTATGAAAATACATCTTTATTTATTTCTACATCTAAAAGAGAAGGATTTGGTTATACTCCAATAGAGGCTGCGATTTGTAGAGTTCCCGTTTTATGTTCTATGTGCGAAGCTTTACAAGAAACAACTCATGGTTTAGTTAATTATTATAGCCCTGTAGATGATTTTGAAGCTCTAGCGTATAAAATGGAACAAATAATAAATAAGCCTTTACAAGAAAAAGAATTAAATCAAATTGCAGAATTTTTCAAAACAACGTATTCTGATGAACATCAATTAGAACAAATTATGCAAGTTTTTCAAAATCTGGAAAATACATAATGATCCCTAAAACTATTCATTACTGTTGGTTTGGAAAAAAGCCTCTTCCTCCTTTAGCAAAAAAATGTATAGTCTCTTGGAAGAAGTTTTTTCCTGACTACGAAATTATAGAATGGAATGAAGATAATTTTGATGTAAATCAAATTCCATATACTGCTGAAGCATACAAACATAAAAAATATGCTTTTGTGAGTGATTACGCTCGTTTTAAGATCCTTTAT
>LIUM01000007.1 GCA_001462345.1 Fibrobacteria bacterium AD312 | reverse complement strand
ATAGCTAAATTATGAACAGAAACTATCACTTCAAGTGTCCATCACTTGGGGGCATCTCAGGGGCTTTTTATTTGTTATAAAAAAATCTTATTTTGGAGTGATTTTGTCAGCTACCCATTCTTAGGATTGATTTAAAGTTTACAGAATCATCCAGTTTTTTAAATAAAAAAAAGCCCCGACACGATCGGAGCTATTTCTTTATTTAGCACAGAAAATTTTTGCAGTGAATTTATTTAGCACTGAAAATTTTTGACATGTTCTTCAATTTTTTGGCTTTTTCTAAGGTGAAATCTTCATAATCTTCCATATTTTCAAAGTCTTCAAAACCTTGCATAATTATAGGTAGGTAACATCCCATAAATTCTTCCATGTTGTTTTCCATATACATATCTTCTTCAATATTTTCAATGTTTTCAATTGTACATAATGAAGCCGTTAATGGTTTTGCATTCATATACATCCGACATTTTTCACCGTCTATTGTTAGAGTCACATCCGTTCCAGTTTCAGTGAATTTATCAATTTTAATATCTAGCGTCACTCCATCCATATTGATCGATCCAGAAGTGCAACTGGTTTTAGTATATTCTGGTATTTCTGCTTCACCATCAAGAGACTCGTCTGCAAACATAGAAGCGACCATATAATCAATAGCGCATATACCAGACATATCCACAGATCTTGATACTGAAGTAGAAGTGATTTTTAATGTTTCACAGAGCCCATTCTCTTCACATTCTTCATCAGCCATGGTCCAAGTTCCATAAAGTGAAGAATTGTTTCCTGTATACTCCGTTACATCAAATCCGTCGTCTATAAATAGAGAACCATCCGATAAATCGTATTCCAAAGTAGCATTATTCCCTTCTGGGTCAAAGCGAACTTCTGTTTCAGAAATTTGTTCACAAGAAGGAAGAGTTAAAGTAATAGTTTTTGCCTCTTCATTAATCTCTGCAGGATAACTGTCAACAGCAGTTGGAGAGCTACCACTATCATCACAGCCTATGGCAAGCAAAACGAATGCAGAAAAGCCAAGAATACCATATTTCTTAAACATTTAAGAACTCCTTATTAGGTTTTATATAAACTAATATAAATAGAACCATAATGAAAGCTTGTTTTAGTATTTGGAATAGCATATAAACATTTTTAATGATAAAATTCAAAAAAGGGATTATGAAGCACTTTTTATTAAATACTAATTCAACAAAGTGTTTCAGGCTTTTATTTAGCGATTGATTGTAAAAATTTTATAAAGCATTAATATTTTTGAAATGTACACAACAATAAATTGTGGTTTCAAATAGCCTTAATCGCCTTCAATACAACGCACTGAATAAGCGTGGTATTTACTTGGAGCTAATTGGCGAACCATGGTTTCTGACATACGGCCTAAAGCCCAAAGCCATATTGTTTCATTGCGGCCATTTTGAGAAGACCAAAAACCAGCATATTCTCCCATGTCGGTATAACGGAAAGATTTTTTCCCTAAAGGAGCACGATACCCTGAGGAGAAAACGGTAAAGCCGTATTCATCAGTTCCTCCACCGCCTTGCCAACCAGTTCTTGATTTTAATTTAGTTCCAAAATTACCACAATTTTGAACACCTTCATAACATTTGGTTAGCGCGGTGATCATATCTTGCCATTCACGATCTCTAGGCAAATGCCATCCTTTTGGACAAGCTTGGCGAGCACCCTCTAAAGTGTATAATCGTCCTCCACGATCGCAATAAGAGTCTTTATCATCATAACAATAAGATTCACCCTTCACTTCAAAATTTGCATTTTGTGCGTACCAACGACGCCCTTCAATTTCAATAATTCTATATACTTTTCCATCTCTAGGGTCCTTAAATTCACTAGAAGCCGCTTTTACCCTAGCTCTATGTTCTTGTTCTTGAATACGGAATTCAGATAAGCGTTCTCTTTTATGTTTTTCTGCTTTTTCAAATTTTCTAAGCCACCATTCTTGTGCCTCTTTATTAGGAAACTTGATTTTTAATTTTTTTATTGCATAAAGATCATTTCCACAAGCTAAATCAACTCCTTTTATATCTACGACTAATTCTTTTTTCTTGAACGCTTTAGGTTGATTAAAACACGATATCCAAACTTCCTTGGTCTCATTACATTGTGCGTATAGACCAGCTTCCACTTCATCTGCCGTGACCACAATTTCTCCTGTCACAGCAAACTGGAATGTACCATCATTGACTTTAAATGATAGTGTTTGTGAAGGAGGGTAATGTACAAATTTGGTAAAGCGAATAGAACCATCTATTTTTGCAGAGACATAATCCCCTTGCCCTTGAGCATCAAATATGGCATCCCATGTTTGTGGAGGAAGTGCAAAAATAGAACCTATGTGTAAAGCAAATATACAGAATAGAATAAAACGAACTTTAGTTATTTTCATTGGTTCCCCTTATTATTTAATAGCATCGCCGCTTCTTTTGCAAAATAAGTCCAGATCAAAGAAGCCCCAGCACGCTTAATACCCATTAGACTTTCAAGAATAGTTGAAGAGCGATCAATAAAACCATTCTGTGCAGCCGATACAATCATAGAATACTCGCCGCTCACTTGATATGCCGCTACAGGAATTGGAAAACGAGAATGTACTTCGGAAATAATATCAAGATAAGGGCCCGCTGGTTTTACCATAACGATATCGGCTCCTTCTGCAATATCTGATTCTACTTCTCGCAATGCTTCTAATCGATTCGCTGGATCCATTTGATACGTTTTCTTGTCGCCTGCTTTTGGTGCAGAGTGAAGGGCGTCTCGGAATGGTCCATAAAAAGCCGAAGCATATTTTGCACTGTAAGCCATAATGGAAGTAGAAGTATATTCTTCTTGATCCAAAGCCATACGAATGGCTCCAACCCGACCATCCATCATATCGGAAGGGCAAACAAAATCAGCTCCCGCTTTTGCATGGCAAAGAGCCATTTGACAAAGAACGTCTACCGTTTGATCATTGAGAATTTCTCCAGTAGGGCTCACAATACCATCATGGCCATCGCTATTAAAAGGATCTAAAGCGATATCGGTCATGATTAGAATTTCTGGAAAATCTGCTTTTATTTGACGAATGCACTGAGGAATCAAGCCATTAGGATCATAAGAAGCGGTGGCTTTTGAATCTTTTTTATTTTCTGGAACAACAGGAAATGGAGCAATGGCTCGTATTCCTAAATCTCTAATTTCTTTTAATTCTTGTAAAAATAAATCCACTGTTTTTCTAGATACACCAGGCATCGAATGAATCGGTTCTTCTGTATTATTCCCTTCCATAAGAAATATGGGATACACTAAATCAGAAGCAGAAAGAGTGGTTTCTGAAACTAACGCCCTAACGGAAGCGTTTTTTCGATTGCGACGAAGTCTCGTCAAAAGAGGATTAGGGTAAAGAGACGAATTCATAGATTAAATTTTAGAAAAAAAATTACTTTTTAGAGTTTATAAACAGCATTAAAGCAACCTCAAAAATGCGACATTCTGCCTTTAAGAATAAAACCCTCTCCATTTTCGATAAATAATTCGCAAAACGCGCATTCCATAAGTAATCACATTTAAGTTTGATTTTTCACCCGCATAACGTGTTTCGATGGCACGCTCTTCTATTTTATAATTTCTAGCATCTGCAAAAGCAATTAATTCAAGATCCACATCAAAAGAACCACCTAATTGAGACCAAGGCACTTCTTCTAAAAAGCGCCTAGAATAGCATAAAAAGCCACTGTGACGATCCGTTAATTTACTTTTAAAAAACCGATTTTCTAAAGAGGTTAAAAAAGCAGCACCCAACCTTTTATATAAAGGCATACCGCCACGTTCAGCTCCCCCTTTTTCTACATGCCTTGACCCTTGAAGAACGTCAATAGAATGCTTTTCCATCTCTTTTAAAAAAGCAGGCAGCTTTTCTGGCGGGTATTGGCCGTCGCCATGAAGGCAACAAATGTATTTCGCTTTCGTTTTTAACGCTAAAGAAAATCCCTTTTTTATAACAGAGCCATAGCCCTGGTTTTTAGTAAAAGAAAAAAGATCGTATTGTAGAGATTTTTTTTTGGTGAATTCTAAAGCTTTATTTAGTGTATTGTCTTTGGATCCATCATTAATCAAACAAACCCATGCCCTCGCCCATACTTCTTCTGGGATTCGAGAAAGTAAAGAGGATAATTCGTTTTCCACATTATAGGCAGGGATAAAAATGAAGGTGTCCATACCAATCACAAAACCAAACGGTAGTGTTCTATAAACCAAGAGAGTGTTTCACGAAGTGTTACATCTAATGCTTCTGAAGGGACATAGCCTAACAAACGCTTTGCCTTTTCAATAGAAGGAATGCGCCTTAAAGAATCTTCATAGCCTTCGCCATAATAATCACTAGAGGAAATATTTTGAACAGAAGATACTTGGTCTATGGATACGTTCCGTAAAGAGGCATAGATAGAGCGCATACAATCTGCTAATTCCGCAATCGAAAGTTCGTTTTCTGGATTTCCAATATTAAACGCTTGGCCCAAAGATTCTTCTCGATGTGATAATACAGCAAAAATAAAATGAATCGCATCGTGAATGGAGGTAAACGAACGCCTAGAAACGCCTTTATCTACTAATAGTAATGGCTCATTCTTTAAGAGGGCGGCACAGAAATTAGCTAACACTCTTGGGATCCCTTCTCCATCGATTCCTGGAATAAAATCCATGCGTGGGCCAATAAAATTAAACGGGCGAAGAACAGTCCAAGATAATCCTTGTAGTGATGCGATATAACGTTCCGTGAGTTGCTTTGCACAAGCATAAGACCAGCGAGAAGCGCGTACAGAACCAAGTACCATCGAAGAGGAATCTTCTTCGAGTAAGCAAGGTTCTAAAGAAGTTTTTCCATAGACTTCTGATGTTGAAAAGTGAATGAGCCACGCGCCTGATTTTTCACAAGCTAACGCGAGAGCCACAGGATGATTATAATTGCTTTCGATGACTTCTTTTGCCTCTCGCATATAACGACTAGGCACACAGATGGCAGCAAGATTAATCACAATAGGGCAAGCGGCAATACGAGTAGCAACAGACCCATTTTTTAAGTCATCACATAAGAACTCGATTCTTGGATGATTCAAGCGATGTTGCAATCGATTAAAATCTAAATCCACAGCAAATATATGCCAAGATGTTCGCTCAATCAAGGCGTCTAATAAATGGGAACCAATAAACCCACCAGCACCGACAATAGCTATCGATACCGATGGATCCTTAAAAGAATAATTCAATTTTTATTACTCAGCCACTTGAAAGTTTTTTGAATTACCAGCAACAGAACCATTGCTATAATCACGAACTCTTATAAACGCTTCTTCTGAGGTTGGGAAATCTTCGCCAGCTAAGACGACTTTTTCTGTATAACATTGATCGCCTTTAGGGGCTTCAGGGCCAACGCTTTCTTCTGTTAAATCAATCCCTTGAGATTCGGAATCAAAGTAATAAAGAATTCTAAAGCCTGTACCATCAGCGTATTTTGCGCCATACTTCACTGTAATGGTATCCCCTATATGAAAGACTTCTCCTCCTTTAGGAGAAAAAACTTGAACCGTGCCATCGGTATCAATAGTGCAATCATCTTCCTCTTCTTTATCTGCATTTGAGCTTGAACCACTATCACATGCGACTATAAAAGAAGCCGTCAAAAAAAGTAAAAACCATTTAAGTTTTGTATTCATAATTTATTCCTATGTTAATTTAAAAGAAAGAACCTTTGATGCCAACGCCCAAAGTCCACTGTTGTAAAACGTCGCCAAAGTCAGGCAAATTCCATTCACGCATAGGGGATTCATCATATTCATCGCTTGCATTTGGTGTGCCTGCTTTATCGTGAATAGGTAACGAAAGAGCAATGAAGAATGGGTAATCCATACGTGAAAATTCTAAGCCATAGACAAGAGATGCTGACCATGTTTTATGATCAGGGTCAGGGCGAGGATCATACGTGCCGACCTTTTCAGAAGCAATCCAAGCGACCCCAAGTGGGGCTGATAAATTGAACCCAAAAGAATGGACATACCCTTTTTGCCCGCGGTAGCCATAGGCAACAGAGCCACTCACGCTAGGAGGAGTATAAGCACCTAAATCATTTTCTCCGTAATACTTGAAACGATAATCAAAACGATCATCCCCTTCTGTATCTAAGCTAGACCAATAGGAATCATTGAATTCATTTTCACCACTCCACAAATGCATGGCAAAAGGATGTGAGTAAGATAAACTATATAGCCATATTCCTTTATCGGTGTCTTTTGAATAGTTCCACCCTAGTGTTAAAGAATATAACCCTGATCCTTTTTGAAAGCCTGATGGTAAAAATTCAAGAGAAGCGTCGGTACCACGCTTAATATCATATTGCCCCGTAGGAATAGAAAGCGCTAAAGATAATGACGCTGCTCCACCACTTCCAATAGTTTGAGAAACATCAAATGAAATATCTCCAAAGCCGCCTGTGGTGCGGTCTACAGGAACTTGATTAGAACGGTATTGGACTTCTCCTTGATGAGACATGAATGGAAGAGAAAGGCCAATTTCTGTAGCCCAAAAAGGCTTTACTGAAAAGCGAGGAGAAAAAGAAAAAGATGAAAAATTTTGGCCTACACTTTTTTTAACGAATACTTCGGCGTTTAACACACCGCCAGAGACGCCTTGCCCAATCCACTTGATTCCGTCTCCAGAGCCGCCTCCAGAGCCGCCTGCGCCACAACCACCAATGGACTCCCAGGGAGTAGTTGGTTCTACTGGAACAAGAAACGCCATAAAGAAGGCAAATAACACTAAACTGATTAATAAAAATTTCTGTTTCATATGCCCTCAGGGAAGTTCCAATAGATAGCCATAATTTGTACCAGTCGCCATAAAGAATCCATCAGGAGAACGCCCACCAGTCATAGGCACCTTAGCCACTTCACGAACACTTCCCTTCCACTCGACAGCCATATCCGAAGGAATACCACCAGCAATCAAAGCGACTTCGCGCATGGCTGTTCTACCCACAGAGCCATCACTAACAGAAGCATCTAAAAAGTCAGATTTATTCAACATCGTTTGCCCAGAAGGAAATTCTGCCCAAACAATAAAAAGTTTCCCTTGAAATTCCCACCAATGAGGCTGAGCTGGCGCAGACATCATAGACTGTTCTAGAGGGATTGGAATAGGATCAGAATTTGCAGACAACTCCTGTATGTAAGCTTCCCAAGAATAAGCATTATTCATCAAGTTATAGACGACCCATTTCCCATCGGGAGAAATCAAAGGACTATCCACTCTCCAAGCCGATTTATCGCTAGGCTTTTTGAGCGTTACGATTTTATCTGATTTTGAATAATCGACCCAAGCAATTTTTTCATTTTTATCGACATAGACTAGTTGTACAAACTTTGTTCCAAAAAATTCCTCTAAAGAATCGAGAGCAGAAGTATCGGCCTTTGCAGTTGGATCTACCCAGAGATGAGGGAAAGCCTCTTCTACAATATTACTATCATAAAACCAGAAGGCTTTTTTATCTGCTAGTCGAATCGCCATAATGCCGTAATCTAATTCAGAACAATTTTTAATTCCAGGGGCATTAAAGCCACCAAGAGCCACAATAAAATCAGGATGCGTACTCCATTCAGGGTCTTGGAACTGGCATTCTACACCTATAGAATCACGCATCACAAACCATTGGACTCGGCCCGCCGTATCCGAAACCGTGAGTCGATCATGTTGAACAACCTTGTTGACGGTAAAATCAGAAGGAGGGTCTTTTACAACCAGAGTACCTGAAAAGTTGAGCCAGAGAATAGAGGCTGGGTAATGAACCGTATCGTTTGAAATAGAGGGATTACAAATCTGTTTTCCTGTATTCACTGGGAATACACGCCCTAAATCAGAAGTCGTGGCCTCTTGTTCTTGTTTAGATGAATCCAGATAAGGCTCTGGCTCATAAAGGCAAGAGGTCAGCAATGCGACACAAAACAAAATAAAAACGTATTTTTTTTCCATTAATTACAATATAAAAAATTGTCCTCTTAAGGATTCTTTACTACTTTCATTAAAACAAAGAATAAAGGTTACAAATATGAATTCATTTAAGAAAATCCCTGTCGAATCTCTTGAAATTAATCCTTTTGAACGAATTGGTAAAAACTGGATGCTTATCACCGCCAAAAAAGGCGATCAAGTGAATACTATGACCGCATCTTGGGGTGGTCTTGGCACCATGTGGAATAAAAACGTGGCTTTTATTGTGGTACGCCCTCAACGTTATACCAAAGAATTTATTGACGCCTCTACTTCATTCTCTCTTTCTTTTTTTGGGAAAGAACATGTTAAAGAACTCGCGTATTGCGGTAAAGTTTCTGGAAGAGATGAAAATAAAATCGAGAAGTGTAACTTTAGCGTTGCAGAAGAAAACAATACTCCTTATATAGAGCAAGCAAATCTTGTGATGATATGCAAAAAAATCTTTATGCAACCCTATTCTGCAGAGAGCTTTTTAGATTTTCATATTATGGATTTTTACGAGAAAAAAGATTTCCATACTCTTTACATTGCAGAAATCGAAAGCATTTTAACAAAATAAACGATCCCCATCATAGGGAAATTGCTTTGCGTGTAATGATGTGCCAGTAAAACACGATGTGTTTTTTTGATTTTAGAAGATTACTTTGTATATAATGTCGTGCCTCCCGCTAAACGCAAGCCATATACATAGGGACTACGCGAGGTCGGCGAGCTACGGGCTAGCCTCCAGGTCGGTGCTTCGCACTCGCATGAACACGCGACCCTCCGCATGCCTCACGCAATCTCTAAAATAAAATTCAATGGCAGGCTAAATATTTTACCTAAACGAACTTTTTCTTTTTAAACTTTTCTCGAACTAATAAAAGATCGTGTTCGTAAGGGTTTCTGACAAAGTCATCAAAAGCCCATGCCGTTGGCTTAAAATGGCCTTTGGCATAAGTTAAAAGCATATCAAGCCAAATACCATCACCAGCATATAGCTTAAAAGGGCCTCGCTTAAAAGAAGGAAGCACTACTTTATCGAGATCCATATAACCGACATCAATATTTACTGAACGCTGTTGAGATGAGGAGTAATCTAGCTCTAGTTGATTAGAACATTTTTTTTCGATCACTATTTTTTCTGGTGAAATAAACCGTTCAAAAGAAAGCACGCCTCGATAAAGGTCTTGCCCCATTTCGGATTCATAATAATTGGTTTTATCAAAAGGGAACAGTTTTCCTTGATGTAAAATACGCCCCCACGTTTTTTCTAAAAGGGCTAATAATTCTTGGTCCCAAGAAGATCCTTTCTGTAAAACAAAAGCAAGTAACTGAACTGGTTCACTATAAGAATGCGCTAAAGCCATAAAAAATCCAATTAATGAGGTATCAAAGAAAGATTTTTACTAATAATTTGAAGCTGCCCTTCAGTAAATCCCTCGATAGGTACTTCTGTCACAAAAGGGAACATTATGTTAGAAGCATCTGGGCAATTATCCAAATTATAACTAGCAGCCTCTTCTGTATAAATTTTTGGAGCTAAAGGACGACGCACATAAATATCTGTTGAAAGGACACTCTTCTTTTTTGCAGAAGCATAAGCCAAAACAGAAGAGCACCAGTCCGTATCTTCAATGCCATCTTCATAAGAAGAATAATCTCCTAAAGCCGTAAAATCGGCGTTAGTCGTTGTCGTATGACGTAAGCCAAAAAAATGCCCTATTTCATGAACAGCCGTTCCAATGATTTCATCAGCATTCAACCATGATTCTTCTGTAGAAGTTATTTTCATATGAGACCCAAGAACGATGGTACTCCCTATTCCTCCACCTAAGTTTGCACTAAAAATAGAAGAATAGCCTAAAATCCCAGTCGATTTATCAATACGATGTACTAAAACAAGATCTAAAGCATTATAAGTATCCCCAGTACCAAAGCCGCCTAATTCATCTAACATTACATTTTCTGAAGAAGTTCCAGCAAGCCAAGGCTCGTCTTTAGGAAACAAATGCCCTACTACGGGATGATATTCTGCATAGCGTATAAAAATGGTATCGATTAAAATCCCTTGATAAGCTTTTCTCAAAGAGGCAAGGAGTTCCGTAGCAAGATCTTCTTCATCTAGGCCATCAGCGGTACCTTCAAAAGAGCCTGTGATAATTAAATTCAAATTAAATGAATTAGAATAAGGCCCTTCCCCTTCAAAAGAAAAATGATCCACGCGACCAGAATAATATACGTCATGTTCTCCAAGTAATGTGGTTGCCCAAATGGCTATATCAGACTCTTCGCAAATAAAAGAATACTCCCAACGGCCATTAATTTCAGTCGCTTCTAAATTACGAACTCGGCGTGAAGTATAACGGGTGCCTTCTTCGTTAAAGGAAATTCGGTGCAGTTGTAGAAAAGGAGCCGATTGAGTTGGGTTAGCATCAAAAGAAATTTTATAACGGCCTTGCGGATGAACCGTAAAATAAGTTCCATACGCTAAATTAGCCTCCACAGAATCTTGTGCCGCTTGATCATTTGGAAAGAAAAAAAAGGGCAGGCCATTATCAGGGGAAAGAGTCACATCTTTTTTTTCAGGGGAACACCCAATAAAAGTCGCTACAAAAAAGAACACACAAACAAAAAAAACTTTTTTCATCCCAAAAACCCTTTTAAAACTTGATTTAACCCATTCCATTTAACGTCGGTGATCATAAAAAAATCAATTCCATTAAAACTTTTGAATACCCAAAACGTTTATACAATAAAAGCCTCTTTTGAAACGTTTTATGAAACATAAACTGATAAGTCACCTTAAAAAAGTTTTATGAAACAAGCATTTAAAAAGTGGCACATGTTCCAATTTACTTTTTTTACAAAAGAAAGACAAAATGAATGAAAAAATAAACGTAAATGAATCCCTATTTTATCCTTTTCTTAAAAGGCAGGCATTAAGTGCTTTTATTGGCGTTTCTGCTTTATTTATCACAGATCAATACCCTTTTTATGGGATTGTCATAGGCATTTTCTTTTTAATTATGGTATTGCAATTCCCTAAAAGCATACAAAAAGTAATGCTTTTCTTTTTTGTTTTAGCTTTTATTGTTCTTTTAGGGCATCGTTTTTTTTCTGAAACCATTTCTTTTGAAGAGCCTTCTAAAAATAAAGGGATGGGGTTTGTAGAAACTCTTCTGCCTCGTTCTTCTGGAATAGCGGTTATCATTGACGATAACGGAAAGCGGTTTCGACTCACCCATAAAAATAAAGAGGTCCCTGCTCCATTACCAGGAGATTCTATTGCTTTTGAAGCAAAATGGTATCCTGTAATCCCGCCAACGATTCCTGGGACATTTGATACGGAAGCGTGGTTGAGGAGCCAAAAGTTTGCCGGATACGGCGAACTGACGGCATTTGCCGTGACGGAAAGCAAATGGATCCCAGAACGGAGTTTCTATGCTTTCCGACTCTGGCTCCTTTCGAGATTCACTCCCTACGCGAGCCCTGCAGAATGCGGACTTTTGTTAGGCTTACTCGCTGGAGACCGATCTGGGATTCCTGAAGCCTTACAAAATGATTTTCGTCGGACTGGCCTTGTCCATGTTCTTGCGATTAGTGGGTTTCATGTTGTATTACTTTCTGAAATACTACTTCTTATTCTCAAAGCATTTCGGCTCCCCCACACGATCGCTAGTATCGTAGCCATGATTCTTCTACTCGTCTATGTTCCCGTCACAGGAGGGTCTTCGCCTGTTTCAAGATCCGTACTTATGTTTGTGGTGATACAATCAGGCACTCTTTTTCAAAAAAAAGCCGATAGCCTGAATAGCCTTGGGTTCGCTTTACTTCTTCTTGTTTTATACAACCCCGAAGAGCTATGGAATCCTGGATTTCAACTTTCAGCAGCAGCGACAGCAGGTATTATTATAGGTCAAATGTTTAGCCCCTTTTCAAAAAGTCAACGGGAACAAAAAAAACATCCCCTATGGAATGTACTGAAACAATATCTGATTGAACCTTCTTATATAACCCTAACGGCGACACTCGCCACGGCCCCATTTTTGATCTATCACTTTCAATCGCTTTCCCCTGTCGCCTGGCTTGGTAATCTTTTTATTGTACCTCTTGTCTCCTTTGGTATGCAAGCAGGGTTATTTGCTTTATTAGTGCCTATACCATTTGTAGAAGCTTCTTTAGTCGAATCGGCCGCTTTTTTCTTAAGACTCGCCTCTTATTTAACCAACTTACTTTCTGGTTCACCAAACGCCTCCATGACTGTTGGGCCATACCCCACGGCATTCTTATGCCTATTCACGGTGCTATTACTTTTATCTCCCGTGTTCTTTAAGAAAAAATCAGCAAGGCACTGCTTTCTAAGCTTATCTATTTTGGCGGGCATTTTATTCATCACCACCAGTATAACAGGGAAAATAAATCCATCTTGGAAAGTCACTATTTTAGATGCAGGCCAAGCGGATTGTATTGTCATTCAAAGCCCAGCGAAACGGACTTATGTGATTGATACTGGCGTAGAAAAAAAACGGAATCCAGCCACCGAGAAAATCATTCCCTATTTAAGAAACCAAGGGATTCAAACCATCGAAGCGGTGATTATTACTCATGCCGACGCAGACCACTTTGGCGGAGCGGCTGTTTTATTTAAGTCGTTTCCTGTGAAGGCTCTTTGGTTAAGCGAATGTTCTAGAGTAGAACTAAAACCGACATGGCAAAAAGCAATTAGTACCGCCTTAGATCAAAATATTATAATCAAAGACTTAAAAAGAGGAGATCTTATTAGAGAAGAAATTCCTCGTTTTCTTTTTAATCCTGTTTCTTATTTTGAAATGAAAGTATTACACCCGAGTCCGTTACATTGCGCTGAAACCAATACCGAAAGCCTTACTTTAAGAGTAGAAGGATTAGGGCATTCTATTTTATTAACAGGTGATCTTACTTTAGAAGGAGAAAAAGAAATTCTAAATACAGATATTTCACTTCAAAGTGATCTACTTAAAGTAGCACATCATGGATCCAAAACATCTAGCCATGTGGATTTTCTAGAAGCAGTAAAACCCGAATACGCTTTTATTTCTGCAGGGAAAAATAATCGATTTAGACACCCTAGCCGTGTAGTAACGAATAGATTAGATAGCCTAAAAATCCCATTTAAAAACACTGCAGAAGCAGGGAGTTTTTTTATTGAATTTAAGGAAAATGATTATACCATAGAAAGCTCATTGAATAAAACGATTATTCCTTAATACAAAAAAAGATTCTGCGAAATGAACCGCAGAACCTTTTAGGATTGATGTATTAGAGAGAAAGAGAGACCTAGTGCACGAATTCAGATGAATCGTATGATATAAGGTATTCTAATTATAAGAGTCTTTATTTAATTACCTTCATCTTATGTTGTAAGAAGCTACAACATGGCGAATCAAATTTTTTTGAAATTTTAAAAAGTGCTCATTTTCATTTTTTATAAGAAGTATTCTGTACTGAAATAGTTAAAAAGTAAAAAACGTCCCTATTGTAAAAAGAAATAAACATTTGATAACAAACAAAAGTTTGGATAAATGATCTTCAAAAATACTTCCAAAAAATGTTCTAGCGTTTATAAAAAATGTTTTGGCGCTTATAAAAATCAATAATCGATTCTATCAAAGACAACATAATTTGTATCTCGATAGACTAATTTCCATTCTTTATTTTTTAGTAAAATTTCAATTAAAGAATTCCAACGGGCATAATATTGTAAAGGAAATACGGCTCGGTCAATGCCTTCTTTTTTTGTATCTAACAAAAACGTCTCTGGCTTTTTGGCGTAGCTTAAATACGTTTCAAAAAACGCCGCCGTTTTTAGCATAAAACGCCCATCAATGTATGTTGCTTCTGAAGGATTTCGCCAAGCTAAATAGCCTCCCATGCGATCATCATTAAATAATTTTCCAGCGTGAGGGTTTGATTTCATCCATTCTACAGCTTGAACAGGCACACGATTTGATGAAACCATACTCTTATCATACGGTAAAAGACTTCTTACCCAAAATCCAAAAACAAAGAAAAACAATAGGCCTAAAATCAATGGCATTTGTTTAAGTTTTTCAAACGTTTTTTCAAAATTCATTGTTCTATGAGATAACAAGAGCGTTATAAAAACGGGTAAAAGAAGAACCATATTTCGTTCTGCTATTAAAGCTAGAATCGCAGTTAAAACAAGCCAAAAAGAAAGTATTTCTTCCTTAAAATTCATTGTAGAACGTATTAAGTTTTTCCAAATAGAAATAATTCCATAGCAGAGACACGATAAAGACAATAAAAAAGAAATCCCTGAAACAAGCATTTTCTCTTGGTTAAAAAACAGCACTATTGGAGAACGATTTTCAATAATCTCTGATGCAAATAACGTGGCTGATGGAGAAAGCCCTATTAGTCGATCGAACAAATTAAAAGGGTAAAGCCAGAGCAATAGCCTTTCTTGATGTAGTAGAGGGATCAATAGTAAAAGGGAAAAGACAAATAAGAAACGATTGCTTGGAGAAAAACGGGTATGATACAACCTTTGCTTAAAACGAATAAATAAAAAGACAAAGGCAAGAATAGGGCCTAATATAAATAAGCCTTGTGTTTTACTCCAAGTGAATTGGATTAAGCCAAGTGCAAATAATAAACCAATCCATTTCAAAAAATTCTTTTTCTTTTTTAGCTCCATTTTGCTTAGAATGAAAAATAAATTCCAGAAAATCCCTAAAAAGACGAGCGAAAAAACAATGGGGCGTATTTCGAAAAAATAACGGAATATAAACAAGAGAATAACAGCTAAAAGCAATCGATATTTTGGAATAGAACGAAGTTCTTTTCGGAACGGAAATAGAAATAAAGCAAAAACAGATCCCCACAGGAGTGCCTTAAATACAACGAGTAAAGGGGCTCCTCCGAATTCAAAAACGCGATATACCACCTGCTGAAAATACTCGTGTACATTAATCCAAGGCTCGCGAGAAACGGTCCACATTAAAGAATCTTTACCTGAAACGGCATGGTCTCTGGCACACGCTAAATGCCACCAAATATCGGTATCCGTCAAAGGAAACAGAGCCAAAAGAAAGACTATGAAAGTAATATATATCAAGGTAACGTCTTTAATAAAGAATCTAAACGTGACGTAAGTTGAGTGGCACCCAATGAAGATAAGTGATCCCAGTTTTCAGCCATAGAATCGTCATAATCATGAAGGCCAAATTTATTTTCATCAAACAAGCGAAAATTAGAATATTTTTTTTCAAAGTCTTTAATATCTTCAATTAACGTTTCGGCTCGACTTCTTCTTAATCCATAACGACCATAAGCACCTGATTCTCTATACATTGGAGATAAAGGAAAAATCACACCAACGACATTCACATCTGAAGCAGACGCTAAATGAATGATGTTTTCTAATGCAGTCATCGCTTCACTAAGACGTATATTTTCATCACTATTAATAGAATCTCTTAATATTTGAGGATAATCTCCCCATTCGGAGGAAGGCGTAAAGATGTATCCTAAGGAATCAGTAAGTCGGGATCTTTGATCACTAGAAGCTCCCCAAGAATTTTCTGTAACTTGTAAAAAAACCTTAGGAACACCATCCTTCCAAAAATTATGATTGTAATCATAGGTGAATCCAGGAGCTTTTCTATAATAATTAAACCAATCATCGTTTTTTATTTTATACCACATATCAAGATCTAATGCAACAACAATTGTTTTAAGTTTAGAAAACAAGGGAAGAAAATAATTTTGTATAAAATATTCAGAAATGTATATATCATTTGGAACATGTGAAAAATTAACGCCAAAGCCGCTTGTTAATAAAAAAGGATTCACTGCACTAAAAGAACGAGAGGATCCAATAATTGCAATTTGCACAGAATCATAATATTTCCATAATAATTCCATTTTGTACCGTAAAATAAATGATTCTCCAACAACACTTTCTTTAGTCATATACACACCAAGACTATCTAAATCAAGATCTGTTTGCAAAAGTAGATTTTGCTTATTCACCCACAAACTAGGGTGCCAAAGTTCATTACCTTCTGCTAATTTAAGGAGCGAAGAATCTCTAGTGGATATGAGATACAATGCTTTATGAGCCCCTTGCACATTAGCGACACTCGATACAGCTATGTTTGAGTAGTTACTCCATTCCGTGTGATCAAAAGTATAACCTTTTGGAGCGGCAATACTTTGAATCAAATTACCTATACTATCTGCGATCAATAAACGTTCATGGATCGAATAAGATTCTCCAACATAATCCTTTCCTGTTTTACTTCCAAAATCAAGGAACAGTGTTTGCTTTGTGGAATCTCTCGAAAGAGAGGCATTACAGGCTTGTTCTCCATTGTACCAGATAGTGTCTTCTCCATTTATATTGGCGCGTAATAACCTTGCCCCAGTGACAGCCAAAGAGCCGTCTTCTGATATGCCTCCATGATAACTTCCGTCATAAAGTTTGACTGGCGTTCCAAACTTTCCACCCGAAAAAGGAACTTGCCATGTACTCTTCTCTTTCCAAGAGCCTTCCTCTTTGTTATTACCAGCATCACTGACATAAACGATCACGGTATCACCTACAGGCAATATACGGAAACGAGGAATCGCCGCACTTGGTACATTTAGCTTGACTAGATTGGTTCCATTTGGATTTAGATCCCGAACATAAACTTCCGATGTTCCTGATACCCCTTCAGATTTGGTACAAAAAGCGACGCTCTTTCCATCGGGGGAAATATCTGGATGGAATACAGGAAGAGTATCCTGAATTTCTGTCACTGAAAGAGTTGCATTTGAAAAGTCGATATAAGCAAGATTTTCTGTTTCATTGTCCACAAAAACAAGCTTAGTATGATAAGTCCCTGTAATCATTTTTACTTCTGAAGAAGTGGCCTCTATTGAAATCCGAGACAAAGATGCTTTTGAGCCGCCAACCCAAACAGGAGAAGGGATGGAACCAAAAGCTAAACGAAAACCTACGTAATCTGATTTTGTAGAAGACGTGACAGCATAAACATCGCCTCGCGAATAAAGCGAAATGTTTTCAGGAGCATTCTTAAAGCTTCCCCCTTTTACGACTCGTTGACCAAGGCTACCTCCATCTGGTGCTCCTACAAAATTTGTTAAAGTGGTATCCAGTAGATTACCTAACCAATCATTCACCCATTCCATGACATTACCTGCCATGTCACAAATGGATAATGCATTGATGTCTGCTGTACAAACATCATGCACACGATAATCTGAATTTAAGTTATTCCATCCTTGACTTGGTTTCCAATTTTGAGAAGCAACAAAAACCCATTCTGCTTCTGTAGGGAGTCGATACGCTTCTTTGGATGAATCAAATAATAGGCCCTCTAAAAAAGAACAATTGCCATTGGCATTAAATATCGCTGAAGAATATGTATAGGCGGTATCAAAACCTTCACTCAGAGATCTTGCATTAGCATAAAGAACGGCATCATAATAGGTTACATTGACCTGTGGGAAACTTCCACTATCTTCAGGTAAATAATCGTCTTTTCCCATAAGTTCAGCGTATTCTTTTCTAGTCACTTCATTTTTACTGATCGAGAAAGAATAAGTGAAGTTCACATTCATTTTAGGACTTTCTGAAAATTTTACATTGGAATCATCTGTTCCTAAAGCCGCTTCATTTTCTTCAGGAATAATCTTCACCATCTGAGCGTGTTCTTGATCATATTCAAAAAGGACACCCGATGGCTTACCGTCATCAAGCGAACAAGAAATGAATATAAGAGTTAATAGTAATAACAAAGAGCGCATTTTAGTCTAGTGTATGCAAAAGTGAATCTAAACGTGAAGTAAGTTGAACTGCACCTATAGCACTTAAATGATCATAATCAATAGCCATATCTTCAGTATAATCGTGATTTCCCATTTTGTTTTCATCCATTAAACGGAAATTGGAATTCTCTTTTTCCATCTCTTTTAATTCACTAATCATTTGAATAGCAAATGAACGACGAGTCCCATACCTTCCAAATGATCCCGTATTTTTATAACTCGGCGATTGTGGAAAAATAACACCAACTACATTTATTTCTTTCTCTTTAGCTAAAGTAATAAATGATTCTATGTAGCTGAGCATCACATTCACTTCATTTAAACCTATAGCTGTTGTATCAGCTGCAATCTCTGGAGAGTTTCCTCCCCACCCTGAAGGTGCTTGATTTGCATAAAAGCCTCGATAAGTATATACAAAATCTCGATGAGATTGATTACTCCCATATGAATTAACAGACGCTTCATAAATAACCGAAGGAATTTTTCCCTTCCAATAATCATGATTTACATCATATACATATCCAGGAATATGGGCATAATGTGTATCCCAATAATTTTCTTTAAACAATAAATCCAAATCCAAAGAAATGACGATTGTTTTCAAGCGAGGCAAATTGGGTATGCCATAATTAAAAACTAGTTGACTGCCAACATAAATATCATTTAATGCAGTAGCCATGCTTATTGCATAACCCGCCGTTATGCTTGTTGGATCAACAGAAGCCCATGGGCGAGAAGAACCTGTCACTAAAACTTCTATTGAATCTAGATCTTTCCAAAAAAGTTCCATTTTATAACGCAGCATTTCACCAGAAGGATGAATTGTTGGTGTCAAATACACACCAAGACTATCCAAATCAAGATCTGTTTGCAAAAGTAGATTTTGCTTATTCACCCACAAACTAGGGTGCCAAAGTTCATTACCTTCTACTAATTTAACTAAAGAGGAATCCGTTGTAGAAATTAGATATAAGGCGGTATGAGCCCCATTTCTATTTGTTACACTGGATACAGCAATGTTTTTGACGTTGCTCCATTCGCTATGATCAAAAGCGTAGTTTTCTGGAGCGGCTATGCTCTGGATTAAATCACCTGTACTATCCGCAATTAAGAGACGTTCATGCGTTTCATAAGAAGAGCCTACAAAATCAGCTCCTGACTTTCCACCAAAATCTAAAAACATGGTTCGCTTAGTAGAGTCTTTTGAAAGAGAAGCATTACAGGCTTGTTCTCCATTATACCATAGCGACTCTTTTCCGTTGACGTTCGCGCGAAGTAATCTTGCCCCTGTCACAACTAAAGAACCATCTTCTGAAAAACCACCATGATAACTTCCATCGAAAAGTTTCTCAGGCGAGCCAAACTGGCCGTTATTAAAGGGAACCTGCCATGTGCTTTTCTGTTTCCATTCGTTTTCTTCTTTGTTGTTGCCCGCATCGCTAACATAAACTATCACTGTATCGCCACTAGGCAAAACTCGAAAACGTGGAATCGCTGCACTTTCTACATCTAAACGAATCAAATTGGATCCACTTGAATTTAAATCTCGAACGTACACTTGTGAAGGCCCTGCAAAGCCTTCAATCTTAGTACAGAAGGCAACTCGTTTTCCATCTGGCGAAATATCTGGATGAAATACGGGAACCGTATCCACAATTTCATTTACCGTAAGTGCAGAATTTGAAAAGTCAATATAAGCAACGTTTCCTGTTTCATAATTCACAAAAGTTAGCTTAGCGTGATAAGTACCAGTAAAAGCCTTTACTTGAGAAGAACTAACTGGAATAGAGATGCGAGATGAAGAAAAGCCAGTACCATTTACCCAAGAAGGAGAAGAAATTTTACCAAAAACTAAACGGAAGCCAACATAATCTGCTTTAGTCGAAGAGGTAACAGTATAAACATCTCCTCTTGAAGATAGTTTGATGTTTTCTGGTGTAT
>LIUM01000006.1 GCA_001462345.1 Fibrobacteria bacterium AD312 | reverse complement strand
GCTAAATAAATTAGCATATTGTGCATTTTAGAACAGTCCTATTTTTGGGGAAGCTTACAATACGATTAATAATACTACAACTACTGTTTCAACAGTTGAATCAGATACAAAAGGGGATTTATATGTATATGCAAAAGATATAGTATCGGGAGAATTAATTTCTCATGCGGAATACAGCTCTCCAGTTGTACAAGATACTTCTTTAATTATTCATGGGAACAAAGGAATTTGTTTTCAAGATTTGCCTGTTGGAGAAAATTATGCCGTTTATGTATCTGCGGAAAAATATGCCCCTGTTGTATGTAATGCATCAATCGAATTTGCAGAGAACGTGAATAGTCCTAATATGAGTTTTGTTGAAAATACCACTCTAGAGGTTATCTTAAATAAACTATCGGCAACTCTTAAAGGGAGTCTATTTTACCAAAATCCTAAAAACCCAATGCAACTTGATGTCCTACCTGCACAAGGAGCGAAAATATCTCTTATTGTTAAGGATTCGGGGAATTGTTCCTATTTAAAAAAGACTTTTGGTCCTATAAGTGTTGATTCGGCTGGATATTTTGTTTTTGATTCATTACCAGAAAAGGCTTCCTATTTATTGATTGTTCACGATCATTATATCAAAGGTTTTTTGTTTAGTGGAATGGAGCAGGATGGGGTTTTAGATGTGTCAAGAAATACAACCGTCTTATCAAGAATGATTTATAAAACGATGCAGAGTGCTTTTGGTTTTGAGTTTACCTATGACAATCGTTCCTTTACTCAAAGAGAAGATACTTTAAAATTTAGTTTTTTTGAGCCAGTAAACAAATCATTACTACAGAATCAACATGTGTCAATAGTAAAAGTAGATTCATCAAAAAATATTCCGATAGCAGCTAATTTCATATGGACTGATTCCAATAAGACATTAAAAATAATACCTGCTTTTGGAGAATGGGAAGCTAATGGTGTATATGAAATATATATGAAATTATATTCGTCCTATAGTTCTGAGGTAATTGATACAACACTTAATTTTTATGTACAAGAATTTTTTGATTTAAGTAAAGATAAGGTTTCTGGTTTATTAACATCAAATGTTAATTATAATTCAGCATCATCAACTCTTAAATGGAATAGTTTATCTGGAGCCGAAGCTTATGAAGTATTTGCAAAGGTTTATTCTAATTTTGAAACAATTTATAGTCTTGTAGGAGAAACTACTTCTATTACCAATGGGAAACTGGACACTTCTTATGTTCTACAAACTCCAAATTGGTTTAATAAAGGGGATTCTATAAGTGTTATTGTTGTGGCACGAAATGGAAAAGGAAAATCAAAGTATAGTGATTCATTAGTGATAAAGGATAACATTAAGCCCGAATATACAAAAGCTGCTCAAGTTACTGCTCTTGATACGGCGAATTTTATTATAAATGCAACTCAGTATTTTAATAATATTAATACCGAAAGTTCAGAAACATTAGAGATGGTATTTAATGAACCCATGGATACAACTCAAACTTTATCTGTATCGTATCCTAAAGATTCACCTAGAAAAATAGATGTGACAACAGTATGGAAATCAGAATTATCATTGACTATTAATATAAAAATAGAATCAGGAGAGCTAAATTTAAGTGAATCTCCTTTATCAATACCTATAACAATTACAGGATTAAAGGATTATTCTGGTAACAAAATTAAAGACTCTAATTACTTAAAGAAAACATGGGAAGACTTGTTAATTATTTTACATGTAGATGGAGTGACGATTGAGTAAAAATTTATTTGTTATTCTATTTTTTATGATCATAGAGGTCGTTTTTGTATTTGCAGAAATAACCTCTACGCATACACTTGATGAAAAAAACTGTAAATTTTCTATTCAAGTGAACGAAGACAATAAAATTCTGTTTGCAGAAACTCAAAAAATACCAGGACACTATGGAAAAATAGGATGCTATGAAACATCAAATACAGGGTGTTTGGTAAATACATCTACTGAAGAATATAAAAAAGGAACAAAAGAACTAAGTTCTCAAACATTTGAAAGCTTAAGTGGGCAGGTATGCTATTTCCAAGCATTTGACATTTTAAGTGGAAGTACAGGCTGTTGGAATGGAGGCTTGTACTATGTATATGCATTAAGATATAGAGTAAGTTGTGAAGATTCTACTTCTATTCCAACTTATTGTGCAAAATCAGAAGGTTTTGCAAAACAAGTGCTGTTGACTCGTCAAGAATTAAAATGTGCTGAAAAGGGAGGCGTTTTTGAAGGAGGAGTTTACCCTTTTACTCAGCAAGATGGTTCCAAAATTTATTGTGTGTCTGCGACTTGTGAAACTTGTGAGTCTAAATGGAGAGATGATTATATGAACCATTGGAAAGATTCAGTTTGTTGTGATGAACGAAAGCGAGAACCAAATTCGAATAATGGTACATGCCAAAAAGCAGGCTCTATGGATTCTACAAAAATTGGCGTAAAGAATTCAAAAATAACTGGGTTTCCTGGGTGCTCAAAAAATGAAGCTGGGCTTGGTAGTAATTATTGTCAAATACCTCAATCATCTTCTTCAATTCTCACAAGTTCATCCTCATCTATTTTTTCATCATCAAGTTATTCATCTTCTAGTGAAGACATTTCTAGTTCAAGTGAGGAACAAGAAAAAGCAGATTGTTATACGACCGATACAGATGCAAATGCAGCCCTTTTTGATGCTGAATGGAAGTGTAGTCGATTAGGGAAAAACCCTGATTATGAGATTGATTATTATAATTGCCTTGTCGGAGAATGCATAGAAGTAAGCTCTAGTAGTCACCAAGAGGATAATAATGATGATTCAAATTATTCAAGTAGTGAAATAGAAAGCAGCTCGAGTGGGCCTGAATTGTGCCGTTACGAGAACGATGTTTTAAGAAAAGAAGACTCTAACGAAGAGTTAAACACATGGACTTATGTAGGAAAGGAAAAATACAATAATCGTGAAATGACTTCATTAATAAAAAAGAAAAGTTCGGATTTCTTTGATGTACTTGGAAGAGCTTATAAAAAAATAGTATCTCAAATAAAGTACTATATGGGAAAAGAGACTGAAATAAAAACAAAAGTAGAAGTTTCAGAAGAATTAGAGGTTTGGGTGAAAAAGGAGTTTTATAATGGAGAAGATCATTATATATACCGTAAAGAAAACGATAATAGTACGATTGAGATAGATTCCATCGTGAATTTAGATGGGACATATAGTATTTGGGAAACCAATTATAGAACAGGTGTAACAAGAAGTCGACGAATAACAGGAGTAGAATCATTTCATTTTCATGATGAATCAGGTATTGGCATAAAAATGTATTTTATCGGTTTGCCAAAAAATGAAATGTATGATGAAAATGGTTTGTTAATGCCTAATTTGAAAGAAGTAAGAGGAGATACAGCTTTTGTGGATTTGGAATATAAAGACGCCATTATAATACCAGTAGGCGATAACATGGTATTAGAGAGGTACAATTCAAAAGTACTACAAAAAAGAAATAGATATTGTTCAGAATTAAATGAATATACTGGTGCACCAAAAGCGAATTGTTTAAGGTATGAAAAAGAAGATATAAGTACTAATAAAAATACTGGAAAATTGTATTCTCCAGGTAAGAATCAACATGCCACGTTTGGATCATTTAATGCAACGCCATTATTTCAATTTAATTGTGAATGTGATGCGATTGATGGTCATTATTACCATACTTACAATGAAGATGAACTTTTAGAAAATATCTCCATTGTAGTCATGGAATCGAATTGGAAATACGATAAAAAGAATAACCAATGGACAGAGCTCTGTTGGAGTACTGATGATAAGCAAAAAACTTATGAACATGAAGTACAACATTATAGGAATGCAAAAAAAGCTATAGAGTATTTTTATAATAAATACTTGTTAACTAAAAATAATACAGCGACCAATAATTTGTTTACACAAAAAGAATGTATTGATGCGGGAAATGACTTAATAAAAAAAGTTATAAGGGATTATAACGTTTGGAGTGAATATGAAATGAATCATTATTATGCTGGGTATTCCAATAAAATTCCTCCAAGCCCTATAGCAACATCTCAAAATAGAGTACCAATTCCATGCCCAAATTAATAATCTTGCTATTACTTTTATTGATACAAGGGAACACTTCTGAAAGTTTAAGTAGTGTTAAAATAGAACCTACCGATAAATGGACTGTAATCGGAAAAGAAACTATAATGGTGCAAGGTAAACCAATAGAACTAACGGTTTGGGTGAAGAAGGAGAGTTATGATGGTGAGGATTATTATATATACCGTAAAGAAAACGAAGATAGAACATTTGAGGTTGATTCTATCGTGAATTTAGATGGAACATATAGTATTTGGGAAAACAATGATATAACAGGTGTAACAAGAAGTCGACGAATAACAGGAGTAGAATCATTTCATTTTCATGATGAATCAGGTATTGGCATAAAAATGTATTTTATCGGTTTGCCAAAAAATGAAATGTATGATGAAAATGGCTTGTTAATGCCTAATTTGAAAGAAGTTAGAGGAGATACAGCATTTGTGGATCTTGATTATTATGATGCTGTTACAATACCTATAAACTGAATACATACCATGCCCCAATTAATAATTTTACTATTACTTTTATTGATACAAGGGAACACTTCTGAAAGTTCAAGTAGTGTTAAAATAGAACCTACCGATAAATGGACTGTAATCGGAAAAGAAACTATAATAGTGCAAGGTAAACCAATAGAACTAACGGTCTGGGTGAAAAAGGAGAGTTATAATGGTGAGGATTATTATATATACCGTAAAGAAAACGAAGATGGAACATTTGAGGTTGATTCTACTGTGAATTTAGATGGGACATATAGTATTTGGGAAACCAATTATAGAACAGGTGTCACAAGAAAACGACGAATAACGGGGGTAGAATCATATGTTTTTAATGATGAGTCAGGTAACACCATAAAACACTATTATATCGGTTTACCAAAAGATGAAATTTATAACGAAAATGGTTGGTTAATGCCAGATTTAAAAGAAGTTAGAGGAGATACAGCATTTGTGGATCTTGAATATGATGATGCTGTTACAATACCTATAAACTGAATACATACCATGCCCAAATTAATAATCTTGCTATTACTTTTATTGATACAAGGGAACACTTCTGAAAGTTCAAGTAGTGTTAAAATAGAACCTACCGATAAATGGACTGTAATCGGAAAAGAAACTATAATGGTGCAAGGTAAACCAATAGAACTAACGGTCTGGGTGAAGAAGGAAAACCGACTTTTTTTGCTTTTTAATAGAGATATTTTTAATAATAGGAACCTAGAGCCGTCTATAATCATCTAATTTTCAAATGATGGAACTAAACAATAAAAAGCCAATTCTCTCTATTCAGCATTTGCATCGAAATTTTCAAATGGGTGAAGAAACCGTTCATGCTTTACGCGGTGTGAGTTATGATATTTATCCTGGAGAATTTGTAACAATTATGGGAGCAAGTGGATCTGGTAAAACCACAATGCTTAATATTTTGGGTTGTATGGATCGGCCTAGCTCTGGTCATTATATTTTAGATAATGAGCCTGTAGAAAACTTAAAAAGAGATGCTTTAGCAAGAATTAGAAGTAAAAAAATTGGATTTGTGTTTCAGAGTTATAATTTATTATCAAGAACTACAGCGATTGAAAATGTAGAACTTCCCTTGCTTTATAATAGTGAGATTAGTTCTGAAGAAAGGAAAGCGAGGGCGGTGGCGGCTCTTGAATTAGTTGGGCTTGCTGGAAGAATGGATCATATGCCAAATCAGCTTTCTGGAGGCCAGCAGCAACGAGTAGCAATTGCGCGTGCGTTAGTGAATGATCCTGTGATTATTCTTGCCGATGAAGCAACAGGAAATTTAGATACTAGAACTAGTTATGAAATTATGATGATTTTTCAGAATTTGAATAAGCAGGGGAAAACGATTGCTTTTGTCACTCATGAACCTGATATAGCTGCTTTTTCTAGTAGAACAATTACGCTTCGAGATGGGTTATTAAAAAAAGACTATTATAACAATCATGTTTTGAGCGCAGAACAAGCGTTGAAAAATTTGCCTCCTCCTGAATTAGATCTTGCTGATGGAGGTGATGAATGAGTCCGATTACTTTGATTAAAATTGCATTGAGAGCTCTATTAAGAAATCGGATGCGTACGTTTTTATCGGTGCTTGGTATTGTGATTGGTGTTGCTGCCGTGATTACAATGGTCGCTATGGGAGAAGGGTCCAAAAAATCAATCCGAGATCAAATGACTTCGATGGGGACAAATGCGATTACCATTATGCCTAATTCTTCACGAAGAGGGCCAGTGCAATTAGATGCGAGTGGCTCCACTGAAACGTTAGAAGAAGCCGATATTTTTGCATTGCGAAAAAAAGCAGTCTTTATTAAAGAAGTTTCACCTGTGGTGACAGCGAATGGGCAAGCAGTAGTGGGGAATAATAATTGGCCTGTCTCTTTAACTGGAATAAGTGCAGAGTACTTAAAAATCCGAAACTATGAAATGGAAGATGGTATTATGTTTGATGATCAAATAGACCGAATGGCAAAAGTCTGTGTGATTGGGCAAACCGTGGTGAATAATCTATTTCCAGAAGGAGATCCCATAGGAAAAACGATTCGCTATAAAAACATTCCATTAAAAGTAATCGGGACATTAAAGCCAAAAGGTTCCAGTGGTTTTGGGCAAGATCAAGATGATGTTATTTTTACTCCATATCAAACCGTCATGAAGCGATTTAATGCGAATACGGAAATTCGTACGATATATGCGAATTCGATTGGAGAAGGGTATGCTGAACAAGCTACAAATGAGGTGTTAGAAATTTTAAAAGAACGCCGAAACTGGACAAAGCCAACAGAGCCATTTAGAGTTAGAACTCAAGAAGAGATGATTCAAATGGTCACCAGTACGTCTGAGTTGCTTTCGATTGTGCTTACAGCAATTGCAGGTATTAGTCTTTTTGTGGGAGGCATAGGGATTATGAATATTATGTATGTTTCTGTGACGGAGAGAACGAAAGAAATAGGGCTTCGTATGGCGATTGGCGCGCGCGGTAAAGATATTTTACTTCAGTTTTTATTTGAGTCTGTAATTATTAGTTTGCTTGGTGGATTAGTCGGAATTCTTTTGGGTATATTATCAGCTCAAGGTGTCAAATTATTCTTAAATTGGCCTATGAGTGTTTCGTTTACAAGTGTGATTGTGAGTTTTCTTGTTTGTTTTGCAACGGGTGTATTTTTTGGATGGTACCCAGCTAAGAAAGCGAGTCGTTTGGATCCTATTGAAGCGCTTCGTTTTGAATAACTTTCAAAGAAATGAAATGTGGTTATAATCGTGTTATTGCTAATTTGAGTGACGAAATATGGCGTTAAGTGTCCTATAAGAAAGGACAAAAAAATAGGGTTTTTATAAAATAGGTGAATTATGTTAGGAATTATATTAAAGTCTGCTCCTGTGATTGGCATTTTAAGGGATATTCCTATGGGAGCAGAATATGATTGTCTACGAGTTTCAAAACGTTGTGGCTTAAAGGCGATAGAAGTGACAATGAATACGCCAAATGCAGAGGTGATCATAAAAAATATGCGCTCCATTGCTGATCCATTAGACATTTTGGTTGGCGCGGGTACTGTTCGATATTTAAGTGAATTAGAAACGGCTATTTCTGCTGGTGCTCAATTTATTGTGACGCCAACGATTTCAGAAGAAATTATCAAGCGTTGTGTAAATCTTCAAATACCTATTATTCCTGGAGCACTTTCTCCAACAGAGATTCAGCGTGCTTATGATTTAGGCGCTTCTTTTGTTAAAGTGTTCCCTGTGGGGGCCATGGGAGGCGCTTCTTATATTCGAGATTTAAGAGGTCCTTTTAAAGATATTCCTTTAATGGCCTGTGGAGGCGTGAGTGAAAAAAATGCTCCTGAGTATAGAGAGTCAGGAGCTGATTTGCTTGCGTTTGGAGGGAGTATTTTTAATCCTACACAAATGCGTTTAGGGCAGTGGGATTTAATAGAAGAAAAGTTATCTACTTTTATGGCAAGAGCATGTCTCTAAAAATAGTTTTAACGTTTCTGTAATTCGTATTGTGTTTTAATCCACGACGTATCTTGTTTTCCATCCAAAATAAAAAGTTCGGTTAGAGAGCCTCTAAACAAGGGGTCGCTTCCAATTATTATCTCAGATGGATTATAAAAGTTCTCTGTCACTTTGATATCGGTATTGCGTATGATTTCGCCATCTGCACTAATTGTGAGATGTGCTTTATTAATAAAAAGCGTGTAATGATGCCATTCGTTATCAAGTAGTTTTGCTGCTCCATAAATGATGGTATCACTTGCCGCTATAACGTTATTAAGTGTATCGGAATAAAGCCTGACGCAAATAGACACAGAATCGGTGGATTCTCTTTGACGAATGTCAAAACCTTTCCCTTCTGCAGTACGAGCCGAAATAAGAACAACGCCTAATGTGTCTTGATCTTTGCCGTCTATCTTGAATCGGAAAGAGAGTCCAATCGCGCTATCTTGAAAAACGGGTTCTGTGATTGTTGTACTATTAGTGAGGCTTTCATTAAAGTAATGAAAGGATCTTACAGGAGGCGTATTTAAGGAACCATTTTGAGCGGAATCAATGACAGCAAAGGAAAGCGTGGTTGATTTAGAAAAATCTACTTTAGGAACAATTCCGAAATAGACAATAGAATCGTCTTGGGTTGAAATTGGTTGTAATAGAATCGTGTTTCCGTTGGTATCGAGAAGCATTGGCTTTTCCCAAGTGTTTGACAATACAAAGCGCATTGGAATTGAATCGCCAGTGTAGCCACCATTCTTTAATGATTCCTCAAAAACTTTTGAGATCGTTTTTTTGCTAAAGAAATTTCCATGCTCTGTAATAAAGAGCTTTTTCTCTGATTCGATATTCCATTGAATATCAACTTGTTCAGAAGAATGGTTTGCTTTTAAAATGTGTAGGCTTCTAAATAAGATAGGAGTCATTCCAGTGACTTCAATATGGCGAAGAGAATCATCACCGTTTTCGATGACTTTACAGAATAGGGAGCCCGTGAGGCAAAGAGTATCGCCCGCGCTTAATTGGAATAGATTTAAGTCTAAGTTGAAAGAGCCATTTTTTAATAGCTTGAGATTTTTTACTGAAATGGTTTGAAGAGAATCGTCTTTGCTTAAATCAATAGAAGTGAGTAGAGATTGGTCTTTAGAGGAATCCATTAAGGCTAACCGATAAGATCCTTGTGGGATACTATCAATTATAAAATAGCCAGAGTCATCAGAAATGACTTCTCTTTTAAATAAAGGCCTTGCAGAAATAAACTGAGTATCAATCAATGCCACTTGAACATTAGCTAAAGGAATCCCTTTAGAATCTGTGACGATACCAGCAAGTGATTTCCCAGATTCTGTTTCAGTAATCACTCCCGCAGAATCTACGGTACACCCAAGAATACAAAAGTTCAGAATAGCAAAAAAAAGAATTAGAGTTTTTTTCAAAAACGCTTTTTTTCCATTGTATGGAATGAGATTTTGGGAGGATGATTTTTTGAAGAGAGTCATGATTCTCATTTTCCCTCCGGCTCTAAATTAGAGAATAGATGTAGGTTCAGGTGGTAGACGCTATCGGGCTTGTTCGAATCTTCGGCGACAATACGGCGGGCTGCTTTTTTAAATGCTTGTAATTCGGCTTCCATTTTTTGATAAGCTTCTTTTGATAAGCTAAAGACAAGCGTGGACATAATATGAGGATTTTTGGAGGGCGTTAAAAGCGCCTCTTTTGAAAGTTCAAAGCATTGCAATTGGTATTGACGGATGAGCTCATCATTATTGTAAGGACCGCTAGAAATAGAATCTTTTGTAGGTTTGTAAAAACCATCGTCATTTTGACGGACTAAACCAAGACGAATTAATAATTGAATAGATGAAGTGAGTTTCCCTAAAGAGACTTTAGGAAAAATTCTTTTTTGAACCGGCCTTAAATCATCATTAATATCTAAAACATCTAAAATGGCAAAAAGTGCGCTATGATACCATTTGGCATAATAATCGTAGGCATCGGAATTGAGTAAGTGTTCTGGCGTGGGGTGAATATGAAGAAGCTCTTCCATTGCTTGAGAGCGTACTTGTTCATTTTTTGCTTGGTCGAGCTGAACCATTGCCTTAAAGTATTGAGCTTCTTTTTTATTTAAGCTTAAAATTTCTATAAACTTCTGAACCATTCGAGGAGATACTTTTTTCCCTCTTAAAACATCAGCGAAGTAACTTCTGCTTTTTGAAAGACCAAGTAAATTGCAAATTTCTGTTCGAGTAAAAGAAGGCTCTTCAAGAACACGTTGTTCTTGATACTGTTCTAAATATTTACGGAAATGGGTAAATTGAAAGATATTTATTTCTTTATTCACGTTCTAAATATAAATAATAAATCAATTTTTGAGAACATAAATGAGAACAAAAATAGATAAAAAAGAATATATATTTAGACTAAGTCTAGTTTTTCATTATATAGGGGTGTAATGAAGTCATTTTATTTTTTACGATTGACTTAATGCATTTGTGGATAAAATGTGAATATAAGTTGAAAACTGCATAAGAATCGATACGACGATTTTTATATGTACTTTGTTGGGTTGTAATTTCAGGAAAAATGTTAGAATTGCACAAAAAGCTTAAAATTTCAAAAATTAAGGTGTTTTTTAAAATAGGGAAGAATGAGAATTCAATGGATTGAATGGGGATTTTTGTGAGAACAAAAAAAAGAGTATGAAAAAGAGTAGAACCGTTATGCAATTTATGTTAGTTGTCATTGAAAATGGAAGTAGTTGTAATCCATAAAGAACATATTCCACAAAAAATAGGTAAGGCTCGAAAAGACAAAAATCCATTATAAAATGAGAGGGGGTAGCGGAAGACTCCTGTCTAATGAAATCAGGTGAGTTTAAGGAGGCTGAAGCGAGGGGGAGGCTTCCCCCCATAACTCATTGAAATTATGTGAAGTATTTTGGTGATGTTTTTTTGAATTGCATTTAAAAAGGGTTGAATAAAGGAGGGGATGATTTTAAAAAGAAAAAGTCATTTATTCTTTTTTATATTAATTCTTAAACAACGCGATTGGATTTGGAGTTTTTATGTTGAAAAAACAAGGATTTCGTATACTACATACTTCGGATTGGCATTTGGGGAACACCTTAAAAGATAAAGATAGAACCGAGGAATTTGAGTCGTTTTTGACTTGGGTTTTGGATGCTTTGAAAGAGGAGCAGGTCGATGCTCTGTTGGTCTCTGGGGATATTTTTGATGTCGCTAATCCAAGCCACAGGATTCAAGAAATATACTATCGATTTTTAGCGAACCTAGCTAAGTCTAATTGCTCGCAAGTGGTCATCATCGCAGGAAATCATGATTCTGGTTTGTTATTAGATGCGCCCAAGAATCTTTTGTCTACGATTTCGATTTATGTGGTCGGGAATGTGGTGAAAGGCGATTTATCGGGCGAGATGATTGAATTGAAAAATAAGGATGGCGGCATTGAAATGATTGTCTGTGCGGTTCCTTATCTGAAAGAAGCCGCTTTGCGTGATGTTTGCCCAAAAGAAGTGGATCGAGATATTGCAAAATTAGTCGTCGAAGGCACAAGAGCTCATTACCATGCGGTGTACGATTTAGCGTTACAAAAAAAAGAAGAATTAGGAAATCCAGAAATTCCGATAGTGGCGATGGGTCATTTATTTGCGGCTAATGTGAGTGGCGGTAAAGATGAAGGGATTCGTGATGTAGTCGGGAATTTAGGGTTAATAGATGTGGATGTTTTTCCAGATGGTTTTGATTATGTGGCTTTAGGGCATATTCATAGAGCTCAAAAAATTGGGGGATTAAATCATATTCGCTATTGCGGAGCGCCTCTTTTGATGGGCTTTGATGAAATAGGTCAAAAGCGAATAGTTCATATTGTTGATTTTCCGAAAGGAGAGTCTTGTATTGTTGAAAAATTAGAGGTCCCTTCTTTTCAAGAGTTTGTTCGAATTAGTGGAGATCTTTTTACTATTCAAAAAGAGCTTTCTTTACTTAGAGAAAAAAAGTCAAATGCTTTTGTGGAAATTATTTATAATGGCGAAGAATTTATTAGCAATTTAAGTTATCGCTTAAAAGAAGATTTAGAAGAGGTGACTTTTATTGTGGTGCGTTTAGTAAATAAAAGTGATTCTATGTTAGGCGTGTATTTAGATGAAGATGTAAAGGACTTATCTGAAATGCGTGAAGAAGAAGTTTTCTTAAAATTACTTCAATCTAAAGAAATTCCAGAAGAACAATGTCAAGAGTTGTTAGAGGCGTTTCGTGAGATTATAACTGCTGAAGACGATGAGGAGGCGGTATGAGAATCTTACGGTTACGATTTGAAAATATTAACTCTCTATTAGGAAAATGGGAAGTTGATTTTACTGATAAAGAATTTATAGAAAATGGTTTGTTCTCTATTGTAGGCCCTACAGGCTCTGGGAAAAGCTCTATATTAGATGCGATTACGCTCGGATTATATGGGCAAACGCCTCGCCAAAAAAGTATAAGTAGTAAAAATGAAGTGATGACTTATGGTACAGCGATTTGCTCAGCTGTAGTGACATTTGAAGTGAATGGAATCATTTATCGCTCCTATTTTGAGCAAAAACGTGCTCATGGAAAATTAGATGGTCAATTGCAGGCGCCTAGATTTAGTCTCTATAAAATAGGAGAAAATCAAACAGAAGAATCTCTAACAGAAAAAATTACAGAGACATCGAAAAAAATAATAGATCTCATTGGTTTGAATTATGAACAGTTTACTAAAGCGGTCATGCTTCCTCAGGGTGCATTTAGCCGTTTCTTAACTTCAGTAGATGATGAGCGGGCAAAAATACTGGAACAAATATCAGGATCCAGCAAGTATCGAGTTTATTCAAAAAAAGTCTTTGAGAGAGAAAAAAGGGAAAAAGCAAAATTAAACTCAATTGAAGAACAGATTCAAAATTTGTTTTTATTAACGAAAGAAGAAGAAGAGAGTTACAAGGCAGAATTGCAAGAAAAAGAAACTTTTCAAAAGGAGACCTCAAAGCAAATTCTTCAATTACAAGAAGCGATTTCTTGGTTGAATAAAATCAATGAATTACAGAAAGCATCTGCCATAATTGTAAGTGAAATTGAATCACTAAAGAAGAAAGAAGAAGAATTAAATCCTAAAAAAGTATTGTGTGAAAAAGCAAGGCGCGCTTTGGAAGTAGAGGTGTTTTACAAGGCGTATCAAAATACGCTTGAAGAAATCAAAAGAAAAGAAATAGTAAAAGAGAATCATCTATTAAAAATAAAGAGTATAAAAAAAGAAATAGAATTCATAGTTGAAAAAAATACAACGTTAGAAAAAGAAATGGAAGAAGCTAAAAAAATAGCGGCTTCGAAAGTCAGTGTATGGGATCAAGTCAATGAATTAGATTCTCAGATTAAAGCAAAGAAAAAAGAAATAGAAGGAATTAAAAAAGAATTCGATCATATTACTGAACAACATCAAGAAGAAGAAAAAAAAATAAATCAATTAAAACAGGAATGGGAAAAAGAAAGTTCTCATTTTGAATTCGCAAAAAGATACATTGAGGATAATAAAAATGATGAGATGTTATCTTCAGATATAGTAATACTGAAAGGTTTATTTGATCGTATCACAGAATTTTTTAATACGATTCAAGAGAAAAAACAAAAACTAGAAAAGCGAAAGAAGGAATTTAATGATTTAAAGCAAGATGATGAAAAAATAAAAGCGTCGCTTGAAAATCATAAAAATGAAAGGGAAAGTTTTTTAGAACAAGAGTTGGATTCGCTATCAGCCATGCTTCGAGAGCATCTTCAAGAAAATACTCCTTGCCCTGTTTGTGGTTCATTAGATCATCCTTATCATGAGAAAGAAATTTCAGAGATAAAAAGTTCTGCTTTGGAAAATATAGAACGATTAAAAAAGCTTCAAGAACAAGTACAAAAAGAACAGAACGAATTAATAAAATTACAAGAAAAATTGGAATATACCGATAAAGATATTAAGGATACAGAAGGGGATCTTGCTTCTTTTGGTGAAAAATATTTAAGTAAAAAAGAAGAAATAGTAGACTCCTTAAAAAAATATACGCTTGCATTTAATTCGGCAGATGAAATTCCTTCTCTTATGAAAAAATTGGAAAATAAAAAAGAGAATTATGACAAGTGTAAAAACAAGATGCAAGAGCATCAAGAAAAGAAAAATGAATATCAATTAAAAGAACAAAAAATACAGAGTCATATAGAAGGGATTCAAAAAGAAAAACTAAAGATTGAAGAACAAAGAAAGACTATTGAAGAGGATTTATTAAGTCAGCAGGAGAAGCGAAAAGAAATTTTTGGTGAAAAAAGAGTGGAGAGTGATCGCCAAGAAGTAGAGATCAAGAGAAAGAATTTAGATGAACAATTGAAGCAAGTGACAAACCAAAAACAAGAAAAAGAAAAAGCGAGGTTTTCTTCAGAGGCTTTAATCACATCATTAGAACAAGAAATAAAAAACTTGCATGAAGAAAAAAAAGAGCAAGAAGAAGATTTTAATGCTCATTTAAGAAAAGCGGAATTTGAAACGCCAGAAGATTTTTTAAGTGCGAGAATGGATTCAGAAGAATGCCGTCAAATAGAGAAACAGATACAAGATAATCAAAAAGAATTGAATAAGAAAAATGGCGAGTATGATTACAATCAAAAGACGCTGCAAGCAGAAAAAGAGAAGAAGCTAACGGAAAAATCTTTAGATGAATTAAATACAGGGAGCATAGAATTAACTCAAAAAAATAAAGTATTTAACGAAGAAATCATTGGATTAAGATTAAGGCTTGAAAAGCAAAAAGAAAATGAAAAAACAAAGAGTTCGTTACAAAATTCTTTAGAAAAGCAACGCCATCATCATCGTATTTGGGAAAATTTGAATAAACTGATTGGATCAGCCCAAGGGGATAGATTCTCAAGATTTGTACAGGGAATCACGCTGAAAATGCTGACACGCAATGCGAATCAGCACTTGAAGAAGCTGAATCCTAGATATAGCTTAACACCTCAAGAGACCGAACTCACTTTTCAATTGCATGACAGCGATTTTGGAGAAATTCGAACTACAAGTAATATCTCTGGCGGTGAAACCTTTCAAATTAGCCTTTCTCTGGCACTCGGCTTATCATCGATGGCAAGCAATCGTGTTCGTTTAGATACGTTATTTTTAGATGAAGGGTTTGGAACATTAGATTCTAAAACATTGCAAATGGCCGTCAGTTTGCTTTCTAATTTGCGTCAAGAAGAAGGGAAATTAATCGGCGTGATTACTCATGTGGAATCATTAAAAGAAGAAATTGAGACTCAAATTAATGTGCTACCAATTGGAAATGGACATAGCCGTATCCAAGGGCCAGGAGTCAAGAAATGGTAGAAGTCTTTATTTATTATTTTTCTGGAACAGGAAATGCAAAAAAAATTGCTTTTTGGTTTTCTGAATTTGCAAAGAAAAAAGGACTTGAACCAAAGTTATTTGATATCGCTAAAAAGGATGTTTTGAGCTTAAAAGAGATTCCCTCTAGTGCGCTCATAATGTTTATTTCTCCCATTCATGGTTTTAATTTTCCTGAGATTACACTCCGATTTATTAAAAATTTTCCTAAAGGGAAAAATCGTGTCGTTTTAATGAATACAAGGGCTGGTTTAAAGCTTGGTCGTTTTGTAACGCCTGGGTTAACAGGGATCGCCTTTTATTTATCAACTTTGCTCTTAAAAATAAAAGGGTATAAAATTTCTGGAATGATTCCTTTTGATATGCCTTCGAACTGGATTAGTTTGCATCCTGCATTAAAACAAAATGCAAAAGATTATTTGGCTCAAGTGAATTATCAACGTGTAGAAAAACATGCCGAGAAAATTTATTCAGGTAAAAGCGATTTCTATGCTTGTCGAGAGATTATTATTGATTTGCTGATTTCACCTATCGCACTCGCCTACTTTATTCTTGGTCGCTTTATCATAGCGAAATCTTTTTATGCAAATGATCAATGTAATGTTTGTGGTTTGTGTGTTCGAGAATGTCCCGTACAAGCTATTAGAATGGTAAATCAAAGACCCTTTTGGACTTTGCATTGTCAGAATTGCATGAAGTGTTTCAATCGGTGTCCTCAAAAAGCGATTGAAGCGGCTCATGGTCTATTTTTAATCACTAGTATTGTGTATAGCGTTCTCGCGAGTTTGTTATTCAATTCATTCATAAAAATAAAGTCACCATTCATGGATTGGATGGTGACTTCTATTCTTTTTTTAATGCTGTTACTTTCTTTTTATCAAGTGCAACACTTGCTACTGAAAAATAAAACCATTGCGAAAATCATTTCTAAAACTTCATTAACGCATTATCAGTTTTGGCGTCATTAACCCTTATTATGGAAGGGTGAATTCCTTTAAGAATGGCCAACCGACGTTTGCATCACCGTAATCGTGACCACCTCCTTGTTTTGTGCAAAGGGTGACTTTAACGCCATCAGCACAATTGGAGTAAGTGGAGCAACCATTTTTATCTGTAGCAGGGCTTCCTGTGCATTTATTGATTTCAGCCCATTTTTTATGAGTCCCTTCTGCTCCTAAGAAATTAATCGGCATTCCTTGGACTACGCTGGAAAGACCTCCATTGTAATTCACTACAAAATCCCCTGTGCTGCGGAAAGAAATAACAGAAATGGGGCGAACAGGTTTGCAAGCACCTTCGTTTTCTTTTAGTAAGTCAAAAGCAGCAGGAGCCACAGCAGCGAAAATATCTGCTAAATGGCAGGCAGTATAATGAGACATGCCTCCACCCATAGAGAAACCAGTGGCATAAACTCGTTTTGGATCAATGCAGGCTAGTTTTTTAACTTCTTCAACAATTTTTCTTGCAAATAAAGTGTCATTGGCATCTGAACAACAGGGGCCTACATCCCAAGCATTGCCCATAGGTCCTGATAAGCCGTTTGGATAAACGGTGATAACGCCTTCAGGATCAGTTTTTGCTTTGTAAGGGGAAGAACTAGATTCTCCTGAAGCAGAACCACCGATAGGATGGAAATCAACGACTAGAGGAACAGGGGCATCGCCTTTGTATGCGTTTGGAACGTGTAAAATATATTGACGTGATTTTCCATCAATAGTAATAGTCTTATTTTGATCACCTGGAGCAAGAACAGAAGAAGGGCAAGCTAGCACTTCAGTAGTGGTATCTCTCATGACAATAGAAACGTTGGTTTCGTTTTCAGAAGACATCGTATAAGTGGTATCTTGATAGCCTGTCTTTTTGAAGAGAATAGCTGGCAATAATACCTCAGATTTAGTAGAAACAGCTTCTTTTGATAAAAGAAGAGTGGATTCTTTGTTGGAGTCTTTAATTCTCAAAAAAGAAACCTTAAAAGAAGAAATTGTAGAAACGTCTAATGTATAATGACCGTTTGATCCAGAAATGCGATCCTCCCAAACTACTTTTCCTAGAGCGTCCATTAAAGACAATTGAAATGAGCCAGAATGAATATTTTCAATTTCAAGAAATTGACGATTCCATTTTACCTTCCAGCTCTTCAAACCAGATTGATTTGGCTGAATAGAAGTGGTGTGTTCTAAACTGAAATTGCCATTTATATCTGTTTGCACAGAAGAAATAGAGGGAATATTTAGAACAGAAACGGCCGCGCCTTCAATAGGCCCTCCTTTACTAGAGGATACGCTCCCGCTGATACTGAAAGCGAATAAAGCAGATGCTGTGAAAGCAATGCTTGTAAAAACCAGTGGAAATAAACGAACACCCATAACATCTCCTTTGAAATATGGATTTTCCCTTGGTCCCTACACTAAAGAAAATAATACGTTTTTATTTATAAATGTCGATGTAAAAAATCGTTTTACAACTTAAAAGTATATTAAAGTTTTACAACAGATTTATAATGCTTTACAAAAGAAATTTGATTGTATTTCAATTTTTATTGTAAAAAGCTGTTTTTAATGATTTTCGCACAAAATGATTGGGCAGAGAAGAAATAAGATACAAATGGGCAGGTTAGGATTAAACCATCACTTCTGTATCCATAGCAATAAGAAGTTCTTCATTTGTCGCAATAATCATTGCTTTTGCAGAACCGTCTTTGGTGATGATTCCAGAAGATTTTTTTCCATGATTTACATTCTTTTCTGGATCAATATCATAGCCTAGAATACTTAAATTTTTTAAAACGAGTTCGCGCACGACGACACTATTTTCACCAATGCCTCCAGTGAAAACAAGAGCATCAATTCTTGGTAAAGCCATGGCGAGTCCACCAATTTCTCTGGCGAGTTTGTAGCAGAACACTTCTAAAGCGATTTTCGCTCTTTGGTGACCTTCACTGGCGGCCTGAGTAATGGTACGCATATCATTGCTTAGGCCAGAAAGACCTAATAAACCGCTTTCTTTATTCACTAATTTATCTAAGCGATCAATATCGTACCCCAGAGTTTTATTTAAGAAAAAGAGAATCGCTGGATCAATGGAGCCTGAGCGCGTTCCCATGACAAGACCATCTAAAGGGGTGAATCCCATGGTGGTATCTACACATTGACCTTGAGAAATGGCGGCTGCAGAAGAACCATTACCAAGATGAGCGGTAATTAAATAGGTGTCTTCTGCTTTTTGATTGAGTAGACGAATGGCTTCTGCCGAAACATATCGATGAGAGGTGCCATGAAACCCATAACGGCGTACTTTTAGATCTTGGTAGATTTCATAGGGAATGCCATACAGAAAAGCTTTGGGGGGCATCGTTTGATGAAAAGCTGTATCAAATACAGCGACTTGAGGAAGATTAGGAAAATATTTCTTAGCTTCTTCCATACCTGTGGCATGAGCTGGCTCGTGTAGAGGAGCGTATAAAGTGATGCTTCTAATGTAGTCAATCACTTCTTGAGTAACGAGTTCTGATTTGACATATTTACCGCCGTGAACTACTCGATGACCAATAGCTTCAATCACATCAATGAGTTCTTGTTCTTTTAAATATTTCTGAACTGCAAAAATAGCTTCAGCATGGGTAGGAACGTCTAAGCTTTCATCGATTGGATTAATAGGGCCTTTTGCTTTTATATGACCATTTACTCCAATATTTTCGACAAGTCCGCTAGATAGGGCTATTTTATTTTTAGTGTCTATAACGGCATATTTGACTGAAGAACTACCGCAATTTAAAACAAGAACCTTCATAAAAACCTACGACAGAAAAGTGTGATTATCAGGTAACTCTAAAAAATGAATTCTAGTAAAAAACGGTGAATAAAATAATACTCGCTAAACAAGCTATTTTTTAGAGGTGTCCTATATTTTTATACAGAAAGATATAAAAACAAAAATGTTCTGGTTTGACGGAAGAGTAAATTATATAAATTTTAATCATGCTTCAAAAAATTCAGCTTTTAGATCAACGAATCACTCTTTTTATGAGAGACCATCGGTTTTCTCCAAAAGTGAATGGCTGGCTTCGTTTTTATGTGCGTTTAGGCGATGGCTATATATGGGCTTTATTTGCATTGCTTATGATTTACATATTAGGATGGAAGGGTTTTTTAACCGTTTTATGGCAGAGCTTAGATTCTTTAGCTGTTAGTCTTATCCTTTATTGGGTTGTTAAACTTTCAGTGAAGCGGGCCCGTCCTTTTTCATTTTTCGAACATATTAATGCAGAAGTACCTCCACTAGATAAGTACAGTTTCCCTTCTGGCCATACGATGAATAATTTAGCGGTTGCTTGTACTGTATTTTTCTTAGTTCCTCAAGTAGGATGGGTCATGCTTTTATTGCCTGTGACTTGGGGAATACTTCGTATTTATTTTGGTGTGCATTGGGCTTCTGATATTGTTGCGGGTATATTTTTAGGTGGTATTAGTTTTTTAATTGGTCACTTTCTTTGGAATCTCTTTATTAGATTATGAATTTCATTCGAATTGTAGATTTAATTTCTGATGTAAAGAAACAAGATAAGGTTGTTTTTTTATTGCGTCATGCAGAGCGTCGTCATATTACAAAAGAGGATGCTCAATTTGGAGCTAATGTTGGCCTAACCGAAGAAGGAAAATCTCAAGCATTTAAGCTGGGGTCACTATTTCCAACCATAGGCGAGGCCTCTTATTTTTCAAGTCCTGTAGGTCGTTGTAAAGAAACAGCGGCTTATATTGCTAAAGGACGAGGAGATACCGACTTTAATAGTCCAGAGAAGATAGAAGTCATGGATGCTTTAGGGAATTTTTTTGTTAAAGATTATGATTCTTATGCAGAAGCATTAAAAAATAAATTTTATCAACAGCTTTTGGATTATATGAAAAATGGAGAGCATCCTGCTTTTTTACCAGTAAAAGAAACAGCAGAAGAATTTTTGAATATCATGTTAGAGAAATCATATGATCAATGGAATTTCTTTTTATCTCACGATGCTTGGATTATTCCATGTCTTTCACATTTTCTGAAAATGGAATTTTCTTTAAATCGCTGGATGAATTTCTTATCGGGATTAGCGATAGTCGTCTCGCCTTCTGGGAATAAATTATATCCAGTGACTGGTCTGCAGGATGGTTATATTAATTATTAATAAAGCTTTTTAGCTTTGATTAACTGGCCTTCTTTTTCATGAAATAGTATGGCACTACCGCCATCAATAGATTGAAGTAATGCTGTTATTTTTTTGATGGCATCTTCTTCGCTAAATCCTATTTCATTAGAAACGTTTTCTCCCATGACAATACCAAAAGAGGATAATGGGGAAACGCTACTTTTTAAATAATCGATAAATTCTTCTTTAGAATTGAGAACGGTGGTTGCCGTTGGAATATCTATATCGGTAGGGTTTCTTTTACTTACAAGAAAGGGGAATATTTCATCACGAACAATTTGCTGTGTGTTTACGAACAGGGTATTACCAACAAAAATGGCAATAGAATCATTTTGAACGTGGCGTACTTCAATTAAAACGTCACATGCGGAGGACATTTCCTGAATTTGAATTCGGGAAGGGCCACAAGCAATAAGAGCAAAACTGAAAAGAAATAAAAAAGAAATGATTAATTTTTTCATAAAATCTCCGTCTAAATAAAATAAGTAAATAAAAGCTTAAAAAGTAAAAAAAATATAAGACCACTCTGAAAATTGATTTGCGAGAGAAAAAATTGAATTGATCAAGCAAACAACATGAGCATTCTAGTTGAACCATGTATAGGTAGCGCTTAGCGAGAATGATACTCTTTGGGGAATGATCCAGTTTCGGGAAACAGGCGTGTTTGTTCGATAGGACGAGGACAGAAAGGGGTGGCGTAGCATGCAGATTGTCGAGTTGTACAAACAAGTATGTAAACACTAAAGTGGCGAATGTTGATGAAATTTGCGACATTGAACAATGCACAACCTGCGAAGTATCAAGGCAATTTTATATGTGAATGAACTACTGGAGGTGGGTCCTATAGGATCTATCTTTTTTCAATGATTTTTAAGGCTTCTTCCACTATTTCTGGGGTAAGCTGAAAAAGATTACTTAGTGTGGATACTTGGTTTTCCTTCTCAATTTTTTGAATAAAAGAGCCTTCTTTTTTTCGTGTGACTAAATTGCCTTTTTGATAATAATATTGTATTCCATTTTTTTTGTCTAGGCGATTTAATACGGGGTAGGTCATCATTTCTCGGTGAAAACTTTCTGTCCAATGCTTTTGAAATTCTAAAATATCAACCCCAGAGAGGGAAAACTCAAAACGAAGTTTTAAAGGGGATTGGACGCTACCAGTAAATAAAGAGAGAATGGAACCGTTATTTTGTATTTGAACGGTATTCGGAATTAAAGGGAAAAAGGAGATTCCTGTTCCAATAGGAGCTGGTTCTGGTATTTCTAAGGGATCAAAAATCAAATACCCTGGGTCAAATAAAAAAGTCTTATTCTGATAAGACAATAACAAAGCACAATGGATATTGAGTTCTTTTCTTTTATGTCCCATTAATAATCGAGGAGAAAGATTCAGCTTTTCTAGCTGTTGATATAAGTGCCAAGTCATGCTAAAACAAGTGCCGCCACCCATCCAATAATCTAAATCATTCTGAAAACTATCGTCTAATTTTCTCGCTTGACTAGCAGAGTTTGCCTTAGAAAATCGAATAATTTTTGTCAGATTTTCATAAGTCGTATTCGACAACTGTTCGCAAATAGAAAGAATGTGTGCCCACGTAGAATCCATAGAAGTAATAATAGAATTGTTCTTAGAAAAATCCCAGAAAGTCATATTTATGTAGTATCCTGTTTAAGTAGTCCGTGTCAAAGCCCATAAAAACTCAAATAGAAGACTTTCGCAAATACAGATAATAAATTTCTGTTATTTTTAAATACTTTTTTATATTTTCATAAAGGTTCTGGTTGTTTAAGTTGAGAGAAAAAAATCATGTTAGGAATAGAACAAAAAAAAGGGAATTCTAGTAAGTTGTTAGGCAAATTGATTGTCTATGCAAGAATTTCTTCTAATGCAGAGCCAGAAAAAGGAATGATGCCATTAAGAGATATGGTTCGTAATGGACTATTAGTGGTATCTGGAGAGTTTAAACCTCATGATTCTTTTAAGGACTTTATTCGTCGTGAAGTGGGCTCTAATTCGAATTCTGAAGGGATTTCTGAATTAATAGAACATCTTAAAGAAGAAGGGATGGAATTACCTGAAAACTTGGATCCAGATTCATTCAAGGATCGTATTCAGGAAATTTCAAATATGGAAATTATTCCTGTGCCTGCAAAAGTGGTTTTTTATGAATCGGAAGAAGAAATATTAAAAGAAGATGCTGATATCTATTATATCGGTGAATTTTCAGGTATTAGTCAAGCACATCTTTGTATTACCAGTTTACCCATTTTTTATCAAGCAATGTACCGAGAGCAGGTGAATTCTTGGGAACGTCAATATATTAATGATTTGTTAGGTCAAATTGAGAATGGAGATTTTAAAGAAAATAATCACTCTATTCAAAATGTAGATGTTTTTTCTGAACATGATACTTTAGATACATTTATGGGAAATTTGTGGGAATTACTTGGCCTTCGGATTATACCATTTTTATTAGCTCAAGAAACAGATGAAGATTATGAGCATAATATTACCAAGTTTTATTCTTTTATGAAATCTTATCCAGAAATTGAAGATGTGGTGCAAATGGACCACTCTATTCGCGTGCTAAGAGCGAATCAAGGGGATTCAAAGGCTCGTGAACGTTTAGAACTTTTAGGTCAAAAAATAAGCGCTACTTACCAAGAAGATTTTGAAAAGGCGTCTAAGTATAAGAAACGCCTTGAAATGCTTGAAAATTAAAGTCTCGTTGAAAGCCTATTACTTAGGCGCGCGCTAAAGTTAAAAAGAGTGCTCCAATCAAAATGATCATGGCTGCAAAAACAATTTTAAGACGTTCTTTGGCTGTTGGGTATTCTTTGAAAATAATAATGCCCCACATTAAATTGACGAGTAGGTTTAATTGAGTGAGTGGGTAACCAATCGCATAGCCTAATCCATTCAGAGCCCAAAAACAACCGTGAGTTCCAACCATCCATAAGACGCCTGCTCCCATGGTAGCAAATATGGCGCCCTTAATGGGTGTAATTTGAATAGCTCTTTTTTTATACAAGACAAAAATCAAAAGATGAGAAGTAATAAAAATTCCAGTAGAAAATGGATAGATAAAATCCATGTAATTCATTTCTGAGAGTTGATAAGGAATTAGGTAAGAACCGAAAATGGCGCCTGCTGCAAGAGATCTCCAATTTCTAAAAAAATGAATGCCTTGTGGAGCGAGCAAAGAGAGACCTAATAAAATGGCTAAGATAGCAGGAATAGAAAAGTAGAGAAGAGTGGATTCTTTGAAAAGAAACACACCAACTAAAAAAGAGGTTAAAATGCTAATTCCCATGGAGCGAACGCCAGTACCTGCAAGGTCTTGTTCTTTTTGAACTGCCCAAAAGCAAAGGGCGCCACCGCCAACCCAGATAAACCCGCAAAGTAAACCAATAAAGTTTAAATGAATAGTATCAGTAAACCAGCCTACCACATTTGCACTAATAAACAAGCCCCAAGAGAGAACGGGCAAAAAAGTCCAAGAAGAAAATAGCGGCCATTTTTTTAATGGCGCCATATATGTTCCAAAAGCAATGATGGCTAATAAAGCGCCTAAATAACTATTTCCCAATGCAGAACCCCGAGAAGATGGATTGAAGAATATCTTCGGAAGAAATTTCTCCCGTTATAGAAAGTAATTGTCGACGAACAAGCTGCATTTCAAAAGCAATAAGCTCTACAGCTGGATTTTGATCGATTAAGACTAACGTTTTTTCTATTCCTTCTTTGGCCTCCTTGAGGCAATTTTTTTGCCTTTCGCTTGTGACCCAGAAACTTTCTTCAATTTGTCTTGGAGGGAATAGCTTTTCGTTTAAAAGTGATTTTAAGTTAGAAAGATGTAAATGAACATCTTCTTTTGTAGAAGTAAAAAGGGCTTTTTTTGGAAATTCGTTTTTTAATTCTTCTGCGTTAAAAAGATCCGCTTTAGAAATAATAATCAAGGCATTTTCTTCTTGTGCTTGAGCAATGGCATCTTTGAGTGTTTCTGGTTTAGAACCATCAATCAAACAAATTTTTAAGTCGGCGTCTTTTAAAATTTTTCGACTTTTTTCCATAGAAAGGGAATCTAAAAGGTCTGTTGCATGATCAGAAATGCCAGCAGTATCTACGAGTCGAATTTCACCACCAGAGAGTAAAAGGCGGACTTCTACAAAGTCTCTTGTCGTTCCTGGAATAGAGCTTACTAATAAGCGTTCTTCTTCAAGAAGAGCATTAATCAGACTTGATTTACCTGCATTAGGGGCTCCATAAATCACTACTAAAGGCAAATGATTCGCGGTTTCTGCACTTTGAAAATCATTAATTAAACGTGAAATTTGTTGATGAAGATTTTCTAGTTTAGGGCGCCAAGAAGAGGTATCGGGATCGACTTCTTCTTCAGCAAAATCAACATCTAGTTCTAATCGAATAGAAAGGTCTTTAATAACTTCAGTGAGTTCATGGACTCGTGTTGAAAATTTTCCGCGTAATAACCTGCGTGCATTTTCTAAAGCAGAAGTCGTTGTGGAGTGAATCACGTCTGCGACGGCTTCGGCTTGTACTAAATCAAGTTTTCCGTTTAAGAAAGCACGCTCTGTAAATTCACCAGGTTCTGCGATTCGAACATTAGGAAGAGAAGATATGACATTTATTAAAGAACGGACAATTAAAGGATTCCCGTGAGGGTAAAGTTCAAGGGTGTCTTCACCTGTGTAAGAGTGCGGAGAATTAAAAAAAAGATAAAGCAAGGAATCAATAGTTTTTTGTGTATGAGGATCTACGGCGTTTCCATAGTAAGCGTGTCTTGGAATAGGATTCTCATTATTAAATAAAGTAACAAGAACTTGGCGAACAGCCGGCCCACTGACTCGAAGAGCTGCAATTGCAGAAACACCATGAACGGTCATGGGAGCGACAATAGTTTGATTCATTTTACAAATATAGTATATCACTACTTCAAATCAAAAGCGAGCACTCTCACGAATAATGCATGTTTGAAGAAAAAAAAGAAAAGCCCTTCTAAACCAGCTCAGTTTTTTCATGTATAGACAAGCGTATTTTGATCCCATAAAGGGATCACTCCCGCAAGGGGATCACTCTTACTAAGCGCTGAAGCGCAAGTGTACGTGTTTCTCACGTAAGTAGAGCTCTGCATGGTTCCGACTAAAGCACTAGAAGTGCTAAGTCTCACGTAAAACTACTAAGTGTTCGTGTTTACCGCAAGGGTATCACTCTCACTAAATGCTAAAGCATATAAGTGTTCGTGTTATTGTAAATTCAATAGCGCAGGCTCAAATGACAAAAAACAACTCAGTTAATTAAATAACAATAGTTGCATAGCCGACGGAAATGGCTGTTATTGATGAGCTCTTCTGAAAAAAAGAAAAGCTCATCTAAACAAACCGAGTTTTTTTTATGAAGAACCAAGCGTCATTTGCTTGGAAAGCAAATAGCGAAGGCTCGAATAAAAAAATAATGCCCTTCAACTAAATCATAATAGTGAATTACCAGACGAAAATGGATTTTACTTTAGAGCGACTCTTATATGGAATATAACGGAGCGAGAAAGCAAAACCATTTCCGTCAACAACAGTATTATTGAGTTTTAATGAAAAAACCATTTCCGTCAACAAGAATAACATTGAGCTTTAGTGAAAAAACCATTTCCGTCAACCACAGTGATGTTCATAAAAAAAACGAAATAAAGTCAACCAAGCGAAGA
>LIUM01000005.1 GCA_001462345.1 Fibrobacteria bacterium AD312 | reverse complement strand
CTTATGTAAAGATAGAAGAACTATCACTCAATCTTGTACACTTTTTGGGGAGCACCTCATCTTGATTTTCTCTTTGATCTCTTTGAATGATTCTCCTGAGTTTGCTTCGTATTCTTTTTGTTCATCACAAAATAGAGTGGGAACGCAATAGTAATCATACTTTTCGGCTTCATTGGGCTGGTCGCTTTCTTCAATGGTTTCGATTTCAATTTTTTTGTAGAGAGGGTTTTCTTCTTTGAGTTCGTCTAAAGCCTTAAATGCGGATTTGCAATAAGGGCAATGTTTTAAGTAAAATAGTTTGATTTTCATATATGCCTCTTGTTTAAGAATGTTTTTTATTGGTTTCTATATAATATAGTTATGTAAAGCTCTCATTATCGTTTTTTTATGATTAACATATAGTTTTTTTTGATTTTTAGCAGTATAGGGTATTTCATAATATGTAATGTCCGTTTTTGTGATTTTTTATAAATAGTCATATTGACGAACATCTATGTATTACTTATATTCTCATATAGACAACCATCTATATGAGAAATTGCATAAGAGAAAAAATGAAAGAAGATAAAATCAGCAAAATTTGTAAGGCTTTAAGCGATTCTAACCGAATCAAAATCATCAAGCTTCTCACTTATAGAGAGCAATGTGCTTGCGAACTATTAGAAAAATTTCAGATTACGCAACCTACTCTTTCTCATCATATGAAGATTCTTTCAAGTGTGGGTCTTGTATCTATTCGTAAAGAAGGGAAATTGTCGTATTACTCTATCTGCTGTTCTACTTTCAAAGAATTTAAGTCGTTTTTTGAAGGAATTACTTGTTGTAAAAAGAAGCCTAAAATGTCTTTTAATTGTTGTGATAAGGTTCAAAAATAATGGTGTGGAATTTTATTCAAAACCAATTGCTTGGTATGAAGTGGCTTAGCATTCTCATTAATAATCTACTTCAGAGTGCAGGCCTTGATACGTCATCACGTATTGGAGGAAGTGTTTCGTTCTTTATTTATGATGTTATCAAGATTACTGCTCTTTTGTGTGTTTTGATTTTCATCATTTCTTACATTCAGAGTTTTTTCCCGCCAGAGAGAAGCAAAAAAATCATGAGCCGATTCAACGGTATTCTGGCAAACTTTATGGCGGCGCTTCTTGGTACAGTAACGCCATTTTGCTCCTGCTCTTCGGTTCCCTTGTTTATTGGCTTTACAAGGGCGGGGTTACCTCTTGGTGTGACGTTTTCTTTCTTGATTTCATCTCCTATGGTGGATCTCGGCAGTCTGGTTCTTCTAATGAGCATTTTCGGCGCCAAGGTGGCCTTTGCTTATGTAATACTCGGTCTTGTCGTTGCTGTAGTCGGCGGTACTTTGATTGGAAAGCTGCATTTAGAAAATGAAGTAGAAGAATTCATTCGAAAAGCAAACGATGTGTCTATAGAGTCTCCGTCACTTACATATAGAGATCGAATTGTCTATGCAAAAGATCAGACTGTTGAAACTTTTAAGAAGGTGTTACCTTATATTTTAATTGGTGTTGGTATTGGAGCACTTATTCATAATTGGATTCCAGAAAACTGGGTGGTGGCTGTTCTAGGTAATCAAAATCCTCTAGGTGTTATTCTTGCAACGATTTTGGGTATGCCAATGTATGCCGATATTTTTGGAACTATCCCTATTGCAGAATCCCTGCTTGCAAAAGGCGCTCAGCTTGGTACAGTGCTTGCGTTCATGATGGGAGTCACTACATTATCCCTTCCGTCTATGATTATGCTCCGTAAGGCAATCAAACCAAAACTTTTGGGGCTCTTTATCGCCATCTGTACGGTAGGTATCATACTAGTGGGTTATTTGTTTAATGCATTCCAAAATCTATTCATTTAAGGAGGAATTGATTATGGCATTGTTTAATTTTGGTAAGAAAATGAAAGCATCTTGTTGCTGTGGTTCTTCAGTACAGAAAGTAAATATAGAACCTGCATGTGCATGCAACAGTGACCCATCGGCTTATGAATCAGGAAAGTCCTGCTGCAGTAACGGAGAATGTCGTATTAAAAGTATTAAGGTTCTTGGTTCTGGTTGCAAAAAATGCCATGACCTTAATGAAATAACAAAGGCTGCGGTGAAAGAGCTCGGTATGGATATCGAGGTGGAATATGTAACCGACATGCAAAAAATCGCAAGCTACGGTGTGATGAGTACACCTGCTCTTGTGATCAATGAAAAAGTGGTTTCTATGGGTAAGGTTCTTAAGAAAGAAGATATTATAAAGCTCTTAAAGAAATAAGAATGTTGTGAAGCTAATAAGACAAAGAGGTATTTGGAATGGTGAAAAAGAAAAAAGTGGCGTTTATCTGCGTTCATAATTCTTGTAGAAGTCAAATAGCAGAGGCTCTTGGAAAACACCTTGCTTCAGACGTTTTTGAAAGCTATTCCTGCGGAACTGAAATTAAGCCTCAGATAAATCAGGATGCTGTCCGTATCATGAAAGAGTTATATGGAATTGATATGGAACTAACTCAAAGGTCAAAATTGTTATCAGATATTCCAGAACCTGATATTGCAATCTCTATGGGCTGTAATGTGGGTTGCCCTTTTATCGGAAGAGCTTTTGATGATAACTGGCAGCTCGAAGATCCTACTGGTAAGGTGGATGAAGAGTTTATTAAAATAATCAAGCAAATTGAAGTAAATATTTTAAAGCTTAAAAAAGAGCTTGAAATAACAAATAGAAATTAAATCAATCAAAATCATTAATATTTAATGTTATAAATATGGCAGCTTTTAATACAGCCAAAAAGGGCTGTTTCGTTTCATGATTTGTGCCCATTGTTGTTGATTTATTTTTTTCTTTTTATCTTTAATTAAGCTCTTATATAAAAAAAATTAGGTTTTAATATATGTTGAATGTTGGTTTTGATAATGAAGCTTATTTAAAGACGCAATCAGAAAAGATTGCAGAACGTATTTCAAAGTTTGGTGGTAAGCTTTATCTTGAGTTTGGTGGTAAGTTATTTGATGATTATCATGCTTCTCGCGTGTTGCCTGGGTTTGAACCAGACAGTAAAATTAAGATGCTTGAAGAACTTAAAGATACTGCCGAAGTAGTGATTGCAATAAATGCGGGTGATATTGAAAAAAATAAGGTACGTGGCGATCTTGGGATCACTTACGATATGGACGTGTTGCGATTGATTGATGCCTTTAGAGGGTATGGTCTTTATGTGAGTAGTATTGTTTTAACTCGCTTTGAAGGTCAGGCGAGTGCGTTAGCGTATCAAAAGAAATTAGAACAGCTTGGTCTTAAGGTTTATAGGCATTACCCAATCACTGGTTACCCTTCTAATGTTCCTCTGATTGTAAGTGATGATGGTTATGGCAAAAACGAATATATCGAGACCACTAGGCCTCTGGTTGTGGTGACGGCTCCTGGTCCTGGTAGTGGTAAAATGGCTGTTTGCCTTTCTCAACTATACCACGATCACAAGCGTGGGGTCAATGGAGGCTATGCCAAATTTGAAACATTCCCAATATGGAATATCCCTCTCAATCATCCAGTGAACTTAGCTTATGAAGCGGCTACGGCAGATCTAAACGATGTGAACATGATCGACCCGTTTCACCTAGAGGCTTATGGGAAAACAACAATCAACTACAACCGAGATGTAGAAATATTCCCTGTATTGAATGCGATCTTTGAACGTATTCTCGGGTACTCTCCTTATAAGTCACCTACCGATATGGGGGTGAATATGGCTGGGAATTGTATTGTGGATGATGCTGCTGTTCGTGAAGCCGCCAATGCCGAAATTATCAGGCGTTATTATAATGTCTGCTGCCAGGTACGAAAAGGGATTGCTGAACCAGAGCAGATTTATAAGCTTGAACTATTAATGGAAAAAGCCCATACTAGTTATAAAGATCGTAAGGTGGCGCAAGCTGCTGTAAAAAAAGCAGAAGAAACAAATGCTCCAGCGGTCGCGATTGAATTGAACGACGGGACTATTATTACAGGCAAAACCACGGATCTTTTAGGTGCTTCTTCTACAATGCTTTTAAATGCATTAAAATATTTAGCAGAAATTCCAAATGAAGTGAACTTGCTTTCTCGTATTGTGATTGAACCGATTCAAAATTTGAAGGTGAATCATTTAGGGAACACGAATCCAAGGCTTCATACCGATGAAGTGTTGATTGCTCTTTCTATTTGTGCTTTAACAGATTACAATGCAAAAATAGCGATGGAGAAACTTGCATGCTTCCGTGGAACAGAAGTGCATTCGAGTGTGATACTTTCTCAAGTGGATGTGAGTGTGTTCCGTAAATTAGGGATTAATTTAACGAGCGAACCCACGTACCAAACAAAAAAGCTTTATCATGGGTAATTGACTCGAAGCCTCTGTTTAATATCTTTGATAAACTAGGGTTGTTTTTGAAATTCGAGTAAAACTTTTTTTGAATCGGAACCTTTAATCAATTGAAAGCGGTATGTTTCCCATTCTACGGGAGAGCTTTTTTCTTCTTTGTGAATATCCATGCTAAAATCTAAAGTAATTTGTTCATCCTTTTTGGTAAGGATTAATTGATAAGTGGCGACCGTTGCAGAAAATGGTTCTTCTGAAGAATAAGAGACATGTTCGTGTCCAGAATAAGTGTATTCAATAAATAGGTTATCGTCTATTTTGACCCGTTGGTTTTTTAAAATGGTGATGGCTTGATTCTGTGTGAATCCTAAACTTGTTATCAAAAGGATTAAAAGAGATAAAATCGGTTGATTAAACATGTCGGCTCTTTTTAAAAGGAGTTATAAAATAGGTATTAGAAGAAAAGAAAGTCATAAATAAAGATTTTCTTTTTACTTTTTTTAAATAGTGTGTAAAAACTTTTCTTGTTTTTGTGATTATTGATTCTTTTTAGCCTTAAAATAAGGGCTTTTGAAATTAATATATATGAAAAATGTGTAAATAATATATTTTTATTGTTATGGAAAAAGTCATAGAACACCTTTTTGATTACGATGATTATCGAAGGTTTTTAGAAGATTACTTTGAAGAACAAAAGAGTCTAAAACCTGTTTTCTCTCATCGTTTTTTCGCAGCTAAAGCAGGCTTTAGTTCGTCTTCGTATTGCTTAAATGTGATTCGTGGCCGTTTTAATCTTTCCATCAAATCAATAGATAAGCTTGCCAAGGCAATTGAATTTAGTGCCATTCAAAAGCAGTATTTTACAGCCTTGGTTGATTACAATCAGGCAAAGCGTCCTGAAGAACGCGATTTAGCTTGGAATCAAATTCTTCAAATAAGGCAACAGCTAGAGTTCACTCATATCACGCATGGTCAGCAAGATTATTTTTCAAAATGGTATTATCCTGTGCTTCGAGAATTAGTGGTGCATCTCGATTGGAATGGCGATTATATTAAGCTCGCTCGTTCTTTAGACCCTGTAATCAGCACAGAAGAAGCCCGCGTGGCAGTCAAAAATTTAGAAGAATGGGGCTTAATTCGAGATTTGGGCAACGGCCGCTATGAGGCCACCTCTTTAATGCTCGATGCCACAAAAGTTTCCCCTATTTCTTTACGCCAAATTCGTCGAGAGTACATTCAGCACGCGATTGGGTGCATAGAATCCAAAAAAAAGGAAGAAAGGTTCTCTGCATTTACTACACTTTCTATGACAGAAGAATCGTATGCTTATGCGGTGAACGTGTTAGAAGAAGCACGCAAAAAAATCATTACGCGTGCGGCAGGTGATAAAGAAATAGAAAAGGTGTATGAACTGATGGTGGTTTTGTATCCGATGAGCGTGTTAATCAATAAGGGGGATCTATGAAATCCCTTTTGAATGTTTGTCTTTGTCTCTTTATTTCTTTTTTAGGGTGGAGCTGCTCTGAACCGACGGCTCACGGAGTCACCGATATTGGGAATTCGATGGCTGGTGTGGTGGTCGCCGAAGACGGAAAACCTTTATCAAACGTTCGTGTGGTACTTTATTATGATGATTGGGAAGCAGAATCGATTTCAGATTCTTTAGAAACTAAAACGAACACGAAGGGCGAGTTTGAATTTAAGAACGTGAGCTCAGAAGAATCCATTGTGATTTTAGCGAAAAAAGAATCTTTATCGGCACTCTCTCTTGGCTCCGATACGCTTGTGCTTCGTTCCTCTAAATTTATCTCGAGTCGCATTTTAGGTAAGTCTGGTGGTTGGGTGCGCGTGCTCGGTCAAAACCAAAAACAAGACGTGGCTGAAGATGGCTCGTTTACCTTTGCAAACACGCCTTCTGGTGAATTGGCTTTAATTTATGGCGAGTCAGAACAGGGCGATCTTCGTTTTGTATTTAAGACAATGGACTCTCGCGATTCGCTTCTCTTGCCAGACTTAATGGAAGTGGAATCAAAAGAACATTGGCTTCAGCTTGCGGATTTCCGCTACTATACAGAAGATGGTTATGATGGAATTCAAGCGATTGATTTTTATGAAAATGAAATCGAAGAATTCACTTTGACCTATTCATTAAAAGAATTTGTACCACAAGAAACGCTCCATCATTTTGTGCTACCAGTGCGTTTAGATAGTACGAATTTTGACTTTGATTCTTGGGATGATTCTACTGAAATAATGCTCACTTCTACAGACGAAGCTTCTCTTGCTTTTGAGTTTGATCATTTTGATCCCGCTTCTAAAACCGCGCTTCTTTGGGTGCGTTTCGATTCCATTCCTTCAAAAGCAGAGTCGGTACAAATCCGATTTAAAAAATCCGCTTGGCTAAAACAAACGCCATTCCAGAAAGAAGAAGGAGTGATGGCTGTTCTTCACATGGAAGAACTCGAAAACCTAGTCAGTCAGGATTTGCCCATTTTAAGCGATAGCGGTTTTATTGGCCGCGGCGTTTCCCTAGCTCCATCTCAGTATCTCGATTTAGATACTTTAGACCCTTGCAGTTCCGATTTTACTTTGTCTCTCTGGGTTTATTGGTATGGAAAAAATGGCAATCATCAAATATTATTTTCACAACGCTCTTTTTGGTCTGACTCCACCTCTCGATTCCAATGGCATTTTGATTATTTCAATGATGTCTTTGCGGTATACAATAATATAGACCAGCGTAATAAATTTACAGAAGTCGAAGTCCCTGTGGATGAATGGGCTTACTTGACGCTTTTATTTAAGGATGGCGAGCTTTCTATGTTTGTCAATGGGGCTCGTTTCGGGGAACCAGCCGCTTTTGTGCCAACAGAATTAAATGAGGCCGTCCCTTTACGTGTCGGGGGAAACGAAGTCGATGTAGAAACATGGAACGGCGTATTAGATGAAGTACGTGTTGAAAAAGTAGCTCGTTCTGAAGAGTGGATTCGCTTTAGTTATGAAGTTCAAAAAGCAGTTAAAAATAAATAAGGGTTGCATTAGTCTTTAAAAAAAAGAAGCACCCCTGTTGTTTCAATAAAAGAAACGATGGGGCGCAACTTTTTCTGGGGAGAAAAAGTATTAGGAGAACTTGATAACGCCAGATGGGCAAGAGTCAACGGATTCTTGAATTTCTGATTCGTAGGCTGAGAAATCAGCACTTTCGTTTACGACCATTTTATCTGGAACAGTAAAAACATCTGGACAGATCGCTTCGCAAGCACCGCAAGATACACATTCATCATTAGTTTCATCTAGCCAAACTTTTGTAATTGCCATGGTTATACCTTTGTTGATGGTTTATTAACATCGAAGAATATAATAAATTGTAGCAAGAAGGGAATTAATTTCCTAACTTATTAAAGAATATTTACAAAAAGGAAACATTTGAATGAAAAAAGTGGTTATTAAAATAGGTGGAAGTCTCGCTGTCGATGAGGAGAAATTATCTGATTTTGTAACTGCTGTGTCTTCTTTTTCTAGTTCGGAGTACCGTTTATGTGTCGTTCATGGCGGTGGTAAAGACATTAATGAAAATATTGCTTTATTATCTGAAAAGCCCACTTTTATTGATGGGCTTCGGGTAACAACTCCTTCAATTATGAATATGGTTGAAATGACTTTGTCTGGTCATGTGAATAAGAAACTAGTGCGTTTGTTTTTAAAAAATGGTTGCCCTGCTATTGGCCTTTCTGGTGTGGATGGTTCTTTAATTGAAGTTAAAAAAAAGAATGGCGAACCTGATCTTGGTTTAGTAGGCGAAATAGTGAAGGTAAATCCAAAAATTATCCATGATTTGTGGAATGCGGGTTGGACTTCAATTGTTAGTCCTATTTCTATAGGTGCGGGTGTTTCTTGGAATGTCAATGCAGATACAGCAGCGTCTGAGTTAGCTGTCGCGCTTCAAGCAGATCAATTTATTTTAGTGAGTGATGTGGCTGGCGTTTTAGATGATCAAAAGAAAGTGATTTCAAATCTAAACGAAACGGCAGTCGAGTCTTTAATCGCAGAAGGTGTTATTTCTGGTGGTATGATTCCTAAAGTGAGAGAGAGTATTAAATCTCTACGACGAGGATTAAAATCAATACATATTGTTGGCTGGAAAGATGCCGATCACCTTAAAAAACAAATCAATGGAGATTTTAATTATGGAACAATTCTGCAATAAAGATTGTTTTGATCAAGACAAAGATGTCATCGCCCCGCTTTATGGTAAAGCGTCAATCAATTTTGTAAAAGGCGAGGGTTCATACCTTTTTGACGCCGACGGGCATAAGTATTTGGATTTCGTTTCTGGTATTGCTGTAAACGCGCTCGGGCATGCGTTCCCTGCGGTCGTGACTGCAATTCAAGAACAAGCTGCGAAATTCACTCATGTGAGTAATTTATACCCAAATGAACTTCAGGTAAAATTAGCTCGCAAGTTATTAGCAGATTCCCCTTATACAAAAGCATTCTTTTGTAATTCGGGTACGGAAGCCAATGAAGCGGCAATTAAATTTGCTCGGAAGTATTTCAATAGAATCGGACAACCTGATCGGGTTCAGATTGTTACATTCTTTAATAGTTTTCATGGCAGGACTTTTGGTGCTCTTTCTGCAACAGGGCAGCCTGCTTTGCAAGAGGGTTTTGGTTCTATGCCTGGTGGATTTAGTCATGTGGCATGGAATGATACAAGTGCCTTAAAAGCCATGGTCAATGAAAAAACATGTGCTATTATGCTAGAGCCTCTCGCTGCTGAAGGTGGCGTTTTAACTATTAGCCCAGAAATGGTAACTACCATTAATGATTTACGTAACGAATTTGGTTGTTTAGTTATTACAGATGAAATCCAAACAGGATTAGGTCGGTTAGGTCTTTTTTATGGGGCTGATATCTATGGCTTAAAATCTGATATTACCACGCTCGCAAAAGCTATTGGAGCTGGTCTTCCGCTAGGTGCCACTTTGATGAGAGGCAAAGTCGCAGACATATTAAAAGCGGGTGATCATGGAACTACTTTTGGTGGTAACCCAATTGCTTGTGCTGCTGGTTTAGTGGTCGTCAATGAGATTAAAAAACCTTTATTCTTAGAAACGGTAAGAACACGTTCTCAACAACTAAAAGCGGGCTTGTCACAACTAGCTTCTAAATACAGCTTCTTAGGTGATGTACGGGGCGAAGGTCTTTTACTTGGTCTTTGTTCAGAAAAGCCTGTTGCCGATATCATTACTCTTCTTCGCAAAGAAGGCTTGTTGGTTCATAGGGCTGGGGCTAATGTCCTTCGGTTTTTGCCGCCTTTGAATGTAAGTGCTGAAGAAATTGAAGAAGCGCTTCAAAAATTAGATAATGCCTTAGCTCAGGTGGTTTAGGTTTTTTCTTCTCTAGGAGAGGGCTTATGTCTCAAAAAATCACCCTGTTTTTACTCTTTTTTGTTTTGCTATTGGCAGGCTGTGATTCACAAAAATCAAGGCAGGCTAAAGAACAACAAAATAAGAGTCTCTTTTCTATGGCCAAAATCAACTCTTGGTATGGAGCCAAAAGAGAAGTAAAACAAGAGGTTTCAGATACTACCTCTTCTTTGGATTCTTCTTCTTCTTTAGAAGTTTCTTTAATAGAATCCTCTTCTTCAGTAATGAATGCCTCTTCTGCTTCAAAAATAAATGGAATAGAAGCAAAAATAGACTCGTTTCAATTAGTCGTCGAAAATGCTTCTGGATCGGGCTTCTATAAAGAAGGAGATTCCATTTTAGTTGTCCCTGAAGATAAACTAGATTCTGGATTATGTTTTCGAGAATGGGATGTATCCAATTCTATTTCTCTAAAAACAGATGAGGATTCTGATTCTGTTCAAGTGATTATGCCAAAAAAATCCGTTACAATCAAAGCCGTTTTTAGATCTTGCTATGATGGCTTAAAAACAGTGACGATTGGCAATTTAAAGTGGACTACGAAAAACATGAATATCTGGACTTTTTCTGGCTCTTGGTGTTACGATAATAAGAGTAATAATTGCAGACGCCATGGCCGTTTGTATGATTATGAAACTGCAAAAAAAGTTTGCCGTTCGGGTTGGCGTTTACCGACCGATCAAGAATGGAATGCAATGGCAAGTGCCGTAGGTAGCGAGGCTGGGCTTAAATTAAAATCAAGAGAAGGCTGGGTTGCTGAAGGCGAAAACAATGCCAATGGAATTAATGCAGTTGGATTTGGCGGTTTACCAGCAGGCATTTATTATGAAGGTAATTTCTTGTACCAAGGCTTGTACGCTTATTTTTGGACAGCGACAGAAGTCAATAGCAATATGGCTTGGTTTAGAAGCCTAAGCTATGATAATGATGAAATATATCGTCATTCAAATTATAAGCATGTGGCTTATTCTGTCCGTTGCGTTCAAGATATTTAATTAAAATCATTAATTGATAAATAACTAGGCCTTGCTTTAATAATCGCGCAGGGCCTTTTTTGTATTGTAAAAATGGAATTGAAAAATCGTATAACGATTCAAAAAAATCGATAGTCTTTAAAACCAGATTATAAAGATTCGAAAAATAGAATCAACAGACAAAAAACGAATTAAAGAGTCAAATAAGATCAGATAATGGATCGCATAGAATTGGAAACAATTATAATGTGAAAAAAAAAATCAAGCAATGATTTAGTACAACTTGTCGAAAATATAACGATTTGAAAAATCAAAAAAATAAATCGAATAATATCAAACCATGGATCGCGTAAAAACGATTCAAAAAAATAACCCCTTTCGAAAAAGGGGTTATAAAAATATATCGAGTGTAATTTTCTCTTACTTGAATTCGACTTTTGGGGCTGTAGATGCTGTGGCATCTGCTGCAAATGGAACCTTAGGAGAAGCGCCAGCAAACCCTGCAACTAAATTGGTAGGGAACTGACGAATCAAAGTATTGTATTCTTTGACGATTTCGTTATAACGTTTGCGTTCTACAGAAATGCGATTTTCAGCGCCTTCTAATTGTACGCGTAAATCTTGGAACCCTTTATTGCTTTGTAAAGTAGGGTAGTTTTCGGTGACCATCATTAAGCGTTGCAAAGCCCCACCTAAAGAAGCTTGGGTCTCTTGGAAACGTTTCATAGCGGCTTCGTCGTTCAGCATATTCTCATCGACTTTCACAACGCCACCCATACGGCTTCTTGCGTCTACAATTTCAGTGAGAGTACTTTTTTCAAAGTTTGCTTCTCCCTGAACGGAGGCAACGATATTTGGGATAAGATCAAAACGGCGCTGGTAGGCGTTTTCGACTTGAGCCCATTTTTCTTTGACGGATTCGTCAAAGGCGATGATTTGGTTGTATATGCCTATGGCTCGAACGCCAATAACGACACCAAGAATAGCGATTGCCGCTATCATAATGAGAATGATTTTTTTCATTGGATCTCCATCGAATCAATTGTGTTTACAGTTTGTGTGAGTGCTAAAATGTAATCGTGAGCTCTCTTGGTGACTTCTTTTTCGTCACGCGTTGGAGGCTGTATTTTTAAGAAAGGGTATTCTTCATAAACGGTGTCATGAGATTCTGGGTAGATTTTATGATTTAAAAAATACACCCCGTAAAATAAAGGAAGTACTTGACGTTCTGTATCTAAGAAAAAGTCTAAAAGTGTTTTCCCTTGTTTCATATAGACAAATTGACGTCTAATCTGAATCAATTGACCGCGAAGTTCTCTTTCGCATTGCAAACGAAGAGCTTGAAGATCTATAGTGAAATTAGGTAAAGGATCTTCTCCTAAAATACAAGCATGCCGATTCGCGATATGCAAAAATTCTAGAGGGAACGTGTCTTTGGATTGTTCAATACTTTCTTTTGTAAAAAAGAATCCAAAAGAAACACCTGTTTTAGCGGCGCTTTTTAAAAGACCTTGAAGAGGCTCTAACGATTCAGGAGAATTGTCTTTTAATATAAAGCTCATTTCCCAATTTTGTTTAAATGGGTTAAAGCCAGGCATTAAGCAATCGCCATGTAAGAATGCAGAAATTAAGTTGCTGCCAAGAGCTTCAAGCAACCATTCTTTCCACATGGATTTTTCAAATTCAGGAATACCTAAAATACGTTTCATAATATCTCCTACCAAGAACCGCCAGAACCACCGCCACCAAAGCGTCCACCGCCAAAGCCGCCACCAAATCCGCCGCTACGTCCACCAAATCCGCCGCTTCTACGACCACCGCCACCCATTTGACTAATAATCATTAAAAAGAGAATGTGTCTACCCGTTTTAGTAAAAAGCAGAAACAGAATTAGGATAAAAATAAATATTGCTTTTATAAAAGAAAACTCGCCTTTTTCTTCTGGAGCCGCAGCAAGTGAAACGTTACTTAAATCAAGAGTGACTTGTTTTTCTTTAGCGACATGAGAAGCTAAGGCCCAAGCTAGTGATATAACGCCTTCGCCATACTTGTGTTGCCTAAATGCGGGGATTAAAGTTTGTTGCTGTATCTTTTCTACTAAAACATCTGGTAAATAGGGCTCTGCTCCGTAACCTACTTCTACACTGCGGCGTTTTTGATTCATGGCAACAAAAATAAGGATGCCTTCATCGACGCCTTTTTTCCCTATACCAAAAGATTCTGCTGTCTTTAGTGCAAATTCTCTGGGGTCTTCTTCTCCAATATCTTGGTATAAAGCGGCAGCAAGGCCTACGCCTGTTTTATTGTAAAGTTCTTGAGCTATTAAATTAAAAGTCTCTGTTTCTTGCGTTGTGAGCAAGCGATTTTCATCAAATACATAAGAATTGACTGGAGGACTCGAAAATAAAAAGGGAGCAAAAAAGAGTAAGAAAATCCAAAAACGATTCATGACTTCAAGATAGCATTATTCTTTACATAAAAAACTAGCTTGAGTCGAAAAATCATTCAAATCTACTTTTTCTAAAAACTTAATAACGGCTTCGTATTCTGATTTGGCGATGACTTTTTCTTTTTTCAGAAAATTAATCTCAGGCCCAGTAAGTTGAAGCGAAACAGAGTATGAAATAATATTATTTCTACCTGCTTTCATTGTTTTTTGAATTTCAGAAGTCACCTTGGCTTGAATGGTGTTCTTTTGGTTGTTTGGATTATGGAAGAAAGACTTTGTGGCGAGACGATTTTCAATTAAATTGCACACATTCACAGTCTCTTTACAAGATAAGTAATAAGAACATTTTGTCTTTTTTGTTTTATACTGAATTTCAAGAGGTTTATCTAAACCAGTCTTCTTTAAGATCATGTGAGGAAAGTTGACTGCAATTTGGATTGTATACGGCCCTTGGTCAAAATTGACATTTTTGAGGGCAAAAGAAACTTCTCCAGCGTCTTTTGTATAGCGTTCTCCAAGCGTTCTATTATTTTGCATTACATAAATAGGAAAGTTTGGAATAGGACCTTCTTTGTCCGATACGTATACAGTAAAGGAAGGTAAAATAGGAGTGGTAATCTCGTACTCTTGTGGATCTTTAATAGATACGGTAATGTTCGAAAGTTTTTCTATAAGAGTCCGTTCTAATTCTTGATCGATACTAGATAAAGAAAAAGAACTATCGATAGGGTAAAATTCAGCAAGAGATTCTAATAAAGGAGGGTGTTTTAGAACTAGCATTCTTAAAGAGGTTAGTTTTTCAAAGGCATCGGCATATCGCTTTTGTTCAATGGATTTGATAATCTCAATTTCCGTTTGTTTAACGTCTTTTTGAATCTTTTGAATGTTAAACCTTAATTCAGAAGAAAGCTGGTCTAAATCGACTGTGGCAAAAGCCACAAAACTATTACCTTGTTTAGGCTTAGGAGAAACACGAATCCCTTTTAATAAGAGATTTGATTCTACTTGGTTTGAAACAGAAAAATTTTTATTGAAAGAAGAAGTTTCGCCTTTTTTTACTTCTTTCTTGACGAGCTTTTGAGAAGTAGAAACTTGTGTTGAAATTTGTTTGGCAACGCCTGCAATGGCTGCGTTATTCGCTTCTTCTTGAGATTCTGCCGAATACCCTGTATAGCTGATCAGTTTTGCTCCAAAAGAAGCAGAAACAGCTATCATTAAGGTTAAGGTAATGGCAGAAAATAATTTCATTTTATTGTAAATCCATTAAAAGAAGTTTTCTAGAAATATTAGTCTTTGAAATAGAAGCTACACTTTTTAGGCTATTTCTAATGGCACTATAGACTTCATGAGAATCTGCGTATTTTTGTGGGTCAGCGTAAATAATAAGATCCATTGTTTTAGATGTCATTGCATTTACAGAGACTTTATTAAAAATGGTTTTTAGTGTGCTTAAGACAGATTCATGTACATCTTCAATTTGGGTATTGGAATACGAGCCTTTAATTTTTATCACGGCTTTGTACTGAACCCCATTTTTTTGATCTGCACTCCAGTAGGCTAAAATTTTCTTTTCTAGACCAGGCATAGCTTTGCGAGCTGCCGATTGTGACAGTGCACGTAAATTGGCGTTTGGACCGCTATTGTTTTTAACTTCACTTGTTTGGCTTCCAAGTAGGCGAGCGGTAGCTGTTTCATAAGCATTGACTTCAGCGACAACCATATCTCCTTGAACGCTACCAGAAAAAGTGAGGTAAATATCTGCTCCAAGAGCTAGGCTTGCTAAGTAAGAAAAATCTTCTTCATCACCTGCAATTTCTTGTTGCATTTGAATTAATTCATCAAGAGCCCCTTGGCCTTCTAAAGACTTGACTTCATAATGCTTTTGAGTTAGGAAGGCGTTAATGGCCTCCATCATCGCTTTAGAAGAAGGTTCATTTTGAATCACTATTAAATCTTGAGCTTCTTTTGCCTTGGTCGCAGGTAAAACCATTAATGTGGGCTTAGGGCCTTCATAATCTCTTACGATGGCTGGTTGTTGTTGCCTAACCATAGCAGGTTGGTTATTTACCGTATTTGGATTTGTACTTGCAGTTACAGGGGCTGCTGCAGGAGACTCCATATCGAGGGCCCCATTGTTATTCATTTCGCGATCTAGTTCATCATAGCCTTTTTGAGCTTGTAAACGTTGAACGCTAGGATCAGGAGGTGCTTTTGCTGAAGAAGCACATCCTGTCACAAATACTAAAAATCCAATCAAGGCGAAAAGGAGTTTACGATTCATTTTTATTGTCCAATGCTCTTTTTGTATTCATCAAATGCTTTAAATTCTTCATTAGCGCTTTGATAAGCTTTGCTTGCACGGAAACGAGCAACGTCGGCTTTTTGTGCGTTTAACTCTGCTTCCATTGCTTGATAGAATAGCTTTGGATCAAGAGTCATCACGCCATAAACTTTGTAACGTCCATCGATAGTTTCCATATCGACTTCTGTCATGGTAGCACCTCTAACGAGAGTAGAAGCAACAGACTTACGAACTGTTTCCATGTGTTCTGTAAATTCGCCACCTACTTCTTCTGCATAGCGTTTGGAGAGATCACCCACTTTTGCTTCAATTGTTCTTGCAATATCGGCTCTGGCGTTCAAATCAGCTTCGTCAAGAGCCATTTGTTCGTCGGCAGATTCACCAATGCCAAAACCAGCAATCATTCCTTTATTGATGATTTCTGTTTTTTTGTTTTGCATTTTTAGTGTTTTACTAACGTTTTTTTCTTGTGGAGTGCTGGCACAGCCAACAAAAATCAACACAAGTGCGAATAGACTGATTAACTGTTTCATGGAGATCTCCTTAGTTTAATCTCTTTAATGTGTTTCTATAAAAAGGACAAAAAGCTTGAGCTTGGCTAACCTTGTCCATAAAAACAGATTTTTATAGAATCGTAATAAAAATATAACATCTTTATAAAAAAAAGAGCAAGCACTTTAAAAAGAGGTGTTGACGATTTACAACGGGTTAGTAGCTCTTTTGATGATTTAAATCACGATTTGAACTAATTCAGTGTTATGCAGTATTTCTTGATTTACTTGAGTTTTTAAAATGGAAATGGACTTGAAAAAGAATAAAATAGGGCAAAAATGAAATAAAAATGAACCAAAAGTGATAAAACAAACCGCCTTATAGTAAGATAATATTGGCGTTTTTTAATCGTAGAATGCATTATGAGGCTTTTTATCATTTTTTTAATAAAAATTGACAAAAGCGCCAGAGTCAGGTGTTATATACAAGCTCAATTTTTCTAATTTTTACACTCTTTTCTTGTTGGCGTAGAGTTCGGGGCTATGAAAAAAATTGTTTTGGTTATTATTGGATTGGTGGCTTTTGGATGGACGCAAGAAAATTCTCTTGTAAACAAAAAAACGTCTATTCAATTCACTGGTACTTTAAAAGACTCTACTTTTTTAGGTGATTCGTTATGTCGAGCTGAAATTCTGGAAACAGGGGAAATTCAAAATATTGTCTTTAATAAACCTTTTCAATTTTCTTTGCCTATGGATACACTTTGGAATATCTGTATTTATGGAACGGGAAAAGAAAAATGCTATGAATTAGTATATCACGGCTCAAAGGTTGCCTTTTCTTTTGATATTACAAATGATGTCTTAATGACTCACTATGAAGATGGTAATGTAGAACGTGTACCCGCAGCAAAATTAATTCCTGAAGAAGTGGCTGAAGTAGATGTGGATGTAAATGATTTTTTGGGATCAGACCCAGAGCAAGTGACGGAATTAAAAAAAGTCGTTGTGCAATTAAGGCGTCGTCCTAAAAGAAAGTTAGGGGAGTCCATTGTTTCTGCAAAGAGCATTAAAAGAATGCCTGGTCTTGCAGAAGCTGATGTAATAAGAAGTATTCAAGCGTTACCTGGAGTGGTGGCAAGTTCTGATTTTAGTACAAAGATATATGTCCGTGGTGGAGCAGCCGATCAAAATTTGTTTTTATTAGATAATGCGGTGGTCTATTCGCCAACTCATTTTTTTGGTCTCTTTAGTACGTTTTTAGTGGAAACAATAGATGAAGTGAAGTTCTTTAAAAGTGGGTTCCCTGCACAATTTGGCAATCGTTTAAGTTCCGTTCTAGATATTCAAAGTCGAAAAGGTGGCTCAGATACAACAGAAGCATGGTTTGAAAAATCAAGCTTAAAAGTCAGCACATTTGCGGTACAAGCCCATACAGAAGGTCATCAAGGGAATGCTCGCTGGGTTGTGGCTGGTCGGAGTACTTATATCGGCCCCATGATTTCTCTTTTTAATATGATTGGCTTAATTGATTTTGATTTGGATTACAATTTTACTGATGTGCAAGGGGCCTTGATTTATAAATTTAATGAAGACATGGAATTGAAAACCAGCTTTTATTTAGGAGAGGATTATTTGATCTTTGACCCACTAGATGCAGGTTGGGGAAACAAAGCGATTCCACTTAATTTTAGATGGCGTTTTCATGAATGGTTTGAGTATAATGCAACTGCTTCTTTTTCTCATTTTTTTCAAACAATGGAAGTTTTAGATTTGATATCCCTTGGAAATGATATTAAAACATGGAGCTTAAAACAGTGGCTAAATTATTACCGACTCGACGACCATACGATGACCGTTGGCTATGAATTAGAATATGATCGAGTGCAGTTCTGGCAATACATTCTAGAAAACAAGATAATGGATAAACAGAAGCCATTTCATCATGTGGGTTATTTAATGGACGCTTGGCAGTTAAACCCAGATTTATTAGTGCAATATGGTGTTCGCTTAAATTATCAAACATTATCTAAACATTTCGGAATAGAACCACGCTTGTCTCTAGCATATCAAATAGATGAAGATAAAAGTGTAGAGTTTTATGCGGGGCGTTATTTACAGTACATGAATTCGGTGATGTTTTCAGATCAAGAATCTTTAAATGAATTTTATTATCCTTCTGTTACAACGACAAAAGGGAAACATTTAAAACCAGCCTCTTCTTATTTATTTGCCGCAGGGTATAAACAAAGAAATCTTTGGGATCGTTTTGATGCTTCTGTAGAGGCTTATTATAAAACTCAAAATGGGTTGAATGTTTTTAAAGTGGAACAAGATTCAACACAAGAAAGTGAGAGCGCGAGTGATGATTTTCTATTGGCAGATTATTTCTCCACAGCGGAAGGGTATTCTATGGGCTATGAACTTTCTCTTCGTAAAGAGAATGGGCCTTGGTTTGGCGGGATCAGTTGGAGTCATAGTTTAAGTGTTCTAAGGAGCAAAGATTCTATTGTTTACCACCCTAATTGGCATCAACCGTATGCAGTGAAATTAGATTTAGGAATTAATTGGAAAGGTGATGAAGATGCTATTTGGAAGTATAAAAAGAAGGGTCAATTTTTTAGGTCTTCTCTAGTCTTAAAATATGCTTCGGGAATGCCACTCACAGAAAAAATAGGGTACTATCAACCTTATGATATAGATGGCGGCGATTATCAAGATGATATTGTGGTTGTTTCTGGCGCAAGAAATGCTGGACGTCAGTCGAATTACTTTAGAATAGACTTAAAATTAATTGATATCGGTGTCGAGAATAAATGGAATTTTAGTTGGACGATTATCAACTTAACGGACCATGAAAACATGTTCTACTATTATTATGATACGAATAAAAACCCGCCTCAATTTGAAGCCATTTACCAATTCCCATTTTTACCAGTGATGTTGAACTATGAATATTATTTCTAAGAAATGGATTTTGGCGTTTTCGATATTTTTAATCTCTTGCTTGCAAGGGCCTTGGGAATATTACCCTGAAGAGACTGTTACTTATCGAGGTATTTACACGATAGGGCAAGTCGTCGCAGGTTCTGCTCCAGAGATTTGTTTTACGCCTCTATTAGCCTTAGATGAAGCCATGGCCTCTGATTTTGCTTTTTATGATAGTGCGTATGTAGAAGTCAGTGGCACATTTGAGTCGCTGGGGGAAAGAACGATAGTCATGAAATCATTATACGAAAGGCCAAATTGCTTTATTCCATCTAGTAGTGCCGATACGTATAAAGCGCTTCCTGCAGAATCGTATACGATGAGTGCGGTTTTTGTTTGGGATAGCTTAGGCACTCGCGTAACTTCAAGATATACTGCCGAAGCAAAAATCCCTTCCCTATTTTCGATAAAGGAGCTTTTTGCCCCTTTGGGTCAAGGCAAATATCTAGATATTACTGATTCTTTTAAGGTGGATAAACCTGTGGTCTCTTTTCTAGAATACCCTAATGATGTCGAAAATTACAAGTTTGTTACAGATTACGATGAGTCTGTCAGGGGCGTTTTAATTTCGGTTCGTTATGATAATGAAAAAGGAGGCGAGTCTCCAAATACCTCGATGACAAAATATGTTTCAGATATATTTAAGAGCGATAGTGGTTCTTTACCCATTCTACTTTTTTCTCCTTTTGATACCATTGCAAGAAAAACATTTACTGAAAATATGAAAATAGGTGGAATTCAATTTCTAGATACCTTGACCATGTTAAATGCGAGCTTACCTATAGGAGAAATGACGATTCGCTTTTATGCTACAGACCAAGCCTATGTCGACTATATTAATACAATGGTGAATGGGAATGATGACCCGAGAATTGTGCCTATCTCCAATGTGAAAAATGGCATGGGCGTTTTTTCAGGGATGTTAAAAAATGAGTTTACTTGGATTGTGGAAGGCTTTTATTACAATTACCCAGATATAAAATTTCAACTTTGTCGAGAAAATGATTGGGATATTGCGGCATGTCGGCTTGCCATACATTCCATTTGTGCGGATTCTTTATACAAGCATCCTGAATGTTATGCTCCTGCTGTGCAAAAGGCTTTTGAAAATGAGGAGTCTTCTTGGTCTGTCTATTTACCAGATACAATTTCTTTAAGAGAAAAAGAAATAGCCTATGATGATGGGCTAAAGCGGTATTGTATTTCATCTAATTTTAAGAATACAGATTTAGCGAATTGTGATGAATACAAACAAAAGATTCAAATTGAAGAGAAAAAAAATAAAGAAAAGGAATTACTATGGCAGTGGTGTGCAGATCGTCATTGGCCATACACAAATACTCCTCAATGCGGTACGGGTCTTGTAAGCCGTTATCGGTTGGAAAAACAAAAATCAAAAGTATTAGAACGTGTGATTCGTGATTGGTGTAATCGTCATACAGATGATGCTCAGTGCGAATATTTGGATTTATAAAAAGAGGTGGTTATGAACTATAAGCAATGTACAACTATTTTATGGTTTCTGGTCTGCTTGAGCGTTAGTAGTATGGCAGATTTGAATTCTGAAATTCGTGATTTAGAAAATCAAAAAGTGGTTCTCAATAATGAGATCAAAAAGATTAGCTCTAAAATCAAAGAAGCAGAAAAATGGAGCAAAGAAGATGCTAATCGCTATTCGACCTTAGAAAAACGTTACCGTGATGATTTATCCAGGCGTTCTCTAGAAATAGACTCCTTAAATACAAAAATCAAAAGAATCGCAGAACAGGTTCAAGCAGAAAAAAGCAAGCAAAGCATGGCCAAAAATCGTGCAGACCGTGTGAAAAGTAAAAGAGAAGCCTCTCTTGCTTTAATGGCGGAGCAGTGTAAAAAGTTAGAACAACAGGTGGAACAAACTCTCCCTTGGGATAAGGACGCGCGTCTGGAACGAGTCCGTTCTTTATTGCGAGATATTCAAACAAAAAATGCCTCTGAAGAAGAAGCCTTTTCGAGATTAAAAGTATTGATCCAAGAAGAAATTCGATTTGGAGATGAAGTTGTTATTGTCAATGCACCTTTAACTCGTAATAATGGTGAAGTTATCAATGCGAGAATTTTAAGAATTGGAAATCAATGGATGGTATATACAGATGATAATTCTGCGGTCTATGGTGTACTTAAGCGTACGATAGAAAATGGAAAGGTAAAATATGATTGGTATGAGGCGTTGACTCTTTCAGAACGTGATGCCGTCAAGTTTGCCATTGATGTGAAGCAGGCTCGAAAAGCGCCTCAAATGGTGACATTACCTTTGTCACTATCGGTATTAAGAGAAAGGGAATCCAAATGAAGAAAATCCTTTTAGTTTTTGTAAGTGCCTTTTTATTAATGCCAATGATGGCAGAGGCAAAACAAGAAAAAAATGAATTAGAAATACAAGACTCATTAAAGAGAGTTCGTTTGAGTCTATTAAAAAAAGAAGTCGACGCCTTACTTCGCGTGCGTTTAGAAAAAGCAGATGATTTAGAAAAGAAAGAAGCGGAACACTGGCGTGCGAAATATAAAGAAAATCTTTTAACAGAAGAACATCAATCCGAATCACGCGGATTAGAAGCTCGTTACTCAAAATTATCCACTGATCTTGGGCGAATTACCGAAGAATTAATGGCAACGAAGACGGCGACTTCTGATTTTGAAGAAAAGGCATCCTCTGAAGAATCTTCTTTGGAAGCTTTTCAAATGCAGGTGGATTTATCCATTCAAAAAAGATTAGAGGAAGTTCCAGGAGATTATCCCCTCAATATGGAAAAACGTTTGCTCAGTTTGAATAGTGCTAAAGAATCCTTAAGTAAGAAAAATCCGAATTTAATTCGTTCGATGCAAGATTATTTAGATGAATTATTAGAACGTCATTCTTGGACATATACGCAAGACCTAGAAACACGCTTTTCTTTAATAGGCAATCGTCCCGATGTAAAGGTGGATCGTTTGCGTTTAGGGACCGTCTTTTTGGGTGAAGTCGCTCATGATAATGGCGATGTACAAGCCTTGCTTAGAACAGGGGCTTTACAGGGTAAAATTTATGATTGGAATATGGACTTGATTCCTTCTTTAAAAACGGAAGTGCGTACGGCTGTTTTAACAAGTAAGAGTCAAAATGAAGTTTTTGTTCCATTAGATGTTTTACAAAATAAAACGGTGAAAAATACGGTCTCAGGAGAAAAAGAACTTACAGCGAAAGAAGCTTTTATTGAATGGTTTAAGCTCGGTGGAATTGTGATGTATCCATTAGCATTAGCGGCATTATTTGCTATTCTATTATGCTTAGAACGTTTTATATTCTTGTATCGTCGAGGCCATTTAAGTAAACGGTTTAATAAAAAATTCGATGCTTTAGTGGAAGGTCAAAAATACGAGGAAGCGGCTTCTCTTTGCTTAAAAAAAGAAACGAGTTTATCACTAGTGCTTTTTAGTGTGGTGAATCGTGCTATGGAAACAAGAGATGCTGCAGAAAAAGCCTTGCAAGAAGCTTTATTACGAGAACAACCTAAACTCGAAAAGAGAATGGCTCTCATTGCTGCGATTGGTACAATAGCACCGCTTCTCGGTCTTTTAGGTACTGTTACTGGTATCATTACTTTATTTACTGTGATTACAGAGCTTGGAACTAATGATGCACGAGTATTAGCTGGTGGTATTTCTGAAGCTTTAATTACTACAGAACTCGGGCTTATCATTGCTATTCCTGTGATGATTTTACATGGGCTATTAAGTGAAAAAGTGGAACAGGTGACAAGTGAGTTGTATATCCAAAGTACGTCTTTATTAAATAAGATGTTTCCAGAGGAATCGTAATCCATGTCAGATTCTTTCTATTTATTTATAGAATCTATTTGGAACACTTTTGTTGCCGGTGGAGTCGTGATGACACCTATTTTACTTACAGGTGTCATTGGCTTTTATTTTTTGTATTCTAGTTGGTTTCGAATTGGAACAGATTATTTTAAAAATGATCTCAGTAAAAATGTAGAACGTATGAGAGTATTATTAGAAAAAGGGGATGTGGATCAGGCCGAACAATTTCTAAAAAGTAATTCGGGTATTGTAGCTCGTGAACTTTTTTTAGCCTTAAAAAAAGGAAAAGAAAATTCAGCAGGATTTCAGGATTATATTTCCATTCGATTATTGCAAACTTCTCGCTATATAGAACAAGGAACACATGTGATTTCTATGATGGCCGCTGCCGCTCCATTGTTAGGGCTTTTAGGTACTGTGACAGGGATGGTAGCGACTTTTGATGTAATCACTCTTTATGGAAACCAAAATCCTGTTTTAATGGCAGATGGCATTTCAGAAGCATTAATTACTACTCAAAGCGGATTGTTGATTGCTTTCCCTTTAACGCTCTTAAAACAGCGATTAGATGAACGGATTGATATGATTCGAGATCAAATAGAATTAGGTGCCACCATTATTTTCAACTTTATAGAAAAAAGAGCGGAGGCTTAGATGGAATTTAATATACCACGTCGTAAAAGAAAAGAGATGGGAATAGAAATGGGTCCTTTAATGGATATCGTTTTTATTCTTTTAATCTTTTTTGTGGTGACCTCGTCATTCACTAGAGAAACAGGTGTGGATGTAACAAAGCCCCAAGCACAAAGTGCAAGTCAATTAGAAAAAGAAAATATTTTGATTGCTATTACTCGTGAAGGAACGATTCATATTCACGAACGCCAAGTGGATATGGCTTCTTTACAAGATATCTTGAAACAAACACTTGCAAAAACTCCAGATCGAGAAGCCGTTGTCATTGCTGATAAAGGGGCAGTTACAGGAACTTTAGTTCAGGTGATTGATGCCTGTAACTTATCGGGTGTTAAAAAAGTTTCGATAGCGGCACAATCCGATTAGTGGGTTTTCTATGAAATGGATTAAGCGATTTTTGATTTTTGTTGCTGCAATATTCTCTAGTTTTTTGCTCGTTTTCTCGGTGACTCTTGCAAACTATTTTATTAAAGGCGATTTTATGCGCGCCAATAAATATGTTAAAACGGAAATACAGATTAAGAAACCAGAAGAAGTCAAAAAACAAATTGAAAAGAAAAAGCCAACACGAAAACCCAAGCGTCAAAAATCTACAAGTCGTTCTCCAAAATCAGGCCCTCGTTTTGCAATGGATCTTAATGCAGTTGGTGGTAGTGATGGAGCGGTTATCAATGACGAACTGGTTACGGGAATTCGAGGCGGGGGCTTTACAAAAGAAACTGGAGATGTCGATGAAAAGCCAACAAGTCGCAGCTTGCCTTCTTTTTCTCCTCCTCAGAGCATTAGAGATAATGAACAAGACGCATTACTACGGCTTTCTTTTTGTGTAGATGTTCAAGGGCGTGTTTATGATATTCGAGTTTTAGAAGAAGTCCCTGTTGGAAAAGGTCTTGCGCAATCAGGAAAACAAGCTTTGTCTCAAATGGTTTTTTCTCCAGCAAAAAAAGCAGGGCGAGCAGTCCCATTTTGTGGTATGGAACAACCATTTGAAATCAAATTTCGAGATTGATGTAGGATGTTAAACGGACGTAATTTTTTACGGTGAGTATTGATGTAAGTTATGAATCGCGGAAGTAAGCCTATGCAGAAAAGAAGAGATGGCATAAACAATGAAAAAGGAAAACGTTTTATACAGAGAAAGAAAATAGGATGAAAGCAATGATAAACAAAAAAAATCTTATTTCAAAAGCGACTTGTATGAAAGCCATTTTTTTCTTTATAAGTTTCTTTACCGTCTGTGCATTTGCCGTTCAAGAAAGTGATGCCCTTTTAGATAGGGCGAATTCTTTGTATCAAGAAGGGCGTTACCCGCAGGCTATTTTACTTTATCGAAAAGCTCTCGCCCGTGGAGCCGATCCTATTGCCGTCAGTTTTAATACTGGAAACTGTCTTTTTCAAACTGAAAAATATCCTGAAGCAGCAGCGGCTTATCGAAAGGCTGTTGATTTTTCAAATGGAAAGTTTGTTCCTGCTTTATTCAACTTAGCCTCGGTCTATTTCCGTTTGAAATTATATCCAGAAAGTATTGCTGCTTATCATCGAGCACTTGCTTTAGAACCGAGTAATGGTTCTGGTTGGCTTTTTTTAGGAGAGGCCTATGCGAGAACAGGCGATAAAGTAGGGACTATTAAAGCTCTTGAAAAAGCGTATGAACAAGATTCTATAGATATAAGCATCGTCTATCAGCTTTCTGAAGCCTATATTGCTGTTCAGGAATTTGATCAAGCTATTGCATTAATTCGTAATGCGTATGTCAAACACCCTGAAGAGGTCGATTTTTTAGTCTATCTAGGGGATGTTTATAGCCTTAAAAAAGAATATGATGCGAGCGCTGGTGCGTATAGAGAGGCTCTCGTGATTCGTCCAGAAGATGTTTCGTTGCTTTATAAATTAGCTGATGTTCTTGCAGAAGGGAAGCAAGAATACATGGCAATGGATATTTTATCACAAGCTCTTTTAATCAAGCCTAGTTTTTCGGATGCGGCTATATTCCTTGGAAATCTCGCTTTTGATGCTAAATGGTGGGACCGAGCAGAACAAGCGTACGAACAAGCAGCAAAATACAATAATAAAGAAGCCATTTATGGCTTTAAAAACTTGGCTTATGAAGCCTCTCTTCGTAAAAATAATGAAGAGGCTCTTCAATTTCTTAAAAAAGCCTTACAATATTATCCCGAAGAACTTACGATACAAGCAGAAATCCTTAATTTAGAAGAATAAATTTTTTTCTTGTGAAAACGCTCAAAATATTGTATAAAATGATATAGGGCTATTCCATTTTTTTCTACAGCTTTTTAATATTGCATAGTTGTTTTGGAAAAAATATTGGAGAGAAAATTTTGAACAAATGGAGACGACAATCATGAGCGAAAAATGGTTTTGGCTTTCTGATTGGGCCGCAAATATGGAAATATGGGAAGACGATCTTGTCGAAGCATCGTCTGAGTCTGATCATACTTTTATTTCTTTTGAACAATTGATGAAACAGCCGAAAAATCTTTACACCTCTATTGCTGGTCTAAAAAATGCGGATTGTGTTGTGGCTTGGGGTTTAGGGTCTTTGTGTTTAATGCTTTCAGCGAAGGATCGGCCTGCAAAACAAAAATGGATTTTGCTCGCCCCTGTGTTTGATTTTTGTGATGAAGATGGTGGTTGGACAAAACGTAATGTAGAGATGCTTGCTCGCCAAGTAACAAAAGCGATTAAGCCTACTCTAGAAAGCTTTCTAGAACTAATGGGCCCTTGTGATGAACAAATTCAAGAACAGTGGATGGAAAAGGCTTTAAAGATGAATCCAGAAACACTTGCTTTGGGCTTAGACTTTTTATGCCAAAATAAAATTGATGAACCTCTTGAGAATAAAGGGGAAACGATTGTTTATTATGGCCGAGAAGATCAGATTATTTTACCTGTATTAGCTAAAAAAGCGTCATCTGTTATTCCTAGTGCAAAGTTCCAAGAACGCCCTAAATCGGGGCATTGGCCACATACCTTAATTCTTTGATAGTAGAGTGAACGTTTTTAGTGGCGTTCACTTTTTTTATTCTTGAGAGACCTTAATTTATTTGTAATTAAAGGAAGAAGAATATAAAGTAGGTAAGCAGAGAAGAATATTAAGAGCCCTATTTCGATAGCATCGCCAATATGAGTATAGAAAGTATCTCTTGTTCGTAATGGGACTTTTCTAGTAATAACGGTTTCTTCATACAGGTCTGTTTTCTTGTCAAAGTGACCATATTGATCAATAAAAACAGAAATACCGCTGTTGGCGTTACGTGCTACGGGGTAGCCATTTTCAATCGCTCTATAACGAATTAAATTAAGATGTTGCCCTGGTGCTGTACTTTTACCAAACCAGCCGTCGTTTGTAATGTTTATCATTAAGCGAGAACCGTTCCGAATGGCTCTGCGTATTTGGTCTCCAAAAATAGCCTCATAACATATATAAGGAGTCCACGCAAATGGTTCGTATACAGGAGTTTCAGTGCCTGGAGTAAAATCGCCTTCCCCAAAATCGACATAATTCAAAATAGGAAATACATCATCAAAAGGAATGCGTTCACTAAAGGGAACTAAATGCTGTTTAATATAGCGATCTTCTTTTTTATTAAGAGATTCAGGATAAAATAAGAAAGAGGAATTATATAACTTAAATAAAGGAGAGTGATTTTCTCTTTCAATTCTATCATAATCCAAAGCCCCAACTAAAAGATTTAAACCATTTTCATTCGCTACTTTTCGAATATGACGAATTTGATCTCGGTGGCGTTTTAGAATGTCAGGGATAGCTGTTTCAGCAAGAACAAGTATATCGACTTCATGCAGAGTAGGATACTCATCTACAAGATTCCATGTTTTTGTAGTCACAGAATCAAAGTAGGCTTTACTCCATTTTTTTGTTTGAGAAATACTTGGCTGCACCATCGCAATAGTGGGAGACTTTTCTGAAGGCTTTTCATAAAAAGGTTGAGCTTCTTCGCTAGATAAAACGATGGTTCCATGAAGCCATAAGCATAGTAAAATCACAATGGGAGTGAAAATTAAAAAACGAAATTTCTTTTCAATAAAGGCTCTTGTAACAGCCATATTAGAAGCGATAATTAAAACGGTATATCCAAAAATGCCTATCCAAGAAAGTGTTTGAAGTAAGCTTAAATGATTCCCTAAAACGTATCCTAGATGGCTCCAAGGAAAACTAAAATCTCCTTTGGTACGAGTCATTTCTAGGCCAGCGTAAAATAAAGGGAACAACCAAACTAAAATGGCGCGCCCTTTGATTTTTATTTTCTGAGCTTGAATAAAGACAAATGCAGCTAAGACATTATAGGCACTAAAATAAGCGATGAGCAAAAAGAGACCCATTAAAATAAAGCCCGCTGGCCCTACTTTCATTACATTATAAATCCAGTAGTAATTGATGGCGTTATAAAGTACGCCAGACCAAAAGGTGGCAAAAAGTGCTGCTGAAGGTTGTTTCTTTTGAAGGACAATAAACCATGGCACTAAAAAGATAAATCCACCAACACCCAGAGGGAGCGGAGGAAAAGCTAAAGCATAGAGGCCCCAAGAAATAGAGGCAAGGCCAAAGGCTTCTAAAGAATCTTTACTCTTAACGTGTCTATAATTCCATTTTATAAAATAAACTAGCCATAATAAAAGGGGAGGAACAAAGGTAATCGCTAAATGGATGAGCCCTAGATGGCTAGAAATCAAATAGTCCAAAGCTAAAAAGGCAAAAGAAACGATGGAGAAAATGTACAGCCCTCGAATGAAAGAGGAACGTCCTTTTTTGAAAAATAAAAACGGAATGGCTCCAATAAAAGGCAAAATTTGAGGGGCAAAAGGATACAGCCCTTCGGTATTAGGATTTAAAAAAGCGACAAGTGCTTGAAGCCCTATTTGAGTCAATAAAAATACTTTTGAAAATGAACTCATAGCCCGCCCTTGCCTTGTGGGTGAAATACGAGCACGTATTCGCCTTTAGGTGTCCGCTCTTTATAATGTTCTAATAAGGCAGACGGCGTTTGAATTAAATGTTCTTCAAATTTTTTGGTTAGCTCACGCATAAGAGCAAGAGGGATTTCTCCAAAAACTGTTTTTATCTCTTCTAAAAATTTTACAAGATGATGAGGACTCACATAAAAGATCAAAGTAGAATCGGCATTTTCTTTTAGATGTTCAAGCAAGTGCAAGCGCTGAGCACTTTTTTTCGGTGAAAAATTTTCAAAGCGGAAATGATCTGTGGGCATCCCGCTAGAAACTAAAGCGGTAATCATGGCACTTGCCCCAGGAATAGCACGTACTTCTATTTTTTCTCGAACGCATTCACGAACCAGGTTAAATGCTGGGTCTGCAATTCCAGGCGTGCCAGCATCACTAATTAAAGCAATATCTCCTGTGGATTTTAAATACTCAATGTATTTAGGCGTTACTTTTTCTTTATTGAAATCATGATAGCTTTCCATAGGAGTAGAGATGCTATAATGTTCGAGAAGTAAGCGAGAATGACGTGTGTCTTCAGCTAAAATGAGAGGAACTTCTTTTAGTGTTCTTACAGCTCTGTAAGTCATATCTTCAAGGTTCCCAATAGGAGTAGCGACAATATAAAGAGTATGCATAAAATTAATAATTGTTTTTTTTTAATTTAGAAATCAGAAGCGCAGCCGGCATCGACAGGAGTATCATATTGCAGGGCAAACTCCAACCTTTTGATCATTTTTTCGTGAAGCCATTCTAAACGGTTTTCAATTTCATAAGATCTAAATGCGCCATACCAGAAAAAATCAAAATCTTCTTCTTCAAAAAAATCAAGTCGTTGTATTAAATTCTGGTTGCAAAATATTTCAAAAGAGCTTTGCAGTCGAATAAAACCCTTCATGGGTTGAGCAGGCCAAAAAGGAATCATCAGAGCCGTTCCCAAATACCAGAGGCTTTTTTTCTCTGTGTGGATAGTTTCTTGAATAGAAACGTCTACTTTACATTCAGGATGGAGATTTGCCTTGCTTAAACTCGTGCTATAAGCCGAAATCATTTTTGGAGAAGCTGATAAGGATTGGTTATTCACTTTTAGAGAAAAGGACCTAATATAAAGCGAAGAAGAATGTTTTTCTTTATAATGAATATCCGCACCAGAAAAGTCAGGAGCACATCCAATGCATACTAAAGCGATAGAGATGAAAATAAAACGTTTCATTCATTTAAAAGTAATATTAAATCATCAAATCATCTTTAGTTTGTTAAATTAAACACAATGAGTCCGTCTGTTTATTTCATTTCTGATGCCCATTTAGGAACTTCTCCATCTAAAAGCATTTTAAATAGAGAAGAACTTTTTATAAAAACTCTTTTGTCTTGGAAGGGGACTGCAAGTCATATAGTGATTGTAGGTGATCTTTTTGAGTTTTGGTATGAATATCGCCATTATGTAAATAAACATCATATCAGATTATATAAGACTTTTATGGAGTTAACAGACTCGGGCATTCAAATACACTATTTACGTGGAAATCATGATTTTGCTTTAGAGTCATTTTTCCCAGAAGAGTTAGGTGTTCAAGTGCATCAAGAATTATTACTTGATGTCGATGGGACAAGATTTTTTTGCACTCATGGAGATGGTATTCCTCGTTCAGATAGAGGCTATCGCTTTTTAAGAAAAGTTTTAGACTTTCCATTAAATCGTTTTCTATTTCGCCTTTTACATCCAGACCTTGGCATGGAGATCGCTCTTCGTGTCGGAAGTAAAAGCAGGCAAGTGAGCATAGATTGCCCGATTGTAATTGAAGAATATTTAGAAGCTGCACAAAAAAAGATGAAAGCACACCAATGCACTTTTTTTGTGCATGGACATCATCATTTAAAAGGAATTTGGAGTGTTTCTGAGGGCACTGTTGTTTGTTGTGGGCAGTGGTTATTTGAGCTTTCTTATGGAGTCTATAATAAGGAATCAGGATTTCAAATTATAGAAGTTCCCTAGCATTAATCTTTCATGCGCTCTTCAGACGTTTTGCGATATTTATCCACTTGTTTTGTGCCCCAAAGCGTTCCTACTAAGTCTGTACTTGCAATGTTATCCCACCATTGATCAAGCCAGCACCAATGGTAGACTACAGTATCTTTTTCATCAACGATTTCTGTAATAGTCCAATCTTTTTCAATCGAGAATTTCCAGGATCTCTCGCCTTCTGTGAGAGTCCATACGCGATCAATGGTTTTTTTATAAACATAAACATTAATGACAACTAGAATAACGCCAAGGATTAAAGCCGTTCGATAATTCTTTTTGGTCAAAACAAAAATAATGCCGAAAAGTATTAAAATACAAACAGCCCCTACATTGTAGTGGACTGTGTAGAAAAGCTTTAGTACTTCGTACATGGATTCCCATCCTTATTTTTTCTTTGGGACTAACTCCGATGCATTAAAAGATAATGTTTTTCCTTTAATAGTACAACCAGTTCTTACTCTTTTTTGTGGAATAGGTAAGCCAAATGAGGATAAAGTACCCATAAAAGAGATATTGGCATGGCTTGCAATAGTTCTAACGTTAATAAAACCTTTTTTACTAAACGTTAAATGGAACATTTTCTTCTTATCGTCAAATTCAGCTGTTAGCGTATTATTTGAGGCGGTATCAATCATTTCGATACAACGCTTATCTAGAATTAAGGTTCCACGATTATCGATAGAAATCATTGGAATGCCAACTGAATTACGGCAGGCGAATAGTTCCCAAGTACCTTGTTTTTTTGTCTTCTTTTTACCGCTAAAAATTAATTTATCGTTTTCTTGAATTAAAGAAACAGATCCAGGAATTACTGGGATGTCAAGAACCTTCATTGCTCCTTTCAGATAAATTAAATAACCGCTATTGCTTGGAATAAAACGGAAAGATGTCTCTTTTATTTTCTTTGTAGGAACAATGGAAATCTGCTGAGTGGTTTTATTAATAAAAACGTCAGCATAAGGAGTGTTTTTAATTTTAAGTTCTGTGGCTAAGTGTTCTTGAACGCGTAAGAACCCGCGGATATCCATTCTAGCTTGTAACGTAGGCATTAATGACCTCATCTAATAATAAAAATCGATAACAGCAAATTAGTAAAAAAATAAAAGATAAACCATTAAATTGCAGTTTTAAGTTATGAAACGCTATAAATTAAGTATAAATTGTAACACTTGTTTTAAGGTCTTTCCTTCACGCTTAATTAATTTTATTGAAGGATGTTTTTCGCTTACTTTTTCTTGCAAAGTTATTTTATTCTTACGGTCTTGTAAGATTATTATAAGAGAAGAGTCTAAGGAAGACAAATCTTTCATTTGTGTTTTATTACGAACCAAAAATGAGGGGAACAAAAGTCTGTATTTATCAGAAATAGAAGCCTTAAAGCTAAGCGTTGGATCAATAAGAATAAGGGTGTCGTTAGCTTTTGTAAGTTTTGAAGCGAGGATGGCTCCCTTTCCTCTTCCAATCAAAATAGGGTGAGGGTGAATTTGTTGTGCGCATTCTAAAATGGATTTTGCATCGCTTTCAAAAGTCTCTTCAGAGGGTTTCCCTTTGTTGCCCGCAGAACCTCTATAATTAAATGCAACCACAGCCTCTTCTAAAGGATACGTTTCTGCTAAGAATTGAGCTGCGTCTTCTTCAGTATCTGGAAAATAAAGTAGAGCACGATTATTATTTTTGCCTATAATCCATCCACTTAATACAAGTTCATCAGGAAGAATGCAAGAAATAGGTTTTGCTAGAGTATCTATAAAAGAATTAGCTTCTGTGTGAACAATAGCACGAGGGTAAGCAATTTGCCTTTCTGTTAATGCCAAATAAAAGACCATGGAAACATAGATTAATAATATAAGACCGATGGCACGAAGTATTTTAAATAAAAAGGGAATTACGATTTTTTTCACGTTCATGCTTATAAAAATAAAAAACAAAAATCTTTTTGGAGGCTTATAAAAAATAAGGAGCTCTGTTGAGTGTAACAGAGCTCCTAAGGATGGGATTGGGTGTTCCTAAAAAATAGACAAAAAAAGAGGCAAAAAAACACATAAAAGTGAATTTGAGCTTGAAAGTGTTCTCAAAGCGTTCTTTTTATAATTCAGGTGTTCCCAAAATTGAATAAAAAATTTATAATTATAATAATGAATGTTTTTGCATACTACAATTATCGTACATATTTAAAAGATTATTACGATTATCGTAAATCGGTTCATCGTTATTTCTCTTATAGGGTATTTGCCAAAAAAGCGGGCTATACTTCTTCAGGGTTATATCTGGATTTAGTAAAAGGGCGAAAATCATTAACTCCTCAAATGATTCCAAAGTTTATTTTGGCTCTTGGCCTTAGTGAAAAAGAAGGCCGCTATTTTCAGTTGATGGTCGATTTTACTCATGCAGAACAATCTGAATCCAAGCAACAAATTTTTGAACAGATGTCTACGCTTCTTCCTAGAACGATGAAGCGCTTAACAAAAAATCAACAAGAATACTATTCAAAATGGTATCATGTAGTGATTCGTGAAGCCCTTTCGGTATTAAATGTCCAAGAACAAAACATTCAAGACTTGGCTTTATTTTTAACCCCTCGTATTTCTATTCCTCAAGCAAAACAGGCTGTTCGTCTTTTACAGGATTTGGGTTTAATTGAAGTTGTTGATTCTTACTATCGTCCTGTTCATAAGACGATTTCTAGCAGTAGTGAAATAGCTCCCTTATTTGTTCACGAGTTTCAAAAGCAGATGATTGATCTTGGTAAAAATGCGCTCGATCATTTTACGGTAGAACGTCGTAATGTTTCTTGCACTACAATGAGTATTTCTTCTCAGGGTTTAGAACGGATTATTCGAAAGATTGATATCTTTAGAAAAGAAATAGTAGATATTGTTCGTTCCGATGAAGGTGAATCGATGGTGTGTGAGTTAAATATTCAGTTTTTTCCTGTGTCAAAAGAAAAGGACATTAAATGAAAAAACGATACATATTAATCGTGCTTTTATTTTGGCTTATAGCCTGTAATGATGGCGGTTCTGTCTCTGGAACTGCTACAGATACTGAAAATACAATTGCTGGTGTAATTCAAAAAACGGATGGCTCTGTTGCTTCTGGTGCGAGTGTTCGTATGCTTGCAAAAACAGTCCCTACTTTGAATCAATCGAGTGTGTCGAGTAATAGGCCTTATTTAGAAACGATGACCGATTCTATGGGTGCTTTTAAGTTTGATTCTCTTCTTTCAGATACTTTTGATTTAGAAGTAAGGTGGTTGTTAGGTAGTGCATTAGATGAAGTCGTATTCCTTAAGAACTTAGTGGCCTTAGGCACTCAAAAAACAGACTTAGGAAAAATAAAATTGAAAAAAGCCGCTTATGTGAAAGGTCTATTTAAATACGATCCTTCAGGGGCATCCATTAACCTAGGTTCTCATTTTGAAATTCATGCCGAAGGCTCTTCCTATCAAACAAGTGTACTTTCTGGAGACTCCTTTACCCTTGGCATGGGAACAAGTACAAAGTCTTTAGTGATTTTCCCTGCCGATCCTTTCATGATTCAAAAACTATTTGAAAGTGGTGTATCCTATCCTGATATTTTCCAAAGAATAGATGTGAATGTGGTAGAAGGAGATACTCTGAAATTAGATTCCCTTGTTTGGAAGTACCCAGTTCAAAATCCCAATGTTTCTTCTTCTGGTCGTCTTAAGGGACGTGTGATTGGACTTGATGGCAAACCACAAGCTTGGGCCAATGTTCGTTTGATTGATGATATTTATGGATTTGGTTATGCCATGGGACGAGGTACTTTTAATACTCTGAATACCGTGACGGATAGTCTTGGTTGGTGGGAATTACCGTTTCCAACAGCAGTGGAAGATAGTTTCCGTATAGAAGTGAGTGCTTATGAATATGGTAATCTTGTTGCTATAGGGGTTTCAGAATACCTAGATCAAAGCGTTTTAGAAAATAAAAGTGATACCATTTCGGTCTCCACTGTTCTATTAAAAGAACCATCTTCTTTCCAAGGTTTTATTAAACTGGTTTCAGATTCTTCCAATTGTACATTGAATAGCGTTGTACTTGGTTTTAAAGGAACAAGTCATTTTGTTCGCCAAATTACGTGCAATGATATACAAATGAATTCTCTTCCTGCGGGTTCTCAAGAACTTCTTTTTTATACAGGTGATTATAATGTCATTCAAGTATTAATAAATGGCAATGAGTCCATGGATACTTTTGTACAAATGCTGACAGTGAACCTCCCCGAAGGAGAATCGCTTTCGCAGCAAGGGATCACCTATACCCCTCCTACCAAAACTAAATAACCCTTGCCGACGTCCTTTTTTTTTATAAATTTGACTTCGCACTGAGCTATGGTGTAATGGTAGCACAACAGATTCTGAATCTGTTTGTCTTGGTTCGAGTCCAGGTAGCTCAATCTTTTTGTGCCGCCTGTTTTTTATAAAGGCCATTTTTACCGGATTAGGGCGATGAATTCAGAATTTAATGACTTTTATTGTAAGCACTATGGTGATCGCTGGCCATTGTTGCTAGAATCACTTTTTAAAGAATCTCACCCTATTGAACTTCGTTTTTCCAATTCTTTACAACCTTATTTTTTAGATGAGGCATCTCAATTTGCCGCCAAATGCTTGGATGTAGAACCAGGAATGTCTGTTTTAGACATGTGTGCTGCTCCTGGAGGAAAATCTTTAGTTATAGCTTCTGTACTTGCGGGTCAAGGTTCATTACAATGTAATGATCGTTCGCCAGATAGGCGCATTCGTTTGCAACATGTCCTTGAAAATACGCTTCCAGTGGAGTGGCATTCTAATATAAAAGTGACTGGTTATGATGGTTCTCGTTTTGGGCTTTATTGCAAAGGCCAATTTGATCGAATCTTGTTAGACGCCCCTTGCTCTTCGGAGCGTCATGTCGTGCAATCACCAAAGCATTTAGAACAGTGGTCTCTGAGTCGAACAAAGAGACTCTCGGTGGAACAGGGCTCTTTACTTGCTTCAGCGGTAGATGCGCTGGCGCCAGGAGGCCTTTTAGTCTATAGCACTTGTGCTCTTTCTCCATTTGAAAATGATGCCGTGGTGCAAAAAATCCTCAAAAAAAGAAAGGAGAGTATTCGTTTAGTGAATATTTCTCCTTGGATTGAAGGGGCAGAGCAAACTCCGTTTGGAGTTCATATTTTACCAGACCGTTCTGAAGGTCGGGGCCCTATTTATTGTGCAAAACTTGAAAAAGTAAAGTCTTAGAATTTTAGTCTTCCGTTAGTTCAAAGTCTGACTTTGTGACTCCGCACACAGGACAAACCCAATCTTCTGGAATATCTTCAAAAGTAGTTCCTGGAGCAACACCAGAATCTGGGTCGCCAGCTACTTCGTCATAGATATAACCACAAACAGTACAACGGTATTTTTTCATAAATCCTCCAAGGTATTAATAGTTATAACAATATACGCTTTTTATTGTTGAAAGAGTATTTGTCTTTTCAATTTAGCATTTTTTAAGTTATTTTTTGGATATGAATCGTTTTTGTTTATGGCTTATTCTGCTTTCTGTTTGTTCCTTTGCTCGTGAGGTTCCTGTTCGTTATTTAACAATGGATGACTCATTAGAACGTGAAGCCATTTTTGTCAAATTAGTGAAAGATACGGTGTATTTAAGAGAATACACACCAGAAGAAATGGCTGCAAAACAAGCAAAAGCACTTGCAGAAGCCGAAGAACAAGCCATTATTGAAAAATATGGCATCTCTGAGAATAATGCTGATTCGCTTGGATCTTCTAATCAAGTAGAGGAAACATCTGTTGAAGATGCTTCGGTAGAAGAGGCTTCAGTACAAGAAGAAAGTGTTTCGCCAAATGCTGAATCCAGTGAACCTGCTCCAGACGATTTTGAAGCAGCGATTTTAGCTGCAGATTCATCTAAGGCTGCTGGTGAGGATTCCTTGAAAATGGATTCCTTGCAAAAGGATTCTGTGGTGGCCAAAGAAGAACCTAAAGTTCTATTCATTCGTTTATTTAAATACGATTTTAAGAGATTGATTAATGTAGAAACAGGTGAAATGGTGGATCTCACATTATCTGATTTTGAATATGAAGAGGAAGAATATGAAGAAGAGGAAATTCCTCTTTATCCAGAAGGGAAGGCTAATCTTTTAGTGAAGACGATTCCAGAGGCTTGTAGTCTTTTTGTAAATGGGGTTCCTCTTGATATGCTCTCTCCTGATACCATAAAAAGCATAAAGCCTGGGAAATACAATATCTCTATCAAGAAACGATTAAAAGACGTGGATTGGTGGGGTAACAAGGCTGTTAAAATCAACGCCGATTCTTTGAACGTGGTTGAAATTTCGGTGGAACGTCCTAGTACTCTACTGACTATTAATACGGTTCCCGAAGCGGTTGAAGTTTATTTAGATGTCTCTCCAAATGAAAATATAATGCCTCATTATGTTTCCGATGTGGTGGTTGATAATATTAAACCAAGAACTCAAATGATGATTTATTTTAGAAAGGTGGGGTATTTAGATACGGCCATTGTAACAGACGTACTCCCTTTTATGCCTAATACCGTTCTTGTGGAATTAGATCCAGTGACAATGAATTTAGGCATTATCGATATGCAGAAAGAATATAACACAGAAAGAACAAAACGCTTTATTGGTCGCGGTTTGTTGTGGTCATCGATTGCTCCTTTTGTTAGTGCTGGTGTTTTATGGTTTTTAGCGGAACAAGATTGGAAAGTGGCTAAAGATAAAAAAGATGCTTATGAAAGTGGATCCGCTTTTTATAATGAAGATACACGCAAATTAATTGAAGACAATAAAAAATACAATGACCGAGGAGATGTCAAAGGCTTAACTGCTCTTGGTCTTGGCATTTTAGCAACAGGCCTTTTATCGGTAGGCTTTGTTTTAGCTTTCTAATTACAAAAAAAAGAGCTTCACGTTATTGTGGAGCTCTTTGAATTGATACGTTTTTAATTTATCCTAAGATATCTTTTTTGCTTAGTAACTTGACTCCTGCTTCTTCTAAAAGAGCAATCGCTTCATCAGGATCTGTAAACCGTAAAATCATGATGGCTTTATCTTTTTGATGACAGGTAGGGTAGGCATACATATAATCAATTTGTAAAGAACCTGCTGGAGTACTGAGTAACTTGGCGAGCCCACCTTTTAGAGCAGAGACTTCGCAGGCAACAACATCAGTTACTATAGCCACAATCCCTGATTTCCCTAAAACCTCAACGGCTTTTTCTGGGTGAGAAACGATAATGCGAATTAATCCAAATTCACCACTATCAGCAAGAGTTAACGATAAAAGATTAATATCGGCGTCTGCTAGAGATTGGCACACAGCATGTATGCGGCCTGGACGATTGGAAACAAAAATAGAAATTTGTGGAATTTTCATAATGAACCTCCTATGGCGCGATTATCAATCACTCGTTTTGCTTTGCCTTCACTCCTTGGTAGTGAGTCTGGTTCACAGAGCGTCACTAAAACAGAAATGCCTAAAATTTGTTCTATGGAATGACTAAAACGTTTGTTTAAGGAATCCATGTCACTCATGCTATCACTCATCATGTCTCTTGAAACTTCGACTTTTACTTCTACTGTATCGAGATGATTTTTTCGGTCGAGTACAATTTGATAATGAGGGAGTGCTTTTTCTGCTCGAAGAAGAGCGGTTTCTATTTGTGAAGGGAATACGTTCACTCCACGGATAATAAACATGTCATCAGAACGTCTACCGATCCTCTTGATTCGACGAATGGTACGGCCACAAGGGCAAGGAGTGGCTTCTATTGATGTGATATCTCTTGTTCTATATCGCAAAATAGGCATTGCTTGCTTGCTTAAGGTACTGATGACTAATTCGCCTTCTTGCCCGTCTGGCAAAGGTTCGAGAGTTTCTGGGTCAATAATTTCAGGGTAAAAATGATCTTCATAAATGTGAATTCCATTTTGACATTCACATTCACAGCCAACGCCTGGCCCAATGATTTCTGATAAGCCATAAATATCATAAGCCTTGATTCCTGTGCGTTCTTCAATGTAGTCACGCATTCCATCAGACCAAGGTTCCGCTCCAAAAAGGCCTCTTTTTATTTTTAAAGTCTTTAGATCAATGCCCATCTTTTCTGCGACATCTATAATTCGAATAAAATAACTTGGGGTACCAGCAATCGCAGTGACTTCAAAATCTTTCATAATCATTATTTGACGTTCTGTGTTTCCTCCGCTAACAGGGATAACGGTGGCTCCTAAAGATTCTAGACCACCATGAACGCCAAGGCCGCCAGTAAAAAGACCATAGCCGTAAAAATTCTGAACAATGTCATCACTTGTATATCCTGTAGCGAGTAAGCCACGTTTGATTACTTGTGCCCAGACATCCATGTCTTCTTGAGTGTAACCTACAACAATAGGTTTCCCTGTGGTGCCACTCGAGGCATGTAATCGAACCACTTGTTTCATGTCTGTGGCAAAAAGGCCATAAGGATAGGTGTCACGGAGATCTTTTTTCATAGAAAAAGGAATAAGCGTGATATCTTTTAGACTTTTAATATCAGATGGTTTTAATTTCTTCTCATCCATTCGAGAACGGAACAAAGGGACTTTTTCGTAGGCTAAAGAAACGGTCGCTTGTAAACGCTGTAATTGTACTTGTTTCAGTTTATCTACGGGCATGAAATCGAGAGACATTTCAGGTAGAAATCGACCATTTTGATCATTCCAACAATTTCTCTTCATAAAAACCTCAATGTAAAGCAAAAAGTAAAAATTTGTTCTTAATCTAAATAAAAAAGAAGCTTTCTAAAATAAAAAAGGAGTTTTTGAAACATAAAAAATGAGTGTATTAAAAAAAGGTCTATTTTTGAGGTCTTTTTCTTTTAATTACTGGTCTGAATCGTTTACTTTTGTATTTTTGAGCCGAAAAAACTTTTTGAAGCGGGTTTCCTCTGTTTTTGCGATTACTTACTTTTATCTTGATTTTCTTAAGCGTCTCTAATGCGCAGCTTTTAGACGTGTCAGAACAAGCCTCTAATGAAAATACAATTCGTCAGGTCTCTGTCGAAGGCAATGTGAATATGGATGAACGCTCTATTTTGAGCCGAGTCAGTGTTCGAGCTGGCCAAAGCCTTTCTCCAATGGCTTTGTCGGAGAAGGTGCAATCAAGTGTCTCTGCTCTTTATGAATCTGGCTTTTTTGACGATGTGAGTGCTTGGATTGAATATACGGGTGAAGCAAATGATGTGAAACTATGGTTTAAAGTAAAAGAACTACCTGCTCTAGATACAGTGATTATTGAGGGCAATGATGAAATCTCCATTGAAGATCTCAATCTAAAGGTCAGTTTGATTCAAGGACAGGTTTACAGTAAGAGTGCTTTAGAGCGTGATCGCCAAAAAATGCTCGAACATTATCGTTCAGAAGGATATCTACTCGCCGAAATTAGTTATAAAGAAAATCCTGTTTCAGATAATGAAAATCAAGTGATCTTCCATATTCGTGAGGGGGAAAAGGTCAAAGTCCAACAAATTGTTTTTTCTGGCAATGATCATATTCCTGGAGAATCTTTTACCGATCACATGCAAACCAAAGTCACTCGTTGGTGGGGTGAAGGTGAATTTAAAGAACACATTTTTGAAGCAGATCGTGATTCCATCTTAAATGTGGCTCGTCATTATGGCTTTTTAGATGCTGAAATTACAAACTACCAAGCAGAATATCTTCCTGATTCTACGTGTAAATTTTACTTAGGGCAAACCGTTCGACCAGAGACTAAAATGGCACTCCTTTATGCTCAGTTGAATGCCGCCATTTCTGATAAAGAAAATCCAATGCATCGATTAGCGGGGCAAACAGAAGATCTTTCTAAACATTACTTTAGACAGTTCCGTAATAACTATAGTGAAAAGGCGAGAGCTTTACCAGTACCTATAGTTGAGGATGAAGAAAATGCGGTTCGTATCTTAAATCAAATTATTGCCTATAAAGAACTTCGTCAAAAATGGATTTCTGCTTTACCTCAAAAACGTTGGAAAAATCAGAAAATTGAATCTTTGTTAAAACAGAAGAAACGGTCTGAATTTGAAGACAAATTATTAGTCCGTTATACGATAGACGAATCTTTCTCCTCTTTGATGCCTTACGATTCTATTAAAACATCTAATGCTATTAAAGTCTCTATTGCGATTAATGAAGGCCGCCGTTACTACATGGGTGGCGTTCATTTCTCAGGGAACGAGGTGTTACCAGAAGCTCTCTTAAGACGTATTGTTCGTTTAGATAGCGGTGCTGTTTTCGATTATTATGCTTACGAGAACTTTAAGAAAGGGTTTATGGATGCTTATCGCGAAGACGGTTATTTGTTTTCTCGTTTCGATGAATCTAGAACGTTTGAATCCGATTCAATAGTCAATCTAAGTTTCCATTTTGTGGAAGGGCTCCCCGCTCAAATTCGAAAAGTCTTTATTCGTGGTAATACAAAAACAAAAGATAAAGTGATTCGTCGAGAAGTTCGTTTGTACCCAGGGGACACGTATCGCCAATCGGGGCTAGAACGTAGCTTTAGAGAAATCATGCAATTGAATTATTTTGATGCTGTTCTTCCAGATATTAAAGTTGCTGGAGAACAAGAAGTGGATTTAGAATTTAATGTTTCCGAAAGAGAAGCAGGTACAGGGCAATTTAGTCTTGGACTTGCTTATAGTCAAAGCGATGGTCTTACTTTCACATCAAGTGTGTCTATTCCTAACTGTTGTATGGGAGACGGCTTAAGTACCGCAGTTAATGCAGAGTATGGTAAAGATAAAAAGGGTGCTTCTGTTAGCTTCTCGGATCCATGGTTCTTAGATAAACCAATCACTTTTGGTGCAAGCTTAAGCTATACCTGGTGGGAAGGTGATTCCGATCCAGATATTACAAGATACGGTGGTAGCGTTTATGTTGGAAAACGCTTAAAATGGCCTGATGACTATTTCTATGGTCAAATCGGCTATAGCTGGCTTATGAATGACCAAGGCCCCAACGTAGATGATAGTTACGTTCAATACTCGGGTGTAGAATCGGCAGTTAATTTACGATTGATTCGAGATGATAAAAACTTACCTCAGTTTCCAACAGATGGATCTCGTTATGAGTTAGGTATACAACTTGCTAATCCTATTTTAGGAAGTGACTTTGACTTCGTTAAAACAGATGTAACAGTGAAATGGTGGTTCCCTCTATTTAGAGATAAGTTAACTCTTCAATTGACCAACGAATATGGAATTATTGCTGGAGACCCATTACAATATCGTTCCCTCTACTCTATGGGTGGTGTGCTTGGTTATGAAGGGATGATGCGCGGTTACAGCGCGGGTTCTATTGGATATAGAAGATTAGGGCGTAGTTACCAATACTTTGGTGCTGAATTACAATTAGGCATTGTTCCAAATACGTTCTATTTATTACCATTCTTCTTTGATGCGGGTAATGTTTTTGGTGATCGTTATGACCCAGATGTGAAAGTATCAAAAAATCAAAAGAATCCGTTACGTGAATGGGATCCTTCTTCTTTGAAAAAAGATATTGGCTTTGGTTTCCGAGTGGTTGTTCCTATGCTTGGTATTATTGGGTTTGATTTCGCTTGGCCTTTGGATCCAGGAGAAACATACAGTGGACTCCAAGAAACAGGCGTTGGCGCGATGGAATTCAACTTTGTTATAGGACAAGGCTTCTAAAAGGAGTGCTTATGTGGCGTCATCTATTAACCATATTGTTGTTACTAGTCATGACTTCTTTTGCTGAAGATGGCTTACGCATTGCTCATGTAGATTCAAAATTGATTTTTGATGGGTATAAGGGAAGTCGGAAAGCACAAGAAGAGTTTGATCGTCAGGTGGCTAAGTGGGAGCAACAAGCAAACCTTTTACAAAAAGAATTAGCATCCATTAAAGAACGCCTTGATAAACAAGCTTTAATGCTCTCTGATGAGAAAAAAAGAGAGCTAGAAGCGGATTACGCAAAAAAAGATACGGAACTCAAGACTTTTATTTCTAAGGTATATGGACGTAGTGGTGAATTGATTTCTGAAAATGAAAAAGTGAGCGCCCCTATAATTCAATTGATTCGTAAAGCCATCAATGAAATTGCTCTTCAAGAGGGCTATGACATGGTCGTTGACCGTGCCACAGGCGCTGTTCTTTTCTGGAAAAATGAAAACGACTTAACTCAAAAAGTCTTAGACTATTTGAATTCTCGTTAGTCCTTAAATTCGAGTTCTTGAAATTTCGTATAATCCAAGAGAGAGGGCCACAGAGGCATTGTAAGAATGTGCATCTGGCATCATCGGAATTCGAACAATCGCATCACATTGTTTTCTAATAAATGGAGGAAGGCCTTGGTCTTCGCCTCCAACGGCAATTAAAACCTGCTTTTCAAATTCAAATCCAGCGAGATTCGTATCTGTTGCCGCATCTAGGCCAATGATCTGAAAGCCTGCATTTTTTAATTCTGCAATAACGGCTTCTAAATTATTAGGTCTACAAATGCGAAGTTTTTCTAAGGCACCAGCAGATGTGCGAGCGACTGTGGGAGTGATTCCACACATGCCTTTTGCAGGGATTAAAAGTAAATCCACACCGAGGGCTAGCGAAGAACGAATGCAAGCACCAAGATTTCTTGGATCTTCAATGTTTGTTCCAACGGCAATGATTTTTTGAACGTCTTTTTCTTTTGCAGTTAAAAATTCTTCAGCAATGTCTTCCCAAGCGAGAAGAGATTTTTCATTACATAGCGCAACAATCCCTTGATTGGGGCGGGCGTAAGAATCTAAAATACGTGCTTCGACTTGTTGAACATGAATATGGTTTTTACGAGCCAATTTCTGTAAGGTGTACAAGTGTGGGTTTTTAGATTGATGTAAAAATAAAACACGGTGTACTTTATAGGGCTCTTTGGTAATTAATTCTTCCACTTCTTTCATGCCACCTACGGCGACTTGAGGAGTGGTTTCTGAATCGCTCATGGCGACAGAAACTTCTTCGGCTCTAGGACGACGGACGAACTGATCTCTACGATTTGTTTTTTCAAAATGGGAGGAGCGTCCAAAAGAATGGGGGGCTTCTTTGAAGTTCATATAAAGAGATCCTTTGTTGAATTATCCGGAGCCACAATATAGTTCATCTTTACGTCATGTGGCTCTAATGAAAGAGGTTTATTTTCTATTTGTGAGGAAAAACAGACGCCCATTTTATAGGCGTGAGGAAATTTAGATAAAAAGCGATCATAATAGCCTTTCCCATGGCCTTTACGACCACCATCTCTTGAAAAACGAACGCCAGGGACAATGAATAAATCAATAGATTCGTTCCAAGGAATAAGTGTTGAAATAGGTTCTAGAATTCCAAAAGTCCCTTTCACTAATTCTTGATTAAGATCAGAAATTTTCACAAAAGCCATTTCTGTTTCATTAAAGACACGAGGCAAAAGAAGTGTTTTTGTCGATAGAATCTCTTGTAGCAGGGGCTGAATCTCTGGCTCATTAGGTAAAGGGTAAAAAGCAGCCACTACTTTTGCTTTTTGAAAAGCGTCCTGCTTTTTAATTTCATTCATAATCCATTCAGATTGTTTTGCTTTCATGGAATGGTTTCCTTGTTGGACAGCCAAAGTAAATTGATCTTCAATATCATACTTGAATTTAAAATACTTTCCTTTTAATGCCTTCCATTTTTTTAAAACATCACCCATTTGGTCTGGCTTAAAAAATAATAAAGCAAGAATAGCAAGGAGAATGACTTCAGAAAATCCTATTCCTAAATCCATTAGGCCTCCTTTCCGAAAAGGCGGTTCACAATAATGGTAATCAAGTAAAGTAATAGCATTGGCCCCATCATGAGTATCATCGAAAATAAATCTGGAGGGGTGATGATTGCCGAAATAAAAGCGAGAGTGAAAATAGTGATTCTAAAATGTTTAATAAAAAAAGTGGAACTAATAATTTTAGAGTAAGATAAAAAGGCGGCTACAACAGGCATTTGAAATAGAAGCCCAAAAGCGAGTTCGAGACGAATTAAAAAGGAGATGTAAGCGCTTTGAGACCATAAGGCTTTGGCGTGTGTATTATACTCTGCAAGAAAATGAAATAAAAGAGGGAGAGCTATAAAAAAAGAAAATAAAATGCCGATTAAAAAAAACAAAGTAGACGCGATTGTGAGTGATAGGATCACTTTTTTTTCTGTGGAATAAAGAGCTTCGGCACAAAAGGCATAGAATTGATAAAAACAAAATGGAGCGGCCAAAATAAAAGCGGCTATGGAAGCCATTTTAAAATCCACTTGAATCGCTTCTGCAGGCGTAAAATTAATTAATTCAAGAGATGAAATTTCTTTGATGGGAAGAGATACAAAAAACCAAATAAGATGAGAAAAATAGAGTGAGATTAGAAAACCAACAATCCATACAAAAAAGCAAATTAAAAGCCTCGAACGCAGCTCTTGAAGATGCTTTAGGACTGGTAGCTCATTATTTTGAAGCGTCATCTTTATTTTCCGATTCTGTAGAGTCGGATTTGTTTTCTGTTTCTTGAGAAGCTTTTCTAAATTTTTTTAGAGCCTTGCCAATGCTTTCTGCAATATCAGGAATTCGTTTCGAGCCGAAAACCAACACGAAAAGCAGAACTAAAAGCAGTATTTCTGGTAAGCCGATATTTCTAAACATGGGAACTCCTGGTTTAATTCATGTTTTGCTGTAAAATTTCAATCCAAATATTTTTTTGCCAAATCATAAAGTGAGCGTTTTCAAATCGTTCTTCCCAAGAGATGTTTCCTGGAGTAGCAAGGGCAATCAATTGAATTCGATTGGCTAGCATTGAGGAATCAAGACTTAGTGAAGCCGCTTTTTTGTCACGCCAGTTTTTTAGAATATCAAGGAGCTCGGCGTTCGGAGGGTTTAATGGGGGAGCTGGTCTACAATAGACATCGGGCCATTTTTCAGAAGGTTCTTGAAAAGCGGTTTTGAACATTTCATAAAAACTTTCAAGACGTTTACCACTAAAATTACGAGGAAGCTTTGGAAGAGCGTTCGCATCAAATTCAGAAAGCGCTGATAATTCCTTAACGATTAAAAACATAAGGTCAGGAGAGAGCACTTTATAAGGAGGGCGATCCATTTCTTTCGCTTCTTTTTCTCGCCATTCCCAGAGATGCTTAAAAAGATTTAGACTTTTTGCAGAAAGACGACTGGAACCATTGATTCGCCATGGGTCTTTTTTAGGAGGAGCTGATACTTTAGCGTGTTCTAAAAGCTCAGAACAAGTTTCTGTAAGCCAAGGGAAACGTTTTTTCTCAAGGAGCCTCTCTCCGAGAAGGGCACAAAGTTCATGCAAGAAAACGGTATCATGCATGGCGTAGTTGCACATGTCTTCAGGTAAAGGACGTTTTGTCCAATCTGCTTTCTGGTTCCCTTTCTCAAGAGACTTTTGAAAGTATTTGTAAACAAGATCGGCTAGCCCCAGTTTTTCTTCGCCAACAAATTTTGCCGCAAGCATCGTATCAAAAACGGACTTAGGAGAATATTGATACCTCTGCCATAAAAGGCGCAAATCGTAGTCTGCTCCATGTAGAATAATATGCTGCATGGCTCTTGTTTTAAAAATAGGGGAGAGATCGATATTTGCTAATGGGTCTACTAGCCAATGAGAATCCCCTATCGTAATTTGAACTAAGCAAAGACTGACCGCATAATGAAACATAGGATCTGCTTCGGTATCGACGGCGGCAATATCATAAAATTCAAGTTCACGCAACAGGGCTTGCAGAGAAGATTCATTATCGACTATAGTATATGGATGTTCAAAACTCACAATAGCAAGAATCTAGTAAAAAAGTCGTTCTTTCAAAACAGAGGAGCTCTTTCAAATATTAAATTTGTAACATGAAACAGATTTCTTTAACTGGTATTAAGCCTACGGGCACTCCTCATCTTGGAAATTATCTTGGTGCTATTCGTCCTGCTCTTGATTTAGTGAAAAATTTTGAGACGGTATATTTTATTGCAGATTATCATGCATTAACTACGGTGCAAGATGGTTCTACCATGCGTGATAATATTTATAAAGTGGCCGCCACTTGGCTTGCTTTAGGCTTGAATCCAGAAGAAGGCCTTTTTTACAAACAAAGCGATATTCCTGAAATTTTTGAGTTAAGCTGGGTTTTAAGTTGCTTTACACCAAAGGGCTTTATGAATCGGGCGCATGCTTATAAAGATAAAGTGAATAAAAATGTTGCTTTAGGAGAAGACCCTGATAGTAATGTGAATATGGGGCTTTATTGTTATCCATGTTTAATGGATGCCGATATCTTAATGTTTAATGCAAATGTTGTTCCTGTAGGTAAAGATCAAAAACAGCATGTGGAATTTGCTAGAGATATTGCAATACGTTTTAATAAAAAATACGGTGAAATACTGACAGTTCCAGAACCTCTTATTCAAGAAGAAACGGACGTGATTCCTGGCTTAGATGGCCGTAAGATGAGCAAATCTTACGATAATACGATTGAGATTTTTTTGGATTCAAAATCATTGAAGAAGAAGATTGGAAAAATTGTCACCAATGCTCAGTCGATAGAAGAACCAAAAGATCCAGATACTTGTAATGTGTTTGCTTTGTATAAATTATTTGCTACTAGAGAACAAACAACGGCTCTTGCAGAACGCTATCGCGCTGGTGGTTTGGGTTGGGGACATGCCAAGGCAGAGTTGCAAGCGGTTTTAGAAGAACGTCTAGGCGCCGCTCGAGATCAATATTTCCATTTGCTTTCTCACACAGAAGAAATTGATAAAATCCTCGCTTATGGAGCTGAAAAAGCGAGGATTCGTTCTAAAGAAACGATGTCTCGAGTCAGAGAAGTTTTGGGCGTTTTTTAATAATCTTTTTTGAATTAAAAAGACCATAAGTAGCCCACTCTCCAGAGTAAAGAGTAGGACGTATTCCCTCCTGAAAAGAGGGGAAGTTCTGTTCTAACATGAACACCATAGAGATGAATGCCTACATTGATGGATATATCGTAGAATTCATTCCAGTCGTATTCATAGAAAAAATAGCCTTGATTTAATTCGTTAAATAATTTGTGAATATAGTTAGGGGCTCTTGCATAAAAATAGCCGAGACTTACACCAGATTCGAGAAAGAATGGATGGTCTCTAAATAAAGAGAAGCCAAGAGTACCTCTGCCACCACACCAATAATCATTTTTTTGGGAGTGAGAACCTAACCCTTCGGCTCGAATAAAGGTTCCTACTTTTTCTGAGAATTGATAATGGAGGCCTGCACTTAAAAATAGGGGGGCAGGAGAACCAATAGAAATTCCAATTTCAGGAGTCCACGTTTTGATGGCGACTTTTTCTGTGGCAAAAGAAAAGCCAATAAGCAGGAAAATTAAATAATAGAACACCTTCATTTCCAAACAATTATAGAAAGACTATATTCTGGTCATGTCTCGCCGTTCCCATATTGTGATAGATGACGCCATTCCTTTCATTGAAGGGGTATTAGAACCGTATTTTCAGGTTTCTTATATGCCAGGAATAGATATTCGAAGGCAAGACATAAAAAATGCGGACGCCCTCGTGGTTCGAACGAGGACTTTATGCAATGCCTCGTTATTGGAACAAACTCCTGTTCGTTTTGTGGTCACCGCAACAATAGGTACAGATCATTTCGATATCCCCTTTTTAAATGAACACGGTATTCATTGGATGCACGCTCCTGGTTGTAACGCAGGAAGTGTTTGTCAGTATGTTTTAGCAGCGATATTTGAAGTATTAAACCAGACAAAGAAACCTTTAGCAGAAACTACTTTGGGAATTGTGGGGGTAGGCCATATTGGTTCTCGTTTATACGAGTTAGTAAAGGCTCTAGGGATTCGTTGTTTGCTTTGTGACCCTCCACTCTCAGATCAAAATCAAAGAAATGATTTTTTACCATTAGAAGAAATTCTTCAACAAAGTGATATAGTCTCTTTACATGTCCCTCTAACAGAAACAGGATTTTACCCTACAAAGCATTTAATAAGCCATTCTCAAATTGAAAAAATGGCTTCGCACGCTTTTTTGATAAATTCCTCAAGAGGCCCCGTTGTTGATAACCAAGCTCTTTCTTTTCATCTTAAAGAGAAAAGGATTTCGGGAGCTATTTTAGATGTTTGGGAAGAAGAACCCAACATAAATACGACTCTTTTAAGTCAAGTGATGATAGGGACGCCTCATATTGCAGGGTATAGTCAAGATGGAAAAGCAAATGCAACGACTCAGGTGGTAAGAGGGCTTGGGCACTTTTTTGAAATAGAACCACTAAAAAATTTTAGCTTAGAATTGGAGTCTAAAACTCTTGATATTGAACCAGAGGTTGAGGATGATGTCCAGTTTTTACGGTCTATTTATAAGAAAATTTATGATATAGAACGAGACAGTCTATTACTTAAGAATGCCCCCTTGTTTTTTGAATCTTTTCGAAAAAACTATCCAATTCGTCGAGAAGCAAAAGCCTATAAAATAAAAACCACAATAAAAAACCAATCCAGACGAATCATTTTGCAAAAGTTGGGTTTTAATTTGTTCGTAGATGAGTAGTGTGTATAAATCGAGTAGAAAAAGAATTATTATTGCTCTAATAAATAACTTAACAAAGGAATCCATATGAATAAGATCTTTTATCTTATCACGTTTATTTTACTTGGTGCTGTATCCACTTCTTTTGCTCAAACAGAAGGGATGTTTACAGGCTCTCTTCCAGAAAACTGGAGCGCAGATGTCGTTGCCTCTGTGAAGTATTCAAGAAATCATTTTTCTAATTGGAAAGATGGTGGCGTGAATACAAATACCTGGTTATTGCAATACGATGCAGACTTGAAAGGAAAATGGAAGGTTGCTAACTGGCGTAATTTAGTGAACTTGGCATGGGGCCAAACTTATACTGAAGGCGTTGGAACTCGTAAGTCTTTGGATAAGATTTTTATTGAAAGCTCAGTTGAATTTAATCCTTTTGAAAAATTAAAACCTTATGCTGGTGTTCGTTACGAAACTCAATTTGCAAAGGGCTATGAATACACCGATTCCACAAAAACACCTGTTTCTTCTTTTATGGATCCTTGTTACTTAACTCAATTTGCTGGTATTTCTTACGCTTTTACAGAAGATTTTACTCAACGTTTAGCATTTGCTAATCGTATGACTATTTCTAAAGGCTATGGCTATGCTGATGATGGCTCTACCACTAAATTTGAATCCTTTAAAGATGAACCTGGTTTAGAAAGTGTCACAGAATTTAAGCACTCATTCTCTACTATTATGACATTCAAAACTCGTCTATGGGCATTTGTGAATTTCAAAGGAGTAGATGAAATTGATGGTCGTTGGGAAAACGCTCTTTTAATTTCTTTAAAACCATATCTTGAATTCTCTTTAGGAATAGACCTAGCTTATGACAAAGATTTCAGCGAAGACAGTCAATATCGTGATATTATGAATCTCGGTTTGACTTGGCGTTGGTTCTAATTTAATTCTCTAACGGCTTCAACCCAGGCTTGTTTTTTAGCTTTAAGCTCTTCTAAAACAGAATCGGTTGGAGCACTATCGTCTCTTAATATTTTTAAAGACAAGTATTGTTCTAAAAGCGTTTTTGCTTTAGGATAAAAAGGTTCGAGTTCGCTTAAGGCGGACTCGATTTTTTTATCGGAGTATAATCGAAGAACTCCTTCTAAAGACCATTCCACAAAATCATCCACTTCTCCCTTTTCTTTCGCTTCTTTTGCTAAAGAAAATTCAATAGGAGTGATGGAGTCAATCCATTCGGTTTGCTTTTCGTAGAGAAGATTATCTAAAGCCATGGCTTCTTTTTCTTTGGATAAATGCATTTGCTCTTGAACCAAGAGGCGATAAGAATCAAGGTCTATACGATACCCTTTATTTTTAGCAAACTCTTCGATGTTTTGAAGGTTTCTTTCAGAAGGCATTTCCAGTAACCTTTCTTTAAGAATCGCTAGTTGTACAGCAGGATCCAGTTGCCTGAACTCTGCTGCATCTAATCGACTAGCGCGCCATCGCAATAAAATGGATCGCCCGATAATAAAGAAAATGAGGGCTGTAAAAAGAAGGGTTAAACTCATAAAATTACATATGAGCGATGATGTTTTCGCCAAAAGCCATACAGCCGATTTCAGTGGCGTTGTCCATTAACCTTGCAAAATCATAAGTGACTTTTTTAGAACTAATGGCTCCTGATAATCCTTTATTCACAAGATCGGCGGCTTCGTTCCAACCCATGTGCCTAAGCATCATTTCTCCAGATAGTACAACAGAACCTGGATTCACCTTATCTAAATTAGAGTATTTGGGAGCGGTGCCATGAGTGGCTTCAAAAATAGCATGCCCGCTAACATAATTGATATTACCACCTGGGGCAATGCCAATACCACCCACTTGTGCTGCAAGCGCATCAGATAAGTAATCTCCATTGAGATTTAAGGTAGCGATGACGTCAAAATCTTCGGCGCGGGTGAGAACTTGTTGTAAGGCGATATCGGCGATACAATCTTTAATGACAATGCCTGCACCTGGATGACCTTCTGGAATTTTGCACCATGGTCCTTTCTCAATTAATTCGGCTCCAAATTCTTGCCTCGCGACTTCGTATCCCCAATCGCGGAAAGCACCTTCTGTAAATTTCATGATATTGCCTTTATGGACAATAGTCACGCTTTTACGATTGTTTTTGATGGCATATTCAATGGCGCTTCGTACAAGGCGTTTTGTTCCCGTTTTTGAAACGGTTTTAATGCCCACACCAACAAGTTCATCGGCTTCTTCATTGAGATGAGCCATTTCATTCCACTGTTTCACAGCTTCTTTAGATCCAAAACGGACTTTTTTTGCTGCTGCAGGGAAGTCTTTCTTCAAAAAGTCAAGGCATTGCTTTGCTTCGTTTGAGCCAGCCACCCATTCGATTCCAGCGTAAATATCTTCGGTATTTTCACGGAAAATGACCATATTGACCTTTTCAGGGTATTTTACAGGAGAAGGGGTGCCTTCGTAATATTGAACAGGGCGTAAACAAACATAAAGATCCAAATCTTGACGTAAAGCGACGTTTAAACTTCTAATTCCTCCGCCAATCGGCGTAGTGAGAGGGCCTTTAATGCCGACTAAATATTCACGAAAGGCATCTACCGTTTCCTTAGGAAGCCAAGTGTTTTCGCCATAAACAGTATTCGCCTTTTCTCCAGCAAAGACTTCCATCCAAGCAATCTTTTTTTTACCTTGATAGGCCTTTTCTACAGCGGCATCAAGCACTTTCACAGCGGCTTTCCAAATATCAGGCCCAATGCCATCTCCTTCGATAAAAGGAACAATGGGGTTGTTTGGAACGTTCAAAAGGCCATTTTTTAATGTGATAGGGGAACCTTCGGAAGGTACTTGAATGTGTTCGTATTTCGTCATTTTAGCCTCAAAAGAAAATATTTTAGGCCTTAAGAGTAGCAATTTTTAATGAATTGTGTTATAAAGTTGGGCGAGTTTTTGATGTTTTGGGTCACGAGAAAAATGCAAAACACTTTTTTACCAAAAAAAGCGTTTTCATAAGGTTACATAATTCATTAAATGGTTTATATTTACAGTGTATATTATATGGGCTCTTTTAAGGAGATGGTTGGTATTATGACTCAAAATAAATGGATATGCTTTTTATCGTTTTTTTTACTAGGTTCTGTTTGTGTAAATGCCCAAGTACTCGCTGCTGAATTGGATGTTATTATTCGTGATTTTGAAGTCACTCATCCTGATTTTGAAAACTTCACTGAATACCAAAGTAATATTATATACGGAACAGACGTTGCAACACAACCTAATGAGCTTAGTGTGACAAATGCTGCTGCCATTCAAGGTTATTTGACGGATGGTTATTGGATGACTAAATCACTAAGACCTTCTAATCAAAAGTGTGCTAATGAAAAAACACCTGAGGCTGGTATCCCTATGGGTACAAATGGTTATCCAATGCAAAACTTCCCTAATGCCTTTTTGCCTGCTTATTTGCAGTTTCATCCACAAGCGGGTGTCCCTGTAGAGTATGGTGAATTTTCTGGTTGCGGGTTTCATGCTATGCATAATCCAAGGTCCTTAAATGTATTGCGTGGTTATATTCACGAACTTTGCCTTGGTGCAACAAAAGATGGAGCTGGTTGTAACGGTGGGTCTGTTTGTTCCAAAAGAGAATGGGCTCAAACTGTTTATATTACTCCAGGAATGGTTCAGCAAAACCTTGATATTCCTTTTGAAAATGGGGCTTTTAACCATTATGCAGCGAGGCCACTAAGACAGGTTGAGGCGTGTGATAATGATCGTTTTGAACAATGGTACACTGCTGTTCCAAACGTCAATCTTGAAACAAAAACAACATTGGTATTACCAAAATTAGATGCTAATAGTAATTACTATCAAGTTGATTATAATTGGAATAACGGTGGGTATTTTCCTCTTGATGTCATTGATCCTAGTACAGGAGTTTGGGCGGCAAATGCTCCTGGCTCTTTGCAATTTGGTCCACAAAGTCTTTCCATCTTTTGCCCTCCTTATAACTATCAATGGGCTGCAAATCAACGTGATATGAATGGTCGGTCTACTTTTGAACTATGTAAATCGTGGCTTGCGTATGGAGGTCCTCGTGCACCAGCAGCCGCTAATGCAGCCGCTACTACAACCACTATTGGAAATGATGGTTATTCTGGAACATCTAAATTACGTAATTATAATTTTACCATGATGGGCTATGGTAAATTCAAATATAAAGCAGGGAGTGCTGAAGTATTTGAATTTGCAGGTGATGATGATATGTGGATTTTTGTGGATGGAGTGCTTGCTGTGGATCTTGGCGGTACTCACTTAGCAGCTCCAGGAAAAGTGGATATCGCTCTTTTAGCGGCCAATGGACACGGTTGTCAAACTGGTCAGCCTTTAGCTGCAGAAGCTGCGGTGAATGGCTGTTGGACTGATGGCTCATGGCATCATCTTCACTTTTTCTATGCAGACCGTCAAACAGATGGTTCTAATATGAGAATCAAATCTTCTCTTTCGGAAATTGCTCCTACTATTTTTGGTCAGCCAGTGATTTTAAGTGCTGAATTTACGCCAGAGGGTAATGCTTTTGTAACAAATCTTGTGGTCAATACTCAATTACATGAAGGATCTGTTGAATTGATTGCAGGTAGTGGTTCTAATCCCGCGTATTTCCCTATCCTTGTGACTCGAAAGGCTTTAGATCCAGTTACAGGGTTGCCGAAGACCACTCTAGATACACTTGCCTTCCAAGTCGAATCGTTTAGATATGTGGATTATAAACCAGCTGCAGGTGGTTATATCTATGAACTCAAAGGATCTTTATGTAGTGATTTGTACTGTTCGGAAAAGATAAATCCTCAGAATGGCGACTCTTTATCGTTTAATTTCTCTACAGAAACCACTTCTGAAGCTAGAAATCTCTTTAGTTATACAAATCCAGATATCATTATTATGTCTACTACAGGTAAAGTGGTAGGTAGTTATTATTGGGGCTTTGGAAAATTGATCATGTCTCTAGAAACAGAAATTATTCCTACAGATTCTACTATTGATCGACCTAAATTTGATAATGATAAATTACTCAATGAGATTCCTTTAGTGAACAATCAATTACCTCTCAATGCCACTGGAGAAATCATTGCAGTTGCTCTTCCTGAAGAGTACGCTCAAAATTCAGATATTAAAAAGTGGTTAGAAGATCATCCAGAATATACCCAAGCCCCTGGTGGTAATGGAGGAACTTCTGGATTTTTAGTGAATGGAAGCGTGGATCCTACGGGTCGATTTGCCTTTGTTCAGTCATACAATAGCTCGGCAGGTACTGCTGGTCTTCCTGATACTACTCGTTGTTATATAGATGGTAATGGGACTGAAAGTTGTACAGGCTTAACCTTTCTAACGGGTCAACCATTTCGAATTAATGTTCGCGTGTTTGACCATTTGGGTCACTTTGTGAGCCAGTATAATGAAACCATTACTAAAGATGCCATGGACGTAATTTTGAACAAACCATCTGCACCTGCAGGGCAAACCCAGTGTACTGATGCACTGACTTCGACCATGTATCCAGCGGTGGCGACTGGTTTGGCTGTCATTAACGTTAAAATGTATCCTGTATCTCAATCAGGTCGTAAGATTGCTACAGGGCCATATATTTATCAAGTGGCTTTGATTGAAGAACCTTATAAACATTGCGTGAATTTTGGTGGTACTCAAAACTTTGTGGATGAAGCTTATAAACGTACTCATTTTACAATGAAACGTGGGTATCGTAGAATCAATCAATAATTAGTGCTAATTTAGACCACAAAAAAGAACCTCTTTTTTGGGGTTCTTTTTTTTATGCTTGTTATAGAAAAAAGCCACATTAGCTTTATTTTAGTGCATTTTACTCTTTGATACGGAGTGGTTTTTAAGGTTTTATGCAAATATTTTGCGATTTTTTCTTCAAAAAAAAAGTTGACCAAATAAAGTCATTTTAATATATAGAAGAAAAGGCATGTATTTTATGTCGTTCATAAAATCATTTTTTACAACAAAGTAGTTATTATGTTAAAAATAAAAGAATATGATGAGTTTAAACTACCTTCCGCTTCAGAAAAAGAAAAACTAATTGACTTTCTTTTTAATCATTTAGATGAATTTGGTGACCCTAGAGCGGATATTGAAAAATCTATTGATTTTGCCTTAAAAATAGGACCTTCTTTTGGAGGATTCATTCTAGAGGCAATTGAAGAGAATCAAATAGTCAGTGCCATTGTCTTAAATCAAACAGGGATGAAAGATTACATTCCTGAAAACATCTTGGTTTATATAGCGACCCACAAAGAAAAACGAGGGCGTGGCTATGCAAAAGTATTGTTACAACAAGCAATCAATAAAGCAGATGGGAATATTGCTCTTCATGTAGAGCCTAATAATCCAGCCAAATTTTTATATGAAAAATTAGGTTTCACGAATAAATATTTGGAAATGCGCCATCTGAAAAAGAGGTAAAATGGCTTTTGTAACACTTAATGCTAAGAGTCTTAGGCATAATTTTAATTATTTGAATACTCTTTTTAAGAAAAAGGATATTCAATGGTCAATTGTCTCGAAATTACTATGTGGAAATAGAGAGTATTTAGAAGAGCTTTTAAAAAATCCTATACAGCAAATTTGTGATTCAAGAATATCGAATTTAAAAGCGATTAAACAAATTCAACCTCAAATAGAGACTATTTATATTAGGCCTCCTGCTAAAAGAGTCATTAAGAGTGTTATTCAATATGCTGATATTAGCATGAATACTGAAATAGAAACAATAAAACTCTTGTCAGCAGAGGCAGCAAAAAATCAAAAAACGCACAAAATTATTATCATGATAGAGCTGGGAGAACTACGTGAAGGGATAATGTATGAAAGTTTTGTAGCATTCTTTGATCAGGTGTTCAAACTGCCTAATATTAAAGTTGTTGGTATTGGAGCTAATTTATCTTGCCTTTATGGAGTTCTTCCTAATCATGATAAGCTTATTCAGCTTTGTTTATATGAACAATTAATAGAAGCAAAATTCAATCAAACCATTGAATATGTTTCTGGAGGCTCTTCTGTTACAATTCCTCTGGTTTTTGATGGTTTTCTTCCAAAAGGTGTAAATCATTTCAGGGTAGGAGAATCATTGTTTCTAGGAACAGATGTTTATAACAATACCTCCTTAAAAAATATGAAAACAGATGTTTTTTTACTGCATTCAGAAATCATCGAATTAATTGAAAAGCCTATGATTCCTTCTGGTGAAATGGGAACGAATGTAGAAGGTCATGCAATGGAGTTTAATAATGATTTAAAGGGACGAACAACTTATAGAGCTATTATAGATGTTGGTCTACTTGATGTAGATGAACCTCACATTATGCCTTTGGATTCTTCGCTTAAGATCGTTGGAGGAAGCTCTGACATGTTTGTGATCGATTTATTAGATAATCCAAAGAATTACAAGGTGGGTGATTTATTAGAATTTAGAATGGATTATATGGGAGTGCTTCGAGTCTTAAATTCTAAATATATAGAAAAGAGAATAAACCGTTAGTCTATAGTTTTTCAAATATCGAATATTCTAGAGAATCAACTTTTATTTTAGAAAAACCATCGATTTTGGTAAGGGTTAATAGTAATGGCCGGAAGCATTTTTCTTTTGGAATTTCAAATGTATTCGTTCGAAGTAAAAAAATGGTTAATAGACTTTCATTTTTTTCAGAATAGGCTTGGATTTCATCTTTGTCGTTATACCAATAGATAGGAACTTCCATTTTATAAAAACCCCATGAATTTTTCTTATAATAGATAGAGTCTTCATTAAAAGATTCAAATGTCAATAGATCATTATTTACGTAACACTCACCTAATTCAACTTTTTGCACATAGGAATCATCTATTTCCATCATGCGACAAGAAATTAAAAGGAGAAAAGAAAAAAATAAAAAAAGTAATTTTTTCATATATCTATTAATTCGACTTTGCTGTACCCTTTAATATTATAAAAACAAAATATACTCAAAAAAACACTTCGAGTTTTTAAACTTTAATTTTTTTCCATTTTCCAGATTTAAAACGCCAGTATAATACAATTGGGAAAGAAATAAAAAGAATAACTACTGAAAGCCAACCAATTTTTGGCCCAAGATCGAAAACATAGGTGGTGAGCCAAAGTGTGATTGTCGTGGTCCAGTTGAGGACAACCATAACACACATAACCCAAAAGGTATCTCCAGCGCCTCTTAAAGCCCCAGAATAAACAACCATAATTGCTTCTATAGTTACGTAAACTGCTGCCAGTCGAACCATAAATATGGCTAACGTTTTTGATTCTTCATAAGAGGCCGTTAAAACATCTGGCTTAAACATATCAACTAGATAGTGAGGGAATAAAACAAAGGCAAATAAAACAATGATGGAGTATCCCCAGCCAAGAAGAACAGCAGAACGTGTCGCTCGTTCTGCGGCTTCATAATTTTTTGCGCCCACATAACGGCCTACGAGACTCATCGAGGCGACTTCTAAGCCTAGTAAAGGGACAAAAGAAACCATGTCCCAGTTAAACATAATAGTGCTTGCTGTCGCAACAGTAGACCCGAGACCATGAAATAAAAGAATTAAAAGTTGAAAGGCTAGAGTGTTTAAAAACATTTCAAGCCCAGAGGCACTGCCTTTGCGGATTAATTCTGTAAATAACTCTCGATGAATCTGAAAAGAATTTCTTGTGAAAAAACGCTTGTTATTGTCTTTATTAAAGTAAACAAAAGCAAGAATAATAAGAGAAACCAAATTGCCCATGATGGTGCCAATAGCTGCTCCGCTAATTCCCATTTCTGGAAAAGGCCCGATACCATAAATCAGAAGATAGTTCAAAATGATATTAACAACCATGCCTGCAAAGGCTGCTTTCATTACAATTTTAGTTTCTCCGATTCCTGAAAAGAAACAGGAAAAAGAATGACGTAGAAGGCTGAAAATGCTACCATAAATTAATATGTCAAAGTAAACTTTTTGTGCTTCCGCTTGAATGGGATCTATTTCGCCAAAAGACCATAGTTGATAGGCAAGAGGCTTAATTAATAAAAGTATTGGCGCACTAATACAAGCAATGATACCAGCCTGAGTTAAAACTTTAGCGCAATTCTCAACACGTTCTGCCCCGAGGTTCTGAGCAACAAGGGCGGTGGCATAACTGATCGTTCCTGTAAAAAAGGTAAGGATCATCATTTGAGTAATCCCACCACTTAAGGCCGCGTTCATATATTCAGAGCCAACACGGGAAAGAAAAAGACGATCAGCAAAGGTCATTATGGTGTCAAAAGACATGGATAAAAGCATGGGAAGTGCTACTACGAGCACGTCTTTGATTCCACCCTTCTTTTGCAAATTCTTTTTCATGAAGAGTAAAGTTAGAAATAATTAAATTTATTTTAACTATATTTTGCCATTATGTTTTCTCAACTTACAGACTCTTTAGAATCGACCCTTAAAAAACTACGTGGCCAAGGAACTTTGACCGAAGAAAACGTCGCCGATGCTCTTCGTGAAGTCCGGCGTGCTTTTCTTGAAGCAGACGTTAACTTTAATGTTACCCGAGATTTTGTCAAAGCGGTTAAAGAAAAAGCGCTTGGCACCGATGTATTGCTTTCTGTAACTCCAGGGCAACAAATTGTTAAAATCATCAACGATGAATTAATCCAAATGATGGGAGGGGAGACCAAAGAGTTACAACTCACAGGAGTTCCTCCTACTGGAATCATGATGGTTGGGTTGCAAGGGTCTGGAAAAACGACTTTTGCTGGAAAAATTGCCTTATACATGAGAAGTAAGCGTAAGCGTAAGCCATTACTTGTGGCTGCAGACGTTTATCGACCAGCGGCTATTAAACAATTACAAGTTCTTGGTAAATCCATAGGCATACCAGTATACGAAGAAGGCCAAGGCAATCCGGTGGAGATTATCAAAAATGGTCATCGTTATGCTATTGAGAATGGGTACGATTTAGTCATCTATGATACTGCTGGCCGTCTACAGATAGATGATGTTTTAATGCAGGAGTTGGAACAAGCTCGAGATGCGGTCCATCCAGAAGAAATTCTTTTTGTCGCCGATGCGATGATTGGTCAAGAAGCCGTTAGTGTTGCTGAAACGTTCTTCCAGAGGCTCAATTTCACAGGTGTCTGTCTTTCTAAGATGGATGGTGATACAAGAGGTGGTGCGGCGCTTTCCATTAAAAAGATGACGGGCGTTCCTATTTGTTTTGTCGGTCTTGGAGAAAAACTTTCTGAGATAGACTTATTCCATCCAGACCGTATGGCTAGCCGTATCTTAGGTATGGGCGATGTCGTAAGCCTTGTCGAAAAAGCACAGTCGGTAATCGATGAAAAAGATGCCAAAGACTTAAAGAAAAAGATTTTTAATAACACGTTTGATCTTAATGATTTCTTAAAGCAGCTTCGTACAATAAAAAAATTAGGTCGCATTAAGGATATCATGGGTCTAATTCCTGGATTAAATAAGTTGCCTTTAGATCAGATTAATGAAAAAGAATTGGTCTATGTAGAAGCCACTTTAAGTTCGATGACTGCAAAAGAACGTGAAAAGCCAAGTATCATTGATAGCAGTCGAAAGAAACGAATTGCATCAGGTTCAGGGACTTCCGTTCAAAGAGTGAATCAAGTGCTTTCTCAATACGATTCTATGAAAGAAATGTTTAAGAAAATTGGTGGCATGGCTCAGAAACAAAATGGGGGAACTCCTGTTGGTTCTAATTACACCCCTCCTAAAGTGAAGAAAAAGCGAAAATAGTTCTATTTTTTTGATTTTAGTCGCAAAAAGGCCTTTTTTTTATGAAATTAGGCTTTTTTTGTGTTTCTAAGCATTACTTTATATGTAAAAGACGGATTTATTTTTGCTTCCGTCCTTTACATACAACATCTCATTGATTATATTTGGGTCAAAATTTAATCAGAGGTATAAAATGGCAACCGTAATTCGCCTTTCTCGTTTTGGTAAGCGTCATCACGCTGTATATCGTGTAGTTGTAGTTGATAATCGCAAAGCTCGCGACGGTCAATTTATTGAACAGTTGGGTTTCTATAATCCAAACCTTGCTACACCAGAATTAAAATTTGATCAAGAAAAAGTATTAAAATGGTTAAGTGTTGGTGCTCAACCATCTGATACCGTTGCTTCTCTTCTTCGTAAGCAAGGGATTTTGGATTTATTCCATGAACAAAAAGCAAAGCGTTCTATTGAAAATAAGACCGCTACTCCACGTCCTGCGAAGGCAAAAAAGGCTCCTTTAGGTCCTAAAGCAAAAGCAAAATTAGCAGCTGAAAAGGCTGCTAAAGAAGCTCCAGCTGCTGAAGCCTAATTAATAGGATTGAAAGCCTTGTGTATATACACAAGGCTTTTGTATTTAAAATGGAAAAGGATTTAATCGTTATAGGTCGATTTATGCGGCCTCATGGAGTTCAAGGCTATATAAAATGTATGCCTGAAACACATGATCTCAATCGTTATACTCGATTGACTAGCCTTTTCGTGTATCAAAAGCAAAAGCTTCTTTCTTTGGAAATAGAAGATTCTAAAATCCAAAATGGTGTCTGGCTTTTTAAGTTTAAGGGGTTTGATTCTCCGGAGTCTTTAAAAGTATTCACTAATCAAGAAGCGCTTATCTTAAATTCCGAAAGAATTCCTGCTCCACCAGGGCATATCTATTTTTCGGATGCCGCCGATTTCCAAGTCGCTCTCGAAGATGGTACCATTGTTGGGAAAGTTTTGGAAATGATAGAGTTACCTTCTGTTAATGCTTTTTGCATTCGGTTTAATTCTCCTTTTGACAAGCAGTTTTCATCTCAAGAGATCCTCGTCCCATGGATCGATGCGTGTGTTGTCAAGATGAATGAGGAGTCTAAAACAATATTCTGTGACGAACTATTTTTGAAAAGTTTATGTACTGCAGGAGATTCCCAGTGAAAATTCAGTGCATTACACTTTTTCCAGAAATGTTTGCTCCCATGGATTGTTCCATTATGGGACGGGCACGCCAAAAAGAAATTTTTTCTTTTGAAACCGTTTATCTACGTGATTTTGCAATTAATGAGTACGGTCAAGTGGATGACGCTCCTTATGGTGGTGAGCCTGGAATGGTTCTTCGGCCAGAGCCTTTAACAAAGGCCATTCGAAGTACTGGAGTAAAGGAAAATGGTGGTAAAGTCGTTTATTTAACGGCAGACGGTGTTCCTTTCACTCATGAATTAGCTCTTTCTTTATCAAAAGAGAATCATATTGTTTTTGTCTGTGGCCATTACAAAGGCATTGATGAACGCGTTCGTGAATCACAAATCGATTTGGAGATATCTATAGGCGATTTTGTGGTTAGCGGGGGCGAACTACCAGCAATGGTGGTCACAGATGCTATTGTTCGGCTTTTAGATGGTTCTTTAGGAAATCGTGAATCTGGAGATACGGATTCCTTTGCTCAAGGTCCACTTGGCTGGCCAGTTTACACACGTCCAGAAGAATTTGAGGGCAAGAAAGTGCCCGAAATTCTTCTTTCTGGGCATCATAAGAAGATTTTGGAGTGGCAAAAGGCAGAATCTTTAAAAAGAACGCAAGAAAGACGCCCCGACATCTACGCAAAACTCAAAATAGATACTAAATTTGGCATCAAATAAACGAGGTCACACTATGTCCCTGAATATCGAAGTTATTCATCAAGAAAATACAAAATCTGAACTAGCAGATTTCCGCGCTGGTGATACTGTCACTGTAAACGTAAAAGTGATTGAAGGTTCTAAAGAACGCATTCAGCCTTTCAAAGGTGTTGTGATTCAAAAGAAAAACACTGGCATCGCTACTACTTTAACTGTACGTAAAATGTCTGGGAACGTTTTTGTGGAACGTATCTTCCCTGTGCATAGCCCTCGTATTGATTCTATCGTTGTAGATCGTCCAGGTAAAGTTCGTCAATCTCGCATTTACTATATGCGCGACCTTCGTGGTAAGGCTGCTCGTATTTCTGAACGCCAGGTTTAATTAAGCGAACCGTTTTATGTATAAAGTAATCCCGCCCGTACAGATGTGCGTCAAGGCGGGTTTTATTGTGTTTAAACCAGACGAGTCTCCTAAACAATTAATTATCGTAGAGGAAGGAAAATTAATTGCTTATGAATGGAAGAATGGTGAAAAAAGTTTTGTTTTTGAAATGAATCCTGGTGATTTGATAGGGGTGGCTGCTCTTCTTGAAAAAGAAGAAATCCATTATCATATCGAAGCCGCTATTGATTCAAAGATTACCATTATTGATGAAGAATGTATGGAGTCTCAATTAATAAAGGCTCCTGTTTGGCTCGTGGCTTTAATGAAATCGCTTTCTCTTCGGACTCGTGAATTAAAAAAATCAAGAAAGCAAACGCGTTCGCCAAATCTTCTTCAAAGTATGACTCTTTTTCTTTATTATAAGAATGCAAAAGAACTTCCTTTATTTGAAACGATTCAAGAATATTGTTTTCAAACTAGAAGTTCTATTAAATCCGCTTATGCCAACCTCAAGTATCTTCATAGTAACAATATGATTTGCTTAAAAGGGGATAATGAAGAGACTATTTTCATTGATGAACCCATGTTACTCTCCATTTTGACAGATTGTTTTTCTTCTAAGCAATCCCAATCGCCTTATTATCCTTTTCATTTGAGCCCACTAGAAAAAGAATGTCTTTTATTTCTTTCAAAATATAACAGCTCCGAACTTGAAAGCGGGGCATGGCTTAATATTCTTCAAAGTCAAAACCCACTATTTTCAGCTTCAGAGTGGATTCGTTTTCAGGAACATCGTATATTTGTTAAAGTTTCTGAAGACAAATTCTTGATCCATCAGGAAAAAATCCGAGAAGTTTTACTTGCTCTTGAAAACGAAAAAAATATTAAGAAGATTATTTTATGCAATTAAAAGCCGGTGATTATCTTTTTATGGAAGGCTCTTTTGACGATCACTTATATATAGTGAAAAAAGGCTTTCTTACTGCAGAACGTCGAGAGCATGGAATGACTCAAGTGCAATGGGTTTTTGAGCCTGGCTCTCTTATTGGTGAGGGGTCTCTCTTAGAGAATAGGCCGCATACTCATGCGGTAAAAGCATCAGTGGATTCCGAATTAATTGTTCTAGAGCAAAGTGAATTAAAACAATCTCTTGCCAAATCACCCAATTGGTTTGTCTCTATTGTTTATTTTTTATCTCGTCGTTTTAGAGAAGCAGAAAAAAAACACGCGCAGCATAATAGGATTCGAGCGTTACCTAGCCTTCTTTTTATTCTTTCACAAGGCTTTCAGAATAAAAATTTTGATGTGAAAGAAATGATGAAAAATCTGTATTTTTTGACAGGATTAAAATCAAAAGAAGCCTTATATCTATTGCAAATCTTAGAATCGTTAGGCCTATTTAAAATTTTTGATGGGCAGATTCATCATCCAAATTATCATGTGATTCAAATGCTTTATGGTGCCCTTTTTTTCAGGGCAACAAGGAAACAAATCCCAGCGACCATTCTATCAATCACGGATCAATTGATATTAAATGCTTTTGTTCAAACAACCAAAGAAAATGGTTTCTTATTTAAAGAACAAACGGCAATAGAAAGTGCCACTTTTTTTAAGATGGGCTCTAAATATGCTCATGGCTTACGATTGTCTAATAAATCATTAGATGATTTATTAAATAAGAAAATCTTGACTCACGTTACAGAGCTTGATTCTGATTTTATTTATGGAGATATTGATTCTATCCTAGATTTATTAGAACTGAATCGGATTTATCCTCTTCTAGATAAGAAATTGATTGACACGCCTTAAACACATCATTGGCTTGATTTAAGCGAAATCCATAAACGAATACGTTAAATAAGCATTTTATTAGATCCTTTTGATTGGTAGCTGTTCTATTTCTATTGATAGTTTTCTATTTTTGGGGTGTTAAAAACTTAACCAAGGTACATTATGAAGTTTTATTTAACTATTCTAGCTTTAGCTGCTACCACTCCTTTGTTTGCTCAGGAAGCTGCTCCTCAAGGTCCAAGTGGGATTATGTCATTCCTTCCTTTTATTCTTATGTTTGTGGTCATGTACTTGTTTTTCATTATGCCAAAGCAAAAAGAAATGAAGAAAATGGATGCCATGCGCAAGGCGTTGAAAAAAGGCGATAAGGTATTAACGACTGCAGGGATTATTGGTCTTGTAAGTAACATTGAAGAAGGTGTAGTGACTATCAAAACTGGTGATGCCACAAAAATTGATTTTGAAAAAGCTGCTATTCTTCGAGTTCTTGAATCAAAATCAGAAAGCTAGGTTTTATAATTCATGGATTTATTTGATATAAAAATATACGGAGATGATGTTCTTCGTAAAAAATGTAAGCCAGTAGAAAAATTGACGCCTGAGTTAGTAGAAATTGCGAAACAAATGCTTGAGACCATGTACGATGCTCCTGGCGTTGGTTTAGCGGCTCCTCAAGTTGGGCTAGATATTCAACTCGTTGTGATTGATGTTACTCATCCAGATGATGATGAGCGCTGTCCTTATATCATGTTTAATCCAGAATGGAAAGAAGAAGAAGATTCAGAACCAGTAGAATTTGAAGAAGGTTGTTTATCTGTTCCTGATATTTTCTGTAATGTCACTAGACCAGGTAAAGTATCTGTGCGCTATATGGATGAGCACGGTGAACAAAAAGAATTGAGAAACTGCGAAGGCCTTTTAGCTCGTTGTATTCAACATGAAATAGACCATTTAAATGGGGTTCTTTTTGTGGATAAAATATCACAATCAGATCGTATGCTGTACCAATCAAAGCTTAGAAAAATGGCAAAGACGCAAGGTTAATATGCGTCTATTGGCTGGATGTTTTCTATGCCTGATTAGTTTTGTTTTCGCAGACTCTTTTGTGGCGATTACTCCTCCTATTGAAAATAATGGTTTAGAGTATCGTCATATTCCAGAAGAATTAAATCGCCCTATTCGCGTGGGGCTTTTTGTTGGGGTATCAAAGGTTTATTTATTTAATGGATCTGATACCATTACTGTCGAAACTCGCCGAGGTCTTGTCTCTTTTTCAAATAATAAAGAAACGGCCTATGAGCCTATCTTTGAAGTGTTTCCAGAAGAAAATGGGCGCCTAAGTGTGGCATTAAATAAAAAAGACTTGGGAAAGATTAAATATTATGGGCATTTTGTTTTTCTTGTCCAAAATAATAAGCTTACTGTAATCAATGTAGTGGATGTTGAAAAATATCTTTATGGCGTAGTGCCTTACGAGATTGGAACTTTAGATTCGGCTCGTTTTGAAGCTCTTAAAGCGCAAGCAGTTGCTGCAAGAACTTATGCATACAGCCACTTTAATAGTCGTGAAGCATTTCAATTTGATGTCTTTGCCGATACTCGAGACCAAGTGTATAAAGGGCTTGAAAAATCAACTTCATTAACTGAAGCCGCCATTGAATCGACAAAAGGCGAAGTGATGACTTATAAAGGCGATTTTATTCAGGCCTATTATCACTCGACTTGTAGCGGGCATACAGAAGGGATGGATGCTTGGGGGCAACCAGATAAATCGTATTTAAAGCCAAAGCCAGATTTGCAATCGAATGGAAAAGCGTGGTGTGAAGAATCGAGTTACCATCATTGGCAAAGGTCTTTTACAGAGAAAGAGTTAGTTATCTTATTTCAAAATAATAAGGTGACCGCTCAGGCAAAAGACTATAAACCCTTTTCTTCTATTCGTTCGATTACAATCGATTCTGAACTTAGGGGAGGGCGAATTGGAACTTTAACCGTCTCTACCGATGTGGGCTCATTTACCGTAAAGGGAGATCGGGTGCGTTTCTTATTTAAGCAGGGCTCGTCTATTTTACCGTCTTCTCGTTTCACAATAAAAAAGCAGGGTTCTTCTTGGGTTCTTAATGGCCAAGGCTTTGGGCATGGTATTGGACTGTGTCAAATGGGAGCGAGAGCTCGCGCACAAGCAGGGCAGTCTTATGTTGAAATATTAAAACACTATTACGATGGCATTGTCATTGAACGGTTTATACGTTGATATGGATCAGAAGACGATTTGTGTATTAAGTCAAGGTTGTGCCGCTAATTTTGGTGAAGGAGAGCGGATAGCTCAGTGGATTCACCAGGCGGGTTATGAAGTTATTTTTGATTTTCCTTCTAATGTACCGTCTGGATTTTTGCTTAATGTTTGTACCGTTAAAGGAAATCAGTCGGCTATTAAATTGATTCAAAAGGCATCGGAAGAGTTTCCTAATACCCCTATTCTTGTAGTGGGTTGTGTTTTAGAAGATTTGATTAAGGAACTGGATCGTTTTTATTCCAATGTTTCTTGCTCTAGCTTAAAACATATACAAGAATTTCCTGAAGTGATTTCTTTGGTCTTTTCAGAAAAGCAAAAGATTCAAATGGTCTCTAACTCTAAATTTTTATTCCAAAAAAGTCCTGATCTTTCTAAACGAGAAAATCAATCTGTGGGGATTGTGAATATCAGTCAGGGCTGCTTAAATGCTTGTGCTTTTTGTTCGACTCATTTAGTGAAGGGAATTCACCGCAGTATTCCTGTAGAACAGATTATTGAAGAAGTTCGTTTTCTTGTTTCAGATGGGGCAAAAGAAATTTTACTTACTGGGCAAGATACGAGTTGTTATGGTTTTGATTTTGAGACAAACTTAGCAGCGTTAGTGCGTCAGATACTAGAGCAAGTACCTGGTCATTATTATTTACGTCTCGGGATGGGAAATCCTCGTCATCTAAAAAAATATTTTGATGAACTTCTTGAAGTTTATGAAGACGATCGTATTTACAAGTTTATCCATTTGCCCATTCAGAGTGGAAGTGACTCCATTCTAAAAGCCATGCGCAGGCAAAATAATGTAATGGATTACTTAAACCTAGTGGAATCTTTTAAGAACAAATTTTCAAAACTTACTTTGAGTACCGACATTATTGTCGGGTTTCCTGGCGAAACGGATGATGATTTTAATTCTACGGTAAAATTAATTGAAGAAACAAGGCCTTCTCTTTGTAATATTACGCGTTTTGTAGCTCGTCCAGGAACGCCTGCTTTTGAAATGTCTCCGAAAGTGCCTAAGGCAATCCAATTTGAACGCTCTGCCGCCTTATCTGCTGTTTTCCAAAAAATCGCATTAGAAAATAATCAGGAATGGATGGATTGGAAAGGCGAAGTGCTGATTGAAAAAGAAGGCTTTCGAAAAGGGACTTCTATCGGTAGAAATTTTGCTTATCGACCAGTGGCTTTGAAAGGCAATTTTCCTATAGGTTCTTTTTACGATGTAAAAGTAAAAGCAGCGGAAACTTTTGCTTTAATCGCAGAAATCATTTAGCTCTTTTTATTAGGATTAAAAATTTTTGTGGGAAAAACATGTCCTTATTTTGGCTGTTCGATAGCGTGTATAAAAAAGCCAATGTAAAATGAAAAGTCGGCTTCAATAAAAAAGCCAATGTAAAATGAAAAATCGATTTCAATAAAAAAGCCTTGAAAGAGATTATTCTCTCAAGGCTTGTACAGAAATTATGAGAATAAAGAATTAGATAGTATCCATTCTTTCGATTTCAGCATTGTAATCTACGCCTTCCACGTCAAAACCATTCGTGGCTAGAAAATCGTGCTTATAACCTTCTAAATCGCCAATCTGAGCTAGGTTTTCTTCAGTAACCAAAGGCATACGTTCTGAAACGTAGTCTTGAACTTCTGGATCTAATTCGAGATCATCAATACGAATTAGGCGGTTTTCATCTACAGGAACAGCTCCTCCAGTGTAAAGACGTTCTGCAAACAAACGTTCTGCTTGTTCAATACAGCCTTCGTGGGTTCCTTTTTCTTTCATTTTCTTAAATAGAATAGAAAGGTAAAGAGGAATCACAGGAATTACAGCACTAGAACGAGTGACAAGGCCTTTATTAACGGAAACGTAAGCTTCGCCCTTCACTTTAGAAGAGAGATATTCGTTTAGAACATCGGCTGTTTTTTCTAGATGCTCTTTTGCTTTACCAATGGTGCCGTCTCTATAAATGGCGTGAGATAATGAAGGGCCAATATAGGAATAAGCAATTGTTTTTACGCCATTTGCTAAAACATCTGCATCACTTAATTGCTTAATCCAGCGTTCCCAATCTTCACCGCCCATCACCTTTACTGTTTGTGCGGCTTCTTCATGGTTTGCTGTTTCTGCAGAAATGGTAATCAGTTTATTTGTGGCAACGTCAATGTTTTGACCAACAAAAGATAAGCCAAATGGTTTTAAAACAGAGCGGTACATTTCACCTGTGACAGGATCTACACGTACGGCACTGGCGACGCTGTAGACAATCAAATCAAAACGAATATTCATTTCTTTGGCTTTAGAGATAATCGTTTGACGCATTTCATCTGAAAAGGCATCGCCATTATAAGTGGCATATTTTAGGCCTTCTTTTTCGGCAGCATGATCAAAAGCCATGTTGTTATACCAACCTGGAGTTCCGCTTTTGGTTTCAGTGCCTGCTTTTTCAAAAGAAACACCAATCGTGGTGGCTCCATAACCAAAGGCCGCAGCAATGCGACTTGCCAGGCCATAGCCTGTAGAACAACCAAGAACGAGAACGTTTTTAGGGGCGTCTTTTACAGGTTCTCTTTTTTGAGCTTGTTGTTTTACGTAGAAAATTTGGCGTTCTACTTCTTTTTTACATCCCACAGGGTGGGCGTTTAAGCATATATTACTACGTATTAATGGTTTTACTATCATTTTACGTTCCCTTATTATTTGACAAATTTTTTCATGACGATAGCACCATTGTGCCCGCCAAAACCTAAAGACACAGAGACAAAGCAATCAATGTTACCAGGAACGCCCACTTTAGGGACGTAATCTAAGTCACAGCCTTGTTCAATATCAGGATTGTCTAAGTTGATGGTTGGAGGAAAGAAATTTTCATTCATGGCTTTAATACTTACAATGGCTTCGACTGCTCCAGCAGCACCAACACAGTGGCCTGTCATACTTTTGGTACTAGAAATCTTCATTTTATAAGCATGATCACCAAAAGCATTTTTCACCATTTTAGTTTCGGTAGCATCGTTTAATGGGGTCGATGTTCCGTGTGCATTGTAATATTGTACTTCTTCTGGTTTAACACCTGCATCTTCGAGAGCGCGGGTAATGGCTTTGGCGCCGCCAAGGCCATTAGGGTTGGGGCTAGTAATATGGTAGCAATCGCTTGATGCCCCATACCCCATAAATTCACCGTAAATTTTAGCCCCGCGCGCTAAAGCGTGTTCGAGCTCTTCAAGAACTAATACGCCAGCACCTTCTCCCATAATGAAACCGTCGCGGTCTTTATCAAAAGGACGGCAAGCTGTTTTAGGAGAATCATTGTGTGAAGAGCACAAGGCATGGAGAACAGCAAAACTACCGATACCAAAACCAGTGATGATCCCTTCTGTACCGCCAGCAAAGCAAATATCTAATCTACCAGAACGCACCAAATCTAGACCAACACCAAGTGCGTCTGTGCCAGAAGCACAAGCAGTGGCTAAAGTCCAAGAAGGGCCATTAATTCCTAGTTGAATACTCACATTTGCTGCAGCCTCATTTGGAATTAACATTGGTATTGCAAGAGGAGGAATACGTTTAGGGCCTGATTTTAAGTATCTCTCAAATGCACCTTCTAAAACATCATATCCACTTAAGCCATTCCCAGCAACAATTCCTGTTTTTTCTCCAGTAACCATTTCTTCAGGAAGACTAGCATCTTTAATGGATTCTTTTGTGGCAGCGAGTAAAAATTGAGTAAAGCGAGCCATTCTTTTGGCGTCTTGCTTATCAATACCGTGATCTTCAGGATTAAAATTCTTAACTTCAGCAGCGATTTGTACAGGATGAGTGGAGGCGTCGAACAAGGTGATTTTATCAACGCCACAATCTCCACGGCGTACGGCTTCCCAGGTTTCTGGGACAGATTTTCCAATGGAAGTAATTGCACCAAGGCCTGTAATAACTACTCGTCTTTTATTCATAAACTCTCAATAAAAAAGGTTAAACTTATTTCTGTAATGTAGCTTGTTTGTCTTTTTCCCGGATAGCGACTCGACGGATTTTACCACTAATCGTTTTAGGAAGTTCTGAAACAAATTCAATAACACGTGGACATTTATAGGCAGCTGAATTATGTTTAGCGAATGATTGAATATCAATGGATAATTCTTTAGAAGCCTTATAACCTTCGGCAAGAATAATGGTTGCTTTCACTATTTGATTTCTTGTTTTATCATCCACTCCAGTGACAGCGCATTCGAGAACAGCTGGGTGTTGTAGAAGGACGTTTTCTACTTCAAATGGACTAATGCGGTAGCCAGCACTCTTAATTAAATCATCTGTTCTACCAACAAACCAGAAGTAACCATCATCATCTTTCCAAGCAGTATCGCCTGTACGATAAATATCACCAGCAAATACTTTGTCTGTTAACGCTTGATCTCGATAGTAACCAGCAAACATACCAAAAGGACGTCCTTTTTCTACGCGAATGACAATTTCACCAATTTCAGTTGCTGTACAAGAAACTCCATTAGGATGAACAATATCAATATCATAACCAGGAGCAGGTTTGCCCATAGAACCTGGACGAGCTACCATCCAAGGGTAATTTCCAATAGTAAGCGTTAATTCGGTTTGCCCATAACCTTCTTTGAGACAAAGGCCTGTTTTCTTAAGAAAGGTATTAAATACCTCAATAGGAAGAGCTTCGCCTGCTGTAGTGCAGTAATGTAAGTTAGATAAGTCATATTTTGACATGTCCAATTGTACTAAATAGCGGTATGCTGTAGGAGGAGCACAGAAAGAAGTGACTTTATATTGTGCTAGTTTCTCAAGAACTTTACCTGGAATAAAGGTGAGCATATCATAGGTAAAGACAGCACAACCTGCAATCCATTGTCCGTAGATTTTTCCCCACATGGCTTTTGCCCATCCCGTTTCTGCAATGGTAAGATGACGGCCGTTTTCTTCCACATTTTGCCAGTATTTTGCAGTTACAATGTGCCCAAGAGGGTATGTAAAGTCATGTTGCACCATTTTAGGGTAGCTAGAAGTACCCGAGGTGAAATAAAGAAGCATAATATCTGAATTATGGATGGCGTTTTCCCCTTGAGGGCGTGCAAATTCAGAAGATTGCTGATCAAAAGCTTTATTAAAAGATTCCCACCCGTTTCGATCAGGACCAATCGTCACGAGAATTTCTACACTAGGTGATTTCGGCTGTGCGGATTCAACTTGTTCCTGGAGTGCTGGTTCATCTAAAGCGACAATCATTTTAATGCTCGCGGAGTTATTTCGATATTCGATATCTTTAGCAGTCAACATATTTGTGGCTGGTACAGCAATTGCTCCAATACGATGAAGCGCTAGTAAGAAAAACCAAAATTCATATCGACGTCGAAGAATAAGCATTACGGCGTCGCCTTTTTTAATCCCAAGAGAGGTCAAATAATTGGCTGTTTTTTTAGAAGCTTCGGATAAGTCCTTAAAAGAAAAAATGTGTTCTTCTCCTTGATCGTCACACCAGACAAGAGCTTCTTTATTGGGATCTATTTCTGCATACTTATCAACAACGTCATAGGCAAAATTAAATTCCGTTGGAATACGAATAGAAAAACGATGACGTAGATCTTTGTATGAATCAAATTCAGTACGATCTAAAAAATCATTAAGTAGCGTAGACATATCAATTTCCCTTTTGGATTATTAATATCTAATGAAATGTAAAGCTAGGATTTTTTTCTTTCTTTTTTAAGGTGGAGATAACAGAAATAAATAAGAATAAAGTTTTTTGTTTGCTAATAATTATTAAATGAAAGTTCATTTAATAATTATTAGGTATTGTTAAAATGTGATTCAATAACTGTTGTTTTTAGGGTCTTTCCTGAATTTATGTTCATTAGCGAAGCCTTATACTATAAGGCAATAGAAGCATTCACTTCTAGAATCAGTTATTCTGAGTTTCATCCGAGCGTCAGCTACATCGCTGGTTAGATGTTGTTAAGGTAATAGTTTTCATTTACTCAGCTTTATCGTTCTCTTCTAAGTCATAAGTATAACATTCGTAAATTCGCAAGAAGAGAAGAACGATACAACACGTTCCAAAATTATCAAATTATACAATTAAAAACATCACGTTTTTTGTTCAGGAATGGTAGCTAAATTTGTAATTTTATTTTTTCACACAAGTTTGTATTTATATTTTTATATTATGTTTATTGCCGTTTAATGTATATAGCGAGGGGTAATGCTCAACCACAAATTATTCATTTTTTTGATTCTTCCTTTATTTCTTTTGATACCATCCGAAGCTAAGATGAAACTATCTAAAACGATGCATCAAGACATAGAAAAAAATATGAACAATCAAAAATGAAACAAAAAAAACTCAATGGAGCCCTTGTAGTATACGAAGAACAGGATACGCATTTAAACTTCACAATTGATGGGACAAATAAAGAGGAAAAAGAAGATTATACGTCTTTTCATTTTAACGGAAAGTTAAATAACAAACATCTTCCACAAGAATCAGAAATGCGGGCAATTGCCCAAAAAGAAGTCCAACTAATTTTGCCATCTGAAATCGCAGATTCCTGTTCCGTAACAGTGGTTGGATATGAATACCAGCAACGAGATCAAGACTCCGTCCAAGTTGTCGGGAGCACTATCATAATGCATCGTCTCATTGATGGGCTACCAGTTCGTGGCGGTTCTTATATTGAATTATTTTTTGACTCAACTACAACGTTGTTAACGTTGAATATTAAGTGGCCCAAATATAAGCAAAAACGAATATTGAGTAAATCAACATTGCAAGAGCAAAAAGAAAATCACCAAAATAAACTAGACTCATATATAAATCACCTTAATGAAGAAACTTCTGCGCAAGGCATCATAATTGAAGGCGAAATAACGCAGGCCGTTAGCACAATCAAAGAATGGCAGGATCTTTCTGGAAAACGAATGCTAGTACCAGCTATTACATATATTGGCGAATGTACGGAACAAGGCAAAAAGCATCCCGTAATTTTAGATCTCCCTGTGGATGAAACAATCATATCGGACGAGCCGACATTGGCTCAATATACGGGGGATGACTATGAATAAATATATTCTATTAGTGAGCCTTTGTATTTGTCCGATTTTTGCTCAAATACAAGAAACCCCATCAACCATGAAAATAGCAACGTTTGCAATTGATTCATATGAAAATACTTGGCTAAAAGATTGGCCTCGAGGTATTGCAGCCGCAAATTCTTTCTATGATAATATGCAATGGCAAATATTAAGCAAATATCCGTCTACATCTATTTCACGGCTAAAAAAAGAAAATAATACGGCAAAAAAATCTACTTTTTTAAGTAATGAAACAGAAAATTACAATTTCATTTACTATCATGGACATGGTAATAATAATAAGATTTTTTTTTGGGGTGAAAATGAATATGTTACCAATATGACAAAATCATTTGGTTCTGGAAATACTTATTGGGTTATGTTAGTATCGTGTCTAGTATTTCAAAATGGACACAGCAATCAAGACCCTTGGTTTAACGGAGTCCATTCAATTCTTGGATTTAGTTCCTTAGCATGGACATTTCGATATTCCAATCAATGTGGCTTTTTATGGTTAAACACTTGCGTAGAAAAATCAGAAGAAATGGAAAAAGAATTCGCTGTACGTTGGATCAAAAACGGAGAAAAAATTTGGGACGCCTATAAAATGGCGGTATATCATCAGATTTATGAAGATGGAGGGATAGGGGTTGAACCCAAAATAGTATACCGCTATGGTTATATTAACGGGACTTTTTTTGATCCATGGGAAGAAAAATATGCAGAAGCCTATTTAGGTCCCATTTTTAAAACAAACTATACAGGAATCGGATCTCGTTGGTCCACAATGGGTTCCCCCACTTATCAATAAGGCTTTTATGTTCTTCAAAATGATAATAATCGCATTTTCGTTTCTATTCCTCGCACAATGCACAAATAGAGATGATGAGATAAAAGATCCGTATTTTCAATACCTGTCCGCAACAACATGTATTGAAGACTACCAAACAATTAATGATCTTAATATATCGACGGTTAAAATATATTCCGATAGCACAAATCAGCGTTTATTAGACATTCCAGCAATGTGGTATTGTTCTCTGTCCCCTAACGTTGTATATACAGAATTAAGCAATGACACTCTATATGTGGAACTAGATAGAACAAATACTTCCGCTTGGCCAGGTTGCAATTGCCCGATCTTGGTATCAGTCATCGTATTGGATACTATAGGTTATAACTATATTCATGTAAACGCTAGTACTTTCAAATTCGAACGATAATTACATATCGCATAATCCAACAATATTTTGATTACATACATCTAACGTTGAGGTTAGCTGCACTCGCAACTAGAGCTAGTTATGCATGAGTTTCATCCGAGCGTCAGCTACATCGCTGGTTAGGTCGTTTTTATTACAATATTCCAATCCCGAAAATCGGGCCGAATCATTTGAGGATTCCACAGTTCAAGTTTTTCAAAATCTATGACTTCATCAGCTTGGATTTCTACAAATCTAAACATTCTATTTTTTCCCAACTTCATTCTAGTTAAATCTAGTCTTGTATATATTTTCCCATTTTCATTCAATGCAATTTTTGTTTCACCAAAATCATATTTTATAAAACTATTTTTGCTTAGATCATTTGATTCTGACTGTAAAAATTGAATAATTGAAATCGGAATTTTCATCTCCTCTAATCCTATTTGACATTCAATCAAATATTCCTTAGAAACTATATTTCTATTGATATCTGGAAAACTACCATTAAACGATAAATGAGCAATCGTATCTTTATTTTCTTTATATTTTGGAAATAACTCTTCACACATAGAAGCAGCTTGATTAACCAGTGTAAATAAATATTTATCTACACTTTGTGGTAGTTCTTTGTTTTTAAATGCAGACTCCCATTTTACAAATTCTTCACATGGTACAGTAATTATCATTTCGTGAAATATTAAGCAGGTAATTTTAAGCTCAAGTAGTTTATTCCAGAATGTCACATGTTTAAGATTTTGGCTTTCTAGATGGTGTAAAGGTATTGAAAATCGCTTAGCCTTAGCAATTGCTCCTTTCGTAAATCCAGATTTTGAAACCCCAATAATCTTATCGGCGTTTAAACTGCTTTTTCTACCGTACAATTCTTCTATCCATTTTGTGTTTTGCCTTACTTTATGATTTCGGCATTCTACGATGCACAGATTATTTCCATTTTTTATGGTAATATCTAATTGTCTTAATTGCTTTTGATTATCTGGATCATATATTTTATCGTTCAATGTTACTTCTTCATTCGATTCCTTAGCAATTTCAATAGCCATATAAATTAAATGTTCAAACTCATCGGCATCTGATTTATTTTTATTGCTCATTATGACAACCATTCAAGAAATTTTATCGACCTAACATTTGCTTAACCTGTATTTTCGCGCCCGCAGGGCTTGGCGCATTTTGTGCGTCAGGAGCGCAGCGACAGCACAAAATGTGACAAAGAAAATATCAGGTTGAAGCAGTTGTTCGATGCTTTTCTCTGCATTATTAATCCAAATTACTTTTACCTAAATTGCATTTAGAACATAACGTTTGCAGGTTTTCTAAAACTGTTTCTCCACCTTTACTCCATGGTTTAATATGATCTACATGAAGTTCAACCGAATTATCCTTTGCCGGGCTTGCACCACATTGACAACATGAGAAGTTATCTCTTTTTAAAACTTTAAACCTCAACCTTAGTGAAGGATCTCGATTTGTTGTTTTATTGACTATTATTTCTTCATCTTTTTCACTTAATACTTCATTTTCATTTTGATTTGCATACGTAATAAATTCTTTTAGTGCCGTGGCCCATGATTCAAATCTACGATTATATGGTCCTTCCGAAATTGTCGAAGGATTGACACTCAAATCTCTTCGTACAGGTTGTTTCCCTTTTTGTTGCCATATCTTTAATATATTCTCAAATAATTCCTCATCAGAATAATTTATAATATTGCCAGGGTTTAAATTTGCCTTAGATAATGCTTTGCTCCACGTTCCAAATCTTCTTGCAATATTTGTAACATCATATTTCCCGTTTTCTGAATATAATTTCATCGTTAGTGTATTAACAGCTAAAACATTTGCAACAGAAATTATATCGTTTATCAAATCATTATCAGAAATTGGAGTGTTTTTTGGTTCTGTAAATTCAAATTTTTTCATAGTAATCCTCAATATTCTCTATATTTTCCGCGCGCGCAGCGTCCATCGAACACCCCATTTAACTTTTAAATGATTAATATAATATACGCTATAAAAGCAAAAAATCATTCAAGAACAGTTAAAAATTTTTACATAAAACCAAAATTTACTTACAAGAATCTTTGAAAGCATTATAATAATGGGAAATACAACCCAATAGAGAAGTCCGCATAATAGGAAAGGATAAAATTATTATCATGCAAAAACAGTACATTTTGACGAAAAAACATTTTTATTAGATACAGCACAAATAGAATCATGCCTAGGTCTTTTTTAAACGATCCAGGTCGGTTAAGCATGTTAGGCAACATTTCTTCTCTATTATTAATCGATTTCATTATTTAATTGAATCCATGAATTCATCATATTTTTTATTTAAATATTTTGAATTTTATTTCATTCATATCATGAATTCAATTGTATTACAATATCAACAACCTTCATCCGTTATCTTGTAAAATCGTTATCTTCCAATTTGGATTTGTATGCCAATACCATATGAAAGATCTGTATCAATTGATATTTGGATTCCTACATATTTATACATATAGCCTATACTAGTCTTAAACGCATTATATCGAGTTTCGTCATAATCTCCAACTAATGTTTCTCCGAGATTATCTGAACCAATTCCAATAAAGTACCGATAAAATAGCCATGACTCATATACGTATAATTTTGAATTATCTGTAATGCATCTTTCAAATCCCAGAGACACTCCATTTTGTTTTAATCTATACCCAACATATATATCGCCATTATCTTGTCTTTTGGCAACAGTTCCCTCCGCAGCTTGTACACCAATTCTATATTGATTTCTAAGATTTGAAAATAGATCAAAGTTTACTCCTAATTCACCGGCATAATATCCTTGTGGATATTTTCCATTGTGGTGTCCTAGCTCAACTTTGAATTGCGGATTCAATAACCATGAATTTGCATTAACTATTGCAACCATTATTATAAACCAAATTTTCAACTTTATACTATTCATATACTTCCTATTATTTTTTTTTGTGTGATGCTGACACCCCCAAGATATCGATAATTAAAGCGATAGTTTCTGTTTGTAATTTCACTTTAAATATAAGGTTTTTGAGTTTTATCACTCAGTGTTGTACGCTTTTTGGGAAGTACCTCAACTCCTTAATATATTTCAATCAATCTTTTGATTATCAATAAAATCAGAACTAAAACTCTTTTTCTAGGTTTTATTTCAGGGTTTACATTTTAAGAAGAGAAAAAAGAGCAAAACCACAGGCTGTTAAAATTAAAGAGCCGACAACATGAAGCCCTATCACTAATAGAGCGGAACTATAATGCCCTTGTTGTAATAAGATTGTTGTTTCTGCTGAAAAAGAGGAAAAGGTGGTTAGCCCTCCAAGAAAGCCAGTGATGACAAAGATTCTCCATTCTGGAGCAATATTTGGGTTTTTGGCGAAAAAAGAAAATGCAATGCCAATTAAGAAGCCGCCTAAAAGGTTTGCGGAAAGAGTCCCGAGATGAACACTTGAAAAAACGGAATTGAGATATTTTTCAAATAAAAATCGAAGAGTGGCTCCAAAAGAAGCCCCAAGAGAGAGAGCCGCGATAGTTTTTAGCAAAATCATACAATGAAAATAAAAAAAAGCTAAATTAATAGTGAAATAAAAATAAAAAAGGTTGAATATGTTACTTGCTTTGGCTGCAATTCTTTTTGGATTAGTTCTATTGGTGTGGAGTGCAGATAAATTTGTCGATGCCTCTGTTTCTGTGGCTAATTATTTTGGTATTTCTCAATTGATTATTGGGATGGTTATTGTGGGTTTTGGAACATCTGCTCCAGAATTTTGTGTTTCTGCCATTTCTTCTTTTCAAGGTTCTTCAGGGATTGCTTTAGGGAACGCTTTTGGCTCTAACATTGCAAATATTGGATTGATTTTAGGATTTTCAGCCATTATATCGCCAATTATTTTTAAATCTTCTATCCTAAAAAAAGAACTTCCTTTCTTATTAGGTGTTTCAGTTTTATCCATCTTTTTACTTAGGGATTTAAATCTTTCAAGAATAGACGCTTTTGTTTTATTAGCTGTTTTTGCTTTTTTCTTGGGCTGGTCTTTTTATCAGGCGAAAAAAAATAAGAAAGATATTTTGGCCAAACAAGTAAAGAACGATTTTGCCGTTCAAAAAAAACAAATTCATTTAAAGAAAGAAATCTTTTTCTTAGTATTAGGATTAGTTCTATTAATTGTTAGCTCAAGATTTTTAGTATGGGGAGCGGTAACCATTGCCGAACTGTTTGGTGTGAGTGATTTGGTTATTGGCTTAACTATTGTCGCGGTTGGGACTTCGCTTCCAGAATTAGCATCTTCTATAATGGCTATTCGTAAAAAACAAGATGATTTAGCTGTTGGTAATATTTTAGGCTCTAATGTTTTTAATACGCTTGCAGTGGTTGGCCTTGCTGGTATGATTTCTCCTTTAACAGCGGCAAAAGAAGTATTTTCAAGAGACCTTCCAGTAATGATTGCTTTTACTTGTTCTTTATTCATTTTTGGCTATGGGTTTAAAAAACGTCCTGGCAGTATAAATAGAATAGAAGGTTCTATTATGCTTCTTGGCTTTGTAGCTTACACCATCTATCTGATTGTGACTTCTTCTCCTGTGTAAAAAGCAGAAAAGAACGTGGTGGCATGATAAAGAAGAATCTAATTGTAACTATGGCGGGGCTGTTTTTTTTAGCCGCCTGTTCATCGGCTCCAAAGCTCGATGTGTCAACACTCCCTCCTCATCATACGGCAGATGGGCGTTTTAGAAATACAGATACGATTGGGCCCTTGTTGTTAGATACAATGCATTTGGAAGAGGCTGTAAAAAATTTTGATAATACTTTTGAACCGTTGCCCTTGATTCGAGGTGGTGAGTCTTTATGGGTTGATTCTTCTAAAAGTACTGCCACTTGGATTGGTCAAAGTACTTTTTATTTACGTCTTGGAAACATTGGGGTTTTAACAGATCCTATTTTTAGTAATCGTGCTTCGCCCGTTTTTTTTGCAGGGCCAAAAAGGGGGTCGCCTCCTGGACGTATCCTTGATTCTTTGCCTCCAGTGGATTTAGTTTTAATATCACATGATCATTATGATCATCTGGATAAAAGGAGTATCAAGTCGATTTATAAAAAGTATCCTCAAGTCATTTTTGCTGTTCCCTTAAAAATGGCAGAACTTCTTGAAGACTGGGGAATTCCATCGGCTCAGATTATCGAGAAAGATTGGTGGGAAGAGGCCTATTTTAAAGATTTGAAATTGACGTTTGTTCCAGCACACCATAAGGCTCAACGTTTTATTTTTGACCGAAATCAGAATAAAAGATTGTGGGGTGGTTGGATTATTCAAAAAAAAGAGCGTTCCATTTGGTTTGCTGGCGATATAGCGATGGGAGATGGCTCTTATTATAAAGAAATAGCGAGTCGTTTTGCGCCTATTGATTTTTGTCTTCTCCCTATTGGGAGCTATTTACCTGCACGTCTAACTAGAATGCACGTGAGCCCACGGCAAGCGGCTCAGCTTCATTTATTAATGAAATCAAAATTCAGCATTGCTATGCACTGGGCTACGTTTAATTTAACTAAAGACCGTATGTGGGATCCTCCAAATGATTTAAATCGGGCTCGTTATGAACTTTCGATTCCTGAAGATCGCTTTCGCATTTCAGGAATGGGAGAAATTATTTTAATTTGGGACAATAACTTGTCTGATAATTAATATTTTTAAGAAGCATTCTTTAAAAGGGCTTTTATGCATTTTAATCGCAAAACATCATTTATCTTGAAAGAATCTATTCAGAAGTTCATTTCTTTTTCCCGGTTTTTTAAAGGGGCTCTTTTAATAGCCTTCAGTTTTTTATTGATTTCTTGTGATTCAGAAAAAAAGGAAGAGGCTTCTGTATCCCCAAAAAATGGAACGGCTAAAAAAATGATGTTCGATGAATCTGGTCGTCTTCTTTTAGACTCCATGATTTCTTCCTATATGATTATCCCTTGGAATGAGTCTATTTCAAAAACGATTGTATTAAAACAAAAAGAAACGCTTGATAGTCTTCAATTAGAAAATTCAGTTCTTTTGGAAAGTGCGGCTAATGGACGTAGGGCTTATGTTTTTAAAAATGGTCAAGAATGTTTGGGTTCTTTTGTGACTGATTCTACTGGCACGTTGCAGTTTTTTAATCCTTCTTTATTTTGCTTAGATACGATTGTGGAAAGTAGAGATTTGATGCGGATTTTGTGGAATGCAAAAGGGGTACCAGCTATTTTTGTTTCTGAATCTTATCAAGAGCGAGGTAGTGCTCTTCGGATTCGTCGCTTAGATCGCGATTCGGGTGAAGTCTTTATTGATGAAAAAGTAAGCAATGCCGATATTTGTGGCCCAGAAGAAGATGAAGGTGTCATTCCTTGTTTTGAATGGACAACCACCTTACTGTTGGACGATAGTTCTTCTGTTCTTCCAGATACGTTAAAGTATAAGAGAATGGGGACTGTCTTAGAAAATAAGCGTGTGTTGCCAATGAATCAAACAGATTCCGTGATTATAAATTGGCAGTAGTTTTATTGTTCAATTTGGTGATAATTGCCAAGGATTTGCTTGTTTCTGTTGGATTGGATTAAATAAGCAATTCTTTAAAACAATTTATAAAGAATTCCTTTACTTTGATTTTACAATAGCTTTTCTATTCATTTTACATACGGGGTCTATCTTACTCCTATGAAACAATTCATAGGAGTAAGTAAAATGAATACACAGCTCAAAAAAATCATCACCTTATCACTTGGCTTAGCCTTAATGGCTTTATTTGTAGCCTGTAATTCGGAAGATAAAAAAATAGAAGCAAAAAAAGAAGTGCCCGCTTTTGATTCTAAGCGAGAAATTTTTGTGGTCACTAGAGAGCAGGGGTCTGGAACTCGCGATGCTTTTGTGGAATTAACGGGCATTTTAATCAAAGAAAATGGGAAAAAGAAGGATAATACATCTAAAGAGGCTTTGACCATTGATGGAACTCAAGCCGTGATGAGTAATGTGGCCGGTAATGAGTATGCTATTGGATATATTTCTTTAGGGTCTTTGAATTCTTCTGTGAAGGCCATTGCAGTCAATGGAAACCCTATCAATGTAGAAACAGTGAAAAGCGGTGCTTATCCGATTGCACGCCCATTTAATATTGCCACAAAAGGGAAAGTGAGTGCCGTGGCAGAAGATTTTATTGCCTTTATTTTAAGTGATGAAGGGCAAGCGGTAGTGGAGAAAAATGGTTATGTAGCCGTTCAATCTGGAACAAAATATGCAGGGAAAAAACCATCAGGTAAAATTGTAATTGCTGGTTCTTCTTCAGTATCTCCAGTGATGGAAAAATTAAAAGAAGCGTATTTAGCGATTAATAGTAATGCTCAGATTGAAATTCAAACAAATGATTCCTCAGCAGGCATGGTCGCTGCTAAAGAAGGTACTTGTGATATAGGAATGGCATCTAGAGCATTAAAAGAAAGTGAAAAAGAAGTTCTTCAAAGTACAGTCATTGCAATGGATGGAATCGCTGTGATTGTTAATAATAAAAATCCATTAAAATCACTTTCCATGTCACAAGTACGAGAAGTTTTCACCGGATTCATACGCATTTGGGAGGCTGTCTTTGAATAATCTGGTTGCAAAATATAAAGAGAAAATAATGGAGGGCGTCTTTTTGGGCGCCGCTCTTTTCTCTATCTTTGCAGTTATTTTAATATGTGTGTTCCTTTTTGCTGGAGGCCTTCCTGCCATCGGTAAAATAGGTGTTTTTTCTTTCTTGTTTGGCACAGAATGGTCACCAACGGATGAACCAGCCAGTTTTGGAATTTTCCCAATGATTTTGGGAAGTTTATATGTTACCGCGGGAGCCATATTAATTGGGGTTTCGATTGGCGTTTTGACGGCAGTTTTTATGGCTTCATTTTGTCCACCACGCCTACATAAAATATTAAAACCAGCCATTGATATATTAGCAGGAATTCCTTCTGTCGTGTATGGCTTTTTCGGCTTGGTCGTTTTAGTTCCTTTTGTAAGAGTATATCTAGGAGGCTCTGGAAGTGGCATTTTAACCGCCTCTGTTCTTCTTGGCATAATGATTTTACCTACGATTATAGGGGTCGCTGAATCCGCTTTGCGTGCTGTTCCATCTTCATATTATGAAGGAGCACTTGCTCTTGGTGCCACGCATGAACGGAGTATATTTTTTGTCGTATTGCCTGCAGCTACTTCTGGTGTCATGGCTGGAGTTGTTTTAGGCATTGGTCGCGCGATTGGCGAAACGATGGCCGTGATTCTAGTAGCAGGGAATCAAGCGAGAATTCCAAATGGGATTTTGAATGGGGCTCGGACATTAACATCAAATATCGTTTTAGAAATGGGGTATGCCGCTGATTTACATCGAGAGGCACTAATAGGAACAGGCGTTGTTCTCTTTGTTTTTATTCTAATCATCAACCTTTCATTTTCTTATATGAAGAGGGTCAAACGATGACATTGAAGATGTACTTAAAATATCCTTTTTCTTTATTTTTAAGAACTGTAGTTGTTTTAGCCACAGCAGTAACTTGTTTTACACTCCTTTTTTTAATTGGATACATCTTAATAAAAGGGATTCCCTACTTATCGCTTGATTTGTTTTCATGGACTTATAATTCTGAAAATGTTTCGTTCATGCCTTCTATAGTCAATACAATTATTATGGTTATAGGAGCTCTTTTAATATCGGTTCCATTTGGAATTTTTTCAGCCATTTATTTAGTGGAGTATGCCAAACGCGGAAATAAAATGGTTGGAGTGATTCGTATTACGGCAGAAACGCTAGCTGGAATCCCTTCGATTGTTTATGGCTTGTTTGGTATGCTGTTTTTTGTAACCACATTAAAAATGGGGTATTCTCTGCTGGCGGGTATTTTTACGGTGGCGATTATGATTTTACCTTTAATGATGCGGACTACTGAAGAAGCCTTGAAGTCAGTTCCCGATATTTTTCGTGAAGGAAGTTTCGGTTTAGGCGCTGGTAAATTAAGGACTGTTTTTAGAATCGTTTTACCTACGGCAATACCAGGTATTTTAGCAGGAATCATATTATCCATAGGTCGAATTGTGGGAGAAACTGCCGCTTTGATATACACTGCAGGTACTGTTGCAGAGCTTCCAAAAAATTTATTGTCTTCAGGTCGAACTCTTTCTGTACACATGTATGCCTTATCGAAAGAGGGTTTACATACAGACCAGGCATACGCAACAGCCGTAATGCTTTTAGGAATTGTTCTATTAATTAATATGCTCTCCACAATGATGGCAAAAAAAATAGAGAAAAAATCATGACAGCAAAAATTAATATTAAAAATGTGAATCTTTTTTACACGCAGTTCCAAGCGTTAAAAAAAGTGAATTTAGATATCGAAAAGAATGAAATCACAGCGTTTATAGGACCCTCAGGTTGTGGTAAATCGACCTTATTAAAATCACTCAATCGGATGAATGATTTAATAGAAGGTTGTCGTATAGAAGGTGAAATTTTACTAGATGGGCAAAATATATACGGTAAAATAGATGTGAATGCTTTACGCAAAAGGGTAGGGATGGTGTTTCAAAAGCCAAATCCTTTTCCAATGAGCATATATGAAAATGTTGCTTATGGTCCAAAGACTCACGGCATTCGCTCCAAAGTCAAGTTAGATGAAATCGTAGAAACCTCTTTGAAAAATGCAGCAATCTGGGATGAATTAAAAGACCGACTAAAGAAAAACGCTTTAAGTTTGTCGGGAGGACAACAGCAGCGTTTATGCGTAGCAAGAGCTTTGGCTGTAGAACCAGAAGTCTTATTAATGGATGAACCTACGAGTGCCTTAGACCCAATTTCTACGGCAAAAATAGAAGACTTAGTATTAGAATTGAAGAAAAAATATACGATTGTAATTGTGACGCATAATATGCAACAAGCCACTCGAATCTCAGATAAAACGGCCTTTTTCCTATTAGGAGAAATGATTGAATTTAATGAGACAGAAACGCTTTTTTCTATTCCAAAAGACAAACGAACAGAAGATTATATTACAGGGAGGTTTGGATAATGAGAGCTCGCTTTGAAATCCAATTAGAAAAACTTAATCAAGGAGTTACGGAAATGGGGGCTTTAGTAGAAGAAGCCTTAGAACATGCCATTGATGCCTTGGTTCATGAAAATCGAGAAGTGGCCGAAAAAAACATTGAATTTGATCGAGAAATTGATCAAAAAATGAAAGAAATAGAAACACTTTGCTTAAAACTATTGCTTAGTCAGCAACCAGTAGCAAAGGATTTGCGTTTAATTTCAGCCGTTTTAAAAATGGTTTCAGACCTTGAACGCATAGGGGATCAATGTGCAGATATTTCAGAAATAGTACTGACTTTTCCTGCAGACTCTGAAAAAGGCTTAGAATTAAAATATATCCCCTTAATGGCAGATGCCACTCGAAAAATGGTTACAGAAAGTGTGGATGCCTTTGTAAAGAAAGATTTGGAGCTCGCCAAAGCCGTCTGTGAATATGATGATGTGGTAGATGATTTATTTGATTCCGTTCGGCGCAATCTAATTACTGCAATTCGTGAAAACATGGAAAATGGGGAAAAAATAATTGATATATTAATGATAGCGAAGTATTTTGAACGTATTGGTGATCATGCAGTGAATGTTGCTAAATGGGTCATTTTCTCTATAACTGGAGAGCGTAATGGCTGTGGCTATATTGGACATGATGAAGACATGAAAGGAAAATAATGAAAGTTTTTTTAGTGGAAGATGATTCTGAAATTCGAGAAATGGAAACCTACGCATTGACTGGAGCGGGTTATAGCGTGATGGCTTTTGGAGAACCCGTTGCCTTTTTTAAAGCTTTATCAATGCAAAAACCAGATCTGATTATTTTAGATATTATGCTCCCTAATGAAGATGGTCTTTCTATTCTCAGTAAAATCAGGAAGAACCCAGCGACTAAATCAATTCCAGTCATCTTTGTAACCGCTAGAACAACTGAATTAGACAAAGTCAAGGGACTTGATTCTGGAGCAGATGATTATTTAGTCAAGCCTTTTGGAATCATGGAGTTTTTGTCCAGAGTGAAAGCCCTTTTACGTCGCACAGCAACTCAAAGTGCAGAAGAAAATGTTGTTTTAGGACCTGTGGAAATAGATGTATTAAAGCATACAGCAACGATCGATGGCTATGTATGCGATTTAACTTATAAAGAATTTGAATTATTAAGAGTACTTGTTTCTAATCCTGGAATTGTTTTTTCAAGGCAACAATTAATGGATAAAATTTGGGGTGTTGATTTTTTAATGGAAACGAGAACCGTGGATATGCATATAAAAACATTGCGTCAGAAATTAAAGAAACATGGTTCTATTATTAAAACCGTACGCAATGTAGGTTATAAGGCGGAAGAGTTATATGAATGAACGAATTAGTCTTAATTTATTTTACATGGGTATTTTCTCGGCAGTTATTGCGATTCTTGTGACGGCAGGGGCGTTTTATTATAGAATGGAAAATCAAGTTAAAGAGTATTTGCAAGAAGAATCGCGAGTTATTACTCAAGTGTACTCGTATTTAGAAGGACCAGAAAGTCTTGCTCCTTTTGCCTCTGATATTATCCGAATTACGCTGATTGATTCCTTAGGTCATGTTCTTTTTGAAAGTGAAAAGGAATCAGCAGAAATGGGAAACCATTTAAATCGCTCAGAAATTCAAAGTGCTTTAAAAACAGGCTCTGGTGAAAGTTTTAGATTTTCCAGTACATTAGAAACGGATGTGTATTATTTTGCACAGAAGCTTCCCGATGGTCATGTACTAAGACTCTCGATGAGAAAAACAAATTTATTCTCTATTTTCTCTTCTGTATATCCATTCTTAATTCTGCTTTTTGTCGCCATTATATTATTGTCTATTATATCTGCTTTTTGGCTCACAAAGCTTTTTTTAAAACCAATTCACGAAATGATTACTCGCTTAGATTCAGAACATGTCGTTGATGATAATACCTTTATTTATCATGAGCTGGTTCCTTTTATTGTTGAAATAAATAAACAGCGTAAAAATACGCAACATGAATTAAAACGTCTTGCTAATGAAAAAGAAAAATTGTCTGTTTTGATGAAGAACATGCCCGAAGGGTTATTGTTTCTGGATGAAAATAAAAGTGTAGTGATGATTAATGAAGAAGCAAGTACGCTACTCCATGTTCCAGAAGAACACGAACTTCGTCATATTATTTATTATTCTCGTAACTTGCATTTAAACAACCTTATTGATAAGGCTTTCTTAGGTAAGCGCATTTCAGAAGAGATCTCTTTAAATGGAAAGCAATATCAAGTGCTTGCAAGTCCAGTGATTGTGTTAAGCGAATTTGTGGGAGTCATTTGTCTTTTTATGGACTTGTCTGCAAAAAATAAAGTAGAACAATTGCGTCGAGAATTTACAGCCAATGCTTCTCATGAATTAAAAACACCATTGACTTCTATTCTCGGCTATGCTGAGATGATTGAAAATAATATGGTAAAAACAGAAGACGTTCCTCGTTTTGCAAGCAAAATTCATCAGGAATCCAAGCGAATGCTTATGCTTACAGAAGATATAATGAAGTTAGCAGAATTAGATGAGGTTCGATTTGAAGAAGTGGCCAAAGATTTTGTGGATTTATTCTCGGTTGCAGAAGAATGTGCTTCTTCATTAGAGCCAATAGCAGCTTCAAAAAAGGTAGTGATGGAAGTAAAAGGTATTGCAACAAAAATACAAGGCAATCGGCGCTTACTTTTTGAAATGGTTTATAATTTAATGGATAATGCGATTCGTTATAATCGTGAAGGCGGGTCAGTATTAGTTCTTGTCGATGAAAAAAGTATTTCTGTGCGAGATACTGGAATTGGTATTCCAGAAAAAAGTCAGGAACGAATCTTTGAACGCTTTTATCGTGTAGATAAAAGTCGATCTAAAGAAACGGGTGGAACGGGTTTGGGCCTAGCTATTGTAAAACATGTTGCCGAGTCCCATTACGCAAAAGTGATTTTAGATTCTAAAGAAAATAAAGGAACAGAAATTCGAATACAATTTTAGATTCAGATTTCTTTAGCAAATGCAGCGCTTGTGAGAGCAAAATGGCCTTTAGAGGTTTCACTTTCGGCACGAACATAGCGAAAATCTTTTAGAGGAATCTTAACAGAAAGTGTTTGGCTACTGGTTTGAAAAACAGAGTACGTCGGGTGGGGCTTCTCAGGCGAATGGTCGCCCTTTTCTGCGGTGTAGATATGTAAATAATCAATTGTTCCGAAATCAGTAGAACAACTCATTTCAAATCGAATGCAATCCTTTTCACGAGACCACCAGAGTGCTGGGCCATCAGTAAGGTATAAACAGTCTCCCTTAAAACTATCAACTAAAGAATCTACGGTTAAAGGCTTCGATTTGTTCGTTGCTATTACCGTTTTAACATTCCCAAAAATATGATGCCGGTTTTGACGTAGTGAAAAAAGAGGCATGGTAATGCTTACTGAATCATTCAAATCACCATGAGCGTCGTTTCCGCCAATGGGGAGAATCTCGTGCCCTTTTTCAAGCTGAGATATCCACCACAAACGACCTAATTCAAAGCCGCGGTCTCTAGAGCCGTTCCAAAATTGAAGCCCACGAATAGGGCTTTCGCTATCAAGCTGAAGGTCTTGCTCATGCCAGTCGCCACGCCTAAAAATAAAGCGTTCGAGTGCATTCATTGGCACTTTAGGGTGAGCTGCAAAACAAGGCGACCCTGCGAGAGAAAGTATTTCAGCAATGCTACGAGTGGGCTTGTTATTTAAGCCATAACGCCCGCAATCGCCTTTCCCTTCTAAATACACCCTTGGAGAAAGGCAAAGCATATGTACGTTTTCATTTAGAAAGTTGCCCACAGAGACTTCTTCTCCTGCAATCATCAAAGGAGTGGTTGGTAATTCCTGAATTTCTTGTCGAAGCGCTTCGAACCGAACGTCTGCCTGATCGGGCTTCGTATAGTCTTCTTTTGAAAAAGCAAAATCATAAGCATGGTCTGTGCAAAGCACAAAGTCTAATCCAATCAAGCGGGCAGCGGATTGAAGCACATGGGGAGCTGCTCCAAACTCGACGTGGTCTGAAGAGTAGTGCGTGTGGCAATGCATTTCGCCAGCGACAAAGCCAGAAGGTATAAAATAAGGTTCTTTTAATACTTGAATTTTTAGAGGGAGAGGCTTTAAAAAAGGATAATTTGAGCGCACCCATTTTTTGGTACGGTTCTTTTGAACGGTCTCAATAGAGGGTATGATTTCATATTCTCCAGGAGGTAGCGGCTTAATTACAAAAGAATAAAAGCCAAACGCAAGATCTGCAGAAATATTCAAATCCTGTTTTATAACGGTTGTTTTATTTTCTTGATTTTTAATGGATAGTTCAATTGACTTGATTTTCAAAGGGAATCGATCGGCATCACGTGCTACAATCCAAAATTCGGGAGATTGATTCGCATTGATTTGAGATGGAACATCTACAATAATCTCTGGCCGTTTTCGATAAAGTAAAGACCAAGGCAGCTTAAATTTAAAATGCGTTTCTGCGTAAGCAGGGCGATTTAAAGAAAGGAGGCTCATGATTCTTTTATAAGAATCGCTCCCCAAGAAAAGCGTATTTGTAATTGAATCCCACCGAGATCCCATTTGGCTTTTTCAGTAGAAGCGTCTGGAACAATAGATGAAAAAGGTTCTTTAGAGGAAACAGAGATAGAAGTTAGGCCTAAATCACCATATATTCGGATAGAGTTCCAAGAGGCGATTAAATAGCCAAGACTTAATCCAAAGCCATTTCCAGCAATGGAGCGCTCTGCTTCTATTTTCCCCCAAGTGGAATAAATCTCAGTGCCTGGGAGCATCCAATACCATCGAAAAGCAACGCTAAAAAGGGGCTTGTCCGATAGGGTGATAAACTTAGAAGGAATGCTCATTCGGTATTCTAAAAATAAAGGAACGGCTTGTAGAGTATAATAGTAGTTAAAGGCTTTATTATTTCGATCGCTTAGAACAACGGATTCTCGATTATAAATAAAGCCTATTCCAGAGCTAATAAAATGATCTTTATGATGCTGAAATTGAATACCGCCAGAGATAGGAAATGTAAAATTTACCTTTTGAAAGTCTTGTTTTACAACGGCGAGTGATTCGGCATTATTGACGGCTTCTGCTTTATAATCAAGATAAATCGAATCAATTGCTGATTGGAATTTTTCACGATCGTCAAAGCCTAAAAAAGAAATCCCTGGTTGGATAAAAAAGGAAAATCTTGAATTATCGGCATATTCAGAAGCCGCTTTTTTAAAATCGGCAGAAGCTGTGGAACTGGCCGCACTTGATGTCGATGCTTTTGAAGTAACAGACGAAGAATCATTTGAAACAACAGACACTGAATCGTTTGAAATAACAGTTGTAGAATCATTTGAAACAACAGACATCGAATCGTTTGAAACCGCAGAAGTCGGCGCATTTGAAATGGTGGATGTCGCTTTTGTTTCTTGAGCAAAAGATAAGGAAACAGAAAAAAACAAAAGGATGAAGACGATTTCTAAAAAAGAAGTATTGAAAAAAAATGTTTTTAAAGGACGAACCGATCTGGAGTATCGTGGTTGATTTTTGGATAATGGATTTTTAGAAAAAGCAACCATTAGTTAAAATCTTCGGCCTCTATTTTTTTCACTTGTTTTTGAGAATGTTCTTTTTTCAATTTTTCTTCATATTTAACTTCGGCTTTCGCGATATGCTTTTCAAGAGAGGCCACTTCTTTCTCTTTAATCTTGGCATCTATAGAGGTATCGTTCAAGACTTCTTTTAAGTAGAAGCGAGCCATGTCAAATTGATCTAAATCGGAATAGCTCTTTACCATTAAAAGATAGGCATCAAAGCGTCTTTCACTTTTTGGATAAGTCGCTAGAAAATCTTTAAGGTAAATCACAACGGCTTTTGGTTTTTCGAGCTTGTAGTAGAGGTTCGCTGTTTGGAATTCTTTTTCTGCAAGACGATTCACGAGTAAATCATAATAATGAGAGACTGAATCTTTTAATGGAGATTCTGGGTAGTTTGAAATAAAACGTTCAAAATCTTTCATCGCCACTGCTGTTTGAGTTTCATCTCTGGCAATATGAAATTCCATATTAAAAGAAGAAACGGCTTTTCTAAATTCGGCAGTTTCAATAAAAGACGATCCAGGGAAGTTCAATATAAAGCTTCCGTATTCTCCGCGGGCTTCAATCCATTCTTCTAGATGAAAATGACTTTCGGCAAGCATAAATTGAGCTTGTTCCATATAGCCAGTCCCAGGGCAAATGGTTAAAATTTCTTCTAACTTGGTTTTAATGCGACCGTATTCTTCTTTTTTGAAGCCTTCTTCGACTCTAGAAAATCGTTCTTTGCACATAGCGAGGCGATCGGCTTCTGCATTTTGGTTGTTTGAAGTGTTTGCACAGCCCATAATAAGCAAAGAGGCAAGTGAGAGAGCTGTAATAATTGTATTCTTTATGTATAATTGCATTGAATTTTCTTTTCCGAATTCATAATTTCAATGTCTTAAATTAGAAAAACAGAGAAAAAAGAACAAATGATTTTGGTCCGGTATGTACTTAAAGAACACATAGCGCCTTTTATGGCAGCTCTTTTTGTCATAACCTTTCTGTTTATTGTGGATTTTTTGGTCAATATCTTAGATAGTGTATTGTCAAAAGGTCTACCCATGGGGACTGTTCTTGAAATTTTTGTTTTGAACTTAGCCTGGATGTTGTCACTTTCTATTCCAATGGCTGTGTTAGTCGCTTGTTTAATGGCTTTTGGACGTTTATCAGGGGATCATGAGATTACGGCAGTGAAGGCCGCTGGAGTTGCTCCACTTTCTTTAATGCGTCCTGTTTTGTTAGTAGCAAGCTTACTTTCTCTCCTTTTAATTTTATTTAATAATTGGGTATTACCAGAAGCAAACCACCGGTCGGTAGAGCTCATGAGTGCCGTTTCTAGAAAAAAGCCACATGCTTTTATCGATGCAGGCTCTTTAATTACGCAGTTTCCAGATGTTCAAATATGGATTAATCATATCGATCCAGCTTCTGGTATGCTTTATGGAGTTCAAGTTTTTGAAATGCAAAACAAAGGAAACCCGCGTATTGTTTATGCAGATAGCGCTTCGCTTGAATACATTGACAATGGCGCTACACTGATGTTTCGTTTGCGAAGTGGTGAAAACCATATTTTAGACGCAGAGAACCCAGGAAAGTATTTTAGAATACGTTTTTCGTCTCAAGACTTTGCCATGAAAAATGTAGATGATCGCTTGGACCGTCGAGACCGTAACTATCGAAGTGACCGTGAAATGCCTATTGAGATGATGTTTGATGTAGTGAAAACAGCACAAGAAAATCAAGAAAAATATTTGGCGGACTATAATAAAACATTGTTTATGCAACTTCGAGAATTAAACTCTACCCTTTTAGGGGATTCCATTGTACCGAAAGCAGCAAGTCTCGAAGTAAAAGCAGACTCCATAAGATACGTTCGAGCCATACAGCGTTTGAAAGTACAGGAACGTAGCCAACTTCGTATTGTAGAACGAGCCTATAAAAGAATAGAAGCAGAACATAAAAGAGAAGCTCAGTATTTAGTGGAAATACATAAAAAGTTTAGCACTTCTGTGGCGTGTATTATTTTTGTATTAATTGGCGCTCCCCTAGGGATTATGGCAAGAAAAGGCGGCATAGGTACAGGAATTATATACAGCTTAGCGTTTTTTGTCATCTATTGGGCAAGCTTAATGGGGGGCGAAAATTTTGCTGATCGCTTAATGGTTTCTCCAATACTTGCGATGTGGTTTTCAAATATAATTATTGGAATTTTTGGTATAGTAATCACAATCCATATGACTCTCGACCGCTATTCTGGTAATTCTGGTTTATTTTATCGTGTACGTCGTTTTATCCAATGGATCACTCGTCTTAATAAGAAGATTGGGTAAGTTATGAAGTTTTCGCGCTATCTAGTTTGGAATTTTGTAAAAACGCTATTGCTTTTAATGTTTTCATTAATCATCATATTTGTGGTGATTGATTTTATGGGTAATATCCGTCAATGGTTGACTCGTGAAACGAAAGAAGCCGTTGATTACTACTGGAACTACTTGCCTTATATTGTTTATTTAGTTTCTCCTGTGGCTCTTTTAATTTCAGTCATTGTTTCTATTGGAGGCATGGCTCGACACCTTGAAATGACCGCGATACAATCCTCTGGGAGAAGCCCTCTATTGACGTTGATGCCTGTATTTTGGGTGGCGCTTATCTTAGCCGCGGCTTCTTGGTGGTTGAGTGAAACGATTTTACCAGATGCCAACCACCGGCGGTTTGAAATCATGCAAACGTCGCAGCAGCAAAAGAAAAATGCTCGTGTGAAATATAAAGCCGACTTTGTTTTTATTGATAGTGATCGCGTGAGCTGGTTTTTAAAACACTATTCTGGGGTTACTAAAAGTGGGCGAGACGTTTTAATTCTTATTCGAAATAACGGCGAACTCGAAGAACGTTTTGATGCCAAAGGTATCCGTTGGGAAGAACCCAAAAATAAAGAAGGGTATTGGGTTTTAGAAAATGGGTATCATCGCCGATTTGCTGAAGATGGCACCATTTTAGTTCGCTCTTTTGAATCTGAAATTATGGGCCGTCGCATTAGAACGCAGCCTGAAGATTTAATTAACGAACGTCAAACAGGCGATGAAATGAATTCGAAAATGATTAGTCGTCGCATAGAAGTGCTAAAACGTTCAGGAGAAGATACCAAAGTTTTGGAAACGGCTTTTCATTTTAAGTATGCTGGCCCTTGGATGAATTTCATCATTGTTCTCATTGGAGCCTCCCTTTGTCATCGATTTAGCCGCTCTGGGGGATTGTCTCAGAAATTTGGAGTTGGCGTTTTACTTGTGTTTATTTATTATATAGTAATACGTGTGGGCTTAAAAATGGGTGAAAACGGAGCGTTGACCCCATTTTTAGGTGCTTGGATTGGTCATTTTATTTTTGGAACGGTTGCGATTATTATGCTTTATCGATCGTTCCGTTTGTAATCGGAGTATAAATGTCAGATATTCTTTATGTGATTTCCGGTTTATTATTAGGTCTTGCCTTTCAAGGTGGGATATGGTTTTTCTTAATTCCCTTTGCTCTTGTTTCAGCAGCACTTGCCTGGTTGAATCGTCCAAAGCTCCCAGAATCAGCGACAGCGATGATCAATAAGGTTTCAAATAACCCAACGACGGATGCCACTGCCATTGGGAGTATTTTTAGAAAAATGCCACCGACTTCAGAACAGCCCGATTTACGTACCGTTTTTAATAATAAAGTTTTAGAATTTAATGAACCGACATCTAAATTAAAAATCGATCAAATTTGGTCTAGAGCAGATACAGAACTAAATCTATCGATGTCGTTTTTATTAAAAGCCTTAAAAGTCATGCTGCCTAAAACACACACATTAGGCGTTTTCTTTTTACAAGGGAATGAAAATGCTCTTGTACTAAGAACTTATGTGAGTGATTCGACAGAAATTGTGCCGAATACTTTGATTACAGCAAACAGTGGCTTAATCAGTCAAATTTTAGACCCGAGCGTGCAGAGATTATTAGAAGGTGATTTATTTAGCAGTAAGGGATTGTACTATAGAAGTGGTTCTATTCCTGTAAAATCAATTGTAGCCACTCCTATTTACGATAAAGATCATAATTTACATGGGGCTTTGGTTGTCGACTCTTTAATGCCCAATGCCTTTGATGCTTCTGTCGCTAATGCCCTTTCTGATATCGCGAGTGTATTATTCACTTTAAGCTTTAAAAGCTTTGCTTCGGCTAAAAACTTTATTGAACAACAACAGTTTAGCATTTTATATCATTATCAGAAAAAATTCTTTAAGAACATGAACGTCAAAGATATTTATAAAGAAATCTTTGAATATGTGAAAGGCAACATTCCTTATGATCGCATGATGATTCTTGCACTTGATAAGAATAACGAAGAAAAAGGTCGTGTGATTTGTTGTGATGGCGAAGATAGCGAGCTCTTTGTGAATCAGGAATTCAGCCTTTCTGATAAGGGTGTGGTTGTCTTAGCTCTCTTACGCAATCGCATTATAGAACGTAATTTTACGGCGGGCTTTTCAGATTATACTTCTCGAATTAATGAAACAGAAAAGAAAAATTTTGAACTCAGGCACCTTTTTGCGATGCCTATTGCGATAGAAGAAAATGCCGAAGTTGCTGACTTAGCCATTAGCTTAGAAAGCAAAATCCCGAACCGTTATTCTCAACATGAAAAAGAATTACTCAAAACAATTGCTGGGGTCGCGGGTTTTGCTTATGAAAGAGCAAGGGCGTTTGAAAAGGGCAAAGATTTAGCCACAAAAGATGGCTTGACAGGGCTTATCAACCATCGGACGCTACACGAGCAATTGCGGACAGAAAAGCTTCGTGCCGAACGTCAAAAAATAAATATTGGCGTGATGATGATGGATATAGATCACTTTAAGAGTGTCAATGATACTTACGGGCATCCTGCGGGAGACGAAGTCATCAAAGGCATAGCTTCTACCATACGAGAAGAAATTCGCTCAGAAATAGATATTGTCGCCCGTTATGGTGGTGAAGAATTTGTGGTGGCTCTAATAGACACCACACCAGAAGGATTAAAAGACACGGCCGAGCGCATTCGTTTAGCGATTGAAAAGAAGGCTTTTGATATCCATCAATCGAGTCCATTAAAAATCACGGTCAGTATAGGTGCTTATCTTGTGCTACCAGAATTTCGTGACATGAAACAAGCATTAAAACAAGCAGATCAAGCGCTCTATAAGGCAAAGAATAGTGGACGAAATCAAGTTTTTGTCTACCAAAAGGAAGAAGATGTTCACTTGGATTGATTCCCTTGTTTTAGTTTCATACTTGTTATTATCAGTTGCCATTGGGCTTTGGGTTTCTCGAGGAAAAAAAAGCTTTAAAGATTACATGTTTGGGGGCGGTTCTATGCCTTGGGTGGCTGTGGGGATTAGTCTCATTGCCACTTCTGTGAGTGCGACTACCTTTTTAGGGGCTCCTGCAGATGTTTTTGGCGCCGACATGACATTTTTAATGTTTCAGTTTGGCGCTTTCATAAGCATCTTTGTCATTGGCTTTTTATTTATTCCTCAGTTTAAAAAATCGGGAATACAAAGTGCCTATGAATTATTTGAAATGCGCTTTTCCCGCTCCACTAGACGTTTAGCTGCCATATTCTATTGTATGCACCTACTACTTCGAACAGGTATTTTATTATACGCTCCTTCTATCGTATTATCTCGCATTATGGGTGTAGATATTCGAGTGGCTATATTAATTTCTGCCGCAATTGCGATTTTCTATACTTGGTTTGGCGGAATAAAAGCGGTGATTTGGACCGATGTGATGCAATTCACTGTCTTTTTTGGCGGTGGCATCGTTGTTTTAATTTTCATTGCTCAAGATGTAGGTGGTTTCTCTTCGATGATGGATCTTGCCTCTCAACATGGAAAAACCAAGTGGTTTGATCCTTCTTTAGACCCCTCCAATGCGAGAACTCTTATTTCGGCTGGGTTAGCTTATGCCGTATTAGAAACGGCTATTCGTGGCGGAGATCAACAATTTGTTCAACGTTATTTGAGCTGTAAAAGTGCCGCCGATGCGAATCGTTCCAGTGTTTTGAGCATGGTTTTAGGTGTTTTAGTCTCTATTATCTTTTATTGGGTGGGTGCCGCTCTTTTTGTTTATTACAAAGTGGCTCATGTGCGTTCTTTACCAGAGGGCACTGGCGTCAATGATGTGTTTCCTTTTTTTATAGTCGAAAGTCTACCTCAAGGCCTTACGGGTTTAATTGTGGCGGCTATTTGTGCGGCGGCCATGAGTAGCTTATCGAGTGCTATAAACTCTTTAAGCAACACCACTGAAAATGATATTCTCTGTGTAGCCTCAAAAAATGGCCAAAGTGTAAAACGGGCTAAATGGTGGACTGTTTTATGGGGTGTTTTAGGCGTAGGAGCTGCTTTTATTGCAGCCTCTCAACAAGGTTCTCTCTTGAAAAACGCCTTATTTTTCACAGGACTTTTTACAGGACCATTACTAGCCATGTTTATTTTAGCCTTTTTTACCCGAAAAATGATGTCGGTTTGTGTTATTGTGGGCGTCTTGTGTGGTATGGCTAGCCTCACTTTGTTCAATGGCATACCCTTTATGGGGATTGAAGGACCATTAACAGGTATATTAAGCTGGCCTTGGATGCCTCTCATTAGCCTTTCAGTGACGATTATCACAGCTTTTTTACTTCAGTTTATATTGCTCGCACTAAAAATCAAAAAAACGTGAGTCGTTTTATTTCTTGTGATAGCCCACAAGTGGTTTTGCTTCATTTGTGAATCCATGTTGTTCGAGATTGATTTGCAAGAACAAAATAAGAAGTAAAGAAAAAATTTACATCAAATAATATATATTTATATAGTTAGCATGTAGAGTCTCACGAAGGGCTCTAAAGTCTTTTATATTCGTGTTTTAAGTGTGGTTGTTATGGAAAATAGACATCATTATACATTAGGCTTTACGCTGATTGAAGTATTAGTTGTAGTCGCTATTATTGGGATTCTCTCTGGTGCAGGAGTCTCTTCTTTGAATAGTGCCATTGCTAATAATCGATTAAAAGATGCTATTGTCAATACGCGTGCTTTTGTAGAAGTGATGTCAGAAGAATCTAAACGCTTAAATGATTCTCTTTGTATTCAATTTGAACCAAGAAAAATGACCACTTACCGTTTTGCAAACGCAGTATGTGGCGGTACCGTAGTGGATTCTAAATCAGTGGATGATCCCGTTTCTTTTTTTGCTTCTTCAATAGGGAGCGTGACTACGGCAGAAACTTTTTTAGGAACTCCTGCTGTTTGGAGCTCAACAGGTACTTATTTTATTCTATCTCCTGAACAGGGTTTAAATAGCGTGAGTGGAGAAGGAATTATCGTTTTACGTTATGGAAATACAGATCGTTATGGTGCGGTTATTAAAACGGGTCATAAAAATAGATGGCAGTCATTCTTTTCAGTCGATGGAGGTACTTCATGGGTAACTCCATAAAAAAGCAAAACCGTTGTCGTGGTTTTGGTATTATTGAAATTCTAATATCTATTGTGGTTTTAGGGTTTTTGATGATGGCCCTTTTGAATTTACAGCTTGGTAATCGAGATGCTTTATTACGTATACGAGCTCGCGATGGCGCAGTGGATGTGGCTCAAGATGCGATTGATTCTCTCTCTATATTAGGTGTTTCGGCTTTATCAAAAACAGCACTCCCTAGCCAAAAAATCAGTTTTTCAAAAACCAGATCCTGGCAGCGTACAGGTGGATTCCCTATTAAAGTGAACTACAATGTCGAAATCAATGTTTCAGATGATGCTACTTATTCTTCTGAAGAAAAATCATATTATGGGTCGATGGACCATACTTACGCTAAACGCCTCGATGTCAAAGTTAGTTGGCCTTTTAAGGGGACTACTCACTCCATTAAATACTCGGGGGTAATCCGATGAAAAAGGGTTTTACACTTATAGAGCTGATGGTTTATGTTGCTTTGTTAGGCATTATTATCGTTATTGCTGGCCGTGTTTATAGTGATAGTACTAGTTTTAGGCTTCGCACACAAAACATGTTAAAAGCCACAGAAGAAGCAAATAAAGCCGCTGCTCTAGTTCAAGAAGACTTGTCTTCTATGGGATCAAAATCCTGGAAAGTACCAGGGGTTAGTGTGGATTCGTTTAATGTGGAAACGACTGTTTATTTTGACCCCGATAATGTGACTGATGCAAATAAAGATTCGTCTTCCTATGTACTCACTCGTTCAGGAGATGGTAAAGATTCTATTGTGTTTAGGCGCGTCGAATACCACGCAAATGGTTCTTTCTCTTCGGTCCAACAAATAGCCTGGTTTTTGAGAGGCAAAACATTATGGCGTTCTTGCCAAACGTTAAAAGGGGCTGCTACCACAGTATGCCCAAACGATGCTGCACCTCCACGTGTTGTAATGGCAGAAAATGTAGAGACGTTCTCTTTAACTCCTGGGGCTCCCGGAGTTGGCCCAGACACGCTATTCCCTAGTAGTGCAGGAGCAGGATTTCGTTTAATAAAACGAGTGGGAGGAAATTTTGTCGATGCAATACTTGATCCAGAAACCCCTGGAGGCACCTCTATTAATTTTTCTGGTTTAGCTCATAACTACGATAATGTCACCGATGCACCAGATTCATTAAATAATGTAGCGAACGAAATATATGTAGGCACTAAAACAAGTAATACGGGGTCTTGGGGAAATCTTTGTTATGAATTCACTTTTTTACCTAAAACGCCTTATTTAATAAAAATGAATATCCCTTATTTAAAAAACAATATCACCATGTTTCGTCCTGGCCATGATCACATGGCAATAGGGCTTCGTAAAAAAACTGGTGCTACAATCTTATCTGTTCCTGATTATGTATTATACCCTTCTTTTTCAAGTACATCAAAACCAGAACGAAGTATTGAAATGATGTTTGCAGATACAATAAAAGCATGCCTTGCCTTTACCATTGCTTTGTATTCTCCTTTACTTGAAAAGAGTTCTATTACCATAGAAGATTTTACCGTATTGCATTTAAGTAACCGTTCTTACCAATTTGGGACGAATCTTTCAGATAATGTGGCGGATTTAGCACAAAAGAAAAACGTAAAAGCATTTAAACTACAATTAAAAGTCAATAATCGGGGTGAATCAGGAGAGGTTGAATCTTTAATACCTGTTCTGAACAATGGCGAAAAAGCAAACCCGACACCAGCTTCTTAATGGAGGAACCTATGTTTCTTTATACAAATAATTCAAAAAAAGGGTTGTCCTTAATTACGGTCCTCCTTTTTATGCTTGTAGCAACACTAGCTGCTACAGGTGTTTTTAAGTGGTTGTCTACTCAGAATAAAGCGTCGGCAAGTCGCTTGATGCAAAGTGAAGTGTACCAAGCATCGCAAGCGGGTATAGAAACAGCTCGTTCATGGATGACTTACAATGCGTCAGAGGTGGGAGCTCTAGTTAAACAGTATAAAGAGGGTAGTCGTAAGCCAATTCTTTTGGATTCGGTATTATACCCCTTGGTGAGTGATAAAAATCAAAAGTTTAGTGTGCTTCTTGTGGGCGCAGATACTAAAAGCTACCCTTACAAACTAAAATTAATCTCCACAGGTACAGCCAGAAATGGATCTAAATACAGTCAAGTCGCTATTCTTTCGGTAAGTGGCTTATATCAAGTGGAAGTCCCAGAAATTAAAAAGTCTATTGATTTTAGTTATGCGTTTTGGGGAGCTTCTCTCTATTATGATGGATCGAATACAGTTTCTTCAGTAGTATTAAATGGAAATTGGGATCATAACCCGCCGACCACTACGGGAGATTTTATTGTCACAGGTAATGTTTCATTAAGTGGCAATAAGATAAACGTTGGAGAAAATACTTGTATAGGAGGAAACTTAACTACGAATAACGGTTTTTTGGGAAAAAATGATTTGTATGTGGCAGGAACAACATATGCTTTTAATGGCACTGTTGAGGGGAATGCTTATTTTGATGGAAATGTCAATTTTGGTAATACCTCTGTTGACGCTTTTACTGTGAATGGAAATGTCACCCTTAATGGCAAAATGATTACAAATCAAAATAGTTTTAATCATCTTATTAATGGAAACTTATGCCTTGGAAATACAGGTTCAATAGAATTTAATGGAACAAATAATGCTTTTAAAGTAGCGGACAGTATTTGGATACCTAGTAATAATGCTTTAACTGGTGGTACAGATCTAACGAAAGCAAGTCAACAGTTTTTGGGCAGTAAAACGACTTCTACTATGAATATCTCTAATGTGACTCTCAATAATGTGAGTGCTGGTATTACTAGATATAAACATAATACTTCGAATACTTATTTTATAACTAAGAGTGGTTCTCAATCTACTTCAGCTACAGGAACACCTTCTTTTTCTTGTGCTGAATCGGCAAAAAATTATTGTGATAATATTTGGTCTAAAAAAACAGGTTGTAATGGATTACAATATGTTGTGGAAGATAAAATAATCACAGCGTATAATACTTTTAAAAATAAAGTTGTTACTACTTCGACTTGCTCTAATTTGAAAACAAATTTTTCAAATGGAGATCAAATGGTAAATTCTCTAAATGATTGTTATAAAGATTTACATGATAATCAACCTGATTTACTATACAATGATTTTTTAGTTGTAAAATTGACTTCTTCCGGTTTGTCTGGCTTTTCAGCGCTCTTAAAAGGCAAATTTGTATTTATTCTCGAAAATGATTTGGGGCAACAAAGAATTCCAGGAATGACAGCGGACTCTTATGTTTTGATGTATTTATTGGAAGGTGCAAGGGGTGATATGGTTGAACCTGCTAAATGTGATGGTTCTGCTGTTTACAATTATTTTATTTATTCCTTAAAACAAGTTAAGAAATTAAATAATTTTACTAGTAATTGCCCTATTACAGGAACTATTTATTTACCTGAAACATACCCTGAAGAGCACCCTAACGCAGGAACTTCTTCATGTTTAGAAAAAACAAATCTTAGCGGCACTACTCAACTAGATTTCAATCAAAAACTTTTAGATGAATTATCTACGGCAAATATTCTTTGCCCTAATGATGGTTCTGCTTGTGGTAGCCCAACGGGAGGTACTCCTGGATCTAGTTCTTCGATTTCTTCAAATGGTCTTGATGCATATTATATTGCTGTTGCGCCTCGCCTTAAAACGAGTCTAGAAACTCAATATGTAAATAAAGAAATAGATACAGAAAAACTAACCTCTTCTTCTTATGATCTTCTAGAGCCTTCTATTTTAGTAATGCCTAGAACGATTTATTTACCTACAGATGCGAGAGGGACTTTAAAACAATACTTTTCAGTACTAAACTTAAATGGGGCAAATGAAAACATTAATTTAGGCTCTGTTTCTTGTCCTACTGGTTTAAATGCAAGTGGTGCTCTGAATGTTTCTACTGCAGGTGTTTATACATGTACATATTCACCAGGTAATTCAAAATATGATGACAGTCATTTTTATGTTATTGTAGAAGGTCTTTTGGGAAAAGGCGACAGTGTTTCGCTTTCTCTAGATCAAACGGGAATTGTTTCCAATGACCTCGATTTTACTGCAGGTGAGTCTCATGATATATTCGCTCATATTTCTGGCAGTGGTGCGAATAATTTGAAATTTGGTGTTAAAATTGAACCAAGTACTATTCCTTCTGGTTGGACGATTACTTCTGTGGGTCTTGATGCTAATATTATTGATATTTCTCAATCTGGAAATGTTTATTATTTTACAATTAAACCTGGTGCAAAAAAGATTAAACTTTTTGGTGTTTCAACACAAACAAGTGCTACTGGTGCGGTTGTTTTTGAATTAGTCACTCCTTTTGAAGGTGTCAAGTTCATCCATAAAACAGTTTATCTTACCCTTAATGGAACTGCAACTGTTGTACGCAAATCTTTAAGTGATTATTTAGTTGAGAATCCTTCTGATCCTAATAAAGATTCTTTAATGAAATGGAGTGCTTATCCTGCTTGTTTTGATAATACTACGGAATGGGTAGAAGCGATTCAGAATTGTAACAATGTTACTACTAATTATGAATGGCATTGTCCAATAACAGAAACTAATTCTGCTATTGAATTAAGAGGGATTCCAATATTTGGTTGTAGAGTGTACCAACCAGATAATAATAAGATTGAAAATCCAATAGAACAAGATTACACTTTATATGCCGATTATAAACGAATCCCTTATACATTGAATTTGAAAACAGCGGGTACAAGTTCAACAGTAAATGTTAATGTTAAAGGTTCTGATGGAGTTGTTGAGAATAATTTTTCAATCTCTGCAGGGGAAACGAAATCTATAGAGGTCTTTCATGGAGTGACTTACGAAATTACAGTAACACCTCCCACTGATTATTATGCTAGGTGGATATGTGAAGGAGCCTCCTGTTCTCGTTCAGATTTACCAAATCCAGCAACAATTACCCCTAGCGCAGATAATAATATCTTGACGGCTATTTTTTCTAATACAAATCCTTGCTTTACTGAAAATTTTAAAGGGCTTCAAGAAGATTGTCCTGCTACAAATGGGCGTTGTGTAGATGAGTGCAAAACAGGGAATAACTGTTCTGTAAATGGTGGGTATTATCCTGGTGAAGCGGCTTGGACTATGGTTTATGCTAATAAAAATGGTGATTTTGAAAAGTTAGACATTGTTGATAATGAAGGTGAAGTTTCTTATGCTGGGTATAGTAAGTATCCTGCCTTTATATTAAAACCAGTGGCTGCTGGTTACAATGGTACCTATACTACTCAAATTCGAACCTACCGCAAAAACAATATATCGTCAAATCACTCGATGAACACAGGTCTTGTATTTAGATCAAATGCAGATGGAACTTCTTATTTCTCTTTATCGATTTTAGCGGTAAAACAAGGTGTAAAAGGAACGGATTTAATTCGCGTTTGTTATGGCACGGACGCTCATATTGGTAGTGAGGATCATTGCATGCGTGATGGAGATGCAGTCGGTGTTTGGAGTGGTTCCAGTATTGATGATATCCAAACTTATACAGTAACAGCGATTCTTGAAGGGGATAAACTTCGTGTTTTTGTTGTGGATGAAGATGGAAGTATTTATATCCCTGAAACAGAGTTTGATTTAACTAATCCAAAATTTGGAGCTGTAGGCGTATCTGAAACTGAAAATGAGTATATTGGGTTTAAGTTATATGGGGAGCATGTAAGGTATTATTCTCTTTCTTGGAAGTCTTCCACTTATAATTGTTGGGATCCAGAATTACATTGCTCTTTTAAGGCAAATTATGCTGGTGGGCGTGTTCCTGCTGATACTATTGTAACTCCTTGGGCTTTTGTAAGTAATTATTGTGATATAGGGACAGAATGTTGCACTTATACTTTTATTGGGCCAAACCCTAGGGAATTTGCCGCAAAATCTGAACCTTATCCTGAATCCACAGTGAAAGCGAGTGCATCTTGCGCTAATGCTGTAGGTTCACAAAATTTCGATGAGGTCCCTTGCGGTATTTTTTATGTAGGAGAACGAATGTCTTGTACAGAAGATATTTTGATTAATACATCACTGTATTGTGGAAATTATACCAACTGTGAGTACCCTCTAACAGAAACTTCTAATTTTAGAGATGCCTCTTTAGAATTCGATTTGACTCTTAATAGTGGTATCGATGTAATAAGAGTGTATTTGCTTGATGATAAAGGGATTAAAAGCCAGGCATATCTTGCTCAACCTGGGGTTAATAAATTTTCTGTTGTCGATTATATTGATGTGGATATGTTTAACCCTGAACAAATTTCAAAAGTTCTATTTCAATCGGAAAACGGGTTGTCTTTTGATGTCAATAACTTAAGGAGTATTTGTTCTAATACTCTTAAACTAAGTGATTGTGATGTTACTTATAATGGCTCTAAATTGATTTTTACTGGGAATGCTTCGAATGCTCAAAACTGTATTATTTCTGGATCTTATGGTTTTTCTGAAACAATCTCTTGCAAGGACTCTTGGACCTTTACTAAAGAGATTGATTTGTCTTCTTACGCTGGGCAAACCCTGACTTGGGATATTACGGCTAAGAATTTCCAAGATCCATCCATCACAAAAACGTGCTCTGATACTGTAACAATTAAGGCTCCTTCTGGCACTTGTTCGTGGTCTCCTCCTACTTTAACGGCAACGACTACAGGATCTGCTCAATTTACAGCGAATTTCTCAGATTGCCCTACTAGTGGTTGTGCTTATGAAATCAAAAATCATAATAATATTGTGGTGGCTACTGGCACAGGAATTGTCGGGACGGCCACGTTTAATACACCCAAAGCTGTGGGTGATTACACCTATACGGCTATTGTCAATGGAAATACGGTTTGTAATGCTGATTTAAAAGTCATGGCAGGGACTCCTCCAACAGCTTCTTGCGGTGGAGTTACTTCTGCTGGAACATTTACTGCAACGGTTTCAGATCCAGATAACGTGGGTTGGTACTATCAAGTGGTAGTGACTGATAATATTGGGAATACTCTTCACACATCAGCTCTTTCTGCAACGACAACAGGAAGTGGAACTATCTCCTATACAAAATATAGTCCATCTGTTGCAGGTACTTATTTCTATAAACTAAAATTAAATGGTAACGAAACATGTACTAGTACGTTGACTGTTGCAGGATCTATTTCGGCTTGTACTTTAACACCTACGACTATTAATTCTGGAGAAAATGTCACATTTACTGCAACAACAGATAAAATCGCTAATGGAACGGCTTGTGCGATAAAACATTCTGGTGGAACAGACTATACTAGCGGTTCTCCAACTGTTAATAGTAATCAATGTACTTCTAATTTCTACCCCACACAAGCGGGTGTTTATTCTGTATACATTGGTGGTTATAGCAGGAGCTGTGGCACGGTGGCAATCAATGTCTCATCAAGCAGTGTTGTGGCATCAAGCTCAAGTGCAGCTGGTTGTGCTTACCAATCCAGCTGGTGTAATGGAATAGCCTTTAATAATGTACTCATTTTACCTAGCGGAACTTATGATAATAATTGTAGTGGCGTTTCTTGTCCTCCAGGAGCTACTGATTGGAATGCCAATAAATGCTTCTTTATTAAATCGCCATGCAGTGTTTATCAAAATGTAAGCTCGACTCATGCAGGTGATGGAGGCTGTTATGCGTATCGCTCTGGTGGTGATTGGTGGAAAGTGAACGGAGGAACAGGAGGTAATCCTGATTGCTCTGGTGGAACAATCACGCCATCCAGCAGCAGTGTAGTGGCTTCAAGTAGCTCTGTAACTCCTGCAAGCTCAAGTGGAGGAACAGTTATTAATATAGGCTATAACAGTTACGTTCTCTTTACATCAGGGACTTATCAATTATCATTAATCCCTGACGGTTCTGTCTTTAGGTGTATAATAGGAGCTTCAGTTAATTATGATAGAACAGTGGCTACCTTTAATGGAACAGGTCTTACTATCCCTGCATGGAATACTCAAGGAACTGTATCCACTTCAGTGACTTCAGCCACCTTTATTGTGAACCCTGGTTATACTTTACAATGTTCTAAAGATTGGTAGCTCTAGTTTTTTGCACAATTCCTTCGCAAAACGAAAAAGCGAAGGTTTTGTGCTTTTGTTTTGCTCTCTTCGCAGTTATATTATTGCTTGAGGCAACCAGTAATAATTATTACACGTAATCTTGATGGCGTCATTCGGTCATAAAAATGCAATCATTTTAAAAAAATCGATGTCGACACGTCATGCTAATGCGTCATTTGAATTGATTGATTTATTTTTAGCGGTCGCCTCATAAAATATTTTGTCAGGACGGTCATTATGAAAAAATATCAGGTTTTATCACTGATACCTCAATCATCGAAAGGTGTAAAAAAATACTTGTTTTTAGTATCTATAATCCTTTTTGCAGCTCTTTCTGTGGTGGCTTCGCCCATTTCGGTGCAAGTCGGCACTTTAGAACCCAAGCTTACCGTTTCGAGCGATTTGATGTTTGCCGCCGATCTTGCCATCTGGAATTCTCCTACGCGCTATCAAGAATTAAAGCCAGCCATCATCGAGGGCGGATTCACCTTTTTCCGCTTTCCTAACGGTTCTTTGTCTAATGATTATCATTGGAATGGCTCCGGGAGTTATGATAGTACTGGTGTCTGGACAGCCAGTGATTCGTCTTGGTCTTCGGGTTTTTTGGGTGAAACGAAATACCGTGGTACCACTAAAGACAACTGGGGTTTTATTAGACGCTCTCATTTAGCCGATGGCGATACTTCTACTATCTGGTGGGGCGCTGTTTATGATCAAAATGACCCTCCTTGGTTGGTGATAGAACTCCCTGAGATGGCTTCCATTGATTCTTTGGCAATCCACTGGGGAAAACACGCCCCTTCAAAGTTTGAATGGTCTTATTGGACTAAAGAATATGCGCCATACCCTGGAGTGCATCAGGCACTTGAAAATCATTTGAAAGTCCATTCTCAAGAACCTGTTCGTTCTTCCATAAGTCGTGTGCGTTCTGCAATCCAATCCCGTTATTTTGCGATTCGTTTTAAAGCCTCTGATTTGCCTTCTGAAGGGGTGCAAATTAAAGAAATGGCCCTTTATAGTCAAGGGAGTAACTTATTAATGAATCCAAAGACAAAGCTTTTTGCGATGTCGACTCGTTATGGAGATTTTGCTCGTACGGATTGGACAGGCATTAAATGGGATTTTAAGGAATTCATGGATTATATTCAAAAAATTCCTGGTTCTGAAGCCGTGATTTGTGTAAACGCAGGCACAGGAACAGCCAAAGAGGCGGCGGATTGGGTGCGATACGCTAATCATGTGAAAAAGTACAACATTAAGAATTGGCAAGTGGGTAATGAATTAGATGGGGAATGGGAAGAGTCTGGCCCATTATCAGCTAGGCATTACGCGGCTCGCTTTTTAGAGTTTGCTCGTGCCATGAAAGCCGTAGATAGTACCATTCTATTGCATGGTCCGCTTTTTAGCAGCTTCTTAATGCGTCAAAAAGGGGCGGGCTTTTTAGATGGTCGTTTTTGGATGGCTGAATTTTTAAGAATTGTGGGCGAGGTGGAAAAGAAAGAAGGCCGTCGATATTTAGATGTAGTGGATATGCATACGTATCCTTATTGGACTCCCAAAGGTTTGAATGCGAAGGACATGATGAATGCGAGTCGTTTCGTTGGGCCTAATTTAGATACGCTTTCTGCTTGGATGGGTTTATACCTCGAAGGCAAACGTCGAGTACACTTGTCCGAATTTTCTTCTACGGTTCAAGGGACTTCCATTTTAATGGAACCAGTGCAAGCCGCGGCGGTCGCTAATATTGCGGCCCAGTTTGTGGAACGCTTTGGGGATCGCCTTCATTTACTGCCTTGGGATACTTATGGCGGAATGCATCAAGGCCCAGATAGTACTTTTGGTACAATGAGTCTTTCTATTCTTAAACGGGATGGTGCTTTTAGTAGTTGGGGGGCTTTAGAACCAACCACGGAATATTATGGAATTTATATGACGTATATGCGTTGGATACGTGATGGTTGGTCTGTACTGCCGACGACTTCTTCTGACTCGTCTATTGCTGCTTATACTCTTGTTCGTGGAGATTCTAGCCGTGTGCTTCTAATTAATTTTACTGGTACAGATCAAGAAGTGAAGGTAGATCATCATTCAAAAAAATCTGTTCGTATTCAGGCGGAAGTTTTCGGAAATGATCAATACAAATGGATAGGGACTTCTGAAAAAGCATATTCTAGTCCTGGAATGGGGCCTTCTGGGCGTCGTTTGAAAAATGGTACTTCGGCTGAATTGAAAGTCCCTGCGTTTGGGCTGGCTGTTGTTCATTTTGCGCCTGCTCTTGAAAAGAAGAACGCCCCTGGATTATTGCATGCTTTGATGGTTAAAAAAGTATTGCTCGCTTCGGATACTTTAGAATTATGGGGCACAGTCTATCAAAAAGACGGGCAATTGACTTATGGAAAAATCACCATTCGTGAATTAGGTGTTTCTCAAAAAATCTTACCTGAAGATGGCGCTTGGAATGCGGCAGTAGAGTCTTTCCATGTGAAGATTCCTATTCCTGCTAACGTGAAACTTGGTGAAAAGAATGTCCTTTTAGAGGTGATGGGTCTTGGTGGAAAAACATCTTCTTGGAAATGGCCTTTTAAAATTCGTGGAAAATACCGTACAATAGGCATTATGGAAAACTTTGATGCTGGCTTAGATTCAGTGTCTTGGTTCCCAGTGGCGAACGGAGATAATAAAACAGAGATCAATGCTAAAGTGTTCCCAGGAGGCCCTCCAAATGGTGGTTATATACGTCATGATTTCTTTATTGAACAACCTCCAACTCAAACATGGCCTAATTTTGCGGGTGCTCATTACCCCGCTCCAGAAGAGGTAAAAAAGTCAGTCGGCGTTGTCTTTGATTATGCGACGACTCATGATAATCCAAAGGGATACCATGAGGTATTATTCCTCTCAAATCAAGTAAAAGATTATGATGAATTTATGTTCCGCTTAAAAAATACTAGAGGCGCTTGGGTCCGTGATACGGTCATTTGGTCAGATATAAGCCAAGAAGGTTGGGGAAAAATGATTCCAGAATTAGACCCCACACAAATACGCGACTTTGCGTTCCGTGGCCGCTTTGAAGGCAAAGGCTATATAAGCATAGATAACATCTATTTCTTAGGTGAGTCTGGCGAAGAAGTAAAAATGCCGCTCGGCCTGCGACGTTTAAGATGATTTTAAGGTAATAAAAAAGGCTAGTGGAGTTTTCCATTAGCCTTTTTTTTTAAGTGCGGTCTTTTCGTTCTACCCAGTGCCTTTCATTTGGGCCAGTGTAGATTTGACGAGGTCTATTGATCTTTAAATGACCATCATCATGCATTTCTTTCCAGTGGGCAATCCAGCCAGGTAAACGACCAATCGCAAACATCACGGTGAGCATGTTTGTAGGAATTCCCATGGCACGATAAAGAATACCAGAATAGAAGTCTACGTTAGGGTATAGCTTGCGTTCCATAAAGTATTCATCGCGAAGGGCTTGGTGTTCGAGTTCTCTTGCAATATCGAGTAAAGGATCGTGATAATCTTCTTGATCGAAGATTTTTTCCATAAGCCCTTGGAGTACTTTTGCTCTTGGATCATAGCTCTTATAAACGCGATGGCCAAAACCAGAAAGCTTGAAAGGATCTTTTTTGTCTTTAGCACGTTCAAGGACTTCTTTAATGGTCATGCCACTCTTTTGAATGCGAATCAATGTTTCTAAAACAGCTTGATTTGCACCACCGTGAAGAGGGCCCCACAAGGCGCATATACCAGCACAAATACTCGCATAAAGATTCGCTTGAGAACTACCGACCATACGAACTGTACTTGTAGAACAATTCTGTTCATGATCTGCATGAACAATCAAGAGTGCATTTAATGCCTTTTCCATTAATGGATTGACTACATAAGGCTTGGTATGGCTAGAGAACATCATGTTTAAGAAGTTACTGCAATAACTGCGATCGGCTTCCGGGTAAACAAATGGTTCACCAATGCTTGCTTTATAAGAGAAGGCAGCTATGGTTCTGATTTTAGAAACAAGGCCAGCGACCATTAAATCAAATTCATCTGCTTTACTTTCTGCATCGTAAAAACGAGGTGTGAAAAGCCCTAGAGCATTCACGATAGAGCTGAGAATTCCCATCGGGTGTGCAGAAGGAGGCATCTCTCTAAAGAAATGCAATAAATTTTCATGAACGAGAGAATTTTCAGTGAGCAAGCGACGAAATAACGTTAGTTGGGATTCCGTAGGGAGCTCTCCATAAATTAATAACCAAGCGGTTTCAGGGAAAGTGGCTTTTTCGGCAAGCTCTTCGATGGGGTAACCGCGGTAACGTAAAATGCCTTCCTCTCCATTCACGAATGTGATGCTACTTTTGGTGCTACCGGTATTTTGATACCCGTAATCCATAGTAATTAAACCCGTCTCTTTGCGGAGATTAGAAGTATCAAAGGCTTTTTCATTTTCAGTCCCTGTAATGACAGGGTATTCGTATGTTTTGTCTTTGTATGTTAGAGAGACTTTTTCACCCATGATTTTGCCTTTTGGAAATAGCATTATAGATATTATCAAATAAAAGTGGAATTTTATCGGTCGGAACAGCAGAAAACGCGAGACGGATTAATCCAGACAAAACAATCACCCCAGTACTATAGTTTGCAATGAGGTCTTTTCTAATCGTTTCCGCATCAATACCAATGGGGCGGATACACATAAAGTAACCACTATTAAAAGGCATTGGTGTAAATGTTTTTTTGTATTCTGGGTGAGAGGCGAGAACTTCTTTAATGATGTCGTATCGTTTTTTTAGTGTGGCGTATTTTTCTTTTTTCTCTACTTCGTATTCATTACAAGTATAAGCGGCTAAAAGAATCTTTTGAGATATGCTAGGGGCGTTTGAAATATTACCACGAACAACACCAGCAATTTTATTTTCAAGTGCTTTTAATTGAGCATCAGTAGCACCCTTAAAGGCAAAGGTGACAAATCCAACACGGAAACCCCAAACATAGTCTTCTTTAGTTGGGCCATCTAGTTTTACAGCTAAAAGATTTGGGCTTGAGTCTGCTAGTTTAGAAAATAAAGATTCTTTATAAACACCTTGTTCGTACACAAGGCCAAAGTAAGCATCGTCTAATAGAGCGACAACCGAATTACCAGCATCGGCAGATTCTTTAAGAACTTTGGCGATGGCACTAGCTTCTTCATCGGTAGCAGTATAACCTGTAGGGTTATTAGGGAAGTTTAATAGGACGACTTTTTTAGAAGATTTGGAATTTTGAAGAGCCGAGCGAAGGGCTTCGACATCAAATCCACCATTTACAAAGGTGTTGAACGTTTTAATTTTCGCACCACGGCCGTTTTCAAAGACGAGCTCGTAGTTATCCCAATAAAGGTCAGGCATAATAATCTCATCGCCTGGATCAAGGAATAAATAAGCGGCACAAGAAAGGGCATGCGTGAGGGCTGCCGTGACGACAGGATTTGAAATTTTTGTATTCCCTAAACTAGGACATTTTTTTTGAATTTGTGCTTTCCAAGCTTCGCGAAGTTTAGGATCTCCAAAACTAGGGGCATATAAAAAGCTTGATTTATTTAGATTCATCGACTTTTGAATGCAAGGCAATGTTAAGGCGGAACCATCATCTTCTAGAGCGGTTCCAATCGTTGCATTGATGGCGGCATCTTTAGCTTCCGCTCCTTGTCCTAAAATCCCTTTACTGGGGAAAAAAATGGCTTTCCCCTGAGAGGAAAGCGTGTCCAGAATAGAGCATCCTTCAGCAGAAAGATCTTGATTGAGGGCTTGGGCAAGTGGATGAAGAGTCATCTGAAATCCTATGTAGGTTAAAAGGTGAGCAAACGCCTGAATAATAAAAAAAATAGGAGCTTCCTTGTATCCCCCTGAACAAAAAAAAGAGAATAATAATAAGGGATTTAACTAATTAAGGGATAGGATTTAACACTTTGCAATCGTTTGTCATAAAAAATGGTGGAATCAAGATTAAGTGTAACAAAAAGACTTCATGAGTCAAGTGCTGTAACTTGGCCCTATTTTATATAAGGATGGACTGAAATACTTGTGATTTTTGTAAGAAATAACTTCAGAAACAATTTTTTTCTCATTTTTTAACCCCTCTTTTGCCAAAAGAATGGGGATAAATGTATTTTTTAACCATTGTTTCATTCTTTTCAGGTAGGCATCTTTTATGCAAGAAATCGATTGGAAAAACATTCCTTTTGGCTTTTCAGAAACGGATTATAATGTTCGGTGCTATTATCGCAATGGTTCTTGGGGGAAAATAGAAGTCTCTTCGTCTAATACGATTAATATGCACATGGCAGCAACAAGTCTTCATTACGGTCAAGAAGGTTTTGAAGGTTTAAAAGCATATACTGGAAAAGATGGTCAAGTTCGAATTTTCCGTTGTGAAGAAAACGCGAAGCGTATGCAGCGTACCGCTGAACGTGTATTAATGGCGCCTCCTCCTGTTGAGCTTTTTCATGAAATGGTTAAACAGGTGATTCAATTGAATCGTCGTTTTATCCCTCCTTATGGTTATGGAGCTACTCTTTATATTCGTCCTCTTTTGATTGGTACGGGCGCTGAAATTGGCGTGCGTCCTTCAAAAGAATATTTGTTAATTATGTTTGTAATGCCTGTGGGCCCTTATTTTAAGGACGGTTTTAAGCCTGTGGATATGATGATTTGCCGTGATTTTGATCGCGCTGCTCCTCTGGGTACAGGAACGGTTAAAGTCGGTGGTAATTATGCTGCTAGCTTAATGTCTTTAGAATTAGCTAAACAAAAAGGCTTTTCTTCGACCATCTATTTAGATGCTCGTGAGAAGAAATATATTGATGAATGTGGCCCTGCTAATTTCTTTGGAATCAAAGGGAAAAAGTATATTACGCCTAAATCAGAAAGTGTTTTGCCTTCGATTACAAACATGAGCTTACAACAGCTTGCCACTCATTTAGGCTACGAAGTCGAACGTCGTCCAGTTCCATTTGAAGAGCTCGCTGAATTTGATGAAACGGCTGAATGTGGTACAGCAGCGGTGATTACCCCAATCAAACGCATTGTGGATCCAGTTGCAGGTAAAGAATTCACATACGGTAATGGAGAAGCTGGCCCAGTCTGTACTCATCTTTACAAAGAATATACTGCAATTCAATTTGGCGAAAGTCCAGATCCATTTGGTTGGACAGAAGTGATTGATTTTAAGTAATTCTTTAATTAAAGTTCACAAAATAAGAAACCCTAAATTGATGATTTAGGGTTTTCTTTTTTTGAATTGTTTTGAGTCGATATAACGAGAAAAATTACTTAAGGCGTTGTCGTCTTTGATTAATAGACGCCGTTGCTTAATAAGCCCCATCGCCTTTAATCAATAGAGGAAATCGTTTAATAAGCCCCATCGCCTTTGATTACGACTTTAAAAGTTTTTGCAATCAATTGGGCGTCTACTCCAAAATTGCCGTGACGTACGTATTGATTATCAAGACGCATCCATTCTTCAAAGGTAACATTACTTCTGCCACTGACTTGCCAAAAACAAGTGAGCCCAGGAGTAACTGAAAGGCGCATCTTATGCCAAGGCAAATATTCAGCGACTTCTGCAGGAACAGGAGGCCTTGGACCAACAACAGACATATCGCCTTTTAAAATATTAAATAACTGAGGAAGTTCATCTAAACTAAACTTGCGTAAGATACGACCAAAAGGATAAATGCGAGGGTCGTTTTTCATTTTAAATGTGGGGCCGCCAGATTCGTTGTACTCTTGGAGAGCCGCTTTTCGCTCTTCGGCATCGGCGTACATGCTTCTGAATTTATACATGGTAAAGAGTTTTCCGTTTTTACCCACACGAGTTTGCTTAAAAATAATAGGGCCTTTGTGATCACTGATTTTGACCGCTAGAGCAATGATTAAAAGCAGAGGAGATAAAAGGAGAAGAGCTATAATAGCACAAGAAAGATCTACTGTTCGTTTAATGATATAGCGCAAAACATTTTTTTGGCTATGGTGCATGACATTTGAATAAAATAATCTAGAAAGAGCTATAAACCCTTGGCTGCTTTTGTTGAATTCTTCAATGGTGGAATCCAGTTCTTGGTCTTTTTTCTCTAAAAGACCTGTATAAACGTAGGCCTTAAATACAGGAGCCTTGGGCTTGTTTTCTCGAAGCTGAGAGAGCAAGTTCGCATCATGAAGATTGCGAAGCATTTGTTTACGGATTTGTTCCAGTGTAGAAACATCAGAATCTAGTAGAATTAACCCAAGACCACTCCCTTCGGAAAGATAACCGACAACATCGGTGAATTTGGTTTGAGAGAGCATGGATAAAACGCAAATGCTCCAAGTTCGTAAGATAATGTCGTCTGGTTTAGCCCAGCCAAAAATATCAAACTGACGGGCAAAAATTTTAATATAAAGAAACGGTCTTTGAATTCGATTTGTTCTTAAAAATTCCTCTTTAAGTCTTGCCTGGAATAATTTGGCAGGGTAGATGGGATTCCCAAGGTTTTGAGAAGAAATCAAAGAATCCAAATGGTTTTTAGTCGAATCGTTGCTCACGTCTACAAATATAAACTTTTTATATCTTCTTTGTGAGAAAAAATACTGCTTTATTTCCGCTGTTTTTCTATCTTGTGACCGTATTTTTAGATCGGAGACCTTTATGCGTATTGGATTAATTGGTGCTGGCACTGTTGGTGGTGGAGTAATTGATATTCTCGAGTTAAAATCAAAGTCATATAAAGAAGAACTTGGTTTAGATTTAGAGCTTGCTTGTATTTGTGCAAAATCAGAAGAAGAAGTGGCTCCATATAAAGCTAGAGGTTATGCCGTCACTACAAATGCAAACGAAATGATTAAGGATCCTTCGATTGATGTTTTAGTCGAATTAGCTGGTGGCTATGAAATGCCACGAAAGTGGATTACGGCCGCATTAAATGAAGGGAAACACGTCGTTACCGCCAATAAAGCTCTTCTTGCAAAGTATGGACATGAATTATTTCCTTTAGCAGAACAAAAGGGTTGTCATATTCTTTTTGAAGCCGCTGTCGGTGGTGGTATTCCAATTATCAGAAGTATTCAAGAAGGTTTTGTTGGTAGTAAAATTGAGCATTTAAGCTGCATTATCAATGGTACCTGTAATTACATTTTAACTCGAATGTCAAAAGAAGCCCTTTCCTTTGAAAGTGTCTTAAAAGACGCTCAGGCTAAAGGTTATGCCGAGGCAGACCCTACGTTTGATATTGAAGGGATTGATTCTGCTCATAAAACCGCTTTGCTTGCAAGCTTATGCAGCAAAAAACATGTGGATTTTGAAAAGATTCATGTGACTGGGGTTTCAAGCATTACGAGTGCCGACATTGCTTATGCCAAAGAATTAGATTGCTCTATTAAATTACTAGGTATTTATCATGCAGCAGGCGATCGAGTGGACGCTCGTGTCCATCCTTGTCTTGTGCCTAATGATCATTTGCTTTCTAGTGTGAATGGGGTGTTAAACGCCGTATTTTTAGAATGTGATAATTTAGGCCCTACTTTACAAACAGGTGCAGGTGCTGGTCGTTTACCTACGGCAAGTGCTGTTGTTGCCGATCTCGTTTCTCTTGCTCGTTCCGCTGGTAAAAGAGAATCTATTCCAATGGGTTGGTTTCAGAAAGAGAATGAGGCTGATCTTGTTCCTATTGAAGAAACAGAGGCTCGTTATTATTTCCGTTTTACAACACAAGATTCTTGTGGCGTTTTAGCAAGCATTACTAGCATCCTTGCTCAAAATCAAATTTCGATTGAGTCTATTATACAAAAAGATGTAAAAGACCCAGGAAAAGTAAGCATCGTGGTGATTACAGAGAAAACAAAAGAAAAAAAGATTAGTTCTGCAATTGCATGCATTGATGCATTAGAAAGTGTTTCGAATAAAAGTCAGGTGATTCGTTTTTTAATGTAGAGAAAAAGGAATTTTATGTTTCGAGCAACTACTCTAGAACGGACCTTACTAGTAATATCTGACTTTATTGCGTTTTCCATTTGTTTTGTAATCGCATTTTGGGTTCAGTTTTACAGTGGCTGGATTGCAGATAAATTAGATACTACTAGGCAACTGCTAGATTATTTGCCAGCGGGCCTTCTTTTGAGTGCCACTTGGGTATTTTTCTTCTTTTTAACAGGTCTTTACCGCTCTTGGCTTTTACTTTCAAGAACTCAACAAGCTCTTTATGTTTTAATGACCATTTTGTTTGGAATTGTATTCCTCATTGTGGGTCTTTTTGGAAGTGAATTTATTGGCAAAATCATGGCCTCGGCGCCATTAACAGAAGGGTATATTTACGGTTCTCGCTTTGTTTGGATTTTTGCTTATGGCTTATTAGCCTTTTTCTTAGTCGTATCGTTTCGGATGTCGATCTATTTATTCTTACGACGCTTGCTAAGGAATGGTTTTGGGGCGAATCGAATGCTTGTTCTGGGCGCTACAGAGATGGGTGCTCGTGTGGCTGATTCTTTTATGGCTACCCCTGAACGTGGTCAAAAAGTGATTGGCTTTGTAGATGAGCGTTACCAAGTGTTGCCAAAAGAATACGCTAATTTACCATTGCTTGGTAAATATTCAGATTTGCCTCGTATTGTGCGTGAAAATCATGTGAGAGGAATTATTATTTCTCATGATAGTACTTCTGTTCAAGAGATCATGCGAATCTTAGTTTGGCTTTGCGATTTACCTGTCCATATTTATATTATCCCGAATTTATACAATGTCGTTCATGGCCATTTTAAGGCGAACCTTGTTCACGGTTTTGAACTTCAAGAATTATTCCCATTCAATATGCCTTTGTGGCAAGTGCGAGTCAAGCGCGTCATGGATGTTATCATTGCTCTTGGTTTATTGATTCTTTCTTCTCCTATCTCTTTGCTCGCTGCACTTGCCATTAAATTAGATTCAAAAGGCCCTATCTTTTATAGCCAGGAACGAGTCGGTTTATATGGCCGCCGTTTTATGATTCATAAGTTTAGAACCATGAAAGTGGATGCTGAAAAAAATGGAGCTCAGTGGGCTACAAAAAATGATCCTCGAATCACTCGTATAGGAATGTTTTTACGTCGCGCAAGAATTGATGAATTACCTCAATTACTATGCGTGTTGAAAGGCGATATGAGCATGGTTGGGCCAAGGCCTGAAAGAGCCGTTTTTATTGAACAGCTTCGAGAACAAGTGCCTTTTTATATTAGCCGATTGAAGATTAAACCAGGTTTGACTGGTTGGGCTCAAGTACGTCATCATTATGATACGAGCATTGAAGATGTGCAAAAGAAATTACAGTACGATATGTATTATTATGAAAACATGTCTCTTGTGCTTGATATTCAAATTTTATTCCGTACAGTTTATGTGGTGATTACAGGTAAAGGAGCCCAATAGCTTTATGTCCAATTCAAAACTAATCGAAAGTTTTCCAGTAGAAGACGCTATAACGATGATACGTCTTGCTTTAAAAGAAGATGTGCGTACTGGAGATATCACTAGTGCTTGGACAATTCCTGCGGACCAAAAACAAAAAGCCAGATTAATTGCAAAAGAGTCAGGTGTTCTTGCGGGCTTATCTATTATTGATCTTGTTTTTCAAGAATTAAAAGAAACTGTTTCTGTTACACTTTATAAACAAGATGGCGATGCTGTTGTTGCTGGAGATTTAATCGCTGAACTCTCTGGAACTACAAGAGCCCTTTTAACTGGGGAGCGTACATTGTTGAATTTCATTCAACAACTCTCTGGTGTGGCTACCATTACGGCTCGTTATGTGGAGGCATTAAAAGCGGGCTCCACTCACGTTTTAGATACTCGTAAAACAATTCCTGGTTTTAGAACGCTTCAAAAATATGCTGTTCGTGCAGGGGGTGGACTAAATCACCGAATGGGTCTCTTTGATATGGTTCTTGTAAAGGACAATCATATTGCCGCTTGCGGTGGCGTTTTAGAAGCGCTTGCTGTAGTCAAAAAGAATAATAATTCTTCTGTTCGAGTCGAAATAGAAGTAGAAAATTTAGACGATTTAAAACGCTTACTTCATCAAGGTGTTGATGTAATCATGCTTGATAATATGGACAATGAAACGATGGCAAAAGCCGTTCAAATTGTTCGTGAAAGTGGCGATAAGGTCCAATTAGAAGCAAGTGGTAATATGAACTTAGAACGTCTGCGTGAAATTGCAACTATTGGAGTGGATTTTGTCTCCGTAGGGGCTTTAACTCATAGTGTAAAAGCACTTGATATTTCAATGAGGATTTAATGACAAAAGGCGTTATTCTTGTGGTTGATGTTGGAAACTCCCATACCGTTGTTGGGATTTTTAGAGGCGATAAAGTAGTGGATCACTGGCGCCTAACGACACGACCAAACACAACGTCAGATGAAGTTTTGAATCGAGTGAGTGGTTTACTTCGATTTTCTGAAATTAAACCCAATCAAATAACACATGTTGGTTTGAGTACTGTGGTTCCTTCTCAAGAACGTCCTTGGATTAAAGCATTAACTTTTCTTTTTGATAAACCAGTTCAGGTCGTTTCTTCGGATAATTGCCTTCAATTACCGATTGCCTATTTGAACCCTTCTATGGCTGGTTCAGACCGACTTTGTAACGTGATTGCGCTTCGGGAACGTGGTTATACGGATGCCATTATTGTGGATATGGGAACAGCCACCACTTTTGATGTCATGAAAGATGGTGGTTTTGCTGGTGGTTTGATTATTCCTGGAATTAGTGCCAGTCTTGATGTTTTAACTGAAAAGGCCGCACGATTATTGCCTGTCACCATTGAATGGCCCGAAAATCTGATCGCAAACAATACAGATGACGCCATCCGCTCGGGTTTGTTATTTGGTTTTAAGGCCGAATTAGAATCGATTGTGGCATTGATTAAAAAAGAATTCACGAAAGAAAATATTCCTGTTTTTGCAACAGGGGGTTGGGGTAAAACGATTGCTCGCCGTACAGAATGTATAGATACATATGATCCGTACTTAACATTAAACGGCATCCGTTTAGTGGCTCTATATGGCGAGGGAGCTGTTGTTGTTGACGAAGAAGGAGATGACGAATGAGAATTCTCGTGACGGGTGGAGCTGGCTTTTTAGGGTCACATCTTTGTGAACGCTTATTATCAAGTGGTCATGAAGTGATTTGTTTAGATAATTTTTTTACTGGACGCATGGATAATATTGCGCATTTAAGAGATATCTCTCGATTTGAGATCATTCGCCATGATGTTACAGAACCCATTCTTCTTGAAGTTGATTTGATTTTTAATTTAGCTTGCCCAGCAAGCCCTGTGCATTACCAACATAACCCTGTGAAGACAATTAAGACAAGTGTCATGGGAGCCATTCACATGCTTGGTCTTGCAAAACGAGTCCATGCACGTATTCTTCAAGCAAGTACAAGTGAAGTATATGGCGATCCTACAGAACACCCTCAGAAAGAAGGCTATTGGGGTAATGTCAATCCAATTGGGATTCGCAGTTGTTATGACGAAGGCAAACGAGTTGCCGAAACTCTTTTTATGGATTACCACCGTCAAAATAAAGTGGATATTCGTATCGTTCGAATCTTTAATACTTATGGCCCAAGAATGCTTGCCAATGACGGTCGAGTCGTCAGTAATTTTATTGTGCAGGCGCTTCAAGGTCAAGATATTACCATTTATGGAAATGGTTTACAAACACGTAGCTTCTGTTATGTCGACGATTTAATCTCTGGCTTTATTTCCATGATGGATCAAACACAAACAGTTGGCCCTATTAATATAGGGAATCCTTCAGAATTCACTATGCTTCAACTTGCAGAAGAAGTCATTCGTTTAACTGGAAGTAAAAGCAAAATTGTCTACCAGCCACTTCCTGGAGATGACCCTCAAAAACGTCGCCCAGATATTTCACAAGCAAAAGAAATATTAAATTGGGAACCAGTCGTTTCTTTAGAAGAAGGTCTTATTAAAACGATTACTTATTTTGATCGTTCGATTTCTTCAGGGGTATAGTTTAGAGCACTTTACAAATTGGGCATTCTGAGACGATGTGTCCACGAGCTTTACAAAAGTTTCGCCCAAAATAGATGAACTGTAAATGGCGCTTTTCCCATTCTTCTTTTGGAAATATTTTTTTCAAATCTTTTTCTGTTTGTTCTACAGAACTTCCATTGCTAAGTCCAAAGCGCGCTGCAAGGCGATGAATATGAGTATCTACTGGAAAAGCAGGGATTTTAAAAGCATGGCTCATCACCACACTTGCCGTTTTATGGCCTACTCCAGGGAGAGCTTCTAGTTCTTCAAATGATCTTGGCACTTGCCCTTGGTGCTTTTCGATTAGGATTTTTGATAAATTGAATATGTTTGTGCCTTTCGTTCTAAAAAAGCCACAAGGTTTGACGATTTCCATGATGGTTTCCACTTTTAACTTGATCATGGCTTCTGGGGTTTTAGCTTTCTTAAAAAGAATCGGGGTGACCTGATTGACTCGAGCGTCTGTACATTGCGCACTTAATAGAACGGCTATTAATAGGGTGTACGCATCTTCATGAATCAAAGGAATAGGTGGGTTTGGAAAATATTCATCCAGCTTACTTGCAATAAAATTGATCTTTTCTGCACGATTCATTTAAAGCTTTTGTTCGGCTATTGGGCGTCTAGAGTAAAATCTTGCTGCATTTCAAGGCTAGGCATATCATTTTCTGGATGCCCTACTTGAACGGCTGGAACACCAGCAAAAGTGGTATGTGCTGGTACATTTTTTAATACAACGGCTCCAGCACCAATTTTTGCGCCTCGACCAATGCGAATATTGCCTAAAAGTTGGGCATGAGCACCAAGCATAACGCCATCGCCTATTTTTGGATGCCTATCGCCACTTTCTTTTCCTGAACCACCTAAAGTCACGCCATGGAAAATGGAGACATTATCGCCAATTTTAGCCGTTTCACCAACGACAATGTTGGTGGCGTGGTCAAGAAGAATGCCGCATCCAATTTTAGCAGCGGGGTGTAAGTCCATTCCAAATTTTTGACTAACAATACTCTGGAGCATTTTTGCAGGGAACGTTCTTTTTTCATTCCAAAGAGAATGGGCCGTACGATAAGCCTGAATCCCTTGAAATCCTTTAAAAAAGAGGAGTGGCTCCAAATAATCTGAACAAGCGGGGTCTCTTTCCACTGTCGCTTCGAGATCGTAAGCAGCATTTATTAAAATAGAAGGGTGTTTTTGAAATTGTGTTAAAAAAAGCCTTTCGAGGTCATTTTTTTGAATGAGTTCGCCGCCTAATAGTTGGGCAAGGGTTGCAGCAAGCATCTCTCCAAAGTTTTTTTTGGAAAGAATTTGCCAGTCTAAGATACTTTCTGAAAGAGGTTCCGTCTTTCTTAATTCTTTAGCTGCTTTAATTAGTTCTTTTTCAATTTCATTTATGGTCACAACCACCTCAACATTCATGTTTAATGTAGCTTTAGAAAGGACTCTTGGGGAGAGGGGGAAAATATTTATTCGCTCTTAAAGTTGCTAAAGCATTTAATAATTCTGGTTCTCTTAAAAAATCCATTTCAGTTAAAAGCTCTTCAGGAACTCTTCTCTGTAAACGGAAAGCATAAGGAATATTTTGATGAGAAGATGTCCACCAAAATACGCGTAATTTCTTAAAAAGAGCAAGCCAAGGAAACGAATCTGTTGATTTTAGCACAAATTGAGCTGGTTTTCCCCCATCACGAGCGCTTAATAATAAAGAGCCATCCTGGAAACATTGTTCCAGAACGGCTAGTCTTTTTTTTAAATGGGTCGCTTTTTGTGGTGCAATTTCAAGAACAATTTCCATATTCTTGAAAATAGAAATTATTAGGCGACTTGCAATTCTCTTTGGATGAGAGAGTATTGATACGTAGAAATGTCTGTGATTTTAAGAATCAATTCTTTTCGAACACCTGCACGAATCAATGCCTTTGCGTAGTTTATTTTTGCATATTCATTGTTACTCATAGTTGTTCCTTTAAGAGTGTTTCAATTTGTTTACAATAACTTAGTATTTAAAAAAAGGAATAAAAAGCCCCATAATTGTTTTTATGGATACAGAAAATCCACAAAAAATCGCATTTAATTGATTATCAATGAGTTAAGAATTTTGACGCTAAATAAAAAAGTGATTCAAATCACGCCTTTTTTTATTGGGAAAGAGAAAAAAGGCTTAGCATCCTTTAAAACAGGGAAATTTTGACGTTTTTCTCTTAATATAGCATAGTCTATTTCGGCAGAAAGGATCCCTTCTTCAGAACCGAGAGAATCAATTATGTCTCCTGTTGGCCCTACAATTATAGACCCTCCATTATATTCTGTATAAGGATCTTCTCCAATGCGGTTTACTCCAAGAACATAACATTGGTTTTCAATGGCCCTAGCTTTTAAAAGGGTTGCCCATTGAGATTCTCTACTAGTAGGCCAAGAGGCAACTACTGTAAAAAGTTCAATATTATAGTTCATGGCTGCTCGAAAAACCTCTGGGAAACGTAAGTCATAGCAAATAAAAGGGGCGACGTTAAATAAATCAAACTTATAGGTTTTAATCGCTTCACCAGCTTCAAAATGCTTCTGTTCTGTATGAAAAGGGTAAATTTTGTCATAACTTGTGATTTCTGTTTGGCTATCAGGCCCATAAACACTTACATGATTACGGAATTGTCCATTTTGCTTTCTAATCCCGCTGCCTTGTACTAAACAACCCGTTTCTTGAGAAAGTTTGCTTAAAAAAGAGGCTGTGATGCCGCTTTCCGCATGTTCAAAGGATTCTTCAATCCCTTCTTTGGGGCGCCCCACAAAACCAGTGGCAAACATTTCTGGTAAAACGATGAGCCCGCCTTTTTCTATAGTCTTAGATTGTAATAAACGACGAACTGTCTCAAAATTCGCGGTTTTATTACACCAGAGAATGTCCATTTGGACAAGATATACTTTTGCCATACTAAAATAAAACTAACAAATACTAAGCTAAATAATAAGGTTCTTTCTCGTTTTAGGCTTTTCTCCTTAAAAAGTCATTTCCAAAATGGATCTTTTTCTATTTTATTCCTTGTTATGAATTTTATGCGATCTATTCTTTTTTTATTAATGGCGTCTATAATAGTGGTAGCCGCTCCCACCAGATTAGTGGGCGTTGTGTTAGAAGCTGGCTCTGATCGTCCAGTGGCGGATGTGGATCTTTTATATAAGTCTGGTAAGAAAATTGCATCTACTGATGCCCGTGGTCGTTTTGAAATAGAAGTTTCTTCTGCAAATGCCGTTTTATGGGTAAAAAAGGAAGGCTATGACAGTTTAATTGTCAATGTAGCCGAATTTTCTGACTTTTTGGACATGGTCATAATCATTTCGACTAATGTTCGTGATTTAGGCCAAAGCACCGTTATTGGTGGCGAAAATATTGTGGAGTGGGAAAACGTGCGTCGGGTGGAATTAGAAAAGCTCGAAGATGCTGCTGGGATGAGATTTGATTTAGCAGAACATTTAAGTCAAATGCCAGGGATTTCTGGCCAAAAAGATTTTTCTAGTGCCTTATTTTACGATGGCTCCAGAGCAGAAGATGTGAATTATCATTTAGGGCGTTTACGCGTTCCTAATATGCGTCATTTAGATGTGGGGTTCCCTGGGAACTTGTCTGTGATTAATCCTCGCGTTTTAAGTGGAATAGAAGTTCATGACCATTATGGAAAAGGTCCTTTAAGCCAAGGTCTTGCGGCGTCAATCCAATACTTACCAGAACCAGTGGAAGGTGAAGATTTTTCTGCCAAACTTTCTGTGGGTGTTACATTACAAGAAATTGTGATAGAAGGCCCCTTTCTTTTTTGGGATGGTTTCCGCTTTGCATTCCGTCGTTTAGATGAAGCGATGCTTAAAAATATGGGCGAAAAGTTCTTTACTGAATTTAAGAAAAGAGATGATAGTGGCTCTGATGACGTTGTTAAATCTTCGGATCCTTTTAATTTGAGCTCCTATGATTTATTTGGTGCTTTAAGTGGTTCGGATTCTCTAGGTAATACTTGGGGTTTACATTTATTATATAGTGCCGATGATTATGTGATTCGTCAAGACACCTCTAATTTAATGAGTGAAGTGAATAGTATTGATATTATTAAAGGCAGTCAGAGGTATTTGGTTTTGGGCTTAGACTATAATTCCAAATGGGGTTTAAGTTGGAACGTTGGTTTTGTAAGGGAAGCGCTATCGGATACACTTCGTGATACAACAGGCTTTAGAACGGGTTCTTCTGGAGAAGCGGCTTCATTTATTGATGGGTTTGATTATGTTCATTCCACCATTAGTGCAGGTGCTGAAAAGTCTTTTCAAGGGAGTATTTTAGGCGCCGACTTAAGTAGTTCTCTTTTATTTGAACACCATATTATGGAACGCGAGTATCCTGATTTTTCAGCTATTCAAGAAATGAAGGGTAATGGAAATGTTTTAACAGGAGCTTCTCGAATGGGATGGCTTTCTGATCAACAAAATATGGTTTTTGCGTTAGGGGCTGTGGCTGATTTTGATGGCCATGCTTCTCCATTAGCGTCTTTTGATATAGAACGAAATTTATTTTCAAAAGAACAAAGCCACTGGCGCATTTTTGGAAATGCGGCCTGGAGAGCCGATTGGACTCCTGTATATCAACAGAATGACATCGATGGAATTCTTGTGAAAGGCGCCTCTGCAAAAGCAGGTGTAGGCTATAGGACAAAGTACCTTGATGTTCAAGCTCATGGTTTTGGGCGTTATTACGTGAATCCAATGCTTCCACAACCTAAAGCGTATGTTCATTACTTAGAACAAACAGACGTTGATTTTGCTTGGGTTTCTGGCGTGCAAGCGAAGGTCGAATGGAAAACATCTCATCATTTTTCTATGGGAACCAATGTAAGCTCTGTATATGGTGAGTATGAACTTTCTGAGGATCGTTCACTCCCTTGGCAGGCCAATGCTCGTTTAGATATGGTTTCTCATTTCCGTTTTTATCCTAGAAAAGATTCGTTATTCTCTTTTATTCTTTCTCATCATGCGGCTTGGCATAGGCCTTTGTATTATTTTGAGATCACACCATCGGGCATTGAAGATGGGGAACGCGTTTATGGTACTAGGCGTGTAGATGATTTAGGTGAATTTACGGATTTATTTAGAACGGATCTTCGAGTCAATTTAGATCTCCCTGGAAAAAAGGGAATCTTTAGAAATGTTCGTTTTTATATTGAAGCCAACAACATTTTGGCGAACTTAGATGTGCCTGCTCTTCGCTTCTTAGGCAGTGATAACGCTCGTGAGCGGTCGGTTGTCACTCAAGATAATGATTCTAATCATCAAAATGGATATGATGTCGTTCCGTTTATGGCTAAAGGGATGGGGCTATTTATTCAGTTTGGTGTAGAAGGCACATTCAGTATTTAAGTTCACAAGCTTGTTTATTAGAAGTATTTTTTATTTATGACGCTTTTTAGACAGTCTATTTTTGGAACCTCTTTAAGGTTTTTGAATTTATTATTTCTATTGATTGTTTTTCCGTTCATGGCTTTTGCAAGTGATTCTGTTTTTGTTCCTACGCCTCCAGAAAAGCCACTTCGTTTTTGTAAAGCAAATAATCTTTTTCTAAAATCAATCCAAGCAGATTCTGCTTTTGTGGAAATAACCAATTGGCGTGATATTGCTTTCGATTTACGTTATGCGTCTTTTAATAATGTCACAGGCCATGATTTGTATTGTGGTTCTAAGCGTGTTTTTTTACACCAAGAAGCGGCCACAAAATTCAAAAGAGCCATTCGTCTTTTGAAAAAGAATTACCCTGATTATCATTTTGTCATTTTTGATGCCACGCGCCCTTTATATGCTCAAGAAGCGCTTCGAGCGATGGTGAGAGGCACGCCTTTTTCTCATTATGTCACAAGCCCCGGTTCGGGTAGTGCTCATAATTTTGGATTAGCGATTGATTTGTCTATTGCGGATTCCACAGGGAAATTTTTAGATATGGGAACGGATTTTGATTCTTTTGAATCTTGTGCAGGTAAACAAGGCGAAGCCCGAGCATTAAAAGAAGGGCGCTTAAAGGAAGAGCAAATAAAAAATCGAACAATACTTCGTCAGGTGATGATTCAAGCGGGTTTTATTTCTTTGCCTAGTGAATGGTGGCACTTTAATGCGCTACTAACAAAAGACGTGCGAGCTAATTTTTCGAAAGTGTCTTTTTAAAAACTTAGGAAAGTTTTTTTATCGAAGCTCTTCGTAGTCGATCATTTAGCGCAATTCCTAAACCTTCATTTGGGATAGGGTCTACTAAAATAAAACCGTTGGAAGGTGTATCTAATTGATGCATGTAGGCATATAAATTTGCCGTTGCTTCTGTTAGATTTCCTATTTCAGAAAGGTTTAAAGATGCAGGAATAGAGGACTTTGTGTTTCCAAATGCAATACGAACTGTATTTGTGGGTATTACAAAATCCTTTGGCAGAGCCCCATAATAAAGAGGAATGCGAGGTTGGTAATGGGTATCCATTGTTCCTGGAGATACCATAGCTTCGCCTGGATTAGAAGAAGAATTTTTTAGTTTGACTTTTCCTATTATAGACTCAATCATCAACGGAGTAATCGCTCCAGGCCTTAAAATAACAGGAGTATCGTCTTCAAAAGCCACAATGGTGCTTTCTACACCAACTGTACAAGGGCCTCCGTCAACAATCCCATCTATTTTAGAGCCTAATTGAGCTGCTACGTGTTCTGCAGTTGTAGGGCTTACGTGTTTGAATAGGTTTGCACTAGGCGCCGCAAGAGGAACTTCGGCTTTACGAATAATTTCTTGGGCTATTGGATGCTGTGGAAGCCTTACTGCAACGGTAGAAAGCCCACTTGTCGCCAGGTCTGGAATACAGGGCTGTTTTGGAAGAACGAGTGTTAAGGGCCCTGGCCAAAAAGCACGAGCAAGAGCATACGCCGACTCTGGAATTTGTTGAGCTACATTTTCTAAAGAATCAATATCTGCAATATGCACTATTAATGGGTCAAAAACGGGGCGCCCTTTAGCAGCAAATATTTTGGCTAAAGCGAGTGGATCAAGCGCGTTGCCAGCAAGACCGTAAACGGTCTCGGTGGGTATAGCTACAATATGTCCCGAAGCAAGCAAAGCGGCTGCTTCGGCAACGCTCGTCCAAGGCGGAAAATAGGGCATTAAGCTTCCGGAGCAGCTGTCGTTTCAGTATTTGAAGAATCTTTACCAAAAATAGCGTCGCAGGCTTTATTAAAACGCTTCCAAACTTTATCGGAATGTTCTCTAGGCACGGCACCTACTTCTTTCCAAAGTCGACGGAGGTGCTTTACTTGGTTCATAGAATCTTCTTTATTAGAATCATTCAAATTAGCAAGAAGCTGTTCGGCTTGTTCACAGAGCATGAACTTCTTTTGAAGATTATTCTTTCTGGCATGTTCTTGAATATCGAGCTGGTCACGGCGACGAGTGAAAAATTCATCACAAATAGCTTTGAATTCTTTATACAAATCAAAATCTTCAATACCGCAAGAACCTAATGTTTTCCATTCTTGTTGAAGAGCTCTTGTGATGTCTGCACTTTGATTTGCTCCAGCATTATCCATTAACGCTGCAATTTGTTCTATCATGGCTTTCTTTTTTGCTTTAATTTCGTTGAGACGATTTCTTGTCTCTTCATTAATTTCAGCATAGCTTTCTAGAATTTTATTGGCAATAGAAGAAAAACGTTCCCAAATAGAATCGATGTTTTCTTTAGGAACCATACCAATGGTTTTCCATTCAGATTCAATGGCTCGTAAATTGGCAAGAGTCTCTGGTTGAGAAAAATCTATTTCCATAGTTTCGAGTTTCTCGCAGAGAGCTTCTTTTGCTTTTAGATTCTTTTGTTTTTCTTCGTCCATTTCTTCAAAGTGAGATCTTTTCTGCTCAAAGAAACGATCACAAGCGGTACGAAAACGATTCCAAATTTCATCAGATTGGCTTTTAGGAACTGGGCCAATGGCTTTCCATTCTTCTTGTAGCTTCTTTAGCTTATTGGATGTTTCATTCCAATTTTCAGAAATTTGCAGTTTTTCTGCTTGTTCACAAAGAGCTTGCTTTTTCTGATAGTTTTCTTGTCTAACAAGATCTTCTTGCTTTATTTTTTCTTTGTGCTCAGCATAGAAGGAATCTGTTACCGCATGGAAACGATCCCAAAGAATTTGATTTTTTTCTTTAGGAACTTGACCAATGGTTTTCCACTCGTTTTGTAAGTTTACAAATTCTTTAAACTTATCTTTCCAAGAAGTGGCTTCATCTTTGATTAAAGCTTCAGCGCGTTCACAAAGGGCTTCTTTGCTATCTAAATTCTTTTGACGTTCGGCATTTTGTTCTTCTAGTAGAGGAGAACAACGTTCCATAATCTTTTCGAATAATTCTTTGAACTGTTCACGTAATTCATTAATTCGAGTTGGAGCTACAGGCCCCATTGTTTTCCATTGATTGCTTAACGTGCGGAGCTTGAATAGAACATCTTTGCTTGGTTCTTCTCTAAGGAGAATGGCCATTTCTTCAAGAATGCTTTCACGATCTCGTTCATTGTGCCATGATTCCCATTGTTGCATTTCTTGGAATCGAGAAGTGGCTTCTTTATACTCCTTCCAAATTTCTTGGTAACGGTATTTATCTTCTCCAACGATTTCTTTCCATTCTTGATAAGTATCTTTTAATGTCTTTGCAATATCACGGAAGTTTTCTGTTTCATCAATGGCATTGATTTTTTTGATTAAGCCTTGGAGCTTGAGAAGGTTTGCTTGATAGATTTCTTCTTGTAAGGCACCTGCTTTATCAAACGTATTTGAAATCTGTTCTTTAATAGAACCAAATGATTCATAAAGAGGGTCCGTTTCTTGTATTTCTGGTAGAGACTCCCAATTCCGTATTAAGCTTCTGACTTGGCGGTTCACTACTTCAGAAAAATCCTTTTGAGCAAGGTGTTTTAATTGTTCAATGATTTCTAAGCGCATAGAATGTACAATAGAGTCATCATGAGTTTCCATGACTTTTTCTTCAGCAGGTTGTTCTAGAGGAGCTTCTTTTTGAAGAGTGAGTCGATCATAACGAGAAATGGCAGCAGCAAAACGTTTAATCAATGAGCTTGGCACACCATCTTTATGAAGGTTCCAGTAATCAATGATTTCAGTAATGCGTAACTTATTGTTCTTTGCTTTGTTATCATTTAAGAGTTTTTCGAATTCTTCGATGAGTTTATCGAGTTGCCCCACTTTCATTTCTAATAATTGCTTTTGTTTAAGCTCTTCTTCAACTCGTTTAAGTTCTTCTCTGCACTTTTCTTTGAATGTATTGTGTAATGAATCTAATTCTCCTTGAGCAGGCCCCATACCAAGAGCCAGGGCTTCTTCCATAAGGGCATTAAATTCATCTGCATGAGATATACTAGACTTGTCTTCATTAATCCGTTTTGCTTGCTGAATTAATGCTTCTCTCTTTTTAAAGAGCATCATGCTTGCAGAAACGTTTGCTTGAGAATCATTTTTTTGAACTTTTAATTTTTCGTTGGCTTTTTGTCTAACGCTATTGTGTCTAGAATTTTTGGCTATATCTTGCAATATACTTTCGCTGTCTATTGTCTCAACAGCAGCAATCGCTACTTCTTCTTTAGAATCCTTTAATGCGACAGCAGATAAAAAACCAGGCTTATTACATTTTTTTACTAAAGCTAAACGTAATTCTGATGATGGCATGCTTTTTAATAAATCTTCTGCATAGCGAGTGGATGCAATTTCATCCACGTAGCCAAGTTCAACATCGGAAGCGGTTCCACGAAAATCTTTTAATATTTTAACGAGCTCTTCATATAACCTATTTTCAGCAGTACGTTTTATTATAGGGTCTTTATCTTCTTTGGCTATTTGACGAAGAACTGTAATGGTCGTTAATTTACGTAAGGCCATTTGACGGACTTCGATGGTTTCATCGGTGGTGGCGACGGTTTCAAATACATCCTGATTTTCAGGGCCAAGTTCTTGTAAAGCTTTAATACGTACTTCAGGGTCAGAGTGCTGCCATTTAGGTCTAAATACATTTAATAAGCTCATAAGGATCTCCATATAAGATGGCATTTCCTTTTTAGGAAATGAAACTCATCATAATCTAATAAAACTAGAGGTCATGTAAGAAAAAAAAACGTTTTTTATCGCTTTATGAAGCTATTTTTGAGGGGCTCCATGGCTAAACGAATACCAAAAACCCCTGTTCCAGAAAATATCGATAAGGTCTTGACTCCAGAGTCATTTGATTTGTTTTGTGACGTCTATATTCCACAGGCTCCTCAGGTTTATACTTATGGGGTTCAAAAAGGGGCATCTGTACAAAAAGGCAGTGTTGTTTGGGTTCAGTTTAATAGGCGTAAAATTGGGCTTGCCGTTGTTTCTAGAGTCTTTTCCGAGCCCCCTCTTTTTAAGTTAAAAAGTGCTGTTCCTCATCAAAGTGCTTATGCTTTTTCTGAACGTTACATGGAGAATTTAGAGTGGGTTTCTAAGTATTATTTGTCTTCTCCAATGACAACTCTTCATGTATTTTTGCCTTCGGATTTTTCGACTTTTTTAGACGCGATGATGGCTTATGCAAGTGAGCCAATCATAAAAAAATCTTTAGAATCAAAGCCAGTTTCTCCTTGTTTAACAATAGAACAAAAAGAGGCTTTAGATAAATTAACGTTATTGCTAGAAGGTAATTCCTTTCGGGGTGCTTTATTACATGGGGTTACGGGATCAGGGAAAACAAGGGTATATCAAGAATTAGTTCAAAAGGCTTTATCCTTAGGAAAACGAGTCCTTATTCTTGTTCCAGAAATTGGTTTAACACCTCAAAGTGTGGCTCGCTTTTCGGATTTTTTAAATGAGCCTGTTTTTGTTTTACACTCTGCTTTATCTGTGCCAGAAAAAAGAAAAACGTGGGTGGAAATTCTTCTTGGAAGAGCAAAAGTAGTGCTTGGTACAAGAAGTGCTATTTTATCACCGTTTGATTTTGATGTCGTTATTTTAGATGAGGAACATGATTCCTCTTATAAACAACAAGACCCTGCACCGCGATATCATTGCAGAGAACTCGCTTTTCATTTGGCTCATAAGCATGGCGCTTTAGTGGTATTAGGAAGTGCTACTCCTTCTGTGGAAACATTCTTGTATGCCCAAGAAGGGAACCTTACTTATCTTCATTTATCCAAGCGAGCTACCGATATTCAAATGCCAAAAGTGCATTTAATTGATATGAAAAAAGAAGCTCCTTTGCAGCAGGCTGGAATTCTTTTGTCTTCGGCACTTAGAGAAGCTTTAACGGCTTGCCTTGAAGAAGGGCATCAGGCGATTATCTTATTGAATCGTCGTGGGTATTCTAAAACAAGAGTATGTACTAGTTGTGGTGCTACTTTGTATTGTAAAAATTGCCATATTCCTCTTGTTTTTCATAAGCAACATCGTGGTTTGCTATGCCACTATTGCGGTAGTTTACATCGGATGGATGCTCCTTGTTTTGAATGTGGGTCACCTACATTTGAATTTCAAGGAGGTGCTATTGAAAAGCTCGAAGAAGAAATAGTCTCTTGGATTCCTAGTGCAAAAGTGATCCGAATGGATCGAGATACGACTCAAAACGTAGGTGCTGCAGAAACGATTTTATCTTCATTTAGAAATCAAGATTATAATGTGCTTTTAGGAACACAAATGGTGGCCAAAGGGCATGATTTTCCGAGAGTGCAATTGGTGGGAATTGTTGGTGCTGATAATGGAAGTGGTATTCCCGATTTTAGAATGAGTGAACGTTTGTTTCAATTGCTAAGTCAAACGGCAGGCCGTGCGGGCAGAAATCAAGAAGGCGGGGAAGTTTGGATTCAAACAATGAATCCAACGGATCCATTGATGCGTTTTGCTTTAACTCATGATTATAATCATTTTGTAGAAATGGAAATACAACAACGTCGAGAAGCGTGTTATCCTCCATTTTGTAAATTAGTGGCTATTGATGTCGGGGCGCGTGACCAAATCATTTTGCAACAAACGGTGCAAAAAATAGAATCCATGATTTCACCTTATCAAGATATTCAAGTTTTAGGGCCTGTAGAAGGTTTTATCCCCATGCTTAAAAAAATGTTTTGGATGCGTTTTCTTCTAAAGGGAGAATCATCAGCTGCTTTAAGAAACGCTTTAAAACCCTTACAAGGCAATCTAAAAGCTCTTGGCTTTCCAATGAATGTGGAAGTTAAGATTGACGTGGATCCTTAAGAATTGTTCTTAATTCTTGAGCGGCTTTTTGCAAATCATCATTAATAATGGTGTATTCGTATTTGCCATGGGCTTTGGCGAAGTCCATTTCTTTAATGGCGTTTTCTAGTCTAAGTTGAATGACAGCCTCTGAATCGGTAGCCCTTTGGAGTAAGCGTTTTTTTAATTCTTCTACAGACGGGGGCAAAATAAGAATACCTGTTGCGTCAGGGTAGACTTTATCAAAATTGACTTTTCCAAAGACGTCTAAATCAAATAAGATGCGTTTCCCTTGAGCCAGTTGATTTTCTACAAATGATTTGGGTGTACCGTAGTAATTGCCATGAACTTGATTCCATTCGACGAGCTCATTCTTTGAAATCATCTCTTCAAACTCTTCTTTGGTTTTGAAGAAATAATGAATGCCGTTGACTTCGCCTTTTCGAGGGGCTCTTGTGGTTGCTGAAATAGAATAGCAAATGTCAGGGAACTCTTGAATCACCAAGTCTTTTAAGGTGGTTTTCCCTGCGCCACTCGCCGCACTCATCACAAATAAACGATGTCTCACTTTTTATCCTCAATGTATAGCGGGCGTTGCTTGACTTCATCGTAGATGCGTCCGATGTACTCTCCAAGAATACCAATAGAAATGAGTTGTATGCCACCAAAAAAGACGATGGCTGTCATGAGTGAAGCCCACCCAGGAACAGTAGTTTCTGGGAATAGAATCTTTTCAAGAATACTCCATATAAAAACACCAAAAGCAATGATGGTAGCGAGAACTCCAATGAGAAAGCTGATTTTTAATGGGGTAGTGCTAAAGCCTGTAATCCCATCAATTGCAAGCCTAATCATTTTACGAAGAGGGTATTTTGAAACTCCCGCTGTTCTTTCTGCTCGATCGTAGAGAATCCCTGTTTTCTTAAATCCAACCCAGCATACTAAACCCCTTAAAAAACGGCTGCGTTCAGGGAGACTGTTTAGTTGGTCTACAACAACGCGATCCATCAATCTAAAATCGCCCGTATCTGGAGGAATTTCAATATTGGTGAGGGAATGGATGATTCTATAAAAGCAAAAGGCAGAAAAACGTTTGAAAAGAGATTCGCCTCGACGTTTATGGCGCTGGGCGTAAACGACTTGATATCCTTCTTGCCATTTTGCAAGCATTTCGTGAATTAAACTGGGAGGGTCTTGAAGATCGCCGTCAATAATCACCACGGCTTCTCCTTTGGCGTGTTGTAAGCCCGCGCTAAAAGCGGCTTGATGGCCAAAATTGCGACTGAAATTAACAAGCTCGTTATAAGGAGTTTTTTGTAGAAGTTGCTCCAGAATTTCTCTTGTTCTATCCTTGGATCCATCATTCACGAAAATAATCTGATGCTCTATGTTTTTGAGTTCTTCTTCTAAAGTCAAAAAAGTCTTTTCAACGATTTCTTCTTCATTATATAGAGGGACAATGACTGATAAAAGCATAAGTTCTCCGACAATTATTCGTATAGTGTTGGGTAAATGATATTCACATGATCACAATCGCGTGATTGTAGTGAAAGCGTTTTTAAGGTAAGTTTTTTTACGTTGCTAAGAGAGGTTTCAATAGAGATCATTTTTTGTGATTCGATGGTAGGACTTTGATATAGAAGCTTGTCATCTCCTTCGAGGATCAATTGAACGCCATCGCTACAAAGGCTTTCATCATCTAAGCCTACAAGAGCTGTAAATTTAGAGTATGGCTTATCTAGTAAGAAAACGGTAGTGGAGGCTGCATGTGTGCCAAAACCTTCGGTATATTTTTTTCCTGCGGTAGTAAATGGATTATCTTCTATGGTAGTATTTTTCTTTAATTCGCCCCAGTCTTGTCTGTGAGAAACCACAGCCAAATCGGTGAGTTTAGTGGCTCCTTGGTTTTGATCGAAAAATATCGTTTGATGGTAGGCCACATTTTCTCTTTTGAGGGTGTCTACAATAAAAAACTCAAGGGTGTTATAACCAGGAACAGGACTTGCGTTTTCTAAAGTCCGACTAAAGGTATTTGCAGTATAGGGCTCTTGCAAAAGAAGAGTTTGGTTTAGATAGATTCTGGTTTGCCAAGGCGTTGCCTGTGTATGGCGCTGTGTGTATGAGACTGTAATTTTTTTTGTAGAATCAATGGTAAGAGGAGAAACTTGAAGAACTTGATCGTATTGGTATGTTTTTCGTCCCTTAAATTTGGCAATTTGTAGCCAATAATTATTGGTAATGAGAATGTTTTTAACGGATTCTAATTGCATTTCTCTTTCAAAAACATCGCAAGTGGTGGGTATACGTGTTTCTACTGCTTTTTGATGGTATGTTTTACTGTCCCAACAATCTAGGCCCCGTACGTAGTAGACTTCGCCATCATAGTCGTCAATCCATTTTTTTAATACGGCTTCGTTTTGGCTTCGAGCAAAATCATAGTGAACAGAAGAAATGCCATAGCCAATAAAATGCCAAGGCCTACCATAAATAAAAAGTCTTTTTTTGGCTGGTTCTGTTTCAAGCCAAGTTAAAATATTTTTTTCTTCTATAGTCAAGTGGTTTCTATTGTACATGATGTTTTTGTTGAAACTACTTTTATAGCTCATCGTGTATCCAAAAAATCCTATAGCGCTTAGAAGAATAACAACTGCTGAAACGGTTGCTTTAGAAAATTTATTTTCAGTTCCTGTTGCTTTTAATAAAATTGAAATTAAAAATTGAATACCAAAGGCTGCTATAAATGCCATGGTAGGGAGCATGACGACGCTATACCTTTGGTTGATTTCAATGGAAAAATCACCAGAGACATTTTCTAAAATGGCATAGGTTTGGATATGGTAAAGTAATAAGAAGAACAAGGAGTAGAATGAAAAACCGAGTTTGCCTTTTTGCCATTCGCGAACAGCAGAAAATACAAGGGCAAAAACACCAAAAAGAAAGAGGTAATTAAAGTAAGATAAAAAGGGATTGACGAGCTCTCCATTTTGAAGAGGCTTTGTCATGACGTCCCAGTTGCTAATAAGGTGTTCTAGAAAGTGACCATGGGCGTTAAATTCGCCCCCTTGGAAATTATAACCTTGGAAAAAGCTAATGGTTAAGAGGGCTGGTAATGTGAAAATGGAAAGAGTGAGGAAAAAGGCAGGGGCTTTCTCATCTTTACGTTCTAATAGCTTCGGTAGAGAGAACAGGATAAAGGCAAACAAGCAGAAAATAGTCTCTTGACGTGTTTGGGCAAAAAAGCCAAGAACGAGTCCAAGTAAAATCCAGTGGATTAAGGTGTTTTTTTCGTGTGCCCATTTTAAAACTAAAATGGAAAGTGCAGACAAGAAGAAATAGAGAGGCTCTACCGACATGGAGCGAAATTGGAATAAAATCGTCGGCTGTGCTGCAATTAAAATAACAGATAAAAATGAAAGGATGGGCTCTTTCGTCCAGACAAAAACGGCAAGAAAAAAGAGAAGTAGTGTGGCTGCAAACATTAAAAGTTGAGCACTAAAAATCCATTGGAGGTCTGTTCCAAATAGGTACATCCCCAGGTAGTATAAAAAAGGCTGCCCTTTTGTTTTGAAACTATTGGAAACAACATGGCACTTTAAATTGCTGTCTTGGAATTCTCCTTGATTGCATGTGCCAGAAGATTGGTTGTAGTACAGATTTTGGGCTACAGAAAGAAAGACGCTTTCATCACTTTGAACACGGTGTCTCGCTTCTATTTGCGTTCCTGCAAAAATAGTGGCAATGACTGTAAATCCGATAACCGCTATAAAAAGACGTTTTGATGGGAAATGACTGCGAACCCATTCCGAAAGATCTTTGTGTAAATAAATAAGAATGCTGACTATGGCAATGAATTGAACGATGAAAAGCCAAATAGGAAAATGGAGGTCAGCATTTCGAATGAACTCTTTTTGCCCGACATTGGGCAAAAGGTATATAAAAAACGGAATTAATACGGCGAAGAGAGTGCCTATGAGTCCAACAGGATGAGCTAAGTTTTTGAATAAATGAAAGAAGGATTTCATAATTAAATTAGAATTCAAAATAAAAAACGTTAGATTGAGTAAGAATATAGGTTTTTTAAGTTTTATCGCTTGTACAAACTGTAAAGAAAAATTAAATTTGCGTCGCAAAATGTTTTTTAGCCTTAAAGAGGTTTTTCAGTGCAAAATGAGCTTATACTTAAAGCAGCAGACAATGTTAGAATCCTTTCAGCCGCCATGGTCCAGAAAGCCAAATCGGGCCATCCTGGTGGAGCGATGGGTGCTGCCGATGCCATAACTCTTTTATTTGCTGAATTTTTAAGATTTAATCCAGATCAACCAAACTGGATGGGGCGCGATCGCTTCTTTATGGATCCAGGGCATATGTCCGCTCTTCTTTATTCTGAACTTGCTTTAACTGGGTTTATGGCTCTTTCAGATCTTGCTGAATTTAGACAACTTAATAGCGAAACGCCAGGCCATCCAGAGCTCGCGGTGCATCGTGCCATTGAAAACTCATCAGGGCCACTAGGTCTTGGGCATGGCATGGCTCTTGGTACTGCCATTGCAGAACGTTTTATGGTAGAACGTTTTGGAGATATTGTATCGCATAAGACTGTCGTTTTAATTTCTGATGGTGGTATTGAAGAAGAAATAGCCTATGGTGTTGGTCGTGTGGCTGGGCACCTTCAATTGTCCAACTTTATTTTATTTTATGATGCCAATGAAGTACAGCTCTCTTGCAAAACAACAGATGTCATGTGCTTTGATGTAGCAAATCAATATAAGGCATGGGGCTTTAAGGTTCTTGAAGTCGATGGCAATGATATAGACGCCCTTCGCCAAGCCTTTAAAACGGCTTGGGCCGAAACAGAACATCCTGTGATTATTATTGGTCATACCATTATGGCGAAAGGGGCTATCGCTGAAGATGGGACTTCTTATGAAGGTCAGGTGAGCACCCATGGTCAACCTCTTAATGCAGCAGGAGCCTCTACTGAAGCTACCATTGCTCGTTTAGGTGGAAATCCACAAGACCCATTCCAGATATTCCCAGAAGTAAAAAAGGCTTTTGCTGTTCGTTTAGATGAACTTCGTGCAGAAGCAAAAAAATGGGAAACTAAAAAAGCGGCTTGGGATAAAGAAAATGCCGAATTATCTTCTCTTTTAAATTCTTGGCTTTCTGGTCAAGGTCCACGTTTAAACCTTTCTGATTTACCAATCAAAGAAGGGGTAGCCACTCGTGTTTCTTCGGGCTCTGTTCTTGCCCATTTAGCAGATAATTATAAGAATGTTATTTGTAGTTCTGCAGACCTTTCTAATAGTGATAATACACAAGCTTTCTTAGATCGTACAGGTATTTTCCGTCCTAAAGATTTTAAGGGTGCTTTCATACAAGTTGGTGTCGCAGAACTCACGATGGGTGCCATCGCTTGTGGTATTGCTCTTCATGGCGGGCTTTATCCTATTTGCGCCACATTCTTCGTGTTTAGTGATTTTATGAAGCCAGCCATTCGTATGGCTGCTTTGATGGGACTCCCTGTAAAGTATGTCTTTACTCACGATAGTTTTAGAGTTGGCGAAGATGGTCCAACTCATCAACCTATAGAACACGAAACTCAAATTCGTCTTTTAGAAGGGTTAACTAAAGCGAACGGAAAGCCTGAGATGCTTGTCTTAAGACCAGCAGATGCTTATGAAACATTAGTAGCTTGGGAAATGGCTTTTGAAAATACCGATAGTCCTACCGCTCTTATTTTGACTCGTCAAAATGTAGATGTGTTACCAAGCGATGGGGCTTCTCATTATGCTCGTGCTACAAAAGCAAAACAAGGCGCTTATATCGTTAGCGATAATACAAAACTTGGATCAAAGCCAGATTTGATTTTGGTGGCCAATGGCTCTGATGTGTACTTAAATCATAAGGCCGCAGAAATTTTAAGAACAGAAGGCCTTTCTGTTCGCACCGTTTCTATGATTAGCCCTAAGCTCTTTTTAATGCAACCAGAATCTTATCGAAACCAAGTCATTGAACCATGGAGGCCTGTAATGGCCTTATCTAGTGGCTTGCCTTTATTATTCCAAGCAGTTGTTGGTGGTATGGGTAAAACAATTGGTCTTGAACGTTTTGGAGCTTCTGCACCAGCACCTGTTCTTGAAAAAGAATTTGGTTATGTTCCTGAGGCGGTTGCAGAAAAAGCAAGAGCGTACTTAGCTGAATATAAACAAGCTTGTCGTGATTTTTTGAAAACAAATACATAGTTTTTTAGAATAAGATTCATTTGTCTTTCATTTCTCTTTGTTGTTTCGCACATTTATTTGCTTAGTTATAATCTTTATTGCTTAAATGATTCTTTAAAGATTATTTTTAAAATGTGTGTTTTATACAAGTTTGTCTCTAAAAATGATTTTTGTGATAAAATGTGGTGTGCGTTTTGAAAAATAAAAGTCGTTTTTGGATTCTATCCATGAGGGAAAATTATGCATACAATAATCTTTTTCACTTTGCTTTTTGCTGCTTCTCTTATGGCACAAGAAGCTCCTGATAATATTCGAAACCTATGCGATACTCTTCGTATTGGTGAAACGACAGAAGAAAGAACAATGAAGATTAGTCTGGATACCATTTATGATTTTAGATTCGAAAATGATAATCAGATAAACTCTCATTTCTATCGTTCCATTGAGGATCTTTCTCTTATTAGAGGAGGTAATAGTTTTTCGAATTTAACTATTCCTGTTTCTATTGAATCCCAATGCTTAAAATCTAACAATGCCTGTTCTATTGCATTTTATGATGCGAACGCCAAAAAATGGGCGGCAAAAGATACCTCTTGTGTGACTCAAATTTATGATATTCACGAATCTCTTTTTGATGTATATGATTCAGCCAATTCTTATAACTGGATTCAATATCGTTTTGAGGATTGGAGCGCGAATGACCCTGTGAATCAAACGGATATTCTCTTATCTGTGACCCCAGAAATGAGGGCCTCAAGTTGGCTTACCATCGCTTATGTTGTGGATACTGTTGATGGAGGAGGTTTTCGTTATTGGTTAGGGATGTCTAGGAATGTCGATTCTTTAGAATCAGCTACGGGAGCAATAGGAGCCTTGGCTGAGACAAATAATAAAGTGATTTATCGTCAAATGTTAAAATTCGTATTAGCAGAAGAAAAACTAATTGTAGAAGACCCTCCTATTCGTATAATCGAGTCCACTCCAAATCAACGGCCATCGTTTTCTATGCAGAGGACTCATGGGGGTGTTTTAATTCGTGGCCCTAAAGGGGAAGTACCTAGTTTAAGGCTTTTGAATGGAACCTCCGTTTCTGGAAATGTTCCCGTTTCTGCTGGAGTTTACTTTATTTCTATTGAAAAAGGCTCTTGGCATCGTATTTTTGTCCAAGATTAACTCCTTTCTTTTTCCTTTTATTTTTTATAAATTAAAAGCCAGCTTTAAGAGCTGGTTTTTTTATACATCCCTTGCAGGGGGCTTTTCTTATAGAAAAGACTGCATTGTCTTATGGAGGATGTATGTTCAGCCGGTCTTTCTTTTTCTTATTCTTTTGGGGTGTTGCTTTAGCTAATGCTTTGGCTCCTAAGCTTTCTCTTGATTTTGTAAACACAGATATCAAAGAGGTGGTGCGGACGATCTCTGCGGCCTATGATATGGCGATTCTTGTCGATCAAAATATCTCGGCAAACATAACGGTTCATTTAGATAGCGTTGGCCTTTTTGAAGGGCTTTCGGCGATTGCAAATGCCAATGGGCTTGAAGTGATTCAAGAAGGGGCTCTATATCGAATTCGAAAAAAAATAGAACGAGGAGAGAATCGGTTTTATTCCAAAGACGGTCTTGTTTTTATCGATGTTCAAAATAAAGAGATTCAAGAGTTTATTAAAGAATATGCTGCGAATACCAATTTGAACATCTTAATTGATCCAAAAATTAAAGTGAAAATTAGTGGGCGTTTACAAGGTCTTCCTGCGCATTCTGCGTTAGTTTCTTTAATGAAAGCCCATGGTTTTCGAGTGCGTTCTGGGCCAGATTGCTTTTTTGTAGAAGAAGAAAAGCAACCAAAAGAAGAATCATCTTCTATTGTGGAACTTGCTTATAGAGATTCTTTATTTTTTGTGGATTTGGAGGCGGCGTCTCTTAAAAACGTTTTGAATGAGATGGCTACGCTCGCTCATTTGAATTTAGCGGTCTATGGAGAGCTTCGTGAAAACGTGTATCTTAAAGCGGATTCTCTACCTTTGAATGCGTTATTGAAAATGCTTTTTCAAGGGAGTCGCTACACTTATACTTTTGATTCTCTGGGCACTATTTTAGTCGGAGAACGGGGAGCTCCTTCGGCCATTGCAGCGAATTCATTGTATTATCTAGAACATATTCATTCTGAGAAAGCACTTCTATTACTTACCAAGGCGTATCAAGATCGAGGGCTTCGCATTTTAGAAGTGAAAGAACAAAATGCATTGCTGTTGATGGGAGCTTCTACAGAAATAGAATCGGCATCTCATTTCTTAAAAAAAATAGATGTAGAAACGTTACAGGTATTACTGGAATGCATCATCGTTGAATTTAATAAGGGGAAACAATTTGAATTTGGTTTTCGCTCTGGATCGGCAAAAAAGACAAGCGAAGGAGGGCTAGGCATAAATAGTTTTATTCGTATTTCGGACAAAAGTCGTTTTTGGGGCAGGGGATTTGGTGAAATAGGGCTTCTTTCAGACCAATTTGATTTTGAATTGGCGGCTCTTGAAGAAAATAATCAAGCCGAAATTTTAGCAAGGCCAAGTATTAGCACCTTAAATGGAAATAAAGCAAGCATTAACGTGACGAATACCACTTACTATATGGTGAGTCAAGTCTCTGCAGATGGTTTTCCTATAACGGATTATAGATCTTTTAATGAAGGCGTCAGCCTAGAAATTACACCTTCTGTAGCTCGAAGTGGAGAAATTACCATAGAAATTATTCCTGAGATTAAAACATCGGCTAGAAGTTCTGGAGAAGGGCCAAGAGATATTAGTACAAGAAACTTAAAAACAACCGTTTCTTTAAAAGAAGGGGAAACGTTTTGTCTAGGTGGGCTAATTCGAAAAACATCTGCTAAAGTTCGTTCTGCGATTCCTTTTTTAGGGAGCCTCCCTTGGGTTGGAAAATGGTTTAGTTACCATACCAATGAAGATTATACTATGGAGCTTGCCGTTTTTATTACACCACGTTTGATTCGTAAAAACAAATCCAAGGCGGCAAAATGATTTTAGTCAAAAAAGGAAAAGAAATCATCCAAGGAGTTTCAGATTGTTTTACTCTTACTTTAGAAATGCAAACGCCCTTTGGCGAAGAACCCCACGAGGCAATGATTGTAAATCATATAAAAAAAGAATTGCCTCTTTCTTGTGAGCGAGTCCATCATCGGATTTCTTTTTTGCCTTTAATTTCTTTTAATAGTTCCATGGGCCGAACGCATCGTTTTCTTGTCGCCTTTTCATTAAAAGACTTTTCTATCGATCGCCCTTTTTGTGATCGAGTCTTACCTTTGGCGATTGCTTTTACCGCCTACGCAGAAGAAGAAATGTTAAAAAAAGAAGGGTTTGAAAATTTAATATGTGGTGGTTACTTAAAAGGTCATTTGTTTTTATTGATTTTCTGTGAAGGGAAATTAGTGCATTGGATTCAAGAACAAGTAGAAGAAAAAACAATAGATCTAAATCAAAGGCTACATCGACTTAGGCTTTTTATTCAAGGAGATGCTTTTCTTTCACGCTTAGGAGACCCTCCTGTCTCTATTGTTTCTGAATCGGCTGTGTCCAGTTTATTTGAGAAGGCTTTGTTAGATCCTTTTTGGCGTCATTGGGATTTAGATCCTTCTATAGAGCTTAAGGAACGTGCATGGAAACGATTGCAGAGGCGTTTCCTTTATGCGTTTATTTTGGTCTTCATTTTATGGACGGGAATCTTTTTCTTAAATCAGTTTCTTTTTTCTTCAAAAGAAAGCTTTTTAGCAAGGCAAGTGCAAGAACAGATTCAGCAGGATTCTCTTCGAGAAAAAATATTAGAATTTCAAAATCAAATATTAAGTATGCCTACTCCTTTAGATTTAGATCTTCTCATCAATGAGATTGTAACTGCTTCTGGAAAAGGAACAAGGCTTTTGTCCTTAAAGAAAATTCCTTCAGAAGAGGGGCTCCATTTTGTTTTAAGCTTTTCTGCAATTCATTTTGAGGAGTCCTCCAAATTAGAGCGAGAACTAAAAAACAGTCGATTTTTTAAAATCAAAAAAATAATAGTGGGCTCTGTTCAATCGAATACAGAAGGAAGAGTCAGTTTTCAAATGGATCTGTTTTTATGAAATTAAGCCAAAAACAAAAGGTGGTGATTTGCTTTTTAATACTAGGGGTTATAACTCTCTTTGGCTCCTATTATTTTTTATACCCAACCATTCAAAATGGGCTAGAAAGAAAAAAAATAAGATCTGTTCAAAAAGAGATGGATGTTTATAAACCCTTATGGGATTCTTTAATGCTCTCATGGAAACCATGGAAAGAAAAATATCATACCAATCCATTTTCTCCTGATTCTTTAGTGTCATTCGCATTAGGCGCTTCTGTAGTTTTACACCATTTTCAAGTGGAGTCGAATGGCAATGAATATCGGTTTCAAGTCGAAGGAGATTTCTATTCCATTTTTTCATTTATTCAAACAATAGGGAAAAAGGCACCTGATTGGTTTTTCAAACAATTTGAATTAGTGAAATCATCGAAACCGAACGTTTATTTCTTAAATCAAGTGTGCTTACGGCGAATGAATCAAAATACAACGGAGTCTAGCTCTCAAAAAATACAAGAGTTTGAAGTCAAGGATAAGTTAGGGAAATTAATCTCCGCTTTTGAGCGAAACGCACACCAGCAAAATGCAGACGAGCGAAACATAAACGAACGAAACGCACACGAACTGAATGCTCTTAAACGAGAAAGTCTTCGCTTGAAAGGAAATCCCTTTGACTCTGAAAAAAAAGTTTCTCCTATGTTAAAAAAGAAAAAACCTCGTTGTCTTTTGCCTTCATTTCAAATCAAGGGGGCTATTGCAGGGCGCGTTTTTCATCTTCAAGGGACTGGAAATAAAACGATTTATAAAGTAGGTGATTTTATTGGAGATTATCGTGTCCATAAAATTGAAACGAATCGAGTATTATTGAGTTGTGAAAAAGATACGGTATCAAGGTCTTTATGAATAAGAATAAAAAGGGCGCGATTCTACCACTCGTATGGTTGCTTTTTTTAGCATTAACGTTTATTTTCTCTGCTCTTCTTCATTCCACTGGGGCGCTCCTTTCGCGGGTGACTCATTTTGAATCTCGATTGCAAGTGCAATATAATGCCGAGTCCGCCATTTTATTAAAGCTTTATCATGTACGTTTTTCTAATTCTAAAAATTCATTTCCTAATGTTTTAACAGATACATTGGGCCCATGGCTTGTTCTAAAAACACAAGCAGGGGAGCGAGAAGTGTTTGCCTATGCAGGTTTTTATACTTCAAAAAACAATCCACCTTTTTCACATCAGGACTTATTACAAGCAGAGTCAAGGTGTCTCTTGTATTATCAAGAACGTTGGCAGAGTGAATCCTATAAAGACACTTTGTATGGAAACACCTATTTTTATAATCCCAAAAAGGATGATTTTTTAGGAACATTTTATGTGGCTCTTGGGGACTTAAAAATAGATTTGCAAAAAAATCGATTTTCAAAAATAGCGTTTTATGTGGAAGGGAATGTTCTAATTGAGGGAGAGGGAATAATTGATTCTTTGCACTTGTTTTCAACAGGATCTATTTCGCTTTCTGGTCTAATAAAAATAAATGAGGCGAGTCTTTATGCACGCGGTACAATAGAAATCTCAGATCCAGTGGAGGCTCGTGGTGTTTTTCTAAGTGAAGATACCGTTTTGGTGAGCGAAAAAACTTTTGGTATTCCTTTTTGGTCTAATGCAGCGAGAACAATCGAAAGTCAAGACTCTCTCTTTTTACCAATAGATCTTGCTAACCAAAACCCATTACGTATTTTTTCTTGGGCCATAAAATGAACAAGGGATTTTCTTTGATTGAAGTGCTTGTAAGCCTTATTCTTCTAGGTGTTTTATCTACATCCCTCTTCCTGTTTTTAGATGGTTATAGAGAGATTCGTTCTTTTGAAAAAAAACGCTTAGAAGCGTTTCGCGAAGCCGCTAGTTTAATAGAAATAAAAATGGATTATCCTCCTTCTTGTATTGAGGAAGTTGTTCGCTCGCCTATTCGTTCTTGGGGTGAAATGGAATGGAGTAGCACTAGAATAAAAGAAAATGTGCCTTTGCTATTTATTCGTGTTCAAGTATTATCTAAAGAACATAAACAGCTTTTATCTCAGTTAGAGAGGGTTCTGCCATGTCAATAAAAAAAGGATTTACTTTAATTGAATTATGCGTTGGCGTTATCCTTACAGGTATTTCTCTTTCCATTTGTCTTTCTTTTTTTTCTCAAATGCATCGTACGTCTTTTTCATTTTATAATAGACAAATTAAGGATTTAGAATATGCTCTTCAAGTAATGCAAATAGAACAACGACTTAGATCAAAATGTTTTCTGTTTTATACAGATAAAGAAATCCAGTTACAAAAAGAGAATAAAATAAAAGCGGCATATCGATGCCGCTTTTAGAGAAAAAATAAAATAAATTCCTTAGACAGGGACTTCTGGCTGGATCTCAATGTTTTGGGCTTGTGCTTTTTTATCGCGATGTACTTCGAGTAAGTTAGTGAAGTAATGCATGAAACTTAAAACACCTACAGAGAGGAAGCCAATAGAATAGAGGGCTAAGAATGGGCCGATAATAAATTTCTGAGCACCGATATATTCTAACAAACCAAAGATACAATAGCCACCAACGAGCAATTCAAGAGAAGCAATGATTGGGAATTTTTGAGCATAAGAACTTAAATGCTTTTGACCTTTTTTAGGGGTTCTAACAAAAGAGCCTTTGTGACCTAAAACAGCAGACATGACTGCGCGTGAATTGCTGACGGCAATACCTACTCCAACAGCCATTAAAATAGGTAGAGAAAGTAAGCGAACTTTCCAACCAGTATAGCCTGAGCAACGTTGTGCTACAAAATATAGGGTAGAAGGAGCGATGGCTGCAAGGAAGATAAAGGCGAAGCCAATAGCGAAAACAAAGCTTGGTACTTGAGCGATAGGTTCAAACCAAGCGAGAAGAGGGAAAGCGCAAATAGCAGTGAAAAGCATGCAAGGGTGGATGGAGTAATGAGTGGTGTGCATAAAAGCTCCAATCTTTACTCGAAGAGGTACTTTTGCTTTCATTACTAAAGGAAGAACTTTTTTAGCTGTTTGAATGGAACCTTTAGCCCAGCGATATTGTTGTGCCTTAAAGGCATTGATGTCGTTAGGAAGTTCAGCAGGGACAATTACATCAAAAACGAATTTCATTTTCCAACCAGCAAGCTGACTGCGATAAGAAAGATCCATGTCTTCTGTAAGGGTATCACCTTCCCAGCCACCAGCATCGTCAATTGCTTGTCTGCGCCAGATACCTGCGGTACCGTTGAAGTTCATGAATAGGTTACCCCAGCTACGAGCGGACTGTTCGATCACAAAGTGACCGTCAATACCAATAGATTGAGCTAAGGTCAAACCAGATTCAGTGCGGTTTAAGTGTCCCCAGCGACCTTGAACTAGACCGATGGTTGGATCCATAACCATGTATGGAACGGTTTTCAAAAGGAAGTCTTTTTCTGGAACAAAGTCAGCATCAAAAATGGCGAGGAAGTTGCCCTTGGCAACAAGCATACCTTCTTTTAATGCACCAGCTTTATAATCTTTGCGATTGGTACGATGAATTAAAGTAATGTTATAGCCTTTGGCCTTCATTTCATTTACTTTACGAGTAGTGACTTCGAGGCATTCATCGGTGGAATCATCTAGAACTTGAATCTCATGGCGATCACGAGGATAATCAATAGCACAAACAGCATCAATTAAGCGCTCGACGCAGTTGGCTTCGTTATAAACGGGAAGTTGTGTGGTGACCATAGGTAGATCATCCATGGAATGATCTCTATAAAAACGAAGAATGTTTTTACGGTCAGTGAGTCGAACGCGTCGACTATTCTTTAAGAAAAGATAAATACTGACATAGCAGTTAAAACCATATGCAATCAGACCGATACCGGCGATCACATAAACTACAAACATAAGATTCAGTAAAAATTGGTTCATTATAAAAAAGCCTTTTGCACTTGTATGCTTGGGTGCCAAATATAGAAAGGGTATTTAAACTTTGCTACATTCTTTAAAGAAAAACACTTCATTTTTATTATGAATCAAACACCAATACAAAAATGGCTTCATGTAAATAGAAATTTACCCGAATTTGATAAAGCTTTGCAATCTCTTTTGGGGCATGCTTGTGTGGATATTTTACGACGAAATTTTCCAAATAAGCCTGTTTTTTCGTTAGAAAAGGCTTTTTCACTCTTTTTTTTGTTTTATCAAGAAGAACTGAATGTGCCGATGCTTGATTGGATGAGTAATCCTCTTCAATATGCATCTTCTATTGTGGACTTTTGTGAAAAAGCTTCTAGTATTACACTGCGTAATAAAAAAAGATGTGAAAACGAGTATTTTAAGGAAATGCTTGATCTTAGAGGTGTTGTTTGCCCAGGAAATGCGGTTCGAGCTAAACTGGTTTTAGCTGGGTTACCAGAAGGGAGTGAGCTTCAAATTGCTTTAGATGAGGGTTATCCAATACAAAATGTGCCCCAAACACTGGTCGCAGAAGGGTATATTATCAAAAAAAGAGAAAAAAAAGACGATTATTGGATAATAAACGTACTCAAAGAAGAAGAACCAAAGTAAATTAATGTTGTGGAAAACAGAATACTAGTAATAGCGGATGACTTTTTTGGTGATAATGGCGAGGTCGCTTCTCATTTTTCAGAGTTATTGCTTTGTTTAGCTTCAGATTTATCGGTGCAGTTTGTCCTTCCAGGGCCAGTCTTAATTCCTTTAGAATCCTTGTTACAACGAGCTCCTTCTGATATTATTGGAAAACAGGCAGGGCGAATCGTTTTAGGCCTTGGTTTAAGAGAATTGCGCTTACATCAAAAGGCTTCTGTTATTTTTAAGACATACCAGGTTTTTTTAGAAGAATTACTTTCTAAAACAAAGGCGCACTTAAACTTAGTGACTTTGCCCGAAGAGGCGTTTAAGGAAGAAATTCTGCAAGTGACGGAGTGGAATCAGTTATTAAAGACGATTTCTCACCCTAGAATCACTGTGCTCGATTTTGCAGATAGGGCAGCACAATTTAAAGAAACTCAATTACAAAAAGGGAAGTTTGCAAGGCGTCTATATAGTGAAGACTCTCGTGCGACTTCCTTATGTCATATGTTGCTCGGCTTATTTTTACAAGAACGAATACTAAAAGAAATCAAGGAGATATCATGAGTGATTTTGAACGATTTTCAGCAAAAAATGCAGCAATGAGTCGGGCTTGGGAAATGGATTCCGTAGAAAAAAAGAAAGAAAAAAAAGGCCATCATTCTTCAGAACCAGTCTCAGGAATTTGCGATAAATGCAAAAAAGAAGCCATGGTAAAATCCTATCGTTTTCGTCAAACGGATCGGACGGACGGTGCCGCAAGCTTTGGTTCAGTGGTAAAACACCTCTGTCCAGAATGTGCTCCAAAAGACAAGCGAAATGAAAATGCCCCTCCTCCTCCAACAGATAGACAGGTAAAAAACCTTTTGCGTGGTGCTTTACGTAAGCTTCGTTAAAAGATTCTTTTCATTAAGTTGCACTTACCCCTGCACTAAATGGGCTTTTTATTGTAAGTTTGCTTCGGTTTTTAGTTACGCGCCTTAATTTATGGGAGAACTAAATGTCGAAGCCTAGTTTTTTTGTTTCAATAAAAACTTTTGTATCTGGTTTTTCAGGAGTTTGTACGCCTGAATTGTATAAGGTACTAAAAAAAGGGTATACCAAGTCTAATTTGATGAGTGACGCGATGTCTGGCATGATTGTCGGGATTCTCGCGCTACCACTTGCAATTGCTTTTGCAATTGCCTCGGGCGTTGGTCCAGAAAAAGGTTTATACACAGCGATTATTGCTGGTTTATTAATATCGGTTCTCGGAGGAACTCGCTTTCAAATAGGGGGTCCTACCGGTGCTTTCATTGTGATTGTTTTTGGTATTGTTCGTGAATATGGTTATGATGGTCTTGCTACAGCGACATTGATGGCTGGCGTGATGCTTGTGATTTTTGGACTCGCGAAGTTAGGTGGTATTATTAAGTTCATCCCCTATCCAGTAACGGTTGGTTTTACCGCTGGAATCGCGATTATTATTGCTTTAGGCCAGGTTCCAAATTTCTTAGGTCTTACTTTTCCAGAAGGCGTCAAAGAACCAGTAGAAGCCTGGGGAAAAATAAAACTATATGCCTCAAGTATTACTTCTTTTAATTGGGTTTCCTTTTTAATAGGTGGTTTGGCTCTCGTTATTTGTCTTTATTGGCCAAAACTAACGAATAAAGTACCAGGATCTTTAGTTGCAATTCTTGTAACGACGATTCTTGTGAAAACATTGGGCTTAGATGAAAAATTTGGGGTAATTACTATTGGGGCAAAAAATCATATTCCAACAGGTTTTCCTATTCCAGAATTGCCTAATATTAGTATAGAAATGATGCGTAAGGTTTTTCAACCTGCTTTAACTATTGCCATTCTTGGCGCTATAGAATCTCTTTTGAGTGCTGTCGTTGCGGATGGAATGACTGGAAGCAAACATCGTTCTAATACAGAGCTAGTTGGGCAAGGTATTGCTAATATTTTCAGCCCAATTTTCGGTGGTATTCCTGCGACTGGTGCGATTGCTAGAACAGCAACGAATATCCGTAATGGGGCATTTAGTCCTATTTCTGGTGTGGTTCATGCCCTCGTTTTACTTTTAATTATGCTCATCTTTGGTAAGTATGCAGAAATGATTCCGATGGCCGCTCTTGCTGCGATTCTTTTCCAAGTGGCTTTCAATATGTCGGGCTACAGAAGCTTTATTAAGTTATTTAAGGCTCCAAAGAGTGATGTGACTGTTCTTGTCATGACTTTTGCTTTAACCGTATTATTCGATTTAACCGTTGCTATTGAAGTAGGCGTTTTACTTGCGGCCATATTCTTTATTCGTAGAATGTCAGAAGTCGCTCAAGTGGATTTTGTAACGCAAGCTCTGAAAGACGATGACGAAGAAGTGGCTGATTCTTATAATCTTGGCTCACGTCAAGTACCAAAAGGCGTGGTTGTCTATGAAATCGCAGGCTCTATCTTTTTTGGTGTAGTAGACAAGTTTAAAGAAACCTTAGAACAAGTAGCGGATAATCCAAAAATCCTTATTTTACGAATGCGGCAAGTGCATTCCATTGATGCTACTGGCATTCAAATGATTGAAGAACTTTTGATTCGCTCAAAAAAGCAAAATACTCAGTTACTTCTTTCTGGTGTACATACTCAACCTGTCGTGGCCCTCACTCGTGCTGGGGTAATGTCCATGATAGGGGAAGAAAATGTGCTTGCTAATATCGATGCTGCCCTAAATAGAGCTAGAGAAATTTTAGGAATAGAAATGATCGAGCCTTCAGAAATGGAAGAGTCCCCGAGTGTTTCTTGGGAAAAGAATCTCGATAAACCATGGCTTCCTAATCATGCGAACGGTTCTGTTGCTGAATCCACAAGCGAAGTCATTGCAGAAAAAGTAGCAGAAGAAACAGAATCCAAAGAAACTGAGTCCAAAGAATAATAATTTGGCTTATCCATGGAATTCATAAAAGTCGGTGAATACCGTCTTTTTTAATGCATTGAATACATTCATTGAAATGAGTATATTGTTCTAAGAATCTTTTGAGTTTGGTGAAGAAATTTGATTGCAACCGAACGAAAGCAGGAACGAAAAGTAACGAATACTGGTTGTATTTTGAAAATGAATTTTTAGAGGTGATCATTATTGAATAAGGTAAGAATATGTATTTCACTCTTATAGTTCTCTTGTTAGCCATGGTCTTTTTTATTCAGGGCAAAATTCGTTCTGATATAGTTGCTCTTTCGGCGACGGTGCTTTTGATGCTTTCAGGTATTCTAAGTGTACCAGAGGCTCTTTCTGGATTTTCTAGTTCTATCGTGATCATGATGTTAGGCTTATTTGTTGTGGGTGGAGGTGTTTTTAGAACAGGTCTAGCAAGATGGATAGGTAGTCGTATAGTGAATCTTGCTGGAACGAATGAAACAAGCCTTTTATTAGTCGTATTCTTGGTAACCGCTTTTATGGGCTGTTTTGTGAGCAATACAGGGACTGTGGCTTTGATGCTTCCTATTGTTGTCAGTTTAGCGGCTAATGCTAAAATAGGAGTAGAACGCTTACTAATGCCTTTAGCTTTTGCAAGCAGTGTTGGTGGTATGTTTACTTTGATAGGAACGCCGCCCAATATGGTGATTCATGAAACTCTACTCAAAGCTGGAGAAAATGGCCTTCTATTCTTCTCATTTGCACCAGTGGGTGCTGTGGCTTTGGTGGTGAGTCTTGCCATGCTTATCCCATTATCCAAATTATTAAAAGGGAAGAACAAAAATAAAGACAAAAATAAAGCCAGTCAAAAATCTCTGAATCAGTTAGCGAATGAATATCAATTAGTCGATAGCATATACCGAGTACGCGTTCCTGCAAATTCACCCATTGTACAAAAAAAACTTATTGATCTCAATCTTCCTTTGCAATACAACTTAATTGTGACAGAGATTCGTCGTTACTCTCGTTCCTCTAGATTATTAATGAAGGAAGTGCAACAAGAAATTGCTGGCGCAGGTACGGTATTTTTTGCAGGCGATACCATTCATTTGTTAGGGGCTTCAAAAGATGTCGCTTTTTTTGCAAAAGAGAATAATCTACAATTGATAGAATCAGAAGAAGGCAACAATAAATCATTCCAGTTTTTCAAAGTTGGAATAGCAGAAGTCTTGTTACTTCCGGATTCTTTTTTAGAAAATAAAACTGTTTTAGATGCTCAATTTAGAACGCGCTATGGAGTCAATATTCTTTGCGTGCAGCGCAAGGGTAATTATATTGTAAAGGATTTAAAAAGCCTTCCTTTTTTATCTGGAGATACTTTATTAGTTCAGGGCAGTTGGGATGATATTCGTAAACTTTCTGAAGAAATTAATAATTGGGTCGTTTTAGGGCGGCCATTAGAAGAAGCAGCAAAAGAAACTTTAGATCATAAGATGCCTCTCGCTGCTTTTATTATGGTTGCTATGGTGGTGCTGATGGTAGCCAATATCGTTCCTGCTGTCACAGCGGTTCTTCTGGCCGCTATTTTAATGGTTCTTTCTGGGTGCTTCCGTAATGTGGAAGATGCTTATAAATCCATCAATTGGGAAAGTATTGTTTTAATTGCCGCCATGTTACCGATGTCGATTGCGTTAGAAAAAACAGGGCTTTCTGCCTCGTTATCAAGTGCCCTAGTTTCTTCTGTGGGCTCTTATGGAAACTATGCTTTATTGGCGGGAATTTACTTCACCACTTCTTTAATCACCATGTTTATCAGTAATACTGCTACCGCTGTTTTGTTAGCTCCAATTGCGTTAACGGCAGCTACAGGAGTTGGAGCAAGCCCTTATCCATTTTTATTTGCAGTGAGTGTGGGAGCGAGTATGTGTTTTGCCTCTCCATTTTCCACGCCACCGAATGCACTTGTGATGAATCCAGGTCGTTATACCTTTATGGATTATATTCGTGTAGGTCTTCCTTTGCAAATAGTCATGGGAGTCGTGATGGTATTTGCTTTACCACTCATTTTCCCTTTTTACCCTTAAGCTCTATTTGTTATTGCACTTAAAATACGTTTAGAACCCACACTTGAATTTAGTTCAGAAAAAGTATTAACAGCAAAATTTTGAAGCAGAATATCTTCTGCTTTTTTTGCATCTATCCCTCGAGATTGCAGGTAGTATAAGCTTTCTGCATCTAATTCTCCACAAGTATTTCCATGAGAACACTCTACATCATCATGGTAAATTTTAAGAACTGGTTTTATCGAAACTTTAGCCTCTTCTGAAAGAAGAATGCTGTTGATTAGTTGGGCTGAATTGACCTCAGTACAATCTTTCCCTACATGAACAGCGCCATCATAACTGACATGACTTTTTCCATTTAAGATTTGACGTACAAGCTGATTGCTTTTAGTATGAGGGGCGTTATGATGAATGATTAAGTGGTAGTGTGCTTCGGTGTCGTCTTCTAATTTATTTAATAAACGAAAGTCTACCGTGGAATCTTCGCCATTTAAAAAGAGATCAAAACTTTGCCTATAACAGCCTGTGTTTTGTTGAACGCCTAAGATCTTGATCGATGCATTTGCTGCGGCAACGATTCGAATATGTCTAAATTGTAAATTATGCTTTTGAGGCGGATTACAAAAGAATAGTTCTAATTGAGCATTCTCTTCTAAGAAAAAATCAAGACGTTCTGCTGTAAAATCGTGTTCGTTTTTATTGTCTAAAATTTCAAGAGAAACGTCGGCGCCTTTTTGAATATGAAATAGCGTATGGCTAAAATCATCTCTAGCTTTAAGAATTCCTGTTTCTTGTTCGTTTGCTGGAATTTTTTTTACAAACGCTTTACGAGTTTGAATCAGAGGAATTAAAGCCGCTATATTTTTTTCCGTTTCAACCCCTAAATCAAATTCTTTGGCGATAGACTCTGAAGAAGATTCTGTTACGGGTTGCACAAGGATATTTTTAAGAACGGCATTTGGAAAAAAGAACCAATCATCATTTCGTGGCTTTGGTAAACCAATTTCTGTAAATCGAGAATAGGCTATTTGCTTAGTATCCATTACACTTCTCCTATCCAATCATAACCTTGTTCTTCTAATTGAAGAGCAAGTTCGGGTCCACCACTTTGAACAATCTTTCCGTGACGTAAAACATGGACAAAATGTGGCTTCACATAGTCCAAAAGACGTTGATAGTGAGTGACAAGAATAACACTTTTTTCGGGAGTCATTAATTCGTTAATCCCTCGAGCCACAATACGTAATGCATCAATATCTAAACCAGAATCTGTTTCATCAAGGCAAGCCACAAGAGGGTTGAGGATAGCCATCTGTAAAATTTCGTTTCGTTTCTTTTCACCGCCAGAAAACCCTTCATTGACGCCTCGATTTCTGTAACGATCATCCATTTCAAGAAGAGAAGTATAGCGATCCATCAATTCGTTAAATTCAGAATCTTTGATTTTTTCTAAACCTAAATAAGCTCTTTTAGAATCAAGAGCCATTCTTAAAAAGTCGATGTTTTTTACTCCTGGAATTTCAATAGGGTATTGCATGCTAATAAATAGGCCAGAATTGGCTCTCTCACTAATATCTAGATTCAAAATATCTTTTCCATTCAATGTGACAGACCCAGAATCAATTTGATACAAAGGATGCCCGCTGATGGCCTTAAAAAGGGAGCTTTTGCCAGAACCATTGGGCCCCATAATAGCATGAATTTCTCCTGGTCGAACAGTGAGATTCACTCCTTTTAATATGGATGTACCGTCTTTAAGACTAGCTTTAAGGTTTTGAATTGATAACATAAGAGGTTCTCCGTCGTTTCACCCTTCTTGAATTCTATTGTGAAATTCAAGTAAAAGGTTTCGGTTTTCTAAAATTTTTTGAAATAAAAAACTACCATCAATCCGACCCATATTACTTTCTTTTAAAAGTTTTTGTTGGGCCTTAGAGAATAAATTGATTTCTAAACGTAGTAAAGTAGATTCTTCAGTTACTTTTTGTTTTAATTCATTACAAAAAAAATCACACTTGCGCTTAAATAAAATGAGTAGTGTTTCCAAAAATTCTTTTTGAGCGTTTGGTCCTGTCCAGATTTCTTCGGGAAGCCCTTCTAAAATTTCAGGAATAGGGGGATTAGAGCTATCATGTAATTTTATAAGATCTATTGTTTGGTTCTCTGCGTATAAAGCTAAGCCATTGCCAAGTAATTCTTCTAAAAGAGGGGATTCTAAAAGAGGTAAGTTTTGTGCAATAAAATCAAGGTCAAAAAATCGACTAGCGGGTTTCCATAAGTCAGCATTTTTTAAGATGAGATTGACAAAACGAAGTTCCACACCAGAAAGGGTATTCCAAGCCACTTGAGGAACGTTATTTTCTGGAAGAAGATTCCCTTCAGTAGGTTTCTTTTTAGGGGCTACAGGACGCACATTAGCGAGCGAACGAGAGGTATGAAACCGCTCGGAAAGTAAATTGAGGTATTGTCGTTTTAATTCAACATCTTGGATTGCGGCGATGAGTGTTTTCGCATGATTTACAAATGCCGCTTTTTCTTCTGGACTTTCTGTTTCTTTTTCGATAGAAAGATAATGAAGCCAATCGGAGGCTTTCTTAATTTCTTCAAGAAAAGCGTCGGCACCTTGTTCTCGAATAAAATTATCAGGGTCTATTTTTTCTCCATTGGGCTTTGATAGAGAGAAAATACGTGGCGCGATGTTATGAGGCAAGATGATTTCTAAACTTCTCATGGTGGCTTTTTTACCAGCGGCATCACCATCAAAAACTAGATAGGCTGTTTTTGCATAGCGAGCGAGAATCTTAGCATGACTATCTGTGAGGGCTGTTCCAGAAACGGCGACGACATTTTTTATCCCTGCTTGGTAGAGAGAAATTAAATCAAAATAACCTTCTACGAGAATAACCGCTTCTTCTTTAGCAATAAAATTTTTAGCGTGATTTAATCCAAAGAGAATATCACTTTTGGAATATAAAATAGTCTCTGGGCTATTCATATACTTGGGCGCTTTAGTATTTTCTTTCATAATACGCCCGCCAAAACCGACAACGGTTCCAGATAAGTTATGAATGGGAATCATTAAGCGTCCACGAAATTTATCCGAAATGCCTCCATTTTCTTTTTCCATGGCTAGGCCAGCTTTAACCACTTGTCGAGGCGAGAAGCCTTCTTTAGCTGCAAGAGAAATAAAATCAGAAGGATTTTCAGGAGCATAACCAATCTGGAATTCATGACGAATTTCTTCTGTGATTCCTCTTTTAGCAAGGTATTCTAAGGCAGGTGCATTTAGTGAAAGTTGATTTTCAAACCAATTAGCCGCAAGCTCATTCAAGTGACGAACAAAAGCTCTTTCTTCCGTTATTTCTGTTTTTTCTGGTTCTCCAAGAACGGGTAAAGAAAAACCACTTTCTTGAGCCACCCATTCTACGGCCGCTTTAAAATCGAGCTTTTCATGTTCCATGATAAACTTAAAAACGTCTCCACCAGCGCCACAAGCAAAGCATTTATAAATCCCTAGTTGAGGATTCACATTCATGGAAGGAGAACGGTCATCATGAAACGGGCATTTTCCAATGAATCGACCCACGCCTGATTTTTTCAATGGCACAAATCGTTCTATAATAAGAGCGATGTCAGCGTGTGCTTTTAATTGTTGAATTAAGTCGTCATTATAAAATGCCATAAGCTAAAAGATAATTAATCCGCGCTTACATGACTCCAAGAGTTTTCCAACGACCCTTTCTCCAGCGAATATAATTAACAATAGAACGATAAAATTCATCGCAAGCCATTCCAAGCCAAAGGCCTATAATCCCCAAATCTAAAACAAAGGCCAGAAATAAAGCAGAGCCAACACCTAAAGTCCACATCATACCAGAACCAACGATTGCAGGGAACGAAGAATCGCCAGCTGCTCGTAGAGAGCTTGTAATCACAATATTCGCGGCTTTAAAAGGCTGAAGAACGACATCGCACCAGAGGCACGCCGCTCCAATTCGAATGACTTCTGGATTATCGGTAAAAAAAGTCATTAAATGAGCACCAAAAAGCGCCACAGATAAAGCAATCAAAAAGGAACTAATGCAGCTTATAATTAAACTTTGATGAAGGCGACGATTTGCTTTATTGTAGTCGTGTGCACCCACGAGATGAGCTACAAGAATTTGGTTTCCACTCCCAAGACCTACGCTTAATATTACGGCGAGAGCTGCTAAATTCGCACTAAAAATTCGAGAGGTCATCGCAATGGTTCCTAAGCTTACGACCATGGCGGTAATAAAAATCTGGAATAATTGAAAACTAAAAGGTTCTGCAGCCGCAGGAAGGCCAATACGAATCCAATCGGGTAATATCACGCGGACTCTTTTAAAATCACTTTTTTTCGTGTTATGATGTAGCTTTTTCTTAAGAATATAACCAAGGAAAAGGGCTGAGATTAACCATGAAATAGCCGTGGCTAAAGCGACGCCGCGCACACCCAATTGAGGTAAACCAAACCAGCCTTCCAAAAAGATGACGTTAAGAATGGCATTACTTGCAATGGTGATAATATTTCCAATCAAGTTCCATATGGTTAAACCATGAGTTGCAATTAACGCGGTATAAGTTGTCTGTAATGCTCTAAAAGCAAAACCAAAAGCAGTGACAAATAAAAATTCTTCAGCATAAGCCGCAGGAGTCGCTTCTAATCCAATCCATTTTGAAATAGAGGAAGAGAGAGGCAGAATAAGTAATGTCATGCTGATGCCAAGTAGGAAACTCCCAATGATAATCATTGTTTGAGTAACACGAGCATGTCTGCTATAGTTGCCTCCAAGGTACTGTGAGGCGATACTTGCTCCTGCTTGAGAAAATGCTTGTATTGCCATGAATAAAGCGCCTAAAATAGGCAAAACGGCTCCAACTCCTGCAGCGGCTACTTCAGAGGTACGCGAGAGAAACCAACTATCCATAATGGGTTGGAACATGCCAACACCAAATGTTAGAATCAATGGCCAAGATAGACTAAAGAGAGAGCGATCTTTGACTTGCATAAGTTAAATTCTAGAAATGCGGAGAGGTACTTGGAATGGGGCAGAAAAATTAATAGGTTCTTTTTGTAAACAGATAATAGAAAATAGGTGTTCTTATTTGGATAAGAGTTTTTCTCTTAGTTCAAGACGTGCGGCTCTTCTAATTTCAGCGTTGTTATAACGTCTTTTATCTTCTTCCGTTTCAGGAATAATAGCAGGCACTTCTTTGGGCTTTCCATTTTCATCAATGGCAACAAACGTCATATAAGCTCTGCAAATATCTTCATTTGGTTTTCCAGGGAGCCATGCAGTTACTCTTAAACCAATTTCCATTGAAGTTCTAAAAGCACGGTTTACGGATGCATGAATGGTAAGCATTGTACCCACTGGAGCGGGTCTTAAAAAATGAATCCCGTCGACAGAAACGGTAGTCACTTTAGATTCACAATGACGAAAAGCAGCCATGCATGCCGTTTTGTCCATTAAAGAGACTAAATGGCCACCAAAAACAAAACCATAAGCGTTCACGTCACTTGGATGGACGATATCATTGGTCTCGATGATGGATTCTTTGACTGTTTTTGCTTTCAAAATCATGATTCCAATGTTAGAAAATAAAGCAAGGATTTAGCTTTTTTATTTGATTTTAAAAGAAGAAAATAAGCAAAAACATATAGATATTGAGCGTAAATTCGTTTATTAAAAATGAATGAAAATTCAATAACTGAATTTGTGTACAGAATAAAAAAAAGACGTTACAGGAAGAAAATAGATGATTATAGCGCAAAATCCGCAATCTATTGGTATTGAGATATTATTGAATGAATATTTTTTTAGTGTAATTAAATAAAAAATTACGTTGATTAATTACAAAAATTTCCAAATATAATCCTAAAGGATTATATGAGATTTGTAAGAATAAGTTATCTTTATTTCGTGGTTGGTTGTAAGACTTGTATTCCAATAAAGCATTATTTTATTGGATTCACGCTTTTGGGGGAGTCATGCATTAATTTGCAATAGAGCTCGTCTTCCCGCCCTTAGTTTATTCTAAGGGCGGGATTTTTTTTGACACAAAGAAGCCTTTAAAAACCCCTGTATTCAAAAAAGCTTAATTTACATGAAATTAGCTAAAAAACGGTATTTATAAAATCATAAAAAAAGGTTTTTTTATATGAAATGAAATCTTTTTAAATGAAGCATATAAAAAAGGTTTGCTGAAATATTCAACAAACCTTTATAAATACAATCGACAGCTTTTTAATTATAAAATAGTCGAAGCTTTTCAGTGATTTGATCTAAATCGACCATCTCAAAGTTCTTTTCGGAGCGAAGTTTCCATTCGACTTGCCCTTGGTCAAGACCTTTTTTGCCAATAGCAATTCTTACTGGAATTCCCCAAAGATCAGCATCTTTAAATTTGACTCCAGGTCTTTCTTCTCGATCATCTAACAATACATCAAAACCAAGCGATGTCAGTTCTTTTTCGAGTTTATCTGCGGCTTCGATGACATTGGCTTCTTTACCAATAGAGACGATTTCCACTTGGAAAGGGGCAATGCTTTTAGGCCAGATGGGGCCAAAATCATCATGAGAATTTTCAACGACACTGGCCATTAAACGCCCGACTCCAATGCCGTAACATCCCATTACAGCAGGTTCGCTTTGACCTTCAGGGTTTAAGAAGGTGGCTTTCATGCTTTCGGAAAATTTGGTACCGAGCTTAAAAATATTACCAAGTTCAATGCCGCGAGTTTCTGTTAGCATCTCATCGCAATTAGGGCAATGGCAGAGAGCGCTTGCTTCGGCGAGGTCTAATACTTCATAGTTGGAGAAGTCGCGCTTAGGATTACTATGCATAAAATGGAAGCCTTTTTCATTTGCTCCAACGACTAGATCGTTAGCATTTTCTAGAGCGAGATCAATTAGGACTCTTGTATTTTTTGCTCCAATAGGGCTTGCAAAACCAGGTTCCATGCCGCATGATTTGATTAAGGTTTCATCTGCAGGAATAAGCTCTTTTGTTTTTAAAATGTTACGGAGTTTAATTTCTGAAACTTCAAGATGACCAGGAACTAAAACGGTCACAAGCTTGCCTTCGACATCAAAAAACACGCATTTGGCGGTGGCTTCTGGAGGCACTTGTAAAAAGGAAGAGACTTCTTCAATACTTTCTTTATTTGGCGTGGCGACCTTTTCTAAAGCGGCTTCTGCGTTATTTGTATAAGGATATCTATTAAACTTGGCAATTTCACGATTTGCTTGATAACCACATTTCTTACAGAGAATGAGATAATCTTCTCCATTAGGGGTATCTAGCATAAATTCGTGTGCTAATTTACCACCCATTATACCAGTATCGGATTGCACAACAACAGGTTCAATTCCTACTCGACGGAAAATGCGTAAGTAAGCTTGATATTGTTCTTCATAATGGACATCAAGGTCTGCTTGTGTGGCGTGAAAACTATAGGCATCTTTCATTAGAAATTCACGAACACGAATCAAACCACCACGGGCTCTCGCTTCATCTCTATACTTTGTTTTGAATTGATAAAGCATAAAAGGAAGTTGCTTGTAGCTTGATAATACATAGCGGCTAGCATCGGTGACGGCCTCTTCATGGGTCATCGCTAAAACCATGTTATGATTGTTACGATCTTTAAATCGTAAGAGTTCTTCTCCAATGGCATTATAACGCCCAGATTCACTCCAAAGTTCTGCCGTCTGGACAATAGGAAGGTCTAATTCTAGACCGCCAATTCGATTCATTTCTTCTCGAATGATGTTTTCAATTTTTTTCATCACTCGGTGTCCAATGGGCAAAATACTGTAAATTCCTGTAGAAAGAGGCTTAATGTAGCCCCCGCGCATTAAAAAGATGTGGCTAGCCATGGTGGCTTCGCTAGGTGTTTCACGTAAGGTGGTGTAGAAAAAACGAGATAGTTTCATAAAAGTACTGTTTGTTAATTTTCGGATAAATTTAGTAAAAAAGTATAAATATTATCACTTGTATCTAACTAAGAGCGTGCCTTTTTGCTAATTTAGGTACCATTAAAAAGAACCTTAAGGAGGCTTCTAATGAAATTAAAATCGTTGATATTATTGGTACTAGTTTCTTCTTTATTTATGGCTTGTCAAACAAAAGAAAGCGCAAATCTTGCGGTTTCTTCAAATTCATCGGATGAGCAAAAGTTTTCTTACATGCTAGGCGTTCAATTCGGTCGTCAAGCATTTCGTTTAGTGCCTCAACAAATGGGCCACGAATTAGAGGAAGATTATACCTTTCAAGGAGCTCTTGATGCGGCTCTAGCTTATAATGATACTACAAAGCAAATTCAAATCACTGATGATTCTTTGAAAGCTGTCAGTGATCGCTTTTCCAATGTGGCAAGGGAACGTTTAGAAAAGGCTCGTCCTGATTCCGCTACAATTGCTAATAATCCGAATCCAAGGCAATTGCGTCATATATCCGATTCCTTGTTGAAATTATTACCTATGGAAGCTACAAAACCAGGAACAGGGAAAGCCGTAAAAATAACGGAATCTTCTTCTGATATTGAAAAGTTTTCTTATATGTTAGGTACGGAGTTCGGTACTCAATTTGGAACCATTGCCTCTCAATTAAATACTTCTCTTTCAGCAGAAATATTCAAAGTCGGTTTAATGGATGGAGCTCGCTTTTATCGTGATTCTTCATATCAGCTCCAGTTGCCAGAAGATTCTCTCCGTGCAGTAGGGCGTCGTTTTTCAGAAAAAGGAAGAGTTCTTCAAGAGGAGGCCAATAAAAAAATGATGGAAGAACAAGAAAAATTAAAAGCCAAAGTGGCTGGTTTAGTTGGAGATACTCTTCCTGATGGTACACCTGCAAAAATTAATTTCACAATAAAAATGAGTGCCCTGAATTCAAAGATTGAATCTTTTGCTCCTTATGCTGGTAAGCCACTTTTTGTGTTCTACTATTCCACTACTTGCGGACATTGTCGTAATACAACTCCTAAAGTCGAAGCCTTTGCAGGACAACATAAAGCGGATGGTTTAACTACTGTCGCTATTACCACAGGCGGAACACCAAAAAGAAACATTCGTCGTTTTAGTGATGAATTTAAAATTAAACATATGGAAGTCTTGTTAGATGAGGAACGTATTTTTGGAGAACTATATGGTGATGGTTATGTGCCTAAGTTTTATCTTGTTTATCCAGATGGTTCTTACAAAAGATATGCTTCCTTTGAAGATAACATCAATGAAATTGAAGCTGACGTGAAGGCGTTATTGAAAAAATGAGCGCCTTTCTTGCGGAATTTGACGTCGTTGTTGTAGGCGGTGGGCACGCTGGAATTGAAGCTTCCCACGCTGCTTGGAAGCTAGGGGTTAAAACCGCTTTACTCACAATGAGTATTGATGCTATTGGTCGGATGTCTTGTAATCCTGCTGTTGGTGGAATCTCAAAAGGACAAATTGTTCGAGATATAGATGCCCTTGGTGGATTGATGGGAATCCTGACCGATAAAGCAGGAATTCAATTTCGCATGTTAAATAAAAGTAAGGGGCCTGCCGTTTGGGGGCCTCGTGCTCAATGTGATATGAACTATTACAGTGAACTCGCTAAAGAGACAATGACCTCTTTACCAGGCCTTTCTCTGATTGAAGGGGAATTGGCTTCTTTCTCAAGGTTACCAGATCAACGCTTTGAGTTAGTCTTGCTTGATGGCTCAAGATATATTTCAAAAACATTTGTAGTGACTAGTGGTACATTTTTGGCATCTAAAATGTTTACTGGTAATGATACGAGTGTCGGTGGTCGAGTGGGGGAGCCAAGTTCTGATAAGCTCTCAGAAAATCTTATCTCTGCTGGGATTACATTACGTCGCTTAAAAACAGGTACGCCTTCTCGCTTGGATCCAGATTCTTTGGATTTTGATGAATGCGAAGTGCAGCATGGAGATGAAGACCCTTGGTCTTTTAGCGATCGAGAACAAGTTCCTCTGAATAATAACGGCGTTTGTTGGATCACGCGAACGAATTTGAAAACGCACGATATTTTACGTTCTGGGTTTAAAGATAGCCCTATGTTTTCGGGGCGTATTCATGGAAAGGGGCCTCGTTACTGCCCTAGTATTGAAGATAAAATTAATCGTTTTGGCGACAAAGACGGTCACCAGCTTTTTTTAGAACCTGAAACTCGAGATATTGGTAGAGTCTATGTGAATGGTTTTAGTTCAAGTCTACCAGCGGATATTCAACTTGCTGCTTTGCATACGATGCCTGGTCTTACACGTGCTAAGGTTTTACAAATTGGTTATGCTGTAGAATATGATTCTGTAGATGCCACGCAGTTAAACCCCACTTTTGAATGCCGTAATTACTCAGGACTTTATTTTGCGGGTCAAGTTTGTGGTACCAGTGGCTATGAAGAGGCGGCTGGTCAAGGCTTAATGGCTGGAATTAATGCGGCACTGAAAGTGAAAGGCGAAGAACCTTTTATTCTAGGTCGTTCTGAAAGTTACATCGGTGTGATGGTCGATGATTTGGTGAATATTTTATTAGATGAACCATATCGAATGTTCACAAGCCGTGCGGAATACCGTCTATTTTTAAGATCAGATAATGCAGAAGTTCGTTTAAAAGCCAAAGCGCGTGAAATAGGCATGATTTCAGATCGTGATTGGCAAGATTGGATTATGCGCGAAACAATGATGCGAGATGTTCATGACTTTTTGTCTAAAGAATCAGGAACACCATCACAAGTGAACCCTATTCTTGAGCGTAGTGGCCAGGCTCTTGTTTCGGATCGTGTTCGTTGGATTCAAGTGTTACGTCGTCCTGGAATTGATCCAGAAGCCTTTTTTAATGTGGCGTGCCCAGATAAAAAAATGACTCGCCGAGACCAATGGTTTTTGTACTCAGAAGAAATCTATGCAGGCTTTTTTGAACGTCAATTAAGAGAAATAGAACATCAAAAGAAAATGGAGAAGATTAGGCTATCTTCAGGTATTGATTACATGTCTATTTCTGCATTGAGTTTTGAAGCGAGGCAGAAATTAATGGCTCGAAAACCTTTGACGATGGGTCAAGTCAGTCATATTCCTGGTGTACGTCAAGCAGATATCACTGTATTAGCTCATTGGCTTGAAACAAGCAAATAGTCTAAGGTTATATTATTATTTGCTTCCATTTGAACGTAAATGCCATAGAATTGTTTGATAATAAATGAATATTTAGAACTCTCTAAGATCAAAACCTTTAAATACTTTGCATTTTTGCTATATTGCGAGCCGTTCTGTTATTTACATACCCCGAGGTTCTCATGTCCGATACTGAAAAAAATAAACAAGAAAGCAAGCCTCAAGAAACTAAATCCCAAGAAAAAAAAGCTCCTGCCAAGAAAAAACGTTCTAATGCAGGTCGTTCATCGAAAGCGAACCATCCTTTTAAGAAGGGAGCACCTTCTAACAAAAAGCCTGTGACTTTTGCTGATTCCCTTGAAGATCGTTTTCCTGCTTTAGCTGCGAAATTGAAAAAACACGTTGAAGATGGTATTAAACGTAAGATTAAAGACGCTCAGTCTGATCCAAAAGTTCAGAAAGCAAGTGCCAAGTACGGAGCAAACTAAGCTCTTTTAGTTCACTTCAATTCATTCTGTTTATTTTAGAGTCTGCTTCAAAAGCAGACTTTTTTTGTAAATACATTTTGAAAAAATAAATTTGATTTAAAATAAAAAAACTGGCAAACTTTGCAGCTACCAGTTCAAACTAGGTTTTATTCAATGAATTGTTTATCGGCTCTTAAATGCTTTTGTAGCGGTAAGTTTTCCGTTAGTCATAAGCCTTGCTACTAATGTCCCACGGTGAGCGAGAGGAGCAAGATTTATTTCAGTAGAAGACCCCTCAAATATTTTGCTTAAAAGCTCGTTGCCTAAAAGATCAAAAATCTTCACTGTTTTGGAACCATTCGCTTCTGCTTCCACAAAGAGTCTATTGTTGTTGACTTGAATCATGGCTTTACTTACAATAGGCGTATGGAAGAATCCAACACGATCGTCTGTCGTTTTATAAGGGCCATAACCCCATAACAAATTTGCCTTGCTACGGATAACGATGTAAGGGGCTTTTGGAGCGGGCGTTAGTTCATCTTTGTTCCAACTAGGCGCTCCAGCGTAGTAGATAGGCTCTTTATCAGTAATGGAATGTTCTCTTAGACTCCAGCTTTGGCTTATGTCTGCCTCTGTAGGATGATTTAAAGATACACATTTGTTGTCCATTTTTATACCTGAAGTGGCTCCTATATCTAGACTAATGCTAGAACCCAAAGACAGGGAATCAATCACGATAGGCAAAGCCCAGGTGTATGTTTTATTCTCTTTGTTGTAAGACTCATCGACTTTTTCGGGAAAAAGGTTCTCTTGAATGAGTTTATAATTACTACAATCTTTATTGAATCCAACAAGATCGACTGTTTGGCAGATATCTAACGAAAACATGATATTACATTGATCTATGTCTTCTTCAGAGGCCTCAAAATAGAAGTAGGCCACAACACTATCTAGTTTTTTAAAAGATGTATTTTGAATCTTTAATTGCAAGTAGTCCATTTCAGAAAAAGTATAAAGGAACGTTGAGGCGTAAGCGCTGTTTTCTGGAATCGGTGTAGGGTCTTGTGTACTACAGCTTTCGCACTTCTTTTCGTAGTATTTGCTACCACCATTGCTAACAATACTAAGAGCAGATAAAAGCATTGCAGATGCATCAAGTGAGACTTCTGATTGCATGTAATCTATCCAACTCATGCTGCTTGGAACAATTGAATTATTATTGTCAGGAGTGATTCCTCCATAAAGAGCTCCAACAGGTGGAACGTACTTATATTCAAGAAAAGCAGTGTTTCTCCCTTCAGGATTTGATGCTCTATGATGGGGGTGATTATCGTTTTTATCGCCAATACCATAAATAAAAGAAACATCCCAAGGATTTACACCGAGCATATAGTTTAGTTGATTAACGCCTAATTGGAACATTTCATCTGCTTTCCAATCAGGAGAAGAAATATTTGGAAGTTGGATTCCTTGCTTTTCGAGATCGAAAGCCACATCGGCATAAGCAAGTACTTCAAAAATATTGCCTATTTGATAACGATTATAATTCCAAGTTTGGTCTGTAAACATGGTAAACCAAATGGGATCATAAGATACAGTAGTATTTTTCCAGCCAATAGAACCTGTTGGCAAA
>LIUM01000004.1 GCA_001462345.1 Fibrobacteria bacterium AD312 | reverse complement strand
GCATACAAAATGATGGCTAAGACAAGTGGTTTTTCAAAAGATGGACGAGGCAATACTAGCAATTTTCTGAAAATGATTATCCATTCAACATAAATACTTGACTCTTCATGAAAAACGAAGTGAGTACGATTGATTTTACAAATATATTTGTACCATGATTTTTTATATGCTTTTTCTCGTTTTTTCAATACTTTGTCTATTACTCATTCTATCTTCGCATAAGCACACAATACCTCATTACTTTCGATTCAAGAAAAAACAAATCGCAACTCGAGGGCATCGCAAGTCTAAACCAAACTGGGTCAAGCGTGAAATTATTCGCATTAAAGCACACATGCCAAAAGCTGGATGTCGATTAATTGCAGATGTTTTTAACAGAAGCTTTGCAGTAAAAGAAATGACTGTCGGAAAAACATTCGTTTATAGCGTGCTCCGTGATAATATTTACGAAGTGGAAAGTTTAAGAAAAAAGTGGAAGCGAAGAGTACCAAAACCAATGGCAAAAAACATCATTTGGGGTATGGATATGACGGGAGTGCAAGCAAAAAGCTACAAAGACAATAAAAAAAGACAAAACGCTACAGCAACAATCCTCGGTATTCTCGACCACGGGACAAGAAAATGTATTTCGCTGAAAAGCATTTCGGACAAGGCATCCATAACACTCTTAAAAGCATTGATTACAGCAATCGAATCGTACGGAAAACCCAAGGCGATTCGCACAGACAATGAAAGCGTATTCACATCAAGACTATTTCGATTAGGGTTATGGATTCTGGGAATTAGACATCAACGAACACAAATCCATTCTCCATGGCAAAATGGGCGTATCGAAAGATTTTTTGGAACCTTCAAAAGCTATTCGGACAAAGTGATTTTTAATGCAAAAAAGATTCAGTTTGCACTAGATGAATTTCAATATTGGTACAATGCAATAAGACCTCACAGACACCTGAACGGACTCACTCCTAACGAACAATGGGAAGAGATTAACCCCTATAGGAAGAATCCAAGACAAGTAAAGAAAGTAAGTTTTTGGAATGGACTATTGACAGGATATTTGCTGAATTACAAGTAAAGTAAGCTCACTTCAATGGGAATGCTGTACAATGTCCGCCATTTTTTTGATTTCACCCAATGAAAAACTAATTTTTTTAGAGAATATCAGCACCAAAGATGATGCTGCGAGGAGATGTTTTTCAAAAAGGACAACGGACGGGGCACCGCCACTTTTTTGATTTTACCCAATGAAAAACCAATTTTTTTAGAGAATATCAGCACCAAAGATGATGCTTGAGAAGAGATGTTTTTCAAAAAGGACAACGGACGGGGCAACTAATAAAAAAATTTCTAAATGTAATTTTTTCATTTTACTTTCATTTAAGAGTTTCTTCACTCGCCTTTAGTGCTTTGTACTTCGGGCTTTCCAAGGGGAGCAGGCTCGGATCTATTTTTAAAAAATTCAAGTTTTCAGAAAATTTATTTGCATTTGTATGAACGGTAAAAGACAAAACAGGAACGTCTTTTCGCAAATAAAATTCATGTGTATATACAGAGTCTTGAATAGAAGAATGATTAGACATCACGGGACTTTTCAACTCAATAGAATCTCCATTATAAACAAAACGATATAGTGAATCCATATCAAAGACATCCGCATTCCGATGCAATATAGAACCGATTAGAAACAATTCTGTTTTCCGCTGAGATTCAAAAAAATCATTAAAAAAATACGTACATTCAAAGTTCAAACGTCTTGATTCATCAAGGAAAAAACGTTCCCCAACAAATTCTTTACGAGGAATCACAAAGTTATAGCAAAAAGAATCTGTTTTAACATAATTTACAATTTCATCTATAGTAAATTGATTGCCATTATAAAAAGGATTGGATCCTGTAATTTTTAGCAACCCAAATTCCCAATAATAATCAACCTTCAAATTTTCCGCATAGAATGAAGTCCTGAAATTTGCATAATAACTTCCAACACAAGCCAGCAAAATGAAAAACAAAGGGAAAAGCGCAATCTTTTTCATCTGCACCCCGGAAAATATTTCTTCTTGTTTAAATTTTCAACAAACCTAAATATTTCTAAATAAACATCGAATACATTATTCCAATATTTTTGATTACATTTAATTTTTTTAAAAAAGAAATAGTCTCTCTTGTTCTCTTTTTGATTAAATCCCAAAACAACATCCGAATAAGCATCAACTAAATCGGTTTTGCCTGTTAAGAAAGACCTGTGATACAACAGTAAAGAATCTAATTCCGTTAAAACAGAAGAATCTACTGTAAGTTGAACAAAGCAAAGATTCTTGTCAATGTTTTCTCCTGCTTTTTTCTCTCGTTTAGAAATGTATTTTTCAGGATTAAGTATATGACTCATTCCTAAGTTTGGCAACTGATAAACAGCCACCTGATTTCTGTTTTCCCCAGAAATAAAAAAAAGTTTCTGCAAGCCGTTCTTTTCATAAAACAAGAACAGTCCATCCTCATTCCAATTTAAATTTTCATCTCCAAAAAAACGCGAAAAGGCTTTTATACGAGTTTCATATATAGAAGATGGCATATTCACAAAAGTCAAATCATAACTTCTAAAATTCATCGGGTCACTTTGCGCCAATCCACATAAAAATGATACGACAAGAACAAACAAAAATAACTTTCTCATATTTCTGGGCACCCACATTTTTTTGAGCAATTTAAAAGTTCATATCGAGTCTGCCCCCATAAATCTTTATAGCTACGCTCTTCGCAAGATTCAGAGCATTCATATCCATGTCCATTCTTTTCTAAATGCCAATTTCTAAATAATTCAGGATCTTTGACTAGTTTTCTCCAGTTACAAGAATTTCCTTCATTTCCAAGAATGATTTTTATTATAGCATCTATCTTACGGAATGGTTTTAAAAGAGGTTCATCAATAAAATTAGGGTCACCACAGTAAGGATTATTAAAAGAGGACATTCGAGTCTTTCCATCGTCCATTTTTTGAAAAATAACAACCTTATAGTTTGTCCCTGCACATTTTGGAAAATATAACACAGGATAATCTGCATCCAGAAATTTTATAATTTCTTCAGATGCACGAGCAATAACAACAGGGGCTTCTTTTAAACATGTTTTCAGAAAAAAATCCTTGTTTGCCTCAATATGTTTTTTCAAGCACTTAGCAAAAAACTCCCCAATAAAATCTCTTGAATAATTCGGGACAAAAAAAAGACGAGCTAGAGAATCACCATCTCTAAGATAAACAAAGACACTGACTTCTTCAAAATAGTCATGGACGCTTATATATAATCCTGGCTTTTGTTTATCTAAATAATCAATAGATGCCAAGTCATCTATGTAATAATATTTTTGAGGCGGTTCGTCATTATCTACAAAAAAAGTAAATACAGCAGAATTCCAAGACTGGTTCTCTGCAAAAGAATTGCTTAGGCAAACAAATACAAAAAATATTACATACTTAATCATTGACATCATAAACCATCCGCGAAATATAATACCCTAAAAAATCTATTGCTAGATGAGATGCAACATTACTCCCATAGTTATAACTTGAAAAAGCATGGCCAAAATTATTTTCTCCATATTTAAATTCAATATGAGGATACCCCTTGTAGCCATTAGGAATAATTACATCTTTATCATATTTGGAAGAATAATCTGGATGCCGAGTTTCCATTACAGCAGAAACGGCAATCAGAGCCTTTAACTCATCATATTGTGTTTTGTCAAGATTCACTCCATTCTCTTTCACAAAATTTGCTAAGGCAACATTTCCTGTTTTTTCTGCTAACTCTAATAAAGCTTCTATCTGAGCATTTTTCAAGCCCTGTTTACTCACATCATAAGTATCGCCTAAAGAAAAGCGCCCAAAACTTCCCAAGGATGGAATCCACATTTCAAAGCCGACATTTTTTTGTTTTCCATTTGCAGATGTTGATCCGAAATCATCACCCACACCGACATATACGGATTCTTGGAACCCATAATTCCATCCCCCATTCTGAGCGTACTGTGCATACAAACCACCAGCACTTGCACCTGCGTACAGTCCCCGGCCTTCCATGCCGAAAAGGCCTGCCTCGTAGCCTGCTGATACTCTTGCCATTCCCATGCCTAAAGAAGCATAAACTTCGGCATAAACAGTCGCTCCCATAAAGCTTCCGCCACGATCCCAATAAAGACTTCCTCCTGTTCCAACTCCGACACAAGCACCTCCTTCGCCTATACAAACACCTCCGTGAGTGGACAATGTAGTTCCAGAATAAGAATTCATCGAGAGCCCCAGGCCCATGTTTATTTCGAGATAAACAAAAGTTTGTACGGCAAAATTCGCATTAACACCAAAATTCAAAGACTTCGAGCCATCTTGATTGAAACTGTACGAAAAATTAGCTCCTACTACCTCAAAATCCGCAGCAGCACCAACGCCTAAGCTCCATCCATTTTCCTTATTCCAACCCACTACCAATCCTAATCCTATGGCCCACATCCCTGTCGGATCAATATAATTGATAGGGTCTCCACCATAACTATATGGGTTCGCAAATTGTCCCGCAGGGTCTGGGCTCATCCACATTCCAAAGAAAGGATCATAGTAACGAGCGCCAAAGTAATACTTTTCATGTTCCTCATCATACTCTTTGCCCTGCCAACGTCTGTTCCCTTCATCAACAAATCTGTCATCAAGATTTATTGCAGTACCATAGGGTAAATAACCTATTGCCTTTTCCAAACCATTTTTACTGGCATACCCGCGAATACTCCCCTGAATATCCTTTACCGGAAACAATGCAAAACCATCGTTACCGCCGCGGAACGCTCCACCAATCAAGTCTATCTTAGTAAGCTTTATTTGACCATCATTAAAAGTTCGACTGCCGGAGTACTCACCAATTCCAGGAACTATTGCTTTTTCAATATCAATACCTGCACCAAAAGTACGCATCCAAATTCGACTTCCATTTTCATCATAAAGCATTTCCGTACGCTCTTCTTCACCAGTTATTGTACCATTCTCTACATCTGACAATTCTATAGCTAATGTAGGATCAGAAAAACGATACACTTTATCGGGTAGCCCTTGCGGATTAATCATATAAGCATTTTTAGTTCGTCTATCCAACCAAACATTTCCAGATGCATCATAAGATAAATAACTCATCTCACCAGAACCATTGACATTCATTCTCTTTGGCTGGTATGATGAATTATTGTAGGAGTATTGTATCAAAGAGCCTTTTTCGTCCTTATAAATCATTCTTCCTAGAGCATCAAAAGAATAATATCCATTACCAATATGATTGTTAGACGATTCAAAACCTATCAAGCGATTCACATCATCGTATTTATATTGCTCTTTTGAATTAAATCCATCCCATCGATGATTTGCTACAGACAAGCGACTAGCAACAACAGAAGGATACTCTACATCTTCAGAATATAAATTCTTTCCTGTGCCATCCTTATACGAAATATTCTCGGTACGACCATAAATATCTTTTGCATAAGTTTTTTCATATACAATAGTTCCTTTATCATAATAAGTAATTTTATCCACAATTCCAGTGGATGTGCGATTGATTTTCATCAAATCTTCTCCACTTTCCGAAATCGATTGCAAGCGTTGATAATCGTCATAAGAATAATCTAGTGAAGAAATATCATTCCATTGACCATTAGTGTATTCAGCACTAGTCACCTGTTTTACTGCTCCTGCTAAATTATAACTATAAGAGACTCTTGTTGCAGGAATACCAGCAATACCATACAGAGTCCAAGTTTTTGTTTTCTTGCCAAAACGATTAACTGAATGCATTTTCAATGTATTTGCCCGAATCGTTGCATCAGAAGCAACCTTACTCCCATCATAAGAAACTACTGCACCCACTTCATTAGGGAGTACGCCTTCAACCTCATCTAAAATGGATTGAAGCATTTCTGTATCATCTGTGATATGTAAAGACATCAATTTTTCAATAGTTGGCTTACCATAAATATTTTCGGTTAGAACATATAGGAGTTCATCAGAAACAGCATTATCTGGGTTTGCAAAAGAAATGCCTCCACGGACTTCACCTGATTTTAAGATTTTTCCATCAGAATTATATTGTATTGCAGAGAAGTATTCTTTTCCTTTTTCCGCTGATAATTTCCTTTGCCGAGCATCTTGAGAAAAAGTAATCTGATCCTTTGCATTGTACTTTGTTTCTACCTTTCCTTTGTCTGGTGATTCAACAGATGATATTCGTCCAGCAAAATCATACGTATACTTTACAGCATATCCAAAAGGACTTCCATTAACAGAAATATCAACAACATCAATCTGATTATCAGAATTGTAATGAGTTCTAGAAACAGTAACACTATCGCCAGATTTCATCCAAGCATAAAGGATATTCCCGCTCGCATCAAATACTTGTTGCGTAAAATGACCTTCTGCCGTCCTATTCACTACTAAACTATAATTATATTCTTTCCACTCCTCTAAAGGTTTCTCTTCATCTATAATTTTTTGTTTGGTTGCAATATATTTTTCTGTAAGATATTTTTCCGTCAACTGCGTTTCAGGTAAAAAAACTGAAGGTTCTGCTTTTTCTATAGGAATAGTCCATTGCTTTGCTGGCATCTCCCACAAAGCGAAAGAAGCTTCTGCAACTCCTGCAAGTTCACTTGTTACACCAAAATCATCACCATAATGATAGTCTCGTTTTGAATAAGGAAAACCTAAAGCATTTTGTCGCTCTATATTATCTGAACCATCATAATAATTTGATGACTTTATTACACATTTTTTGCAATACATTGGTTCAAAAGAGAACGTTTCCTTACCCTCTGTAACAAATGAAAGTGGTGCGAGTTCAATATTTCCATAATCATCAAAATAAGTTGCAGAAACCTTATATTGCTTATTTTCTAAAGAAGATTGAACTTGAACAACCCGCCCCAAGCCATCTTTTATAGTATAAGATTCCATTTTTTTTGTTTCATCTGATGGATTTGTAAAAATTTCCGTTCTCACATAAGAAGGATCAACTTCATCTAAAACCCTACTATTGCATTGTTTTGTTCTAACAATGACATGTATATCTTGTGTTAATTCAGGAATATTTATTTCAAAAGTTCCTTCAGACGTTGGAATTACGTAACTATTTGGAATTTGAGAGCCATCAAGTCTGTATACTGGAACGTATTCAACACCATTATAAAAATCAATTTCAGAAATCAAATCTCCAGGAGCAGGATAAACATGAGCTATTATACTTGAACCTTCAACGAAATTCTGGGGTAGTTTTCCAGAAAAATTAACACCTTTCATGTAGCCAAGTCCGTCAATTTCATAGGAAAACTTATGAGTTCTAGGAGGGAGGAACTGCACAGAACGTGGTTGGCGAAGACCAACTTCTACATTCTTAATTTCAATAGAACGATTTAATGCTTCATCCCATGTTTGAAACTTAAAAGCAATAGCTTTTGTATAGTCAATAGCACTCTGTTCTGTCACTTGTTTCCAAGATTTCGTGTAAGCAACAGGCCAAATAACAGATTTTCTTACCTCACCAGATACAGAAAGCATCTGTTTCTTATCTATCTTCCAATTCGTACCCAAGTCTTTAAAATTGTTAATCGCATACATTTCTTCGTATATTTCTAATTCTTCGCTATCCCTAAAATAGGGATAATTGGCTTGATGGGCTTTTTCTATCAGATCTCCATCATCCGTACCAAAGTACCAAAAGAAAACAGGAACAGCATTTTCAGCAGTTCGGCCAGAACCATAATTAATTGATTTGACCTCAATGCTTATAAAATTAAAACTACCGACTACCGGATGTTCACGAGAGTTGTCATAAGCGATCAGACCTCCAGCAGCTTTTTCTGTACCGAAATCTACACGCATAGCATCATTTTGTAAAGTCATCGCCACATTCATCTTATCAAAGGATTTAGCGATCCATCCTGCACGCAAGACACCATTTGATAAAAGTTTTTCAACTGGTGATTGATACATTTTTTTGTATTCAGATTCAACCAATTGACCTCCATTATAGACTGTTGGGTTAAACCATTCGTCAGCATTCATCACATTATTCAAAGGAGAATTCCTATAATACAGACCTTTATACACCTCAAAGGCATGACCTGCCCCCCAATCAATCCATGGCTGGAATTGAATTTCACCATCTTTATAAAAATAGACCTGATAGCTAAGAGGACGAATACACCCAGGAATCATAAACGGTCCAACGTCAATAATAGCATATTCTTTTTCTGTATTTAAGTATTGCCATTTAATGTCGATAGAAGATGAACCTTCAACAGGGATCAACTTCTTTTTTGTCACATCAACAAAAGGAATAGATCCTAAAGCATTATCTATAATTTCATAATCATCAGGAAGATGTCCTAGATAGATTCGACCACTACTTGTAACAGTGACCTCATCATAACCCGTTCCATTATAATTGATGTTGTTTACAAGACCTCTAGGATTTAAATTTATATGAAGAAACTTTCCGTCACTAGGTAATGTTCCAGTATTTAAGCCATATTCAGAAACAACTTCCCAACCAGGCAGACCGTAGTGAACACCATGGTCGGCATAGCGTTCTGTAGACATTTGGACTTCGGCTATTTGGGAAAAAGCTGACGTTACAAGACTCAGCGATACAAGGACAAAACTGAAAATACGATTCAAAACTTTCATGATAAATCCTCCCACCCCTTATCTCAAAACACTATATGGTTCTACGTTTATATTTGCTGACCATACGAATCCTTCAAAGTTCGTATGATCAAAAATCTGTACTGATGCTTCAGGAGCATAAATCACAGCCCGAATTCGCACGTTATTTCCAATGGAGATACTATTCTTGGATCCTATGTAGAAGAACAAATCACCTATTTCGCCTTCATGACTCACCTCGCAGAAATTACTCACGTAGAAATTATTAGTTATCCAAAGCCGAACGCCCTTAGCAAACTTGAGAGAAACATTTGGATCCACAGAAAAAGAATCGAAATAGTAATCCCCTGCAGTGAAATAAACCGTAGATTTTTCACGCACGGCAAAATTTCTATAAGATCCAGGATTCATAGTAATACTTTTCTCTCTTTCAACAGTAATATCCGATACTCCTGTTACAAACGGAATCTTCGGAAAAACCACAGACAATGGAGTTACATTATTAGTTTTACTTACATAAGAAGCACCGTCTTGAGTATGTACAAAACCAGATAATTGGATATTTTGCACAGATGCTCGGTTTGCAAGAAAAACATTGCCATTCGAAGAAATTGTCTGTTTTACAACTGTATTCACTCCTATCTCCACATTACCACCGGCATAAAGAGAAGCATCAGCAATGATATCGTTTCCTATACGAATATTTCCCGTAGTCACAAAGGTAGCATTGGGTGTGTTTTTTAAGACGTCTGGAACATTTTCTAGTAACTCGATACCAGAGGTACTTGAAGATGAACTGGAGCAATCATTTTCGCATGAGCTAGAACTTGATTCTGTAATAGAACTAGAGCTTGATTCTTCATTGGGATCAGAACCATAATAGAGAGAATCATTCAAATTTTCCTCAGAGCTGCTACTACTTACAGAACTAGAACTACTTCTTTTAAGTAGAGTTGTAGTATCCTTTTTTACAACTACATTTACTTTTATAGTGTCTTGATCTGAATCAACAGCGTAAATGATAGGCAAGCTATCTGGTTTAATCGACATTACAAAAGGAACTGTATAAACTGAATCCCCCAAAGGAGTCTTGACAACAATAGTCCAACCATTCTTGAAATGAATATCTATCAATGACGAATTACTTTTTCCACTATTTGATCCACTAGATGAACTCTGTGTCATGACAGAAGGAGTGACATCCAGAAGAACCTCCCGAATAGGGCCATTGGTCAAAGTTCCTACGACATAATAGCTCAAACCAGTCCCCCACAAATCGGGATTAGGATTAGGCAGCCTGTATGCATTAATGGTGTATGACAAAGTAGAATTATCTTTGCCAACAACACGAACTTCGATGGAGTTCAAAGCCTCTGCAAGGGGAAGATTGACAGTGTTACCCATAGAAGGATACCACCTAGTCACGAATTTTTCTTTCACATAAAAATCAACATACGAAACATCACCTACAGTACTTAATTTTGGAGCAACGTTGATATAATTAGAATAGCCCACATTTACAAAGTATGTCAAAATATATTGCCTAAACGATAAAGCATCATTTAGGGAATCGCTACCTAGGTCGATAGAAGAAAGTGTTAAATCAAGAGCATTATCCGAATCGTAATACATGGTAACGATTTTGTTATCGCGAGACTTAAATCCAGAGGATAACCCTTGTTTAAGTACAACATAAGGATTTCCATTTGCGTTAACAGCTAAGTCGGCAGATTCTAACGATTTCTTTGGAAAAACAAAGGCTGGATTGCCTACGGATTTCCATTTGGAATCAACATACTTAATAACAGAAAGTTTATTCTCGTTAGCTGAATTTCTAAACATCAGATACGGTACACCATTTCTAACTTCTAGGTCAAAATCATCCCCATTTTTAAGATAGAACACCCTCTTGCGTTCTTCATCTAGGGAATACACCTTCCTGGAAGACTTGACAGAAGAATCCTCAAGAGGAGTCCAGCGAAGATAACGGCTGTAATTCACGCCGTCAACATAAACATTACTTTCTAGAGATCCCTTAAAGACAGTCAATGCCATATTGCCTATTCGCTCAGTAAAGTCATATAAACCTAATTTTTGATCTTTTTCTGATATACTGTCAGGAATAATTTGGTAGGCAACAGCCAAATACAAGTTCGTTCCATCAGAAGCTAGTTTAATAATGGAAGCGTCTTCAACAGCGTGCAGTAGACTTCCATCCCACGATAAAATATCTCCTTCATATTTAGGAGTTCCAGAAGACATGCTAGCACCTGCCCAAATACTCTTATTTAAGGACGTTTCAGAAGCCTCATAAAGACGCTTAACTACAACAAACTTAGGAGCAATTTGACCAGAATAGAGATCGTTGTTGTCCTCTACAGTCGTATTCTGCTCAAATGTTTTTACACTTCCGATGTAGGCCACGTAGGTTTCGCCTTTTGGTCCTGCAACAATCTCTGCATTACTGTTGTTATAGTCACAAACAACACCATCTAAATAGGACACAATTTTTCCATGGTCAACTTTAATTACGGTGTCACTACCAGTGATAACCATGTTAAAAGTATCTCGATCGAATACTGGGGTAGAACCCACATTATTCCAAGTGTTTGAGGAGGCATCAAAATGATTGCTGTAAAGCATCGAATCCACAGTCAATACAGAAGCAGCTATTTTCGTTTCCTTTTGATAGACAATTAAAGGAGAACTATTCCTCATTGCAATTTTTAGATTATCTGCTCGGAAGGACTTGTCATTTAAATCTCTATAACTAAACGAAGATGTAGAGAGTTTTCCGTAGATCTTGGGATATTCCAGATTCACAGTGGATTCATCGAAGTTAACATCTTCTGAAACATAGGAAACAAAATACTCATTCAAACCTATGGATTGAGTAGATGTAACTTCAAAAGAGGCCATTCTCTCATTGATCAAGATATCTGGAGTCCACTTGCCCAAGGCAAACTTCGCCCTATTCATTTTTTCAAAATTATGATCAATATAACCAATATATGTCGAATCATAAGAATTAAGAAACTTCGGCTTTTCACCATAATCTATACCCGCTAGAGCACCATAAGTACGCCAATCACTATTCCTAAGGTTAAACTGAAAAACGTAATCACCACTTTCTTTTTTCTCATCAAACGGACCAACATCAACAAGTAAAACCCAATTAGTTGACTCATCAAAACTAAAGGAAATTGGGTTAAAAGAACCACAACAAAGGGTATTCCATTCAAGATTATCATAATTTATTTCAGATAGAGAACCCTTAAATAAAGAGTACTTTATATCATCATTTTCGCTCATCGTATTTAGGCTTACATTTGTTTCAATGATATCCAACGGATAGGTTTCTTTCTCAGAAGGAGCACTATAGTTTTTCCCATTCACAGTTATTGAGGCTAGAGTATTCAAGCCCTTCGATCCAACAACGCAATTTCCATTATTATATGTTGTTCTAGAAGAGAGCGTTACACTACCATCTTCTTTTTCTACAAAAGTTTTATATTCGCGTCCAAGATAATCGTAGTCAGTATAAAGTCCAACACCTCTATTATCCACAGTTGTTTGAACCTTATCCCACACATCATTCCAGAACAAAGCTTCGGATACGGCATCAATAGGATGAACACGAAGATCCTGTAAATGAATTCCAGAGGGGGCTTCTACTTTTAATGAAAAATCAACATTGGTTTGAGAAGATTGAGCATCCACCAAAAAATCTACTTTTTTCCATTCTTCATCCGTTTTGACATTAATAGACTGATTCTTGTTTCCTAACGATACTGTAATCTTAACTGGAGAAGTGTCAAAAGTTTGAACCCAGGCTGAGATACGATATTTCTTGTTCACAAGTTGCTCTATTTTTGCAGAAAGAGGAACATTATTTAATACTTTCAAAAACTTTGCGGAGAAACGACCATATTCCCCTCCTCTATTTCCATCAATTGCATAACCTTTAACGTTATCGTTTGTGGAAACCATTGTACAACCAGACCAAGTCACGTCATTGATTTTATCACAGGTTTCACCAGACAACATTAAGCCTTCCTTGACACCACAGTTTGCTATGGTTCCATAAAGTCTATGTGTATCAGGATTTTTGAAGGAGGCTATTTTGATATTTTCAGGCCCTTCAGCCGTTTCTATAACATCCTCACCCAAATACGATGTGTTGAAGGAATTTCGTGTCCAATTCTCAAGCGAAGTCATGGATCCATTATTCACAATTGAACCTATTCCATTTTCAACATCTTGCTGAGTCATTTTTTTCTTTGGAGTCATTGACCAAGAAGACGTCGGTCTATAAAGTGAACCGACTTTACTCCATCCATTAGAAAAAGCTGTAATAATTCGACCTGAATGACAAGATCCAATACAAGAATACCCCCCAGCAACAGCATCTATTCGATTTTGCTTCGTTATTTCATTCACCGATTCATTATTTGTGCCTAAATAATCTACTACAAATTTGGAAATTTCTTCAGTTGTCTTGTTTCCAGTCTTTTTCTTTGTTGATGTAATAAGTCCATTCACTGCGGAATACGTATAATCAACAGTGCTCTTTACCGCTCCATTGAAAGAAACTTCTTTTTGAACACGATCCACGTAAACATTAAGAGGCCAATCACTGCCTCGATATCTTTCATAGTACGTTTTCTTTTTAGATAATAAAGCCGCTTTGCCATTGCCTGCGGAATTGTTTTTTCCATATTGAGTTTCTTCACAAGATGAACCTAAGCCGACATTTTTCTCACCATTATATTCACCGTTGCACAAAATGCTGATGATAGAACCTTTACTGGAAGGTAAAGTGATTTTCATTGATTTAAACAAAGGTGAATTTAATGCCTCATCATAAGCAATTTCACCATCATTTATTCCAAATGTATAAATGTACTCTATTGATTTATCAACAACAGGTTCCTGAATCGTCTTCTTATGAACAGCATAAGAACCATAGGACCCAGAGAATGTATCTCCAACCTTATAATAAATACTTGTCTTGGAGTCTGTTGAAACAGCAAAAGCGTCTCCTAGGGAATAAGCCTTATCAAGTTTTTCCACATAATTGAGATTTTCCGTAATCCATTTTTCACCATTCCATATTTTTGCATTCTTCGTTCTCTTATTTTCAATAAACCAATTATTCCCCGTGATAATGCCCTTTTCATTGTCTTTTTCCCCCATAGAACCAATATAGTCGTAAGTCCACTCCCCATCAACAAAATGATAAAGATGAAGATATACATATTTTTTTACATCACAGCCCCACCAATAACACTTCAATCGACTTTGTCCAGCAACAAAAAAGTCAGCACCACTAAATCCAGCCCATTTCCATGCAGAAGAAAACCAAGCTTGATCTAGCAACTGTACATGTTTTTGCCCAGAAGGGATACTCCATTTTTGACCATTCCAATGAAAATTAGTCATATAACGTTTGCTGTGATGGCGAACAGTATAATAATCCTGACCACTAGCCTGCAAGTCCATTGCCGTATAGGCACCATCATTATCAAAAACATGCTTATATTCTCTAGACCAATCAGATCCAGTCCAAACCCACGCACGGAATCTAGAATCACCACCAAAATAAGCCGAAGGTTCACCAACTTCTACAAAGTAATTGTTTCCTAGGTGATATGCATTTGCATTATCAAGGCCATTATCATTGTATGTTCTTACCACGCCTCCCTTGGTGTCAAAAGTATACATGTAAACTTTGGTTGAATTGGAAAGATCCAATCCATCACCACGAACAAGAATGTGATTTTTTCCGGCAGAAATAAACAAACCCTCTCTTTTTATCGCAACGTTGCTAAATGTACCTAAAGAAAAGTTTTTCCCCCATTTAGTCCATACCGCTTCAACGGTTGCATTCGATTGAGTATAACTCCCGTCAACCTTCATTCGAAGCACATAGTCTGGCCCAGCGAAGACATTCATTGACTTTGAACTTAAACGATAAAACTTCTTGTCCTTATTTTCAATATCATCCTTATATACGTTAGACCATTGCTTGCCATCCCATTGATAAACTAGAGCTTCATTTATCTCACCACTTATCTTATTGTGTACAAGAAACCATCCCTGATCACCAAATTCAACATTTGAAACTTCCTTTACATCAATGTCTTGCGATTTTACCCATTTACCATTTAATCTTCTGAATACAACAACCTTATTTTTATTTTTCCTTCCAACAAGATAGGCAGAACCATCATCCATATACCCCTTGCCAAACAAGGAATCTACATCAAGGACTTCTTTATGTCCCTGTCCCAAAGATTCATATTTATAAGTATATTCAACCCATCCACATTCTTTTCCGCGAACACGATAAAGAGCTCCCAAAGGTTCTACAGCACCGTCTAAAGTACCAGAAGCCTTCTGTGAATCCGTATAATAATCATAATTTTCATAATCAATTTCTTCACCTTTCTTATTAAAATACCTAATCGCAGAAAGAAGACGTTTTACATGATTTTGTTTTTTTACGCCCTCTTTTGTCATGGGGATAAGAGAAGAATAGCAGAGATTAACAGAACCAAGTTTTCCATTTTTTCCAGATATATCAATCCTAGACAAATACTTTCTTTCCTTTTTTTCAACGAACATATCTTTAACAGAGGTTCCTATCTGCTCATTGCTTCCTTGAAAATCCAGAATTTCGCCAAAAAATTCACCTTCTCCTTTGTTTTCATACTCAAAAGAAAGAGTATCCCCCTTAGAAGAAATAACCTTTGCTAAATAAGTTTCTTTAGTATACTCTTTATCACCAGAATCCCATTTACCCTTAACATCAAAAGAACCAGACAAACCCTCCCCAATCTGAGTATAGAAGTATTCTAAGGAATTATTTGAAACATCAGTTTCTCTACTTATATTCCAAACCGTCGGATACAAATAAGGAGTACCGTTAATTGCAGTCCCTACTAAACCATATCCAAGTTTATTCTCCGTATTCAAAGGCCAAAATAAGTCATACTCAGTCGCATTTCTAATTGGTGTAGTTAAAACAGTTCTATCAGATTCATCAATATCACCATAGATATGTGAAACACCTTTTGTGTCAACAATTTTCCACGCTTTAACATAAGTGATTGTTTCATCAATTCCAGGAACTTTTGCCTCTCCCAGAATTTGTTCCACTTTTACATAAGGGCTTCCTTCAATCCACCATTTTGAGTCACTAGGTGTTTTTTTTAAAATTTTAAAACGGCCGCCTGATGCAGAAACTAAATAATATTGATCATCACCAATAAAGCTAGTACCACGATTATCACTAATAATTTTTGCACGACCAAAAGACCATCCTAATCCAACTAAACCAACTGAGGACTGTTCATTTCGTGTATTTACCTCTTTAAATACGTTTCCTGAGTAACTCAGGTCAAAGCTAACAGAAACTTCACCAACAGAAATACTCGCCAACGACTTAGACAAAGCCACTGTTCCAGACATTGGGTTAACACCACCTTCTGGAGCCATATACTTATTAAAAGGGTTTCCTGTTTCTGCACTTTGCCCCAAAGCTACAACAGCACTTATTAAAATCATGGCAATTAATGCCGATACTCGACTTTGCAAAATAGCCTCCATCTATAAATCATTTCGCTATTTTGAATCATTCAAAGTATCGAAATAAAAAAAGTGCACCTCTAAAATTCATTTACGGTCAAAATTGTCTTGATTAATTCAATTTTGTCTCTCGCTAACCAATTTTTAGAGAAGCCCTAAAGAATTTCTCCCCAAGAAAAGAAATCCCCTGAAAGTTTAAATATAAATTCGAGATTCATTAATGTCTATATATGTTGAAATCATTAAATTATTTTTACATTCGGCCTAATGTACTAAAGCCCTCGGCATAGATTACAATCCAGCCGCCTGCTTTATGGGCGCAACGGCTTGCCTTATAAGGAAATAGATTCATTAACGAATCTGAATTTTCACTATTAAAAGTCCATGTTCCTTTTTGATCACAGCGTATAGGGTGCTCTTTTAATAATTTTTCTGCCTTACTTTTTTTTACAGTTTCTTCAAAAAAATCTAATGAACGAGCCCGATAATCATTGTGTAAAATAAATCCATTCGTAAATAGTCTTAATGCAAATACAGAGAAAATACTCATCAATGCGATGGTGACTAGTAATTCAATGAGTGTAAATCCTTTGTTTCTTTTTTTCATGGGTAAATACAGTATGTTAAAGTTCTTGTGCTGTCTTGGTTATTTCTTACGGAATACGCCTTAACGCAAATTTCTTCATTATCCTGTTCTGTTTTTAATATGGTTTGCCAAATGACACCCAAACTATCTGTATATATATATATAGTATCTTTTGGTTCTTTCATTAAAAGGAGTGTCCTTTTACTAAATTCTCGGCCCGTATTTTGGATATGAGTTTTTTGAGACATTGGATTTCGATGTAAAAAACCTAGTATCAAGACTCCTGTGGTTCCAAGAATCACAAATCCAACAAGCAACTCTATAAGTGTAGCGCCTTTTTTATTTGTATTCATAAGTTAGCTCTCCACGCATTCGAAAAGCATCTGGAACGAGTATTGTAATAGAGGTATCGGATATTATTTTTCCGTTTTTTAAAAAGCCTCGCCAAAAAGTACCTGATTCTTCAAATCCTAAATAAGAAGCAACCACACCTCCCCTAACTTCTCCTTGAATCTCAATATTTCCATTGACAATAACAAGGCCTCGTAATTTTACAGCTTCTTTTATTGAAACGCTTTGTCCTGGTAAAGAAGAATCCCAATGGTCTCCTAAATATAATACAAGAGCTTCTCCTTCAAATCGAATCATATTGATATGCCCAACATACTCAACAGGGCCTTTTTTTTGGCCGAGTAATGTGTAAACGGTTTTTTCAATTTGTTTTTTTTCCAAATTGATGGTGATTGTGTCTCTCGCTAGTACTTCGCCAGAAATTAGGGCTTCTTCTTCTAATTGGATTGTATTTGCTGTAAGTAATGCTTTTTTTAAGTTGCTACGGCCACGTACAATTATTTTTTCTGCAAATAATCGACAGCTTATACAATTTGCATCTCCCTGTATAACGATACTTTTACAATAGTAGTCTCCGCTCAATACATCCTTAGCATCAAACAAGCACTTATTTTTTGGGATGTTTCTTTTTGCATTTATAAAATTTCTCGTATTTTCTGGGTAAAAGGCGATGGAATCCCATAAAGGATTGTTCTCCCCTATGGTATCCCCTTTAAAAGTCGCTAAAGAAGTCGCAGGCATTTTATAATGGATGCTTTTTTCTACTCGTGGATGATGCATAGCGACGTTTCCATCAATGGACGCATTTCCAGCTAGGGCTATTGATGCGCTTGGATCTAATAAAGTGAATGCTTGCTTATTTTTTAATAAATACCCGATTCTAAAAACTAGGGAGTCTTCTGGCTTATTAGATTTTACTTTTGCTATGCCAAAGGAGCCCTCTTGTTCTACTGCCACAGAAAAAACAACAGCGGAATCCGATGAAGCATGCTTCAATTCTGAAGTGCGCCAAGGTTCTTTTGATTGTTTTATTTTTTTGCTAGTATACTCTATGCCGCTTAATATTGAAAATTCTGCCTGTGTTTTTTGATACCGACGCCATTCTTCATTCTTTTCTGTTAATACCATTTGATAAAAAGAATTAGCTAAAAAACCGAGGATTAATAAAATACCCAACACTAAAGGAATCACTATTCCCTTTTTATTTTCTGATTTCAAATAAAACACCAGCATATTCTATGGTGACCGATTCGCTTGTAATGCTTTTAATTTTTACAGACCAGATTTCTTGATCTACTCGAACAACAGAAGTTGATCCTTTATATCGTAATATGGCGACTGGACGATCTCCAGGTAAAATGGCGTCTAAGGTAATTGCTGGTTTTGCAACGATAGGTTTTTCTGGTTTTGTATTTTCAACAACAGCAACTGTTGGCTTTGTATTTTTTATTGTCGGTCGATATATCGAAGGTATCGAAAAAGGATTTTTTAATTCTTTGGGTGGTGCTTTTTGTTTTTTACTTAAACGAGTGATGTCTTCTATAGACATGGTTGCCACCGTATTTTCAATTAACGGTTTAGAGCTTGGCAGTTTTTCTGTCATTCGATAAATAACTACGCCCCAAAAGACTAAACCAAACATTAATAATAAAGCAATCCATCGATTCATGGTAATGGCTCCCGCACAAATACTGATAATTCAACTGATGCTTTGGCTCGTCCAGAGTCTTCTCGTTCCATACGAATAGTAGATACCTTTATGCATAAATCACTATTTTCTACATCTGTTAAAAAGCGATGGATTTTTGGAAACTCCCCTAAAGCCTGAAATACAACAGGGTATTCTGTGCTATGTGTTTTTGACTCTGGTTCTTGAGTCGAAAGATCTAATAAAACAAGTTGGTGTTGCTGCGATAAATCTAAAAGTAATTTCAATATATCGGAAGCCGATTTATTCGTTCCTAAAAAAGCATCCATTTGTTTTAAGGTGACTCGATATTCTTCAAGTAAAGAATCCGTCACTACGTGATTTTCACCTACTTGATGAAGAACCTTCATTTCATTTACGGTTTCAAAAAAGCGAACCCCCACTGAATTTGCTAAAGGCAGCAAGGCTTTAATAAAAAAGAAGACAAATACAATGACAACGGCTATAGAAGAGAGGATATACCGATAACGTGAAATCATAAAGCCTCCTCTGCAACAAGGTCAAAACGAACGACGGCCTTTTTCTTCCAGCTCGTTTTTTCGGTTGTCTTTAAGCGTACTCGAGTGAATATAGAAGATTTTTCGAGCCTAGAAAGATAGAGGGAAACCTCCTCTTCTTGAGAAGCATAGCCTTGTATAGAAATTCGGTTCCCTTGTATTTCTATCTGAGAAAGCCACATGTTGTCTGGTAAAGTTGAAACTAGTTCTGTTAAAGAAGAAGAATGACGTGTTCTTTGCATTAATAAAGACTCTAGTTGTATTCTATCTTTTTCAAGTTTCTGAGTAATCAAAGCCATTTCTTTTCTAGCTTCTATTTTCTTTTCTAATTCTAATTTATCTTTTTGAGTATAAAAACTATAGACATTCATTAATAGCCAAAGAATAACTACTAGAGCTAATGACGCTAAAGAAAATAAGCCGAAACTCTTTAGTATCTTACGAAACCAATCGATTTCACGTAAACGCCCCATAGAAGACTTCTCCATTTTTTGCATCCAAGCATCTTCTGCAAGTCGTTTTAAAATGTCCTCTTGTAAAGAAATGGAGTTTACTTTTTTATTAATCTTTGCAGAAACCGTTGTAGCATCTAGTATCTCATTTTCTATTAAAGAAATCGAATAATCATTAGATAGTGGGTAACGATTGGTATAAAATTGATTTAAAAATACATCCAACCGATTTGCATCTTCTAAAAAACGATGACAAGATAAAAAGGCTCCATTATTAAAAACCCATATTTCAAAAAATGTTTTTGTCACCCGAATAAAAATCTGTCCATTTTCTTTTTTATCTAAAGGAAAATAGCTCGCATATAAAAAAGCCGCTGGAACAACACTTATAGGAATAAATCCTTGTTGTTTTATTTCATTCATCAAATCATCATATCGTCTTTTTCCACATATCGCTACCGCATTTTCACTCAAGCTTTCTATTACTTGTAATTCAGAAACAGAAATCCCTGGTAAAAAATTGGCTTCATTTGGGCTAGATTGAATTTGATGATACTCTTCTAGAGATAAAAAACGATAAGGTATTGAATCTTCAGCCACCAAAACGCCATCTAAAGAAGACCCATGTAAAATAAGGTATTGGAAACATTCTTCTAAGGTGCCTTCAAAGTAATCCAGCTTTTCTATTGACTTCCCGTTCTTCAGCCATCGAATTAATCGAGTTCCAGAAGTAGAAATTTCTATGGTCCACCAAAAATTGCCTAAACACAGGTTTAAATAATTCATTTCTTTATTTCACTATTTTTCTCAATCTCTTTTTCAATATCAACACTTCCCTCACTACCATAATAAATAGAAGGCGTGACAAAAATGAGCAATTGACTTCGACTAACCACATGCTCTACATTTTTAAATAACCATCCAATCACTGGAATAGAACCTAGAAAAGGGAGTTGCTTAAACACATCTGTCTCTGATTCTTTGACCATTCCACCTAAGACAATCGTTTCTCCGTTACGTAAACGAACCGAAGATTTAACGTAGCGTTTATTTAATGTAGGCATTTCTGAAGAGTTAAATGATTTTTCGGGTTCAGAAAAATCAGGTACTATTTCACAAGTAATCTCCCCTTCTCCAGTCACATAAGGAGTGACCGTAATATTAGAATTGGCTTCTACTTTTTCAAATCGTTGTGTTGTTTTAGCGGTGAGCGCATCTCCCTGATTGTAATCCACTTCTGTCGTTAACATATAATATTGAGTTTGCCCAATAGTGAGAACAGCCGTTTCTCCATTAAGAGTGGCTATTTGCGATCTCGCTTTTACATTTAATATTTTTTCTTGTTCTAAAGCATGAACCTTGGCTATAAAATTTTTAGGTAAAGAAATAACATCTCCTAAACCGATTTTACTTAAACCACTTTGGAGTTGATCTCGATTAAAAACAGATTCCACAGCAGGGAAAATGGTTTCGGAACTCTGCACCTTTGATGCATCCCCTAATAATAAGTCCAACCCATAGCTACGCCCTTTTTCCATATCGATATCAACAACCAATACTTCAATCAAAATTTGAGGTACAGGTAAATCTATTTTTTCAACATATTGAGAAATGGCATCTAAAACATCATACGTTCCTGTTGCAATCAAAGCATTTTGTGAGCGAACCACTTGAATTTGAATCGATTTAGTAAGGGTCGAAGGCAATAATTTGATTACATCTTCTGCACGTAAATGCTTTAAGCGAATTAGCAAAGAATTGTCTGCTGTTTGCATTTCATGTGGGCCAATAAAATAAACACCATTTCGTTCCCAAAAAGTATAAGAGGTTCCCTTAAATAAGAATTTTAAAACATCCCGGATGGAAACACTATCCATTCTTGCAGTCGCTTGCCCTTCTAATTTTCCATAAACAACCGTATTCATTTTAGCTTGAGCAAAAATTTCTCCTATTAATAGAGCTAAAGGAGCATCTAATGCTTCGACCATCATTAAAGAATCTTTATATAACTTGACTCTAAATTTTCCACCTTTGTTGCCACCCGCATTATCGCCTTTGGCACCACCAAAATCCCACGAAGGCCTTGCTAATGTGAATAAGCCCTTTTCTTCTCTTAATTCTAAACCTTGCCCATCGGCAATAAGCTTCATGGCTTGATCAAAAGGCAATGACTTTAAGAAAACATTGACTTCTGCATTTATTCCTGGTTCAATAATGACATTTTGATTTGTTTTTTCAATAATACTACGCACTAATTTTTCTAAAGGTGCTTTTTCAACATCCACACTTAAAAGATTTTTTTCCCAAATAATTTCAAAACGTAATTCTTTAGGTTTAGGAGGTGGTGGTGGTGCCTTTGGAAGTGGTTTACGTACGGAAATGACACCATGATCTACAGAATAGATATAACCATTTCGAGATAATAAAATCTGTAAAGCATCTTTTAATTTTTGCTTATTAAAATTAACGGTGACAGGTCCTTTTACTTCTGGATCTAAAAATAAATTCAAATCATATTGTACTGCTAAACCTTGAAGAAGATCTCTAATTTCAGTGTCTTTTACATTCAAACTAGAAATCATCAATGAATCAGAAATCGGTAAATCCTGAAGAACATCTTCAGCATAAACTGCAATTGCTGTACAGAAAATAAATAAGGTTATTTTTATCTTATTCACGAACATTTTTTAATCTCCCATGGCCTCAGCAAGAACTTCTGCTTCAGTGGTCCAACCTTTTAAAATTTTATCATGACCATCTTCTGCTAATGTGGTCATTCCTTCTATTTTTGCAATTTCTTTGATTTCTCTTAAAGAGCACCCAGAATGAATTTTTTCTCGTATTTGCTCTGTCATTGGCATCATTTCATATATCCCTAAACGCCCTCTAAAGCCAGTTCCCCCGCAAAACAAACACTTTTTTTGTTCTGAAGGATTTCCTTTACAATGGCTACAAATACGCCTTACAAGACGTTGAGCCATAATCATATTTAATGATGAGGCGACTAAAAATGGTTCTATTCCCATATCAATTAATCGAACAATCGCCGAAGGAGCATCATTTGTGTGTAATGTGGAAAAGACTAAATGCCCTGTTAATGAAGCTCGAATAGCTAATTCAGCTGTTTCTGAATCTCGTATTTCTCCAACCATAATGACATCTGGATCTTGCCTTAATAACGTTCTTAATGCAGAGGCAAAAGTAAGATCAATTTTGGGATTTACTGCCGTTTGAATAATGCCTGGGATTTTATATTCAATAGGTTCTTCTATTGTTGAAATATTAATTTCTGAAGAACGAATCATTTGTAATAAAGTATAAAGAGTCGTAGTTTTTCCAGATCCCGTGGGCCCAGTAATCAATATCATTCCATAAGGTTTTTTTATTTCTTTCTCTGCCAATTGAATATGCTTAGGCAACATTCCTAATGCCGATAAATCATGTATTACGCTACCCTTATCTAACAATCGCAATACTATTTTTTGACCATAGTCTGTAGGTAAAGCTGAAACACGAATATCCACTTCTCGACTGCCGTCATTAAAATGGATTCGCCCATCTTGAGGTCGCCGACGCTCTGCAATATCCATTCGAGACATGATTTTAATCCTAGAAATAACTTCTGCAATTAGCCGAACAGATAGTTTTCTTACGATGACTAAAACACCATCTTTTCTAAAACGGACTAATAGTTCTCGTTCTCCAGGTTCAAAATGAATATCCGAAATTCCGCCATGCATGGCTTCAGAAATAATCTCGTCAACTAATCGAACAACTGGGGATTGCTGCGAAGTTGTATTAATAAATCCTTTAGCATTTGTTGAAGTCATTGTATGGCAATAGGCATCAATCCATTCTAAAATCCGTTCCGATGTGGATTGAAATGGTTGAATCCAACACCCTGTAATGGCCTGCAAATCAGCCATTAAATCAAAATCATCAGAATCAGAAAAGGCAACTGAAAGAACATGATCTTCTTCATTTAAGCTAAAAGGAAAAAGAAAATAACGTTGCATTATTTCTAAAGGGATTAGCCTTAAGCAAGCGGAACTTGGAGCCGATTCTAACTCTAATAACATTATTCAGATACCGAAGGTTTTAATACTACTTTTAGTGCACAAAGTACTTCTGAAGCATCTGATGTATCTAAAACGGTATGAACCGTATCTGTGGATACATAACCTGCTGCCGTGATTGCAAATAAATTCTGATTAGAGGGTAAAGAATCTAAAAAGGCCCTTCCAGTAGAACTAGTTTTCGCACTTTTTTCAAAATTACTTCCAGAACGGACAGAAACCGTTGCCCCTTCTATTGGTTCTGCATCAACGGAACTCATTACATTCACTGTATAGGAGTATATTTTTTTTTCTACAGAAGAAGATCCTACAGGAACCAATGCAATATTCAATGTTCTTAAAATGACATTTAATGAAGTGTCTGTTACACTGACAACATCTACTGTATCTGAAGGTTCATAATCTTCCATCGTAATGATAAACTGATTGACATAACTCTCTATCGAAGGGAAAGTCACTCTGCCTGTTTCGTTCGTAGATAAAGAAGTTGTAATTAGTTTTTCATCTGTCATTTCAACAGAAGCGTTATTAAGAGCCTCCCCTGTATTCCCATCTCGCACTAATACAGTATACCTTACTGGAATACGCTCCGATGAGGCTTCTTGAAGACATCCCATCAATAAAAAGCATACAAGAACAAAAACAATCCCACTTAAATGAATATAACGACTCATCGAATAGCTCCATAACTCAACTAAATGCAAAAGATAGCAAGAAAAAAAACACCACGTTCCAACCCTCCATCCAATGACCCATCAAGCTCATTTTTTTTTCATAAAAAAACACCCGCGAATAGTCGCAGGTGTTTCTTTGTAAACTCTAAAATTAGTTTTCGTTGTTTTTCATTTCGACTTGTTCGCGATCCATTGTGTGTTGTAAGTATTCCTTAAAGTCACGATCAATGTTTACGCCTTCAAAGTCTGCTGCATCTTGTTCTAACACGAACACAGCACTAGGGTTATCAAGCCAACCAATAACGTCAACGTCTTCTAACTTCATTGACTTATCACCAGCAGCGGCAACTACATATTCCACCTGGCTCTTTTGAACCCAACCTTGACCACAAGAGGCCTTGACGAGAACTTCGGTATCACCATCTTTTACAATGGCCATTTCATCGTTAAAACCAGCAGTACAAACAACAGCACCACCACTCTTATCTTTTGTGAGTTCCACATCGCCGCGTTTAGACTTCACTTTTTTTGGAGCGGCAAAAGAAACTGCAACCATTAAAGCCAGAACACAAAACAAAATTTTTTTCATATCATTCCTCTAAACAGGGAAAACCCTTTGCATCAGTTTCTCCAAATATATGCTTTATTCTAGACTTTGGGCAAGTTTTTTTTCTTTAAATTTGACTTTATGAAGAAATTTTTTGTTTTCATCTTTTTCGCTCTTTTGGGTGTCGCTCTATTTGGCGTTTTTTATGTAAAAAAGCATATTGAAACCCCTTCAAACAGCTCAAAACCCATTATTTTGCAGATTCCTGCAGGTAGTTCACCAGCAAAGGTTTCACAAATTTTACAAGATTCTGGCATATGGAACTACCCTGAATCGTTTCAACTGTGGTGTCGAGTCAAAAAATGTGCCTTAAAGGCTGGTTGGTTTGAGATTCCTCCACATCAAAAACTAAGGGATTTGGTCGCTATTTTTGAAAGTGGGAAAAACGCTGTTCGTAAGGTGACTATCCCTGAAGGACGAGCTTCTTGGGAAATGCCTGCTTATTTGAAAAAAGAGTTCCCCGAACTAGCTGTCGAAGTCTGGGACAGTCTTGTGCATAGTTCTGAATTTACTCGTAGTCTAGGTGTAAATGCATCGAATTTGGAAGGCTACTTGCTCCCTGAGACGTATATGTTTCCTTATCAGAGCGACGAACAAACGATTCTTAAAACGATGGTTTCTGCCAATTTAAGATTACAAGAAGAAATGAAGTCTCAAGGCTCAGAAGTTTGGAAGAAACTCGGCGGCTGGCATCAAATATTAACTCTAGCAAGCGTGGTTGAAGAAGAAACAGGAAACCCTTCTGAAAGGCCTCTAATTGCAGGTGTTTTTCATAATAGGTTAGATATCGGTATGCCTTTAGGAGCAGACCCTACTGTGCGTTTTATTTTTAAGAATTTAACGGGTCCAATCTATAAGAGTCAGCTTAATAGCGATAGCCCATACAACACTCGTAAGTTTAAGGGTTTAATGCCTGGCCCTATTTCAAACCCTGGGCGTCACGCGATTGAAGCGGTTTTAAATCCAGAAGTTACAGATAAATTATACTTTGTTGCAAAAGATGATGGTTCTGGAACCCACTTCTTTAGTTCTACGTTAAGCAAGCACAATTACTATAAAGAAATCGCTGCCCAAAATCGCCTACATCGTTGATTTTTATCTAAAACGAGTAAGCACCAAACTTGATAAAGTAGTGGTAATTCTTAAAGTCTTTAAGGTCTTTGATGTGTTTGTAATCCACGATTCGACTTAGGCCAGCAGAGACATCAAACGAACGATAAGCAAAGCGTATGGTCGGTTCTAAAATAAATCGATGGTCTTTAATGAATACGGTTGGGTTTTCTTCAAAATCTTTTATGTACGAACCGAAAAGCCATACCCCAAACCAACGATTATGTAGCCCTGCTTGTAAGCGAATTAAGCCGTAATGATAAGATCGCATTTCTGCAAAATACCACTCGGTACTCCACGGAGTAGGTGACATTGCATGGCGATAGTAGTTATCTAGAGGTTCATATTTTAATAATTCTGGATAAACATAGCCATAGCCTTCTTTATGGTAAAGGCTTACAGCTCCAGCAACACCAGCTCCTAAAGTAAAGAAAGAGAGTGGCGAATAATAAGATTGAAAATCAATATTCGAACGATAATGCATAGGAATAAAGCCCAAAAGCCCTGCATGTATGGAGCGCATGGATAAAGAGCCTTCCAGTGAATATCCAGAAGATCCAAACCATGCTTTGTAATCTGGGGAGCTATGCTTATAGGTAACGCTAGGCTCAATTGGAGTGGATTTGAAATCACCCTCTTCTTCAGAATAATTTGTTTCTAGGGTTCTTGACCCAAATAAAATATTGAAATCTAGTTGGTGCTTGGGTAAAACTTCATAAGAAAAGCCCAAGTTTAAATCGGTTCTGGATTCGCTAAATAGGCGGTTCCAAAGGAACTCTTTAGAAAAATATTTTTGTAGCGTTTCTCGATGTGAAAAATCAGCATTGACAAAGAATTCGCCTCGGCCCTGCCACAAGCGTGAAAGGCGTAGTTCTGGAAGAATCCCGTAAGAGTGTATTCCACAATAGCCTTCTAAAGACAAAAGAAATTCAAACTGATTGATAAAACGAAAATCCACTTTGGAATAAGCATTTGGGCCCCAAATATTAGAACCAAAGCCACCTATTTTTAAATCTATAAGCGGAGGCGTTTTTGCTCCTATAAGCAAATCACCGTTATCTTCTAAATCAAAAGAAAGGCTATCATACAAAGGATTACTCATGATTTCAGAGACAAAATTTTGAGGGCTTTTTATACCTGTATCGCTAGGGTTCCAGTACGATTTTATGTGAGAATAGACTTCGGCAGAGACTTTGTCAAAAGTGGGATTATAGCGAAACCAAGGGACTAAAGAATCTAAAGAACGAATAGAAGAAGAACGTCCAAAAGCTTTAGAGAGTTCACCAAGACGAGATTCTACAGCAGAAAAGCCCGCTTGAATCCAAGCCTCTGGGGTGTTTTCAGTCATTTGATGAGGGCGAATAATCACCATCGGGATAGGATGATTTTTTAATTCTTGTAAAGCATTTTGCCAAAGTGTTTTTTTCCAAGGGTCAGAAATAGTGTCTTTATATCTTACTGGAATAGGAACAGCCACAATAGAAATCAAAGAAGAATCATTTTTTTGTGGTAAGGGTATTAAATGGCAAAGTTCTCCTGAAGCATAATGCCCTTCTAAAGGGAGCGTCTTTAAAATATTTGTCAACCCTTTTCCAGATGTTCCATCACAAGATATTGCTGAAAACGGTTTTGTAGGAGGAATCATTTTCTGAGAAAGGCTCTCTTGAATACGAAAACGAAACAAAGCCCTTTGTATGGAAAGAGAATCAGTATCTAATGGTCTATTTTTTATGGCGAGATAACCAGCCGAATCGCCTTCAATATAGAAACGAGCTTGTAAAGAAGGAATTCCAGAACTCGCTATAGGGAATAACAATTCTTTTTTTACGGCTCGTTTTTGTGAAAGTTGTTCTTCTCCCACAAACGGTTTTAATTGTGATTCTAAAAATAATTTTTGAATAGCATCTGGAGAAAAACCTTCCATCCAAAGTGCTGAAACCCAAGCGCCCCAAGAAGAAGCGACAATGGAATCCACAGGAATTTTATAGGCATCAATGGCATAAAAAACACCTAAGAAATACCAAGGAGATTGATTTCCTCCTCCTAAATAGAGCACTGTTTTTTTTAAATCTTTTGAAGGCGCTGGTGATGGCGAACCCCATGAAAAGGAACCATACCAACTTATCATTAGAATTAAAAAAAACTTTTTCATGCTAACCTAATTTGGAAGAATCAAAAGCAAATTTTAGAGCATCTTTTTTAGAAATGGCTCCAGCTTGAACTAAAGTCGCTAATGATTGATCTATAGAATGCATCCCTTCTGCACTGCTTGCGGCAACAATTGGAGGCAACTTAAAATGTTCTCCATTTCGTATCAGCGTCGCTACATTTTGATTGTTATATATAAGTTCAAAAGCAGGTACCATTTGCGACTGATCTACGGAAGGAATCAAGTGCTGTAATACGAGTGCTTTTAAATTGAAGGCTAATAATGATTTCGCTATTTTCATTTCGTTTGAACTTTCAAAAGAAACCATAGCGTCTAACGCCCCCACAGAATTCCCTGCATTAAAACAGCCAACGACAATGGTGCCCGCTTCTGCGGCACGTAGGGCAGGAATAATATTGTCTTCTTGAATATCTCCAAGCCAAAATAGATCTGTTCCAGCCAAAAGCCCTTGCTTTATTTCTTTAGCCATGTCATTCGTTTTAGATTGAATAACAAGGCTCTCTCCAGTGGGGATATTAAATTCTCTTACTGGATCTAAAAATGCGGCTCGTAACATACGATTTTCACAAAGAGCAGCAACAAAAGCAGAAGCTGTTGTCGTTTTGCCAGAACATGGTGGGCCTGCAAAAAGAACTAATCCTGAACTGACTCCTAATAGATTCATCATCACATCAGGAATTCCTAATTCAGCGTAATTAGGGCATTCAGGTAGCAAAGGCCTAAAACTAGCTAGTTTTCCAAAGGCTTCTCTTGAATAACGCACTCGCCAATTCGAGCCACACCAAGGGCCTCCACATAGCACACCTGACTCGCCGTCAAGTGATTTCACAAAAGAATCTAATGATCCAAAGGAGATCACTGGAGCATCTTGAATCATACATACTTTATCATTCAAACGAACCGCAGGAGAAAATCCTTCCACGATAATCAATTCGCTTGCATGAGCATTTAATGCATATTCTAAACAATCTTCAATAGGAGAACTCATAGCAATTTCCTTTATTTCTTTTTGGACGGACGATACGCTGCAAAACGACGACTATCAAAAGCCCTTTTCCAAGCTTCTATGCCTTCTATATAACCCGATTCGAGAAGTTTCTGTAATGAGTCATCTAACGTTTGGCCAGACCCTTTCATGGCACTTAATGCCGCTGGGATTTGAGAAATTTCGCCTTTGCGAATCATGTTTGCAATCGTAGGAGATGTTTTCATGGCTTCTACAGCAAGAACTTCTCCTTGTTTGTCCACCACGGGAACTAAATGTTGTACAATCATGCCTTTTAATTGATCCGCTAAAGACTGAGCTAAAACGGAACGTTGAATATCAGAAACAGAATCTAAAAGTCGAGTTAATATCGCTAAAATATTATTCCCCGAGACAACAGCAAAAACAAGTGCCCCAGAATTCGCGGCTTGTAATAAAAGCATTAATTCTTCAATTTTTTCAATATGATCAAATAATATCACATCTGCGCCATCATTGATTGCTGTTCGAATCGCTTGCGGGCCAGAGGAAGCATGTAAGCCCACTTCTTTTTGAGCGATGATACCATTTGGATTTTGTAGCAATCGTTCAATAGGCTTTTCAATGGTCTGAATATACACCCATTTATTTTTTGCAATCGTTTCTGCAAGAGTGGTCATGGTAGTAGAGCGCCCGCTAGAAGAAGGGCCAGCAATTAAGACAAGGCCACTTTCAATTTCTAAAAAGTCTTTGCAAAATGCAGGTAAATAAAGATCATCAAAAGCAACACTCTCAAGCGGAATGATCCGAATCGCAAGATATGGAATCACATCGACCCAAGTCACCGAAAGGCGTGCTCTACCTGCTCCCTTTAATGCAAATGTCTTACTAAAGTTTTTACCAACCGCAGGCTCTTTCCCATCGACAAAGCCACGAGAAGCTTCTGCAAGCCATTGAATCAATTGATTCGACTCGATAAGCATTTCACACGCATAGTGCAAAACACCAGATTGGCGAATTACAATCGGACGATTGGCATAGAGATAAATATCTGTGGAGCTAAATTTTCGAGAAAAAGAAAGGATTTGCACTAAAGACATTGAAGTATCAATCGAATCAGGAACGGTGATTTCACCTTCTCCTGTTTCTATAGCAAATTGATCTGGTAAAGCAGATGTTTCTTCATCTTCTTTCTTCTCTTCTGCTTTTAACTGTATGTTTGTAATGCTTGTAGATTCAAGGCCAGATATAACTTCTACTTGAATAGGGGTGGAACTTACATCTCCATAAAGACTGTTGCCTTCTATTATAAAAGAAGGCTCTTTTGATTCGCTTTCTTTTTTTACTTGAGGTTTTGCTTTAGGTGCTGGCGTTGGATTTGGTGCCGCAGGTTTTGCTGCTGCCGTTGGTGCGGCTGGAGGAGGCTCTGGTGCTTTCGCCGTCTTTGACTCTGGAGGTAATTTGGCTTCTAAAGACTTTACGTAAGCCAAAACCTTTTCATACATATTTTTATCTAATAAACCAGCTTCACAAAGGACTTGTCCAATGTCTTTATCCTTAGTGATCCTACCCCAATATTCTTGAACTTGCTCGTTGGTGGCTAAATTATTGGAAAATAAAACTTTTGCCATGTATTGATTTCTCATAAGAAATCCCTCCGATTAAACCACCAAGACGCGATTGCTAAAAATAAGCCAATATACCCTAAGGCATAGAGCGATTGCCAAAACAAATACCAGTCAGGTAATGCAATTTGATGAACCACATTAGAACTAATATTATAACGGTAGAGTCCAGGAAATACGGCATGAATTATAATGGCCATTTTTTCCATGAGTACGCTGCCAAAGCCTTCTACTTCACCCATCCGTTTTACAAATTGTACTTGTTCTAGTAATTGATTTGATAGATGCCCTGCAAAATAAACGCCTAGTGTAAATAAAGCACTCAATACAGGTGTGCTAAAACTAGAGAAAAGTAATGCAACGGCAACGACTATCGCCATTTCACAAAACACCATATAGATGGCGCTTAGTAAAGATAATGATGGTGAAGATTCCGTTACAAAAAGAATGATATAGTACACAACCGTGAGTAAAATAAGATGGCATGCTACAACGCCCAACAAGCCTAGATATTTTCCTACAATAAAAGAGACTCGACTGATTGGTTTTGAAAGCAAGGTCAAAACAGTTTTACGCTGAATTTCTTTTTGCACAAGGCTAATCCCTACAAATACAGAAATCAAAAGCCCCGAAAGAGACATGATTGTAAGTGTAGTCGATTTAATAACATGAGCACGATCAAAAACAGACCATTCTCCAAGAAGAATACTAAATACAGCAAGACCAATCGCTAAAAAGACAATGTTGTAAAGAATTTTATCGCGGATGGATTCTCTAAATGTATTTAACGCAATAATGCCTATATGACTAAGACTCTGCACGAGCGATTTCCTCCGTTAAGATGTCTTCTAAACTTGGTCTTTGATGATCTATTTTCTCTATGGAGATGCCTGCATTTAAGCAACTTTGTATAAATACATCTCGAGCAGCTGCATTATCACAAATCCATTCTCCAGATTGCGATGATGGCTTGACTCCACTTGGTAGGCTTAGATTTGAAGACGATTCCCCTGTTCGAATGTGATATTGTACGGAACAAGAAGAAGTGATTTCATCAATAGAACCTTCTCGAACAATGCGGCCATCTACAATCATCGCGACGCGGTCGCTAATAGACTCCACATCGGAGAGCAAATGACTTGAATAAAAAACAGTCACGCCATCTTTATTTAAAGAAAGAATGGCTTCTCGAACATCTCGACGCCCCATAGGGTCTAGTCCGCTCATAGGCTCGTCTAGAATGAGTAAATCTGGCTTAGATAAAATGGATTGGGCTAAACCCACCCTCTGCATCATGCCTTTAGAATAGGTGCGTAAACGCCTATCAATCCAATCTTTATTAGCGTGTACTAAATTTAACGCCCATTCTGTACGCTTCTCAAGTTCTTTCCCTTGAAGCCCTGCGAGACGACCATAAAAAGACATCAGTTCTCGACCTGTTAAATAATCATAAAAATACGGTTGCTCTGGGCAATACCCCAAGCGAGTTCGGCTTTTAACGCTTCGAGGAGAAAAACCTGCCACCTGGATTTTTCCAGAATCAAAATTTAACAAGCCTGTTAAGACTTTAATCGTCGTTGATTTGCCAGCCCCATTTGGGCCAATAAAACCATAAATAATCCCTTGAGGCACTTGCAGATGAATATCTGTCAACGCCTTTTTAGGTCTCATCAAAAAACCGGTATGATAAGTTTTATTCAAACCTTCAATTTGAATCATCCTCATCCTCATTCTTTTTTATTTGACGTTCTTTTTTATTCACTAAATAGTAAAGTGAAGCTCCCAAGATATAAAAAGCTATACCCAAATAAAAAAGAGGGTTCAAAGACAAGCCTTCAAGACCTGGGAATAAATTGTAAAACAAGCCACTGCCAAAAAAGTATAACAAAACAAAAATAGTTCCCAAGACACGAAGAACATAAGTCAACACAACAATTTTGCTCATAAGAGTAAACTCCTCAAAGTAAACAACAATTCTTTTGAAAAATACTCTTTTCTAAAGAAATAAAAATGGGAAAAGTAAGGGAATCTCTAAAAAAGGCGTTGCTCAGGAGCAAACCCAAGCCTTTAGTTATTCGAATACAAGTATTTGTATTTGAACAACCCTCATTTTAATGGGTTTTGATGAACTGATGATTCAGTAAATCAAACGAAGTTCAATTGCGAATATGGATTGCAGAAGCAAATTCTTGAAGAAGAGAAGGGTCTTTCACCGATTCCCAGATTGTTCCCGTGACGATAATTTGAGCCCCTGCAGCGACTCGTTCTGCTGCCGTTTTAGGAGATCTAATGCCCCCACCCACAATGATCTTTAAATCTGTCGATTTTCTCGTGTACATAATGTGCTCTAAAGGCACAGGAGACTCCGCACCGCTGCCTGCTTCAAGGTACACATAACGCATGCCCATCAGCTCTGCAGCAATCGAATGAACCATGGATAATTTTGGTTTATCTGCTGGCACAGGGAAAGTGGCACTGATATATTCAACAGCAGTACTTTTTCCGCTATTAATCAACTGATAAGCAGTAGGAATCGCTTCCATTTTAAGAGACCTTACAAGGACTCCACCACGCACTTGTTCATCGATGAGATAATTAGGATTACGCCCACTCACAAGAGTCATAAAAAGCATGGCATCAAAGCCAGGAACGACTTGGCTTGCACCACCAGGGAAAAGAACAACAGGAATATGAACCGCTTTCTTTAATGCAACAATTTGCTCTGAGAGATTAAAGTTCCCCATAAAAGAACCGCCGACTAAAAGAAGATCAGCGCCATTCTCTGCAGCAAGCGTACCAGCCTTTATTAAAGCCGATTCGTCTGAAGTATCGGGGTCTAAAAGAACTGCAAATAAAGCGCCACGGCGTTCTATTTCTGCATTAAGTAAAGTTTCAATTTTTCCTATTTTCATTTTATAAGCTTTCCCTTTACTAAATCAACTACAGCCAAAGCAGCAGCGTTCATTTTATCTAGTTCACGAGTACCAGCTTGGGCACGATCAGGACGACCACCACCCTTACCTCCAGCAAGTTCAGCCAAAGTCTTTACAAGATCGCCTGCTTTTAAGCCTTTTTGCTGGGCGTTTTTCCCAACAATCACAGCGATACTTCCGCTTTCTCCTGCCTTATTAAATAATATAGCCACAGAATCCGAATCTAGTTTAGCTTGAACGCCATCTAACAAGTTTTTGAACTTATCTTCGGCTAATTTGAGCTCCGATACGTATAAAGAAACGTTTTCAATCACCATTGGCTTTTGTAAAACGTCTTGTGCAGCTGCCATGGATAGTTCCAAGTTCACAGCTTGTAAGCTTCTTTCAAGTTCTTTAGCATTTTCAAAGACGGCTTCAATACGATCGAGAATCATTTCGTTTTTGCAACGTAATTTATCGCGAAGAGAAGTTAATATGGAACTATCTTCTCGCATTAATTCAATCGATTTCATGCCTGTCACGGCTTCAATACGACGTACGCCAGCACTCACGCTAGATTCAGAAATAATCTTAAAGGAACCAATTTCTCCAGAATTAGATACGTGTAAACCACCGCACAATTCTTTTGAGAAATGAGCCACGTTTACCACTCGAACGTCTTCTTCATACTTTTCACCAAAAAGCGCTGTAGCACCCGAAGCTTGAGCGTCTTCGAATTTCATGACCTTCGTTGAAACAGGCAAGCATTCCATTATTTTTTGATTGACTCTGTTTTCTACTTGAACACATTGTTCAGGAGTTAGAGCATTAAAATGACTAAAGTCAAAACGCAAACCATCAGAAGCAACGCGGCTACCTTGTTGCATTACATGATCGCCCAGAACTTCTCTTAAAGAGGCTTGCAAAAGATGGGTGGCTGTATGATTTCGACGCAAATGAACTCGAAGTTCATTATTCACATTCGCTGTAAATATGCCATTCATAACACTTTCAGAAAGAACGCCTTTCGCGAGTTTTCCTCTATGAATTACTGTATCATTTACTTTAATCGTATCGAAAATATTTATTTCTATGTCTTTAGAAATAAGCACCCCTTGATCGCCTACTTGCCCGCCCATTTCAGCATAGAAAGGGGTTGTTTCTAAAACAATAGAAAGGATGCCTTTATCTTCGCGATAACGAGCAATCTTTGTTTCACAAGAAGCTAAATCATAACCAACAAAGCGAGTAGAAACATCAGAGAATGCAACCCAGCCTTCAGAAGCCATTGTATTCACGGTTTCTTTTTGAGCGGCACGAGCACGTTTTTTCTGCTCTTCCATGGCCTTTTCAAAACCAGGTTCATCAATAGCAAGACCTTTTTCTTCTGCTAAGATTCTGGTTAAGTCTGGAGGGAATCCATAGGTGTCATACAAAATGAAAACCTTATCTCCAGAAATCGTTTTGGTGTTTCCTAATTCATTCACCATTTTATCAAAACGATCAAGACCAGCATCTAATGTGCGAATAAAACGATCTTCTTCTGCGCGAATCACTTCCGCTACAAATTCTCCACGCTCCTTAATTTCTGGAAACGCTTGGCCCATCGTTTCTGTAAGAACAGGAACTAATCTGCAAAGGAATGGTTCTGTTTGGCCTAGAAGGCGAGCAAAACGACTAGCACGACGCAAAATACGGCGAAGGACATAACCACGCCCATCATTACTTGGCAAAGCACCATCGGCAATGGCAAAAGAAACGGAACGCAAATGGTCTGCAATCACGCGATGAGGAACACCGTCTGGACCTTGATCATAAGGAACACCACTCCACTCTGCAATTTTTTGAATAATAGGAGAAAATACATCTGTATCGTAGTTGCTTCTAACGCCTTGTAAAATAGCGCAAACGCGTTCGAAACCCATACCAGTGTCGACGTTTTTTGCTTTTAATGGAACAAGCTCTCCAGTCGAGATGCGTTCGTATTGCATGAAAACGTTATTCCAAATTTCAATATAACGATCATTGGCTCCGTTCACACCTAAAATAGGATCGGCATAAGTGGCTTCTTGAGTTGAAATATCTCCACGATCATAATGGATTTCGCTACATGGACCGCAAGGGCCAGTGTCACCCATTTCCCAGAAATTGCTTTTCTCGTCAAAGCGCATAATACGACTTTCTGGAAGCCCTGAAACTCTTGACCAAATTTTGGCTGCTTCATCATCGTCTTTGTACACGGTAACAAAAAGTCTTTTCTGATCTAAACACCAAACCTTTGTTAATAATTCCCAAGCCCAGGTAATTGCTTCTTCTTTATAGTAGTCACCAAAAGACCAGTTGCCTAGCATTTCAAAAAATGTGTGATGATAAGTATCGCGACCGACTTCATCTAAGTCGTTATGCTTGCCCGAAACACGAATACATTTTTGGCTATTTGCAACACGCTTTAATCCCTTTGGATTATCTCCTAAGAAGATTGCTTTGAACTGATTCATGCCTGCATTGGTAAACATTAAGGTAGGATCATCTTGAGGCACTACAGGAGCACTACGTACAAAAGTATGGCCTTTGGATTCAAAAAAACGGATAAAAGATTCTCTAATCTGAGCGGAAGTTTTAAAATTTTCTAACATACACCAAATTTATGAATTTTTCAATTTTTATAAAGTACTTCTAAATTAAACTAGGGCGTTTTTATGACACGAAATTCTAATATGGTTGTAAAAAAAAAGCCCCGAAAAGTGTGATTCTTTTTCGAGGCTCCATTCAGCTATAAATCAGCGAAAAAACTTTTTATTTGATTACAAAAAATGTTATTGCAAATAACACATTCAATGATTAAAAATGTTCTTTACCTAATGGTTTACGAACAGAAGCAACGGCTTGAGAAGCGATGCCTTCCATTCGACCAGTAAAGCCTAATTTTTCTGAAGTACTTGCTTTGACACCTACTTGAGAAACGTCAATTTTAAGAGCCTTAGCAATATTCTTCTTCATTTCTTCTCGGTGAGGATTAATTTTAGGACGTTCACAAATTACCACGCTATCAATATTCACAATTTGACAGCCCGCTTTTGCGACTTCTTCTCCAACACGAGCTAATAAAACAAGGCTATCTGCACCTTTGAAAGATTCGTCTGTATCAGGGAAATACGTTCCGATATCTCCTAATCCTGCGGCCCCTAAAAGGGCATCAGAAATAGCATGTAATAAGACATCTGCATCACTATGACCGAGCAAGCCTTTTTCGTGGGCAATATGAACACCCCCAATAATACAGGCTCGTCCAGCCACTAGTTGGTGGACATCAAATCCTATTCCTGATCGAAAAATATATTCCATAATTTATACGACTAATCCAATGGCAGGAAACACGCCCATGATAAGCAAGGCAATGGCTGCAAGAGAGACTCCTGTCTTTAAAATAAAAGAACGTGATAAAGGCAATGAGCAATGAGAAAGAACTTCTTTTTCAGTTGGAACCGCGGCGAATAATACATAAGCGATGCGTAAGTAATAAACCGCTGCCACAATAGAAAGAATAAATCCAATAATGGCTACCATGTAAAGCTTTGCTCCGAAAAGGCCTGCAAAAACTGTGAACTTAGCTAAGAATCCAGCCAAAGGAGGAAGGCCTGCAAGAGAAGCTAAACAAATGATAACACCTAAACCAACTAATGGATTTTCTCTTCCTAAACCACGAATAGCATCTAATGATTCCCATTCATCATCATTACCTGAGAAATAAGCAATTCCAGTTAATGCTCCAGCAGAAGCAATAGCATAAGTAATTAAGAAGAAATACATAGGGCCTAATTGAACGACGCCTGTGGCATAATTTGGAAGCAATAAACCTAAAACAATAAAGCCCGCATTCATCACCGCTGAAAAAGCTAAAATACGACGAATTGATTTTTGTGCAAGGCCAGAGAACGCGCCAATGACAATAGATAATAATGCCACAGCAATCATAAACAATTCTAATGGCTTAGACATAAAATGTTCTACTTGTATTGCCTGAGAAAGATTCCAAGAATCAAGAACAGAAGGAGCCGCATTTGCACCAAGCCAAACAGAACCGATGGCAGCTAAAGCACCAACCTTAACAACAGCAGCCATAAATGCCGTGATGGCAACAGGAGCTCCAGTGTATACGTCTGCGACCCAGAAGTGAACAGGGGCGGCACCAGCCTTAAATAGTAATCCAAATAAAACGAGGAATAACCCTGCGGTATATAACCACTCGCGACCTTCTATAATAGAGCCATTAAAGTGGGTAGTTCCTGTGGCACCATAAATAAGAGATATGCCGTATAAAAAGACGACGCTAAACACAGCACCAGAAATGAAATACTTAAATACAGCTTCATTTCCACCACGGTCTTTACGACGTAAACCGACTAGAGCGTAAATAGGGAAAGCCGCTAACTCCATTCCAAGAAATAGAGCTAAGAAATCAATCGCTTGAGTCATGCAAAGAGCACCAGAAGCAGCAAGCATTAATAAACCATAAGCTTCTCCACCACGGCTCTTTTCACGAGCTAAAGTCCATTGCACGCCACCAATACCTAAAAAAGCGCAGAATAAAACAGTCCAACCTAAAAGGCGACGGACTGGATCCATGGCGAGTACCCCATAAAGGGAATCTTGCACGGCAAAGAAAAAAGGAATCGCAGCAATCACAATGAAGGATGCAGAGACCCAAGGCAAAATACGATGTTTATTCGTGTTTCTTAAAAGAGGTTCTAAAGCAATAGAAAAAATAGCTCCTATAGCAAGAACGATCACTGGGAATAAATTGATAAAACTAGTTTGCATCTTGAGAGACCTCCATATCAGCGACCACTTCGTTTTCCACAATGCCATTTAAGGAATCCGTAATTAGGTTTGGTTTAACACCAAAAACAACTAACAAAACAAGCAATATTCCAACCGCTGCTGCATCAAAAGAAGAAATTTTATGACAAGGTGTTTCTTTGACTTGATCTGCTTTACCAAAGAGAACCGCTTGAATAAAGCGAAGCATATATACTGCGGATAACACGAGGCAAACCCCTGCAACTAATGCAGGTAAAGGCCCAATTTCCCATAGTGAAATTAGAATTAAAAATTCACCAATAAATCCAGCGGTACCAGGAACAGCTAAAGCAGCAATACCTGCGAAGCCAAATAAAAATCCAAACATCGGATTTCTTGAAGCAAGGCCACCCATTTGTTTTAGATCTCTAGAGCAAGCAAAACGTTCTGCAATGCCTGTCAAAACGAATTGAGCGGAAGCAGAAAGGCCGTGAGCAACTAATAAGACTAGAACAGCAGAAGGCATCGTTGTGGAAAAAGTGAAAATACCTGCCACAGCTAAACCCAAATGCCCCATCGAACTAAAGGCTAATAAATTCTTTGCGTCGGTAGCACGAATAGCCATTAAAGCGCCATAAACCGCAGTAAATAAACCGATCCACATGATTGTATTCATCATGGATTCAGCAGCATTGAAAACAGGAATCACCCAGAAGATAAATCCAAAAACACCTACTTTAGACATCACTCCAGTTAACACTGCAGAAAGAGGAGCTGGCGCTTCGGCATACGCTTGAGCCTGCCAACCATGAAAAGGAAATAGCGGAGTCTTGACTAAAAAGGCTAGAGCAAAAGAGGCAAATAAAATGAATTTTAGAGACTCTGGTGCGCTTTGGTAAGCCATGGTTAAATGAACCACTGATGAACCTTCGCCAACAGAGAGCAAATACCACAAAGCAAGAGCCATTGGAGCAGAACCTGCTAATGTGTAAATAGCGAAATTCATTGCTGCGGCTTTGCGATCAAGACCACCATAAGCAGCAATCAACACAGCCGCAGGTAAAACCATCGCTTCAAAGAAGAAGAAAAAGAGAACGGCATCCGAAGCTAAGAACGAACCATTCATAGCACCGAGTAGTGCAAAAATGCCAATGGCAAAATTCTTGTAATTAATGCCAAAACTATCTTTTGCTGCAATCAAAGCGATTAAAGAAACGAAGCAAGAAAGGAAAACGAGCCATACACTGATTCCATTAGAGACTAAGCTATAATAGATAGTGGATGATGTTCCTGGTAAAGTGAACCATTCAATAGGAGTGGTTGCTATAGAACCAACAGAAATTAAACGAATGGAAAAAACGGTGAATACGGTTCCCAAAAGGATTGCTATTCTGGAGGTTGATTTACTATCAAATCCTGAGGTCACTACCATTAAAAGAGCGGCCACAAACGGAGCTAAAACAAGAAGATGTAACCACATTAGAGAAGTCCTCCGTAAATAAGAACTAGAATGGTAATCAAAGCCATGCCAATAAAACTTAAAGCGGCTTGAAGACGTACTTTACGCACTTGGAAAGCACGAATTCCATCACCAAGAATTTCAATAATACCGCCCGTTAGCCATTGGGCTTTCATAATGATCGTATTGACAACGACATCTAAAAGCCAAGCGACTACTTTCGTAGGGATGATTCCAACATATTCATGCAATTTATCAAATGCAAAAGTCCATGAGGCACCAAAGCCTTGTGGTTCTGAACCGCCCTTTGCTTCTGGAACTGGACGCATAAATAAATACCACGCAATCAACATACCGATGATCGCCGCAAGAGTACCTAATGCAGCAAAAATCCATGGAGATAAGTGAGCCGCTGTATGGCCAAGCATAGCGTAAGATTGAGCAGCACCTACGACTGGAGCAAGCATTTCGCGGAAGAATTCAGCCCCTGGAATAAGCCCAGCCCAAAGGAATCCAGCAAAAGCAGAGCCCACGGATAGGAGAAGCATTGGAATTAACATGGATGCAGGAGCTTCATGAATATGAGCTTCATTTTCTTTAGAACCACGATACTTGCCAAAGAACGTCATAATAATCAAACGCCCCATATACACGGCCGTAATCACCGCAGTGAGTAAAGCGATCGCGTAAACATAGGGTCCCATTGGCCCAGAAACATAGAGCCTTTCTAAGATCAAATCTTTGGACCAGAAACCTGCAAATCCAGGGAATCCAATAATCGCTAAGAAACCAAATATCATGACTAAACTTGTCAAAGGCATCTTTTTAAGAAGACCACCCATGCGTCTCATGTCTTGTTCACCTGTAAGAGAGTGAATCACAGCACCTGCACCAAGGAATAGTGCAGCCTTAAAGAAGGCGTGTGTAAACACATGGAAAATAGACACATCAAATGCAGCGACACCAGCAGCCATAAACATATAGCCTAACTGAGAAATCGTAGAATAGGCAAGGACTTTTTTGATGTCATTTTGGAAAAGCCCAGCGATGGCTGCCCAAAAAGCGGTTAAAAGCCCAACAAAAAGAACAATGTTTAAAACCGCAGGGATTAAAACAAAGAGATTCGATAAACGAGCCAAAAGATAAACGCCCGAAGTCACCATGGTAGCGGCATGAATTAAAGCCGATACTGGAGTAGGTCCAGCCATAGCATCTGGCAACCAAGTTAAAAGAGGAATTTGAGCACTCTTTCCTGTGCAACCAAAGAAGAATAAAAGACCCGCTAATGAAAGTAGAGGCATTGCATTTGAAATGGAACCCAAAGAAAGGGCATTCAAGAGCCATGCATTCAAAGCATCGTAAGAAAGAAGGGCGCTACCACCGATGGAAACCAAGCAAAGCATTCCAAGTAAAAAGCCAACATCACCAACGCGGTTCACGATAAAGGCTTTATTACCTGCTTTTGTATTCTTAAGATCGGTATGCCAGAAACCAATCAATAAGTAAGAGCAAAGACCTACGCCTTCCCAACCGAGGAATGTGAGTAAAAGAGAATCACCAAGAACTAAGATAGTCATGCTGAAAAGGAACAAATTGATATAAGCAAAGAAACGAGCAAAGCTTCGATCCTTATGCATATAACCAACAGAATAAATGGCAATTAAAGAACCAATCCCAGTGATAAAGAGTAGCATCACTCTAGAAAGGCCATCAAATAAAAAGCCAATATTCACTTGAATAGCAGCGGTATCAATCCAGGTGCCAATCGTTCCGCGAATCCCTTCGACTGGCATGCCTACGGATAAGGTCACCACAGAGAGGAAAGAGAGTATCGGAAATAATACAGCAACAGCCCCAGTAATGCTTTCTGCTGGGCCTTGTTTTGAATCCGAAGAGCTTAGCGCTATAATGGCAAGAACAATAGTGCCAACTAACGGAAATAAAGGTATTAGCCAAAGAGGAATCATATTTGCCTTACCCCTTCATGTTAGAGTAGTTATCAATATCAACGCTTTCCTGACTCTTGAAAATCAGAATAATCATCGCGAGCCCAACGCATGCTTCTGCTGCGGCTACGGCAATGGTAAAAAGCGGTAGAATTTGCCCAGCAACACTAGCGGCTGCGGGGAGTGTTTTTGCAAATCCAATCAAACTTAGATTCACTGCATTTAAGGCAAGTTCAATGCCCATCAATACAAAAAATACATTACGACGAGTAAGAGTCACCGCAAGCCCTATTGTAAATAGGGCAAGAGCTACAATCTGAATATAAGATGCTTGAAGTTCCATTAGTGCACCTCCGTAATTTCTTCAGTTTCTTTGGAACCAAGATTTTTCTTCGCTAGAAGAACAGCAGCAATCATTGCAGAAAGCAATAATAAGCCGATGACTTCAAAAAGAAGAAAATAACCAGGGCCCTTATTATTTGTGTTAAATAGAGTTTCTGACGTTAATGCCACAGAACCACGTAAAGTCTCTGCATTAAAGGCTAGTGGAGTGGAAATCAAAGCGAAGCCTAGCAAAGCGGCTAACAGAAGAATTGCAGGGAACACAAATAGAGAGACTTTGTCGAACATAGGCGTTTTTGAATCACGAGCGCCATTCAAGACCATGATCACAAAAGTCAAAAGCATCATAATAGCGCCTGCATAAACCATGATTTGTACGACGCCCACAAAAGGGCTACCAAGCAAACCATAAATGCCAGCGAGAGAGACCATCGAAACCACTAATGAAAGGGCTCCATATAAAGGATGACGAGAAAGAAGAACGCATAATGCGCTCCCTACCGCAATCACTCCGAGAATAATAAAGTAAATGAGAGCGAGCATTAGTTTACCTTAAGTCCCCAGGCATCTAAAGCCTGTTTATTTTTAGTTCCGCCAGGAGCCATTTGGCTCTGAAGATCATCTTGAGGATAATCCTTTGGATCCCAAGACATTAATTGATACATAGGAGTCACAAAATCTTCCCTTTTACGAAATACGTAACTTGTATCACAAGTATCCATGCGAAGAGCATCTACTGGGCAAGCTTCTACACAAAGGCCACAAAAGACGCAGACCAAATGATCTATATCAAAACGAAGTACACGCTTTTCAATACGACCATCTTCTGCAGGAGCTGCTTCAAGGAAAATACAATGAGCGGGGCAAGCCGTAGCACACATGCCGCAAGCAACGCAACGAGGAGTACCATCTGGACGAAGCATCAAGCGATGCTTTGCACGATAAGTACGACTAATTTCAGGTTTAATTTCTGGATACGGTACCGTTGGCAACGTTTCATAACGTAATAAGCCACGAAGAGCATGTTTTAATGTTGTCCATAACCCACGGAATGCCTCAAAAATATAAAGGCGTTCAATCCAGTTCATAGGTTTTTGCTTAATTTGGCGAACCATTAAATGCCTCCTAAAAGCTTTGCAATCAACGCTGTAAGAACAAGGTTAACTAAAGCAATATTTAAGATTACTTTCCAGCCTAAATTCATGACATGATCATAACGGAATCTTGGGAGAGTCCAACGAACCCAAATCCAGATCCAGCAGAAGAATATGGCTTTTACTAATAAAACCAAAATATGAATTAAAGCAGTACCTAAAGCAACGCCGATGCCATAAACTGGTTGACCATCAATCACTGTAAATTGTGGATGGAAGAATAGAGCAGAAGCAACGCCTGCTACAGCAAAGACAACTACAGCGGCCCAGCCAAGAATCTTGTACAAAGAGTATTCGCGAAGAATCACTTGTTTATTGCTTGCGGCACTCTTTTTATACCAGCGAGCATAGCGATATAAAAGATGCAAGAAGGCTAAAATAGCGACTACAAATATACCGCATAAAACAGCGAGCGAAATGCCAATATTGGACTGGATTGTTTCAGTCGTTACAAAAGGAACGGAGTAACCACCTAAGAATAGGCAAGCCACTAAAATACTGTTAATACCGATATGGCTATATTCGCCCATGTAGAAGAGACCAAATTGCATGGCACCATATTCTGTATGGAAACCAGCAACAAGTTCAGGTTCACCTTCAGCGACATCAAATGGAGCACGACCTGTTTCAGCAATCATCGCAATTAAGAAGCAGAAGAAAGCGACTGGTTGAGCGACAATACCCCAAACATTGGCCTCTTGCCATGCAATGATTTCGTCAATTCTAAAGCTACCCACCAAAAGGAGTATACCCATAATAGAAAGACCAAGGCACACTTCATAACTAATAGTCATAGCACTTGTGCGTAAGCCACCAAGTAAAGAGTATTTAGATTTAGAAGCCCAGCCAGCAAGAACGGCACCAAAAGCAGAAAGAGAAGATAACCCAAATAGAAGCAATATACCGACTTCTGTATCGACGGTTTGTCCAGAGATACGAATCACTTCATCTCCCATAGTAAATACCATTGGAGCAAACCAAGGGATTACACAAGGAGAAATTAAAACGATTGCAAAAGGAATTGCTGGAGCAATCGAAAAGATAAATTTATTGACGCCACTGGGAGAGTAATTTTCCTTAAAAAACAATTTCAATCCATCACAAGCATTTTGAACCCAACCAAACAAACGGATGCGTCCAAAATAAGGGATTTTGAAATAAGAACGATTAGGGCCCTGGCGATCTTGAATAAAACCAGCACCTCTACGTTCTAAAGGAATCAACAATAAAATAAAGATGACAGGTACAAAAGCAAATCCAAATTTACAGATGGTAATGAGCCATTCTACCCAATGTTTTGATTGTATTATTTCCATCATAATAACACTCCGTCGAGCTTCACTCCGGTGCTTCGAATGTTTTCATAAGAATATGGTTTTAAAGCAGGCACAAACTCTTGCACTTTTTGTAAAGCAGCAATTGCACTAGTCAATGGATTTCCAGCAAGAGTCGAAAGCACTTCATAAGCTGGCTTCAATTGAGCATCAGGGCATGTAGGAGCAGGTGAAAGCTTCTGCAAAATATTCAAGCTATTAATCATTGACCCAGTGACTTCACTCCAATGGTTCACTCCACAAACTAATGTGGCATCCTTGGAAGTTTCATCGTTAAAGGCACTTAAGATGACTCTATTTGGAATCTTCTTTAAGATCATAGCACCTTCGTCATCACCAAATAAGTCATTGTGCACGGTCAACAATACGTCATAATCAGCAGCGTGTTTCATCAAGTCATTAAGATTATTATCAGGAATACCTAATGCCTTAAATCCAGCACGATTGGCGAGTGGATCTCCACTTTTGGAAATGCCATCTGCTTCTAAGACAGGACGAAGAGTGCCACCGAATAGAGAAGCACGATCACCTAAATAATCTTTCAGCATTTTCAATGCAGCGAGATCTTCTAGAGTACAAGCGCCACCAGCAACTAGAGCTACTTTTTTTGCATGCTTTAAGAGATCAGAAACAATGTTCAAATCACCAGAAGCCAAACGATTTTCTGTAAAGCCCATATAAGCTAAACGACTCGTATTAGAGAGCCAGCTACGATTGACCTCTGGATTGCAACGTGGCATAATGCGCCATATTTTTCCATTATTATGATCAATCCAAATATTAGCCCCTAAAGAATCATCCATAGAAATGGAAGGGGTACGAGAAAGCAACCAAGTACGTTGTTGAAAGCGGAAATGATTTGCGGTGAGTGCACCTACAGGGCAAATATCGGTTACACAAAGATCATATTCGTGATCTAATTTTTCGCCAGGGAACGTGGTAATATAAGTATGGTCTCCACGAGAAGCTAATTGAAGCTGTTCGTCTTTTGCCACATGACGCATAAAGCGAACACAGCGATCGCACTGAACGCAACGTTCTTCATCTAAAGTGACGCGTGGGCCTAAAGCAACTCGTTTACCACCACGTACTTGACCTTTGCTATCTACAAAAGTATGGTCTGGATTGCCGTGGTATTGTTTACCTACTTCTGGACGAAGGCGCGATTGATGAGCACTTTCCATATAATTTTCTTGTAAAGAACATTCGCCTGCTTTGTCACATATTGGGCAATCAAGAGGGTGATTCACAAGCATAAATTCAGAAGTGGCTTGACGAGCATTTTTAACTCGAGCACTAGAAGCTGGAGTATAAATCTTCATTCCTGGAGTCACTGGAGTAAAACAAGCTATGATTAACATGCGACCTCTTGGGCCTTCTTGTTCTACAAGACATTGACGACAGTTACCAGAAACAGGAAGATAAGGATGATAACAAATATGAGGAGTCTCAATACCTACAGTTTTGAGGGCCTCTAATAAATTCGTATCGCCAGGAACTAACACTTCTTTATCATCAACAAAGATGGCGACTTTTGGACTATTCGCAGTAGGTAGTTTTGGCATATTGTAATGGTTACTCATAATTTACCAGAATGCTCCAGGACGATAGGTGGCACAAATTCTCGGAGATCCATGATTAGGATTCTTTTCGATATAAGCTTCGAATTCCGAACGGTATTTCTTAATGAAAGCAGTCATTGGAGCGCCTAAAGCAGGAGCTAGAGGACAAATGGTTGTTCCATTATACTGATCTGAAAGGCTTAACAATAATTCTAAATCACCGTCATGACCTTCCCCATTCAAAATCGAGTTAATGATACGTTTTGCATAACCAGTGCCTTCACGACAAGGAGTGCATTGACCGCAAGATTCATGAGAATAGAAATTGCCAAGTGTATTCAACAAAACAACGACATCGCGTGTTGTATTAAATGGCATCACGGCACCAGAACCAAACATGGTCTTAAAACAAGACATGCATTCATAATCTAGAGTAGCCTTTTCACATTCTTCAGGTAAAAGCACAGGGCAAGAAGAACCACCAGGAATTACTCCCTTTAATGTGCCATCAATACCACAAGCATATTCAGAAGAAGTCAAAAGTTCCATGACTGGAGTACCGAGAGGTGCTTCATAGACACCTGTTCTCTTCACATCTCCAGAAACGCAAAATACTTTTGTACCCCCAGCAGAAGCAGTACCAAGAGCGGCATAGGCTTCAGGAGAATTTTGGAATATCCATGGTAAAGCCATCAATGTTTCAACGTTGTTTACGCAAGTGGGAGACTTCCATGCTCCACTCACTGCTGGGAACGGAGGTTTTAAGCGAGGTTGCCCTTTTTGACCTTCTAAAGAGTTGATCAAAGCGGTTTCTTCACCGCAAATATAAGCACCTGCGCCACGATGAACAAAAATATCAAAGCTAAACTTTGTGCCACCGATATTTTTTCCGAGCAAGCCTTCAGCATAAGCTTGGCTGATTGCCTTATTCAAGGATTCAATGCAAGGTAAAAACTCACCACGCACGTAGATGTATGCTGTTCTAGAGCCTAAAGCCCAACCAGCAATAATCAAGCCTTCAATTAAACGATGAGGATCTTCTATCATTAAAAAGTGGTCTTTAAATGTGCCAGGTTCACCTTCGTCGGCATTGACGACAATGTAAACTGGCTTGCCCGTATTTCTAGGGACAAAGCTCCATTTTAGACCAGTTGGGAACCCAGCTCCCCCACGGCCACGAAGGCCTGAACGCTGGACTAAATCAATCACTTCAAATTGAGATAAGTCGAATAAACGCGAAGAGATATTAGCATAGCCACCTAACTTTTTATAGACGGCAATATCTTGAGCGCCTTTTCCAAAATTACCTGTACATACTTTAATTTTTTCAGCCATAATTATACCGCCTTCTCCTCTTTTGAGGGTTTGGCTACTCGATCACCACTGGTGGCGATCATACGATAATTCATACCAGAACGCCCGTTTGGATCAGTAAATTCTTTGTCTTTCACTGATGGCTCACCAATTTCCTTCCAACTGCCGCCCTCTTCTCGTTCTACAACCAAGCGAGTAAATTCAGGAGCGCCTTTCCAGGTAAGAACCACACCCGTTTCTTTAGAAACTGCTTTTAAGCCTAAAACAGGAGAAGGTGGAGCGTAATCAAAAATTTGAGCTACAGCTGAAGCGCCAGGAGCGCCAGGATGACCTAAATGACCAGCCACAGAACCGCCAAGAGCATCTCTTACAGGTTCGTTTTTAAACTCTTTTTCTCTTGCATAGCACCAACGAAGAATATTATCAACGTGTTCAGGAGTGAGAGTTTCTCCTGGAATCATTGTTAATTTTCCATCTTTAGCATTCGTTGCAAAATCATCATTCACAAGCATCACAGGGCCAAAGCCACAAGCACCTAAACATTCTACTTGAAGAATGGTAAAAAGGCCATCTGGAGTGGTTTCTCCTGTTTTGATATTCAATGCTTTTTCTGTGTAAGCAATAATATTAGAGGCGCCCTTTTGTTCACAACAAATATTACGGCAGAACTGTAGTAAGAAGCGGCCTGTTGGGGCATGCTTATACATAGTATAGAATGTAGCGACGCCAAATGCATGAGCTGGAGAGCAGCCACACACTTTAGCAGCATAACGAATCCCTTCGCGAGGAACCCAACCTAAAGCTTCTTGAACAAGCCAAAGCACTTCAAGAAGAGCCCCTTGAGCTTCTGGATAGCGAGACAACAAATCAGCAATGCGTGCTTTCATCGCAGGCGTTTCTAGCTTAGGAAGAATTTCTTCCATGGTTGGTTGTGGTTGTACTTTTTTATGGTGACCTAATTGGTCTGCTGGAGTCGGGTACAATTCAACAGGAGAAGGACCTCTTTCAAAACTCAGCTTATTGTTGGCCACAAAATGAACAGCGCCTTGAACTTTTTTCATCGATCCAATTCTCCCGCAATAATGTTAATACTAGAAAGAGTCGCGACAGAATCCGTTAACATAGAACCTTCGACAAGCTCATGGAATGCAGCAAATTGAGTAAAGCAAGGTGGACGCACTTTTACACGCCAAGGTTTACCAGAACCATCTGAAACCAAGGTAAAGCCAAGCTCTCCGTTAGCCGCTTCAAAGCCGTAGTAGTATTCGCCAGCAGGGACTCGAACGCCTTCATAAACACTCTTAAAACGCCCAATCAAAGATTCAATATCTTGATAAGCTAAAGCATGTGATGGCACACGAATGCGAGGATCCATGATGTCGATTGGCCCTGGAGTCAAGCGTTTTAAAGCCTGACGTACAATTTTAATAGACTCTTCAATTTCAGCTAAGCGAACCATTAAGCGATCATAAACATCACCAGCAGTACCTGTAACGACGTTCCAATCATAGGTTTCATAATCATAATATGGTTCGTCTTTACGAAGATCGCTTGCCACACCAGTTGCTCTAAGACATGGGCCAGTCCAACCCCATTGAATAGCTCTTTCTGGTTTCATGGCGCCAATACCAACCGTTCTATCTAAGAAAATACGGTTGCGATCAAAGCAAGCATGAACATCACTAAGATTCTTTTCTGCTTGTTTACAAACAGCAAGAACATCTTCTTCGAAACCTTCATAAACATCTCTATAAAGGCCTCCAATACGTGCATAACTATTGGTCAAGCGGGCGCCAGTGAGCTTTTCCCAAATAACCATCATCATTTCACGGCTATCAAACAAATAGAAGAAGCCCGTGGTAGAACCTAAATCCTGAGCAGCTGCAGCCACACAAATACAATGGTCAGCCATACGGGATAATTCACTGATAATGACGCGTAAAATTTTGGTGCGTTCTGGTAGTTCCAATTGGAACATGTTTTCTACAGCACGGCAATACGCAATATTATTCATCATTGCAGAACAATAGTTTAAGCGGTCTGTATAAGGAACCACTTGTTGCCAAGTGCCGCGTTCAGCCATTTTTTCAAAGCCGCGATGCAAATAACCAATTTCACCAACAGTGGCTACAATGGATTCGCCATCTAAGGCACAAAAATAACGAAGACAGCCATGAGTGGCACCGTGAGAAGGGCCTATGTTTAAAGGCATTAAATTTAGTTTATCACCATTAGGAGCTATAACTTTCATTCTTGGATACTCCCTGTCAAATATTCATCTTCATTAGGCAATACTTCTTTAGAACGTTCAACCACTTTATACCCTTTTGACTCTAAGCGTTTTTCTAATGCTGGGAGTAAAAAGTCGTTTGTTGAAAGCCATTGACGGCGGTGGGCTGGGTAATCCTTACGTAAAGGATGACCTTCAAATTCAACATGATTTAATATACGACGAAGGTCTGGATGACCAGTAAAAATAATGCCATACTGATCATAGACTTCACGTTCCTGCCAATTTGCAATTGGATACAAATTGGAAATGGTTGGCACTTCGAGGTCTTGTTCACTGACAAAAACTTTTACTCGGACTCTATTCCCAGGACGAGAAATACTTTTTAATACGTATTCAACGGCAAAGCGAGGACTTTCGTAATCTTGAAAGCCCAAATAGTCGATGCCGACTATATCCAAAAGCATTTCCATTTTAGAGGATTCGTCATTTTTTAAGAAAGTAATCAAGTCTCTTAATACAGAGGCTTTAGCAATGACCGAATGATCCCAATGAGCGGAAGCATCTTTCTCTACATTGAATTTGGTTTCCAAAACAGGAAAAAGCGTTTCAAAAAAGTTCATTTTAACGCCCCTTTTTAAATGGAAATACATCTAATACATCGTTTACTTTTGAACGCACCGTATTAGATACCATTTCACAAGCTTCATTTTTACGAAGAACAAGATCTTCACGACACTCTTTAGACTTGCGTTTAATATCTTCAATCTGCTCTTTTAGACGCTCTGCACGTTGCTTCATGTAAGATTCATCTTCCACTTTTTTCTGCAAGTCGAACATCGCATCAAAGAAGGATTCTGGGCGTGGAGGACATCCACCGATATAAACATCGACAGGGATGATATGATCTATGCCAGGAACTGTGCAATAACAATCGTAAAAACCGCCAGAGCAAGCACAAGCACCCATGGCAATCACCCAACGAGGTTCAGCCATTTGTTCATAAATTCTCTTTAGAATAGGAGCTTGCTTATAGGTAATTGTCCCAGCCACTAGAAGAACATCTGACTGACGGGGAGTAAAACGCACATATTCAGAACCTATACGGGATAAATCATATCGAGCCGTTTCCGTGCTCATAAATTCAATTGCACAACATGCCGTACCATAAGGGAACGGCCAAAGCGAATTTTTGCGTCCCCAATTGACTAAAAAGTCAAGGGAAGAAGTAAAAATATTGCCTTCTTGAGCCTCTGGTGTCATAAATGTTTACCTCATAAAAATCAGAGACAAAAATAGAAACATCCTTCTTTTTTAACAGTTAAAAAAGATAAATTCAATAGTTTTTTTGATGAAAAAGCCTTGTTCTCGATTCAGTACAATTTTTTATCATTATAAATAGTAGTGTTCTACACGACAAAAAACAGCAAGATTACAATAACCTTACTTTTTTTGTAGCGACACCTGAACTTAGAACTCCCCTTTATAACTGGAGAATCTTATTCCGCTGGTAAAATGATTTCTATATGATTCGTACTCACGTTCAAAAAGTGTGTACGAAACAAGTCTTTCTCATTTCGATCAGTTACTCGTACCTGCGTCACTGCAATGAAATCTTTATTCTCACGGATATAATCTGTTAATCGTTCATCGCGCAACGTGTCGATGTCTCCCGTGATAATAAAACTGTCTGTCCAAATTTTTACAAGCATGATGTAAATATAAAGTTTTTTTCATTTTCAAAATAGGAAAATGAGCTTTTTTTATAAAAAACCTTATATTTAGTCTAATGAAAAAGGATTTTATATGAAAAAAGCAAAAACAACCCCTGTGAAAACGACCAAAAAAGCAGTAGTCAGTAGACAAGAGCCTCTTATTTCTTATTATGACAAAAACTTTTTAGAAAGTACTGCAGGTCGCCAAGTACGAATGCTCTCTGAATTTATTGCTCCTGGAGTCACTTTTCAAGAAGAAAAGATTAAAAACACTATTATATTTTTTGGATCTGCAAGAACGTTGTCTATGGCAGAAATTCAAAAGCAAAGAAAAAAAACAAAAGACCCTGTAAAATTAGCCAACTTAAAAAGATTAGAAAATGTGGCTGAATACTATGATCTTGCAAGAGAACTAGCCAAAAGACTTGGTAAATGGATGAACCACCCTCGTCACGAAAGCTATGCTATTTGTACTGGAGGCGGGCCTGGCATTATGGAAGCAGGAAATCGAGGTGCAGATGACATGGGAACACCTTCCATTGGTCTAAACATTAAATTACCATTTGAACAGCATTCTAATCCTTATATCACAGATTGTCTTAATTTACAATTCCGCTATTTCTTTATTAGAAAATATTGGTTTTTGAATTTAGCAAGAGCGTTAGTTGCTTTTCCTGGTGGCTTTGGTACCTTGGACGAATTATTTGAGATACTCACTTTAATTCAAACGCAGAAATATGCTCAAAAAATGCCCGTTGTCATTTTTGGAACAAAATTCTGGAAAAAGTTAGTGAATTGGGATTATCTCGTGGAAACAGGAATGATTAATAAAGAAGACCTGTCTTTATTTAAATTCTGTGATTCTGTAGATGAGGCCTATGATTATATTACTTCGATTCTTGAAAAACAAGACGGAGTAAAAAAGGATTGATTTTTTAAGCAAAAATTCTTTCACCCTTTTTTAAAAGCGACAAAGAAAATCTCTGTCGCTTTTTTTATGCCCTCATTTAAAAACATCCGAAAACATGGCACTTTCGCACTTGTAGGCTCTTCTGCGCTATACGCAAGAGTACTTTTATTTAAATGACTTTAATTCGTTAAATACAAACACTTTATGTAAGATAATAGTAAGGTTATCTTTTGAAATAATTTTAATAATATCCATCCCTTCTTCTTCTTCTTTCATTTTAATGCTACATTTACACCGTGATAAAAAATTATTTAGCAGAATTTCTAGATCGAGTTTCACGTAACTTAGCGCTACGCGAACATTATACTATGGCAGAATATCAACGCTGGTTTGATCAGAATCCTGAGTATCTTCATAGTGGGGCAGTGGAGCAAATTAAATTAATAGAACCCTTAACACTGGAAGGGACTAATGATTTATATAGAGCCGATTATTGGATAGAACGCCCTAATGATAAAACAAGCTATGGTAAACGCGAAATTGTTGTAAAAATATGTAAGTACTGGACTCCACCAGGTAAAAATCGTTTACATCGATTGAATATGCTGATGAGTGCATTCCAAGATGAAATCCGTATTAATAACCTTATTCGCGCCACAAACATTGAAGGCGTTGTTCAAAGTTTTGGTGGTGGCCTTGCAGGTCGTCATCCCTATCTTAAAATGGAATTCATTAAGGGTTGTTCTTTAGATCAGACCTTTAAAGAAAAGCTAACGGAAGAAGAACTCATTTCTCGAATTGCTCAAATTGCCTATCTTGCTAATTCCATTAGTCAATTGCATTATTATCAAATCATTCATAAAGATTTAAAACCTAAAAATCTTTTACTTTGCTTAAACCCAGATCATATCAATAACCATAAAATTTTGATTTGTGATTTTGGTTATGCACAAGCCAAACTCCGTGAAAGCGTCACTGAATATGGCGGGCAGCTAACGCCATGCTATAGTGCACCTGAACAAGCGGTCATGGGCGAAAATCTTTCTCCTTCGGTGGATTACTTTAGTTTTGGTATCATCTTGCACGAATATCTCACTGGAAAAAATCTTTTTCCAAAAGCCATGGATATTTTTATTGAAGATCAATATCAAATTACAGAACGCTATTTAGAGTATATGCAACATGAAAAAGAGAATATATTCTCTCACCCTAAATTTCCTGAAATTACAAAATGGATTAATGATCTCACTATCTTTGATAGTTATGAACGCATGCAAAAGAGTGAAAATCTTTTTAACATCGCTCACAAGCTTAGAGAAAAAGTGAATTCTTTAGGGTATCGTGATGTCAATACTGATTTCTTATGGAATCAGTTGCGTGAGTACCACGGGAATCACTAAGAAAATTCCTTTAATATATCATAGCTTACACTTTTTATTCGTGAGAAAAAAATAAGGATTTTATTTTCTTTTTTAAAATATATTCATTTCATGAGTAAATTTTTTTTAACCTTACTAAGAAAGCTTTCAAAATCCCAATGGATTTTGTTTTTGTTTGCACTTTCACTCTGTATCTTTAATCTTGTTTTATGGAGTGAACCTTATCTTGCTGAATACCAACGCGAACGTAAAATCGAATCCATTTTTTCAAAATACTGGGAAAGTGAAGGAGCTGAAAAGTTTAGAAGCGTTGGCCTAGAACCAACAGAACAGCTGTATCAAGAAGAGCTTGAAAATTACAGAACTAGTTTTCTAGAAAAGAATCCTACGTTGATTCCTGAAAAGCGCATTGCAAAAATGAAACAGGATTTTAGAAGCTGGTGGGAAACTGGTGGAAATCTAACTTACGTGAATCAAGGGATTGTCCCAGACGCTAAATTGTATGAATCCGAATTAAAAAAATGGGTCGAAGCCTACACTCAAAATCTATGGCAATATACGATTCCCTTTATCCCTGCTGAAGAAAATTTTGGAAATCTTCTGTTTTGCTGGATATTATTACCTGGCCTATTTTCTTTGATATCATTCTTCATCATTTTTGCCTTTGTTAGTTATCATCTAGAAAAAAGATGGGGTGTATTAAAAACATTAGGCGTTTTTATTGCAGGAAATATTCTTGGTGGTTTTTCCGTTTACCTTCTCTCTTCCACGAGTTTCTTTGCCTCCTATGAAAGTGATTTATTTAAAGGACTAAGCCTTGGTCTTGCGACTCTTTTAGGCGCGACTTCTATGGGAAAAACGAAGAATGAAATTTCCAAAGTGGTGGTGATTATCTCTGGCCTCCTTTTAATGACGGATATCATGATCAATTGGTTTATTAATCCAGGGATTTATGGTGCCGTTTCTATTTTATCGCTCTTCTTCTTTGGGATTGGTCTTTTGCTTGGGCTAAAAATGCCTTATCGACAAAAAACTCTGGATGAATTAAGAAGTGATATTTTAGAAGAGAAGCGCCGTAATAAAGTAGACCCTTATGTTTTAAAAAAGAATAAAACTCGTGAAAATCTAACGAATGGGCTTTCTGCTTCAAGGCGTGGCGAATTTGGCACTGGAGCTCAATTACTCAGCGATGGCATGCAAGCACTTTTACAAGAATACCCTATTGATGCGAACCTTCTAAATTCAACCGCCAAAGAGATGGTGAACCCCTCTTTATTTATTGAAATACTTAGTACTCAATGGTTAGAATGGGGCGTGGCGGCATACAACAAAAACATGCCCGAAGTCGCTCTTCTCTTTTTAGAAAAATGTCTTTCTATCGAGAAAACCCCTTCTATGGCAAGAAAAGCCTTATTTCTTATTGGAGAAATTCGTATTTGCTATGACTTAAATGCAGAGGAAGGCGCTACTCGACTTCAAAAAGTTCTTGAACTGAATGATAAAGATATTATCGCTGCCCAAGCAAGAAAGCTTCTCGAGAAAAAAAATAGTATTTGATTCGCTTGATATTACATTTCTATTTGAGCATCTGGTGAAAAAGGAATATCCTGAAGGCGCGGGGTGGCTATAAAGACTTGGGCATGTTTTTCTCGAATCAAGTCTGCCACTGCTCTACGACGATACTCATCTAGTTCTGCAAAAACATCATCTAACAATAGAATCGATGGGCATTTATTTTTACACGCTAAATCTAATGCGGCAAATCGCATAGAAATAGCGGCAGAACGGCATTGCCCTTGCGAACCAACAGACCTGAGTTCATAACCAGAAGACCATAAAATAAAATCATCTTTATGAGGGCCAATGAGAGTGACTCCCTGAAGGCGTTCAGCGTCATCTAATGATTCTAAGGCGTTTCTAAAATCATTTTCAAGATTCAAAGATTCTTTTTCTTTAGTAACAGCACTTCGATACGATACAGAAATAGTATCTGCTCCAGCGGCCAAATGCTTGTAATAATCCGAAGTGATTCCCCCGATTTCAGCGACAAGATCAAGACGAGCTTGCCATATTTTTATAGCAAGTTCAATAAATTGTTCTGTTAAAACAGAAAATAAAGTTTCTCCACCAACTGGAGAACCAGCGCGATTTTGCTTGAGCCATTGATTTCGCTGTAATAAGATTCGTTTATAACGTCTTAAAATATCTGTATTTAATGAGGAGCGAATACAGAGCATTTCATCCATCCAACGACGACGTTCTTCTGGCCCGCCACGGACTAAAGAGATATCACAAGGTTGCATGACAATCGCTGGAATTTCACCAAAAAAAAGACTCGCCGATTTAGATTCTACGGAATCTTTCTTTGCTAAAACGCCACTTGCCGAATCCACACGAAGAGCCCGAATAGACTCTCGTTCGCCTAAGAAAGAAGCTCGTACCAAAAGTTCTTTTGAATCCCAAGAAACTAATTCTTTTAATTCTCTAGTTCTAAAAGAATACCCATGGCACAATACATAAATTGCTTCTAAAAGACTTGTTTTTCCACATCCATTTTTTCCACTCACCACGGTTATGCCAGGCTGAAAAGAAACATCCAAGGCTTTAATATTTCTAACCGAAGTAATGTGAATCGATTTGATCAAGGAATCCACCCTCGTACCCCAAAACTCAACGGATTCCATAAATTAGCCTCTGATTCATATAGCAAGGCATAGCTCACATCAAAAGGCCAACGTTTTTTACCTATCCGTATATTGAATTGATACCCTAGACCAAATGAAAAATTAAGATCATTCATTCCTAAACTTACAGAACCATTAGGAATCACTTCATACTCAAAACCCACGCGCCCTGTCCAAACATGACGATCAGGATCAAAAGCTAAAAGGGTATCGGCAATTTGGTAATCTAAAGCCTCCATCCAAGCAGAAATCGGTTTACCAAAAAGAGTATTCCGATACCCCACACCTATTTGTAATACTTTAGGGCGCACCCCTTCTGTGGATATCACGGAGTTATCTGTACTTGGATTACGTGTCCAAACCGCAGATAAATTTTTACTAAAACTTAAGTTTCGAATGACAACAGAAGTGGACCATTTTTCGTTCCACTGCCGCACCCAACCTAAATTAAAACTCACTGGACTTTGATAGCCATCCACTAAACTAATATCATCATAATATTCTGAAATATCTAGGTTATCATAACTCATAGAAAAAGAAATACCTAAGCCATCTCGACGAGATAACCGGTAAGCAAAACCAAGATACATTATCGAAAAATAAGGCGAAGCCTCTCCAAGAGTTTCATCATCATCATTCACCACATCAAACGCATGATCGCCTCGATAGAGCATTGCAAAACCAACTCCCATGCGCTTGCCCACTCGACCTTCCACTCCTATAGAGCCACCAGTACGATCTAAACTTCTTTGTTCTGCATGCAAGTTATATGTTAATTGCGTTCTAAAACTTAATAGTGCGGGGTTCCAATAGGCGCCAGGTTGAGCAGAGGTATCCGCAGAGCCTGTATTGCCGCGACCTAACTCATGAGCACTCGCGCCCATTCGCTCAACAAAACCATCAAAACTACCTAACATGGCTTTTTTATCTGCATAGCCAAAAGCAACTAGTAAAGAACATAAGAGGGCTATTTTTTTCATTTTCTATTCCCTCCAAGTGTCATCACTTTTCCCCAGCCTACATGTCCATGGTTATCTTTCACTCGAACGTAATAAACGCCCATAGCACAAGGCCTTCCATGGTCATCTAGTCCATCCCAAAAATCTTCTGTCGCCTTGGAGCTGCGTACCGCATTTTCTTCTCGAACCACATCTTTAACAATCGTTCTTACTCGACGCATATCATAACTAAAAACTTCAATTGTAACCTTTGATCTTTGTCCCAATTTATAAGCGACCATAGATTCTCCGTGAGCGACAGTCACAGAAGGTATCATTCGTATAGTACCTAGATTATCTTTAACCGCAGTTTGATTTAAAATATGAGACCATGTTTGGCCTGAATCTGCAGAAACTGAAATTCCACTTCCATAAGAAGAAACGGCAAGGCCCATAATATCGTCTGTTAAAGGGATCGCCGCCACCGAAGTTAATATTGTGTTTTTATTTAAAACGCCTGCTTCCACATCATATAACCATTGCCTAGTATGATTCCATGGAATAGCACCGATAGAATCAAGCTTTACTAATCCACTAATAGAGCCTTCTATTGTTTGTACGGCTAAAAAGGCTTTGTTTCGAATGAAAGCCACATTACTGACACTATAATCGGCCTTATCGTAGACATCCTTTTGAATTTTGCCTAAAGTGTCTCTAAAAACAACTTCTTTAAAATCGGAACCATTCCAAGAACGCCACAATTTGCTTTTAGTAACAGACTCTTCTCGAGCAGACGTTTCTGCGATAATCTGTATTGGAGTGCCACCAATCCAAACGCCTGTAACTCGAGAATCTTTTAATGCCTCTACTTTTTCAAAAGATCGATTGGCAGTTTGATGGTACAAGCCTTTCTCTGTAGCAAGCCAAAGCATTGAAGTTTCTGGATGAAGTGAGAGCCCAAAAATAGGTGGGTTTTCACTGGCATTGATTTTCTTATTTCGATTTAACGTGTCTAAAGAACCGTCTTTAGCATCTAATACAAAGTTGGAAATTTTAGGATCACTTATAGAACCAGAGACGTCATAACTTTCTATACCTAAAATGCCTCTTGAAAACCAAAGAACAGAGGTACTTGTATCATAAGCAAAAGCCCCAATGCTTTTTGCCATAGGGCTAGAATAAGCAGAATCCAATTCTACAATGGGTTCATCTAAAGGAGTTTCTAAAATTCGAGATGTTTTTACAGAATAAAAACCTTCTGGTTGTCTAAAACTTTCCACAGAATCTAAACCTAACATCGGAACAACAAAACCAAGTTTTTCTGTATATAGAAAAGGGGTTCGACGAGTTTCTCCAGTCACATCAGAAAAAACACCGTCATGAACAGCTGTCTTTTCTTGATCAAAAAAATCAGACTTCATTGAAATCACATTGACCTGAGACTCTCCAAGAGCCAAAGTCACAAGAGTCACCCCACTCCCTGCATCTCCACGAGAAAGAACCCAAAGAGTTCCAGTCGAAGGCCCCGTTGCTACTGCAAAAGTAAAATTACTAACTAAAGATTCTGCTGCAAAAACAGAAATAGCACAAAAAAAGAGAACACTTATTTTTTTTAACATAAAAGACCTAATCCCTTTATCTCATATCGACTTCATCGATATCTTTTGAACTTTTAAAAGTAAAATCAGCAAGGGTTGTCTTTTTTACCACTTTCAAATTGGAGATTTCATACTGGGAAAGATTATCCATATGATCTACTGTGAAAAGACGTACTGGAGAATAATCTTTTGCCGAAAGCCAAACTTCCATCGCCTTAAACTGATCACCATATTTAGCAGGGTCTAAAGTTAGAACAAAAACTTTCTTTTTATTCCATTGATCTTCTCGAACAGAGATTGCCTGACAATTTAAGTATTTAAATAAGAGCTCTGATGGGTGTAAAGTACTAGATAAATCTTCGATGGCCTTAATTAGCACTTGCTTTTGCTCGATATTCCATTGCCATAAAGAAACCCCATCACTAAAAAAAGTAATACCAGGCACACTTAAGCGGAATCTGTTTTTTTCTCCAACAAGTAAACTCCCCTTCTGTTCTGAAACATCAGGCGAACCCGCTGGGAAAATCTTGACTTGAAAATCTAACGCCCAAGAGGATCCCGTATTAAACCAAGATTTTGATTTTTGTAAAACATCATCCGCACTGGATGCATATAAAGGCATCACTCCAACAAATAAAAAGCATAAAAGCAAAAAAACAGAATTTTTAAAATAACGCATTAAACACCTTCAATATTTACAAATTCAGTTTACAATTTACAAAATCCACCTTATTCAAAAATAAGATAACCCGCTTTATTACAATATTTTGAGACTCCATTTCATTTTTTTAACCATCACTTCTGTTTAGATACGGATAAATTGATTCAAACTCGCCTTTTTTGTCAGTCACAATGTCATTTTAACAATCCTTTTTTCTTGAGTTTTTTTAAACAAACTCCTTTGGCATCACTTTTGCTTTAGTGTTATAGGTTTCATCTTTTTAACCAAGGAGTTTTGATGAGAGCCTCATATTTATTTCTTTCACTGCTGCTCAGTGTTTTTTCAATTTCTTTTGCGGCTTCATTTGAAGTCAGCGGGGAGGCGGAGGCTTCGGCGATCGGGAGCTACAAACAGGTAGACCCGCGTGCCGAAGTGATGGAACCTTCAGAAACAGTAGAGCATGCATTGGCAAGTACCCTTGATATATCATTTGCTTTTAAGTGGGATAAATTTTGGAGTGCCACTGCCGCTTTTAGTGCCGATGGTGACGGAACGGCTCCAGTAGCTGCACTTGATGGGATCGCCATTATTTTTACACCTAATGAAAAAATGACCCTTACCTTAGGTGATCTTTCTTATGCCGAAGGAGCGTTTCGCTATTATGATTATGATGACACTGGAGATTATGCTGCTGGTATGATAGATCATGATGTACGTGGTGTTCAATTCGATTATGATAGTTTTACGGCTGGCCTTGGCTTTGGTGTAGAAGATTCTAAAACCTATATGCTTCATCTTGCTTACTCGCTCAATCTCATGGGGCAAACAATCCGACCCTATTTTAATTTTCAAAGCCACCGTACAGGAATGATTGGAAATGAAATTAGAACTGGATTAGTGAATGAATTTGTTTTTGGAGAGAGTTTTAATGCACAGCTTGTCTATAGCGTTTATAAGAACGGTCTAAAGAAAGGAACGGAAGAATGGAGCCACGCCATTACTTTTGAACCAACCATTCAATTAAAGTCTTTTTCAGTTAAATTGTCAAGCTATTATGCTTTAATTTATGATGAAGCGGAATCCACGGCAATAGATGCTCCAGAATATGCTTTTATTTATGCAGAACCAGGCATAGCCTTGAATCCTAAATGGAGCCTTGGTCTTCCTCTAGAATTACATGCCATGACCTTGGATAAGGATGCTAGTCTAGAACAATTTTTTGTTGGTCCTAAAGTTTATTTTAATCCTGTAGAACCATTAGCAATGGAAGGCTTTGTTCGATTAGGTGTACCTCTCGGGGAGGATTATACCTCTGAAAATGATAGCCCTTATGTTCTCCTTGGTCTTGACATTTCATTTACATTTTAGATAGTCCAGTCAAATGAATATATAAAAAAGACAAAAAAATAAGCCTTTTTTTAGGATGACTCCGTAGAGTCGTCCTTTTTTTTCGTTTCTTCATGGGCTAACTATGGATATATTTGTATCTTTGCACCAACGATTTATATTTCGAGAAAGGATTCACATGCGCAAACTAATTTTGCCTATCGTTCTGATGACAGTCGCTTTCACACAAGCTGCAGATGTCGTTGTCAATGGAAATATTAATGCCGATTATGCGACCTATTGGGACAAAGATTTTGATCCAACTAATGCAGCAAATCAAGACATTGATCTTTCTGTTAAAGCAAATTTAAATGAATCGTTTTCTGCTACAGTAAAAACAAATATTCACAGCAACTACCTCGACTCCATGGGTGTACTTCAAGCCTCTGAAGTACGTCACACGCAAAACAGAGCGACTGCTATTAACGATACAGAAAATCGCTTTACCGATATTAAATTTGACGGGGTTTTCTTTCGTTGGGAAATTAATCCAAATATAGCCACCGTTTTTGGTGACCTATCTTATAGTGCTGGTAGTTTCAATTATTACTTCTGGAGAGATTCGAGCCGTTACAATGTCATTTCAAAAGAACAACGAATTCGTGGTCTTGGCGTTGAATTAGAAGGCGGGAAAGTGTACATTGGTGCTTCAGAAAATAACACCTCCTCTGTGCTTGCCTTTGGCTCTTACCCTATTGAACTTCTCTCTCGTACTGAAGAACGCTTAGTCTTAACTCCTAGCGTGGAATGGGCTTTTGGTTCTGATATCGGTCGTTCTTATACTTATGCTATTGGTCTTGAAGCCGTTTATGCAAAAAGTCAAGGGGAAATGAATTATGGGGTCACCGCCACTTGGGGTACTCATCCATACAAGGGCGAAAGCGTTCATTCCTTTCTCTTAGAGCCCTCTTTTAATTACGACTTTTTCAATATTGGAGCCACTTTCTATCAAGCTCTTCTTGCAGAAAAAGATTCTTCCGTACAAGCTCAGATTTTCACAGAAGACCAGACCTTACTTTTCGTAGAACCATCTGTTGATCTTCATCAAAAAGCTTCTCTTGGTATTGCCTACGAATATCATGACCCAAGCAATGAAATCAAAGACGATCATCGTCAATTTATCGGCCCTAATCTTTATTTCTACCCTACCATCAATACCGAAATTGTATTCTGGGGTGGTTATAACATATTACCTGAAAAAGCAAATCACTTTTCCATGGGTATTAGCGGACACACTAATTTCTAAAAATTCTTGTGAGACTTAGGGCACTAGATTCTATTCGAGGGTTACTTTTACTCCAAATGACCCTCGATCATTTTGGAAAACCTATATCATCTTATTTATTTCAATGCTTCGGTTTCTTTAGTGCAGCCGAAGGTTTCTTTTTTTTATCGGGCTTTGTCGGCATGTTCGCTGCCATGAGCAAAAGAGAAAAAGACCCAAGTGCCTCTTGGATGCGAGCTAGAGCATTTCGCATTTGGAAATACCATATTATTTCTTTAGCCAGTCTTGTCTGTTCCTCTATCTTATTTTTACCCGCCTTAGTGCCCTATTTTAGAGGTATTCTCCAGCATCCACATACAGGTAGTTTTCTTTCTGCCTTATTAATCCATACCCCTACTTGGCTTGACGTTCTTCCTCTTTATGTGATTTTAATGCTCATCGGATCATTCTTTTTTCCAAGACTCGCACGCGGCTCTGTTTATAAAATTTGGCTTCTCTCTTTTTTAGTCTGGATTTTAGCCCAATTTGGAATTCGAGAAAACATACACGCCCTATTCCCTAAATGGATTAACCATGGCTTCTTTGATTTACTAGGATGGCAATTCATCTACTTCTCTGGAGCGGCAATCGCTGCGTGGTGGAAACACCATCAAAAAGCAAAAACAACGCCTCTTCGCTTTGTTCAGAGCATTTCTTATGTAGCCATCTTTATTACGATTTTTTTATTCCTCTGGTCTCACCAATGGATTTCAATTCCCCTACCGAGCGAGTTTTGGATTAGCCGAGAACATCTAGGCCCTCTACGTTACCTCAATTTTATTGCCTTTGCATTAAGCATCTGCTTTATTGTTAGAACACGCCCCTCATTACTTGATTTTCAATTTTCCGCAACGCTTGGAAAGCACAGCCTAGAAGTCTACACGGCCCATACCATTCTCATCTATATTTGGTTGATTGTTCCAAAATACGTTCATCTTCATATGCCTTGGAATATCATTTTTCCACTATTCGCTTGCTTCTTATTATGGCTACTTGCCTTTATATTAGACGTTCAAAAGCAGAAGCACAAGATTTTGTAACCAAAGAATCTCTGACTTTTTGCAATGCTTTTTTTAGTATCTCTTGTTTTATCTTTGTTTTTTTAATCCATTTTTTAGTGACTTCAGGAGAAACCGCATACGCTTTCGCAATTGCCCATGCGATAGCCATTTGCGCATAATAATCTTCTTGATGTATTAACGCCAATTGATCTAAAACTAAAGAGAGATAAGAATCCGTTAAAAAATAAAATAACGAAAGTACCACGGCAAAGCGCACCTCATATTCAAAATCCGACTTAAAATATTTTTGTAAAAAAAGCCAAGTTTCTTCTTGATTTTTCGCGACTTGTTTTAGCCCCACACAAAAGCTGTCGCAAATAGACCAATTGTCGATCAAAGGGATATAAGGTTCTACATACTTTTCTAAAAACTTCTCATCCCATGGCAAATAACCAATAGCCATCCCGAGCACCATACGTTCTTCAAAGCAGGGCTTTTTTAAGCTCGATTTTAATAAATCAACATTCCCTTCCTTCGCTATTTTTTTGGCGATACGTCGCAAAACAGGTAAACGCACACCCCACAAATCAGTGACTCCAGGTAACAATGAAGTACTGAATTTTTGATACTTCAAATCGACATTTTCTTTTAAGAAAAGACGTAGCTCTTTAGCCTTCATATCGCTCTCGAAGCATCTTTATCTCTGAAGCATAACCAGGGAGTTCATTTGGCGTTTCTAAAAAAAACGGTAATGATTTTAATTTTGGGTGATTGATGATACGAAGAATCCCCTCTAGCCCTATGGATCCATTGGCTATTGTTTCATGACGATCCTTATGGCTTTCAAAAGGATTTTTGGAATCATTCAAATGAATTGCCTTCAACTTAGAAAGCCCAATAATTTTATCAAACTCATCTAAAACATCATCCAAATGATTTACAATATCATACCCTGCATCATAAACATGACAAGTATCTAAGCAGACACCTAATTTCTCAGAACATTCTACTTTTTCTATAATGCTCTGTAATTCTTCAAAACGACTCCCCACTTCTGTCCCTTTACCAGACATGGTCTCTAACAATACCAATGTATTTTGTGATGGCGAAAGGACTCGATTCAGCATAGAAGCAATGAAATCAATCGCTACAGAAACGCCTTGTTTAACATGACTTCCTGGGTGAAAATTGTACATGCTGTTTTCAAAATGATTCATTCTAAACAAATCATCTTTCATCATCGTCTCTGCAAATTCACGTAAACCACTATCTAATGCGCATGGATTCATAGTATAAGGAGCATGAGCTAATATTGGCCCAAAAGAGTGTTTATCCAGAAACTGTTCCAACCTTTCAGCATCTTTTGAGTCAAAAGCCTTTGCTGATCCACCTCGTGGATTTCTTGTAAAAAACTGAAAAGTATTTGCTCCAATACTAAGAGCTGTTTCTCCCATGGCATAAAAACCATCGCTAGAAGATAAATGACAACCAAGATAAAACATATTTAGATTCCTCTGAAATAAAAATAGCTTTGGTAAAGTGAATTTTTGAGGGAGCCTTTATAATGAAAATAAAAAAGAGACCCGCTAAAAACGAGTCTCTTTCTGAAAATCAATAGAAAAAGATTATTGACCTAAATACTTACGGCCAATACCCATTTCATCTTTATATTCGACATAATCAGGAGTAAAGCTGCTATCAAAAGAAAATGTTATGTTAGCTGAACATTGGAATTCGTTTAGCAATTTGCCTTTTCCTTTAAATGAAGCTTTTTTCTTTTCCACTTTTTCGTTGCCTTTTTTACCGACAACCACTTCTGCTTCACACCAGCCAGAACCAGTCTGTTTTGCAAAAACTTCTTTGCCGTCAGTAGAGACTAACTTGATTTGATCCACAACAAATTCTGTGTTATTACCAGTAGAAGCCCAAACTTGAAGTTCCCCAACAAGAGATGTGGAAGAAATCTTAATCGTTGGGAAAGCCATTACGTAGCCCCACTTATCCACACGATTTGAAGGACGTTCTCCAATATTTTCGCCGAAAATTAAGAAATAACCGCGAGTATTAACGCGACTCTTATTTAAAGCTTGTTTTAATTCTGCATTTTCTGGAGCCACTACATCAATTTGAAGTAAGAAGTACTCACGAACAACAGGATCTTCTTCACTTAAAGCATTTGGCAATGCAACCTTAACATAAGCATTTTCAGCTTCAGAACGAATGGTCTTAACAGCTCCTTCGCCAACACCTTTACGTTTTGCCATCACCATAGCGGTGTCTAACTTGGCAAAAGCGTTCAATACGGTACCGTAGTCTGTTTCTTGAGCGGCTTGAAGTTTACCTAAATTTGCAAGTGCTGTCACAAATTCTTGTGTTACTTCATCTTTTTTTGCTGAGTCTAATGCTTTTTGAGCTTGTTCAAAATAACCTGAAAGAAGCTGGCTATTTAAATCTTTCTTAGCTTCAGCATCGGCGGCACGAATTAAAGCGAGAGCAAAATTATCATAAAATTCATCAGAAATGCTACCTTTTTTCTTCGCTTCTAAATACGAATTGATGGCATTACGGAAACGGCCTGCTTCAAGATGCTCGTCCCCTCGTTTTTCATTTGTTCCTTTGCAGCCTGTTAAAGCCACTAAGGCGCCCATAAAGACCAAAAAAAGCATTTTTTTCATTTTTTTCCCTTGTTGAATATTCATCTCTTAAAAAAAGAGAATTTTTTGACATTCTATTTGTAATTTAATTAAATATCTTTGTATCAAACCATAAGAAATAAGTAAATTTTTCTTTGGAGTTCTATAAAGTGAATTTTTTAGTTGTTAGCCCAGAAGCAGGACGGTGGAAAAGCCCTAGTCCTCTTGTACAAGCCGTCAATCATATGACTGACGCGTATGCTCGTGTGGGTATAGAAGTTATTACTTGTTCCCCATTTTATCCTCATCAATTAGGTGATTTTTCGTCATTTAAATGCATTTTTGAAGGAATTGAAGAATTGCACCATCTCCCTTTTCAAATTTGGAAAGGGAAAGATGCTCGACATACCTATATATATAATAGTGAATTATTTAATCGGCCTTCTATATATGGTGAACACGGGTATGCCTATGCCGATAACCATATTCGTTTTTCTTTTTTGGCCTCTGCCGCATTGTCCTATTGTAAAACAATTGGTTACAAACCGAGTGCTGTATTAGGTCATGAATGGGGTGCCGCTCTCACAGGCGCACTGATGCAAACCACTTTTTCAGATTTCTATTCTGATTTGCCATTTTTCTTTACCGTTCATAACATTACTTATGATTGCCATGTTTACGATACCGAAATTGAGCGTATTGGCTTAAATCGGAAAGATTATAACATGGATGGTTATGAATTCTGGGGAAAGGTGAGTTTACTTAAAGTAGGGCTATTTTACGCCAGAACCGTTCTTTTCCCTTCTCCTGGTTATAGAGATTCTATGCTTAAGTCGAATCTTCCAGGTGGTTTGAGTGGTTTCTTAAACCACAATGAGAAAAAACTTAAAGGTATTCAATTTGGTGTAAGCTACTCACTTTGGGATTTTAACTTAAAAACGGGAATTCCTATCTGTGAGGCCAAAAAGAAGGCTCGAAAAGACTTCGAAACGCAAGTAAACGCTTCTTTCCAAGACAAATTAGTGATATACACTCACTTGGATAACGAATCAGGGAAAACATCTGAAACGCTTGCTACCATTATTTCTGATATCACCAAACTCAATGCATTTCTTGTCGTCGGTATTTTAAAAGAAAATCCAGATTGGAATTACTACCAATCTCTAGTTCAAGAATACCCACAAAACATCGCCATTCTAGATATTTTCGAAAGTAAAAGCGCTTTAAGAGTTAGCTTAGCTGGAGCTGATTTGCTATTTGCCTCAAATCTACAAGAGCCATCCGCGTCTCTTGTTTTAAAAGCTCTGGCGAGCGGAACCGTTCCTCTTTCTGGTAAAGATGTTGGTGTAGCAAACTTATTGCATAACTTCGAAGGAGACTCTACCTTAGCAGATGCTTTACTTGTGGAAGACTCTGCGGCACCTCATCAAATGCTACGTCGTCTCCGAGAAGCAGAATCTCTTTATTGTAATGATAAGAGCGTTTGGGAAAAAATTGTCTCCAATGCATACCTATTTCGTTACGAATGGGATAGGACAATTTCTCAATATTTACTAACTTTGGGCGAACATTGAGGGACTTTAGCTCAATCGGTTAGAGCTACGGACTCATAACCCGTCGGTTCCCGGTTCAAGTCCGGGAGGTCCCACTGGGCTCCTTCTTTCAAAAGAAAGAAGGAGCTTTTTTTATAAACAGCTCCTATAATAAATCATTTTCTATAAAATCAGTCCTAATTTATCACGTAAGGAATAAACTCCTAAATGTACGTATTGCATTTAATTCAACGAAACAATAAGGCAAAACATTTTTGAAGTGTCCTAGAGAGATCCTAAAAGAAACTCAGACCGCTATGGCTGGTTTGTAAGTACATGATTCAGCAAATCTTCAGCAGGAATATAAAACCAATCTGGTCTAGAGTTCAGTTCATAAGTAGCTTCATATAATGTTTTCTGAAAAAGGAAAAATCGAAGCTCATCAGAAGATTCCACGCCATACCCCTTTAAGAAAGCCCATTCTAAAGCAGCAGAAGAAGACCATTTGAAAAAAGCTTTTGCATAACGAAACGAGCGAATCATGCAAGCTACATCAAATAATACAGAGCGTTTTTCACGCCTTTCATTCAAAGGGATTATGGGTTCTCCTTCGAAATCAATGAAAAAGAATTGATCCTTTTTATATAAAATTTGACCTAGATGAAGATCGCCATGAATGCGAGAAACTGGTGATGAAAAAGAGACTTGCTCTAAAGATTTTACATATTCTTCTATCAAAGACCATTTCGACTGAATTGCATTTGCGGCTTCAAGAGAACGCCCCTGTAATTGAGATTCACTTTGCTTTAGATTAGCCTGAAAAGCTTTCCAGTAGACCTCAAGGCGGTTGTTTTCTCTATTCTTAAATTCCCCTTCCATCGCTAATAATGTGTGGTGTAACGAGGCTAATTGAGTACCGAGCAAACACGCTTTTTCTTCACTAGGATTTTCACCAAAATAATCCCATGCGATGTTTTCAAATTGTAAAGCGCTCTCAATAACACCAACGACATAAGACTCGCCATTCACATCATAGGAAATATGGGCTAATATTCTTGCTGTATCCTTTGAGTGATGCTGTTGTAAAAAAACACCCATCTCCACTTCAGGGTGTTCCCCTGCATTTAATAACCTAAACCATTTTAGAAAACGACCACCTTGAAATAGAATAGAAGAATTACTTTGTTCTAAATTTTGTTTAATAGATTCTTCAAATGGTTTATCAAACGCCTCTTGATCATAGTAATGAATTTTAAGAGTCGCATTCTCCTCTGACCAAATTGTTTTCTGAAAAAGAACATTCATAAATAAAGCATGGTGCTCTGGATTATTCATTAAATCCAAATCATCCGCGTTTTTTACCATAGGGTACCCATAGAGCACTCGTTTTCCTGAATCCAAATAAAAAGCGCATACACAAAAGGCATATTCATCTGATAAATCAAATTGATGAACAATATTCCCTTTTTGAATAGAATTGTTTTTGTGTAAAAACCAACGATGGTTTACAAATGTCTTCAGATCAAAGGTTTCCATAGACCCTAATATATTACTATTTTCTCTTGAGTAACCATTTTTTATGGATCTACTTTATGAAAAACGAAAAAAAATTGTCAAATCAAAAACGTTCATGGGCTTTAACTGTCTATATCGTTTTACGACTTTTAGTCACTGGCATTATGGTCATCCAGTTTTTTAATCAAAACTATACAGATGTATTCTTATGTCTTTTAACTTTGATATTATTTCAAATTCCTACTTTTATTGATCGAAAGTTTAGAATTGAATTTCCTGACACACTTCAAATTGTTGTTTTACTTTTTATTTTTTCTGCTGAAATCTTAGGGGAACTTAAGGAATTTTATCTTCAGTATCCTATTTGGGATACTTTATTACATACGACCAATGGTTTTCTAATGACTGCCATAGGTTTTTCTTTTATTGATGTTTTTAATCGAAGTGAAAAAATATCAACAAAACTCACTCCTATTTCACTCACTTTAATTGCATTTTGCTTTTCAATGACAATTGGTGTGCTATGGGAATTCTTTGAATTTGCGATGGATTATTTTTTCAAAACAGACATGCAAAAAGATTGGATAATCCATGAAATCACTTCAGTCACGTTTCACCCAGATGGAAGAAATACGCCTGTAACTCTTCCGATCGAAAGCGTAGTGGTGAATGGAGAACCGTGGAAAGGCTATCTGGATATCGGATTAATCGATACCATGAAAGACTTGATTGTGAATTTTATTGGAGCCTTTGTATTTTGTCTTTTTGGCTTTGCCTATATCAAAAACAGAGAAAACAGTTCTTTTGCTAAAAGATTTATTCCCGTTGTTCGTTCGCTAAAAAAGAAATCCCAAATTTAAAAGGATTTTTCTAAAACAAAGATTCTCCTCGAGTTCTCGCTTCTTCAATAGAAATGGTTTGTACTTGAGATTGCTGCTTTGCATGAAGCGAACGTAATTCTTCTTGGTGAGATAAGTGTTCTTTTAAGAAACTATCTCTCTTACGAAGGTTCATCCATTGCTCTGTAATCGTCACACATTTTCCAGCATCAGAAGTATAAATCACTGGAGCATCGGATTCAGGCGCAATTTTCACTGCCGTATGAATGCTAGATGCCGCCGCACCACCAATTAAAATTGGCGTTTTGAGATTTTCACGCTTAAAGGCTTTAGCCACATTCACCATTTCATCAAGGCTTGGTGTAATTAATCCAGAAAGCCCCACCAAATCAGGCTTATACTCTTTCACGGCTTCTACAATCTTTTCGCAAGAGACCATGACACCTAAATCAATGACTTCATAATTATTGCATCCAAGTACAACACTGACAATATTTTTCCCAATATCGTGAACATCACCCTTCACTGTGGCAATCACCACTTTACCCGCCTTAGAAGAAGAACCCACTTTGGCGTTGGCTTCGATATAAGGCAATAAAACAGCGACCGCACGCTTCATCACGCGAGCACTTTTTACCACTTGAGGTAAGAATAATTTCCCTTCGCTAAAAAGTTCACCGACTTTATTCATACCATCCATTAAAGGGCCTTCAATAATATCGACTGGATTTGCTGTACGAACTCGTAGTTCTTCTACGTCTTCTTCTACAAATTGATCGATACCCTTAACCATCGCATGACGGATACGTTCTTCTACAGAAAGAGAACGCCACTTTAAAAACTCCGCACTATCAGGCGCATTGCCTTTACGACCTTTGATCGTCTCTGCATACGCAAGCAACTTATCTGTGGCCTCTGGAGAGCGATTAAAAATCAAGTCTTCAATAAGAGAGCGTTCTTGTTCAGGAATATCTTCATAAACAGGGAGCACGCCCGCATTGACAATTCCAAAATCCATTCCGGCTTTAGAAGCATGATACAAGAAGCAAGCGTGAATACTTTCACGTATGGCATTGTTGCCTTTAAAAGCAAAGCTTAAATTGCTCACGCCACCGACAATGTGAGCATGAGGTAAATTCTTTTTAATGTAAGCACAAGTATCAATATAATCCTTACCATAAGACGCATGTTCTTCCATGCCAGTTCCTATAGTTAAAATATTAGGATCAAAAATAATGTCTTCTGGAGGGAAACTAATTTTATCCACAAGAAGACGATACATACGCGTACAAATGGATGTACGACGTTCATAAGTATTGGCTTGGCCTTGTTCATCAAAAGCCATGCAGACCGCCGCAAAGCCATGCCTGCGAATTTCTTCTGCCTTTTCTAAGAAAGCCGTTTCACCTTCTTTTAAGCTAATAGAGTTGACAATGCCTTTACCCTGGACACAACGCATGCCAGCAAGCAAAACATCCCACTTAGAGCTATCTATCATAATAGGGCATCGAGCCACTAACGGCTCTGACATTAATAAATTTAAGAAATGAACCATTGTGGATTTAGAGTCAATCATACCATCATCTAAATTCACATCAATCACTTGAGCGCCATTTTCTGCTTGCTGTACGCCTATTGAAACCGCTTCTGAAAAGCGACCTTCTCGAATTAAGTTCGCAAACTTTAAGGAGCCTGCGATATTCATCCTTTCGCCAATATTCACAAAGCGACTATTCGCATCAATGGTAAGAGGTTCTAAACCAGAAAGCAAAAGACTTTTTGAGGCACTTGGAACCACCCTTGGCTTAAAACCAGAAAGAGCCTTAGAAAAAGCTTGGATCGTATCTGGAGTAGTACCGCAACAGCCGCCGACAATATTCACCAAATTTTCTTCCGCAAAAGTTTTGATCACAGAAGCCATCATATCTGCCGTTTCATCATAGCCACCAAACTGATTTGGAAGACCCGCATTCGGATAAACGCTCACAAATAAAGGTGCATTTTTTATTTCACGCAAATGCGCGAACATATCTTTTGCCCCTAAAGCACAATTAAATCCTATACTAAAAATCGGATAAGAAGATAAACTATGCCAAAAAGCACGAGACGTTTGACCAGACAAAAGACGACCACTGGCATCGGTGATCGTGCCTGAAATCATAATAGGAAATAACTCGCCTCGTCTAGAACATTCTTTTTGAATCGCATAACAAGCCGCTTTACAATTTAACGTATCAAAAATCGTTTCTACTAAAAGAATATCCACACCGCCATCTAACAAGCCTCGAACTTGTTCTCCATAATCTGCGGCTAACTGTTCAAAAGAGATGGCTCGAAAAGCAGGATCCGAAACATCTGGACTCATACTTGCCGTTTTCGATGTAGGGCCAATAGAACCCGCTACGAATTTCACTTGAGGAGCTAAGCCTTTGGCTTCTCTATCTTGATTGTATTTTTCAATCGCCGCTTTTGCCGCTTTTGCACCAGCGCGCGCGATATCGTAGGCTCGATCCGCTAAATGATATTCTAACTGACCCAAACGATTCGCACCGAAAGTATTAGTTTCAATAATATCAGCCCCCGCTTCAAGATAAAGGCGATGAATATTTTGAACATGATGCGGAGCCGTTAAACAAAGAACATCATTATTCCCTTTCAAGTCGACAGGATGATCCTTAAAAAGAGAAGATCTGAAATCAGCTTCAGTTAAATTCAAACGCTGAATCATGGTTCCAAAAGCGCCATCTAATACAAGAATTCGTTCTTGACACTCTTTTTGTAGTTTTTTATATGATTCAGATAAATTTAAGGACATCACACTCTCCATTAATGCGAATTTGCAAATATATGCATAAATATAGATAATTATTTAATTAAAATAAAGTGATACCTAAAAATTTCTTGTTTTTTTCATAACTGTCCCCCACCGAATTAGTGAAAATCGCTCGATGAGTAATTTGGGAGTGGGTATGATCATAATTTGGTGCGTAACAATTATTGGTGTGAAAAAGAGACATTTTGACCTGATGAGTGGGGCATCGCCTTCGGGTAAGGGGATGTTATACACTGTCCAGAACATTGCGCTACTCGGACGCATGGAAATGGCATTTTTGACGCTTTTTCAACTCATTCAACTGAGCTGACTATTGATCTTTCTACTTATGGACAGGTGGACGGGGCACCGCACTCCCGACGAAGCGTGGTCTGGTGTTGATCCGTATTTGCACTCACCCAAATCATGCCGCAAATTTTCCGCATGGGATGGAATGCTGACAGGCTTTCAAATGGAGTACGGCTAACATCGCCTTCGGGTAAGGGGTGTTATACACTGTCCATAACTTTGCGCTGCTTGAACGCATTGAAATGGCCTTTTTGACGCTTTTTCAACTCATTCAACTGAGCTGACTATTGATCTTTTTGCTTATGGACAGCTGGACGGGGCAACGCTTGGAATCCATCCTACGAATCTTCGCAAAGATGGATGGGGAGTTGCAAAGTGGGAGTGGGAAGGATGATGAGGATTTTCATGTGTGTAACATTTACAACCATCATGGCCAATATCTGATAGTTACTTTGTTCACCAGTTTATTTCCTTGTCCTTGTAATTCTGATGTCAGTTCATCCCCTCCCCAAGCATCTGTAATCAGATGCTCATGGGTCTTATGCTTTTTTACCAATTCTAAACAGCGAATCAATGTATCTATACCTTCTTGGTTACAATGGATTTCTAACTCTTCATTAGTTTCTCGCAATTCAAAGCTTAACAGCTTATTACTATTCATAGAGATTATCTCCTAGTGGGAATTTCCGTTTTGGAAGGCTTGAACCTTTTGGACGATTGACATCAACATGGGGTAACTCTGTTCCTTTTTTGTATGTCCCGCCAAGATCAATGTGGTAGCTCGTTCCAGATTCAAGGTTTTTATATCCACCCAATCCAGAAAGTGGATCAGGCCCAACAGGTTCTAAACCTTTTGTTCTAAACATTTTGTCAATTTCTGCTGGCGTTTTTCCTTTGAAAGGATTAAAAGGTTTGTTTAATGTACGATTTAATAGTCTCAACCCCAACGCACCAAGCCCAACACCAGTTGCTTCCATCAAAGCACCATACATCAACTGCTTGGTACCTTCAGCAATCATTGCCTTGGATTGCTTACCAGCCATGTACCACATGTAGGCTTCGGGATCTCTTGGAAGTCCTTGGAGCCTTCTGGCTTCTTTCCATAGACCCTGATGGCTCTTTTCTAGCCATTCTTGAGTCTTCTGGGCAAAGGCATCATCACGAGAACTTTCTAGTCGTTCACCAACAGCACGGTTACGAAGCACATCTTGACCGGGTTCATCACTGTAAGATGGTAGAGGAATGTCGAAACCATTGGCGACGATAACTTCTTCGTTGAATTTGTTCTCTACAAATGTCTGGAACTGATCTCGTAGTTCCTTAGTCTTGAAGCTGTATCCACCGTAGTCAAACGATGTTTCTTTGGTTGGTGCGGTCGAACTACTCTTGGAATTTGTTGCAGAACTTGCCGAAGAAGAACTACTGCTTGATGAGCTTGAACTTTGCTTAGGCCCCTGCCCCTTTACTTCAACTTCATCAAGTACCATTACCCCAGCCTTTCCACTCGGATCACTTAACCTCACCGGATTCCCCCGCACATACCCATACAGGTTCATCCCATCCACAAGTCCAGCAGGGTCGCTCGCCGTCCATCTACCGAGCCAGCAGGCATAGTACCTAGCACCATGATAGTACAAACCACTTTCCTCATCCTTTTCCTTGCCTGTATAACGATACCGTTTTTGGCTCACCTCGCTTGCTGAACGTCCAGCCTGATAACTGGTATCACCATAGGGATAATACTCTTCGTAGCTGACAATATTCGCACTATCATCTAATTCCAAGCTTGCCGATCCCAAATGGTTATCGAGTTGATAGCGCTGCACTGGCACGGGATTTGCAACCGCAACAGCGTTATCTATGGTCAACGTCTCCACAATCGCTATGCGTTTCTTGTCGTCCATCACGTGCAATGTTTCACGTTCTGTATTCAAAATGCCATTTACAGTTTTACGCCAGATTTCAAAGCCACCGAGGTATAAACGCGTTTCCGTTACACCGTTTTTCTCAACAACCTTGCGAATCCGCTGTCCGCCGCCATCGTAGTTGTAATACGCCTCGGTTGTGCCTCGTGTGATATGGCTTAGTTTTTCTGCAAAGTCCCACTGCATGCCCTGTAAATGTGGCATACTAGTCATGCTACCATGAGCATTGTAGGTGTAGTTGACGGTAGTTTGGCCAACGGTTGTGGAGTTTAGGCGATTGCTGTCACTTGCATAATCATAACTACGTGTCCATGCATTTCCATTCGCATTGTGGATTAGCGACAAAATGTTGCCGACACTGTCGTATTGCCATTCGCGGGTGTAATTTCGCATGGCACTGCCATTGAAGTAAATTGAATCTTCAAAGAAAAGGCCCAGTTTCAACAACTGCATTTCAATATCAGAAGTTTCCTCCTGAAATCTGCTATTCTTTCTCTGTAATGAAACGCAAGGCATAAAGTTAATATAGGATTTGAAAAGAAAGAAACTCTATTGATTTACAAAATAATATTTTCATTCCTCGCAGTATTTTTTTATACTTTTTGAGTTTCTTACTATTTCATTTTGTTCTTTTTCAGAAAAATAGAAATAGCTTCCTTCACAATCATTACAGTAATCTATAACACTCATAAAAAATTTATTTAATGGAAATTCTTCTGGCAAAAAGAACTCCCACAAATCATTAAAATTTACGCCCATTCTAAAATCAACTAATTGATTATTTAAAATGGCATAATCCTGCGTTGATTTTAATGAGTCAATAATCAACAAACCTTCTTCATTATTATGTCCAAAAACATATTGATAAAAATAAGCCTGATAAATGGGAACACATCCTCCTTCTTTATATGCATAAAAATATTTTTTTTCTTCTAAAGAAGATGGACGGGAAAAAAACACATCCAGTCCATCATTTGAATAAAATTTCTCTGAAAACGCCTTTTTTTTAAAGGCATTTCGTTCATATAGCCTTAGCTCACACTGAAACTCTCCATTCACTTTCGTCATTTCCATAGATAAAATACTTGCCAAAGCTACATATGGGGCATTTAAATCAGTAGTGTGAATTTTTTCTTTTTTCTTAAATAATGATTGATAGGAATCTTTTTTCCCTATGGTTTGTAAATATAGGCTTGCCCTTTCTTTCAGTATTTCAATACTTCTTTTTTCATTTTTACTTAGCTTTTCATAAGGATAATCTTTGTAATTAAGAAGTCGTAGTGTGAATAAATCAAATACATTATATTCAGAAGGACAGGGAAAATTATAGGTACAATAAAATCTACAAGTATCATTTTCTATTGTTTTAGGAGTTAAAATTTCGTTTTGAAAAAAACTCAAAGTTTTTAAAACTAATTCTTTTTTTTCATATTTACCAAAAGCATAAACTAAATATTTCGGATCTGCATTACATTGTCCCAAAATTCGTTTTTTTGCTATAGCAACAGAATCATCTTTTATCACATACATTGGGTGAAAGTGTACTATACAAGAATCTCCTTGACGCCCCTTATCATCTATTACACTGGCAATACCCACTGCCAAATAATCTATATCGGGATAGTTATCCGAATAAATTGCATTTTTTTCAAGGTATGTAATAACATCAGAAAGCTCTTTTGAATATAAATTTACTACTACCATCTGAAATAAAAAACAAACCATAATCAAGTATTTATTTGACTTCATGTTTATTCCGATATCCTTTTTTAGAATAACCATTCTGCATAAGATGTGACGCCTTTTCTTGGGTTGTTTTTTTATTTCCAATATAATTTCTCAATTTCGAAGGATTTATTCCCATTAGTTCTTCAAATCTAAACTGTATTTCAAAAGCATCAACTTCAATATCAATATCTTTTTCTGCATATTTTTCTTTTCACTCCGGATTATTCATTTGCCAGACATATCGCAATTCATGGAGAAAATAAGCCTTGCCCTTTGAGATTCAATTATTTGTCATTAGACTTACCCTTTTTTTGGAGAAATGTCTCATTAATTTGAATATCAGTATTCTTTATATCTTCTAACCATTGTACATCATCTCCAGCCGGAGATAGTACATCAATATATTCTTGGATTAAAGCATCCTTTTGACTTTTAGAAAGAGGAACTGTCTTTTTTTTGTATTGTTCTTCAGCTTCTGAAAATTCGTCTCCCTTTTCCTTTACGGCTCGGTTTTTTTCATTATTCGCATAATATGTTTTTTCATTGTTCGAATCGCATGAAAGCATAACGAATGTTATAAAGCAAAATAAAGAACATGTAAAAAGAAACCTCATTTTTTTCTCCTTATATATTGTTTAATGTTACCTAGATACACTTGTCCCAACATTCCTGTTCCAAAGAATGTAGAAGACTTTGCAGAGCTAGTTATTCCAATGTCAGCAAGCATAATACCTAGCCCCGTGATAGTACAAACCATTCTTCTCATCTTTTTCTTTACCTATGTACCAATAATATTGAACATGTCGAATTTTTCGGTCGGAACATTGTTTTCGCAGAGAAACCCCAACTCAAACAATTGCATTTCTAAATCAAAAGTTTCCTCCTGAAATCTGCTATTCTTTCTCTGTAATGAATCGCAAGACATATAGTGAATATAGGATTATTGTTTGTTCTTGTTCTTAGATTTTTGTTCTTCACAATATTCAATCATTTTTTTACTACCTGCGTTAATTTGCTCTATTTGATATGATGTAAAATTTTCTTCACCACTAAAAGATCCCATTATTGAGGTTCTGTAATAAGCATCATCAAGAGTCAATTCTTTAGGAACAAAATAAGAAAGAAATTCATCATAAGAGAAACCCATTCTTAAATCAACTAATTTGCCATTGCTGTAATGGAAATCCCAAGGAGAAAGTAAAGAGTCAAGAATCAAAGAAGAATTACGATATGAACCAAAAAAATAATTCAACTGAAACATTTTTGTTGTAGAAAAGCATTGCCCTTTTTTCAGGGCTTTTATCGTTTTGGGAAGTTCGCCTTTCCTTCGACTATCAGTATAATTATCTTCAATAAATAAATATTTATGTTTAAAGGATCTATCACTAAATATAACATTAGGAAATACTTTAATTTTACAAAATGATTCATTATTTTTCATGATATTTTCCATTCCACCAATATAACCCAGTGCAATAAATTCAGTATTTACAGGTGAAACTCTAATAGATTTTCTATTTTGAGAAAGTCTTTTGTAAAATAATTGTATGTCTTTTTCATTTTTTCCTATTGTCATAAAATGATCCTTTACTTTATCTTTTAATACTTCTGCATAAGGCCATTTTTTTTGAGAAGGGGAAAAATAAGGAGTATAAAAAGCATGCAATAATTCCATATTTTGCTCCAAAAAATAATCGCGTTTTTCTTGTAAACAACCCTCAAATATAAAATCAAATTGAGTAGGAATTATCATTCCAAATCGATCTAAAAAATAAGCATCTTCAGACGTAAGAATAAACTTATTCATATGAAGGAATTCTTTTGGTTCTAACTTGTTTTTTTCATAATCAGCAACCATATACACAGGATGATAAAAATACTGTTCAAGATCATCACTATTCCAACCATATGAATTAGTATAATTAGTATAGCCATTTGTTTCATCGTCATTCGGTGAAACTTCAAATTGAAATTGATCTCCTGCACGAATAGGGGCTCCTTTATTTTTGATGATATATAGAATTTTAATGGTGATTGTTTTATTTGTTGTGAGATGCCCCCAAGTGATGGACACTTGAAGTGATAGTTTCTGTTCATAATTTAGCTATA
>LIUM01000003.1 GCA_001462345.1 Fibrobacteria bacterium AD312 | reverse complement strand
AGAAAGCAAAACCATTTCCGTCAACAATAGTATTATTGAGTTTTAATGAAAAAACCATTTCCCTCAACAATAGTATTATTGAGTTTTAATGAAAAAACCATTCCCGTCAACCACAGTGATGTTCATAAAAAAAACGAAATAAAGTCAACCAAGCGAAGAGATAATAACCATTCCAATCAATAACAGTATTATTGAGACATAATGAAAAATCATTACCGTCAACCATAGCTTTTGTTGTGATTAAATGAAAAAATAAAAAACCATTTCCGTCAAAAAAAATGATAATTATCGAGCTAGTTTCCTTAATTTAGTTGCATTGAAAAATAAAGACTTCGCTTGTTAATAGCATTGTATTCTCTTACAACACAAGACGCTAGACTTAATTAAATGGGTGCTTTCGTACCATCTTATTTTTTTTCATGTTAAATGAATGTAAAAAAGAAAAAACAAAGTAAAATAAATCATCGTTAAGATTATATCTAAAGTAACTTAAACTAATTAAAAATTCATTTTTGGTTTTTTATGATTTTGATCCTTTTTTTCACTCTTTTTTTATCTATCGGTGTTTTCGCTCAAGAAGATTCTTCTGTAGTTCTTTTTGATGATACAAAAGTTCATGAGTACACCTTAACTTTTTATGATTCTGATTATGCCACAAAACTGGAGGCGAACTATGTTAACGATGACGGCTATGTCTTAGCACGCTTTTCTGATGGTACCATTTCACTTGATAGTGTCGGTGTGCGATATAAAGGGAATTCTTCCTATATAGCGTCTGGTTCTTCACCCAAAAAGCCATTAAAAATCAAGTTTAATGAATTTGTCAGTGGGCAAAAGTATTATGGAATTAAAGTGTTGAATTTTAGCAATGGTTACGGGGATCCTTCTTTTTTACGAGAAAAAATTGCCTATGATATATCCCAAAAATATATGCCTTCTCCTCGTTCGGCCTTTGCTGCAATCACGATAGGGTCAGAATTTATTGGCTTATATACTCAAGTAGAGCAAGTGAATGAACAATTTTTAGAGCGAGTCTATCAAGATAAAACACTAAACTTATTTAAAGCAAGTGATGCTGGGGCTTCTCTAAAATATACGGGTAAAGATGCAACCGAATATTATAATCAACTTGAATTGAAAACAAATGAAGATCTTAATGATTGGTCTGGAATGGTTTCCTTTCTCAATTACATAAATAATACAGAGAACGAATTATTCTGTAATACTTATACCAATTATATGAACCCAGATAACGTTGCTCCATTTTTAGCTTTTAAGATGGTGATGTCTCATTTCGATTCCTACATTGGAAGTGGGCGTAATTTTTATCTCACACAAATGAATGCAGCGGGTTATATGAGTTTTGTGCCTTGGGATTTGAATCTTTCCTTTGGTGGCTATCCTAATGGATGGGATGTATATAAACAAAGTGCAATTACTACCACTTCCATTGAAGATCGTCCTCTATTTAAGAAATTAATGGGTTGTCAAGATTTTCAATATAAATACCTGGCCTATATCAAAAAGATGATTAATACAGATGCCTCAGCGGATTCAATTCAAAAGGCCATTGATAAGTATGTTCCTCTAATTCAATCTTTTGTAGAGGCGGATCCAAATAAGTTTTACTCTATTTTTGATTTTACAACAAATCTTAATTCAAAATTAAGAACATCTTCAGGGAGTATTCCTGGGCTAACTGAATTTTCTACAAATAGAAATGCTTTTCTTCTTAGTGAATTAGATGGTATTCTTCCAGAAGATTATGAGCTTTCTATAGATAAAATAAAACGTGAATCATCCCCTAAAATAAGCATTAATAACAAGCAAATTGTTTTTCCAAGTGAACTTTCAAATAAAGAAAAACAGTTAGAGTTTTTTAGTCTTAATGGCGAAAAATTGATGGTTATTAATACCCTTGCAGGGGAAGTTTCTATTCCAGATCTTTCAAATGGGATAGTGTTTGTGCGGGTGAAAACAAATCATAGTATTAACATCATAAAATACAACAATAAATAAGGGGTTTTATGTCTACACTAAGAAGACTCACGATCATCACGTTCCTATGCCTTCTTCCGAATGCTTTTGGACAAAGAGCCGATGCATTGACATTTGTCTATGGCGGCAATCGAGAAGCAAAGCTTATCAGCAATGATAATAGTACGACTATTCAATCGTGGAGTGCTGTAGCAGGTTCTTATTCCGCTCACATATCAGATAGTGGCTCTGTTTGGTACACGAGTGGAGGTGGTTTTGGTGGTGGCGGGGGCTGGGGTGGTATGGGCGGAGGAGATTGTTCGGTTTTTGGAGCGAGTTATGAAAACATCCTCGAAGTAGATTGGAATGGAAATACAATTCGCACGATTACTAAAGAACAATTGGGGGGTGGTAATCCTCACCATGCAATTACCTTAACTGAGAACGGAACTATTCTTGCTGTTGTTGCAGAAAGATATAATAATGCTTGTGGCGAACGCCTTGTAGAGTATGATCCAAAGCAAAATAAAGTCATTTGGGCTTGGCATACGAATGATCATGAAGGAACAAATAATCCTAGAAAATTAAAGAGAGGTTCAGATTCAAACGATCCCTATCATATTAACAATATTGATTTGAATGTGCATACCAATCAAATCACGTTTACTTCTCATAATGTGTTTGAAGTTTTTGTAATTGATCGATCCATTGATTCTACAACAGCAAAAGGAACTGCTGGAGATTTATTATGGCGTATGGGAAATCCAGGCAATTACGGGGTTTCAGGAAAACAACACATAAATGGTGCAGCTCATAGTGCTCGCTGGGTCAAAAAAGGAGTCCCTGGAGAAGGCAATATTATTTTTCTAGCCAATCAATCTCCTGCAAATTCAAATTATGCCACGGGCTATGAAGTGATTCCAAAATATTCTTTAGGTTCAAATGGTGAATGGGAGTATGAAATCGTCTTTTCTGGAACAAATAATAATTCCCAATTTATGAATTCTGGAGGAATCGATAAAGTCTATAACGGAAATTATGTGATCACTTATCCTAATGAAAACTACACCGCCTATGAGTATGACTATACTAAAGGGGCTACTCAAGATAAATCTATGACTGTTGCAACTTGGTCTAGTGTAGGGCAAAATGGAGCCCACCGTTACCCTGTTTGCGGAGGTCGCCTTTTAGCAGGGGTAAAAGCCAATGATCCAGAAGCAATAGCTCTTAATAATCAGGCCTGTGCAAATTATAATTATAGCTCCTCTTCAAGCGTAGTTGAATTATCATCTTCAAGCACAATAGAATGGCCATCTTCTAGTTCAACTTTTATGTCCATTTCTGCTACAATAAACCAATCAAATATTCTAGTCCATGTCAATAAAAATCATATTACGTTAAATAATCTTACTTCTAATGCGCGCATTAATGTCATGGATCTTCACGGTGTTGTAAAGTATAGCGGAGTCATTCAAAATAACCAGTTAGAAATAAACGCCTCCTCATGGAAATCCGGCACCTATTTTATTCATATAGAAAAATCAAATCAAATTATTTACCGTCAAGTCATTCGCGTTTACAATTAATTTTTCGAGGAAATTATGAAAATAAAATATTTTTTAATACTTACTCTTCTTCCTATGTTTTTTGCCTGTGGAGAAGATGATCCTGTTTCTCCAAGTAACGAATCGTCATCCTCTGTTGAGCCATTATCCTCACAGAATGAGCCAATCTCCTCACAAAACGACCCATTATCTTCTGCAGAAGAGTTGCTCTCTTCCTCTAGCACTCAAGTCGCTGTCATTTATGGCCCAAATCAACAGAGAATTCCTTCTGCTGGAGCTACATTTAATATGGGATCCAACTTGAATGAAATTTATAGCGCTGCTACTGATGGCGAAATGTTTAAAAATCTGATTATGGATAATGGGACTTTAGAAGATCAGGTTCATTCTGTATCTTTTACCTATGATTTTATGATGGATGAAACAGAAGTAACGCAACTCCAGGTGATCAATACGCTTACGGCTGCAAGTCAATTAGAAATTCTCACAACGCTTCAGAGTGGATGGACATCAGCTAATAATGTAGCTCATATGCCTATGGGAGATAATATTCCTGCAAATATTTCGGTCCCTTATGTGGTTGCTGTATATGCCAATGCACGTAGTGCTCTTGAGGGTTATACCCCCGCTTATATTATTAATGATGCAAATAACTCTTTTTCTACCGATTATTCAGCGACTGGGTACCGTTTACCTACTGAAGCCGAATGGGAATTTGCTGCTCGCGGTGGAACAACGACTGATTTTTACTGGGGAGGCACCTTTAGCATGCCTCTTTCGGAAACGGATAGTGCTCTTATTTCACAATATGCGGTTTGGAAGGTGAATTCCAGTGATTTAGGATATGAAGCTGAAGGTTATGGAGCAAATGAAGTGGCTTCTAAACTTCCAAATGCCTATAATCTCTATGATATGAGTGGTAATCTTTCTGAATTTGTAAATGAAAAATGGGATTGGAAAGAATATGCTTCTACAGCCGTTACCGATCCAAAAGATACGACCACTTTTATGAATAATATGGATGCCTTTCATAAGCGTGGTGGTAATTGGATGAGTGAAGCGATGTTCTTACGTTCCAGTAATAGAACGTACAATTTTACCGTATATAAAGAATTCGCTGTCGGCTTCCGTCTTGTGAGAGCTAATTTGGCAAATTAAAACAAAAAACGACAAAAACCCCGACTTTTCGGGGTTTTACTTTTTTAAAGCGTTTTAGATAATTTATCCATACGAATGCCGTACTATGGGGAGAAAACGTCTCCTCTTTTATTTATAATATCTAAAAGTGGAAAGGGATTGTAGTTGCAATTGAATTGTCAAACGCAACGGGTATTTATGCCGAATTTGGGTTATTCGCATAAAAAAGCCTCCTGCTGGAGGAACGCATAAATATTGTTAAAAAATTAACTGGAATCACTTTCAAATAACAAAGGAGAATCAATGTCAAAATTGATGAAATGTCTAATACTATCCTTGTTACTAGTGGGAACAGGGTTTGCAGCAAAATCATGGACTTTAAAATCGGGTTCAAGAACAGCGATTGTCTATGCCCCAGATCAAAGAGATAATCCTGCTCTGGTTATTTCTATGCATGGGATGGGGCTTGGAACTTGGTGGACTCCTGGGGCTATGAAATTTGAAGCCTTAGCTGATACAGCGAATTTTGTGGTGGTTTATCCAGAGGGTGAAAATTCTTCATGGGATATAGGTGGCAATAAGGATGTGAATTTTATTGTAGCCATTATTGACTCCATGTATAACCGCTATCAAATTGATCGTAATCGTGTCTATGCGACAGGCTTTTCGATGGGTGGAATGATGAGCTGGCATTTGTCTTGTAAGATCCCAGATAAGATTGCAGCGATTGTTCCAGGCAATGGTTACCCATTAGGAGGCATGTCTGGATGTTCTGAAGTACGCCATGTCCCTGCTCTTCAAATTCACGGTACAGCGGATGATTTTGTCTCTTATAGTGGCTTTGTAGGGAATTTTATGCCCGCACAGAGAGCTAGGTACGGTTGCCCCGAAACGCCAGTGAAAACCATGCCTTATCCAACCGAAGTGAATGGAAGAAATGCGTCTCAATTAGCGGCGGGCACCAAATCATTTATGGAATATTATGGCCCTTGTGAAAAGGATGGTCTTGTCAGTGAAATATCCTTGCTGTCTGTCGATGGGATGATTCATGACTGGGCGACTCCTGATAAGGCGAGTACAAATGAAGATCCAAAATACACTGGCAAACCGCTAGATGTGAATGGCACTTGGGAAGCATGGAATTTTATGAAAAAGCATAGCTTGAATGGAGCTATACCAACGATTCCTTCACATAGAGACTCCATTTATAACGGAGATTTTATGGAAGGTTCTGCGGCTTGGAAACTCAATGTTTGGGATGGAGAGGCCACTGGAAGTGTTGTAGATGAAGAGTATCAAGTGAAAATAAATAGCATTGGAACTTCTAATTACCAGATTCAATTAATTCAAACAGGGCTTATTTTGGAACAAGGAAAGTATTATGAAGTCTCTTTTAATGCTTATGCTGCGTCTAATAGAACGCTCGAAGTCAACGTAGAAAAAGATACCGATCCATGGACAAGCTATTTACAAGAACTTCAGAATTTTGATTTGACAACTTCAAAATCAAAATACACGTTTTCTTTTGGAATGGAAGAGCCTACAGATTCAAATAGTCGATTAAGTTTTAATGTAGGCGCATCTACTGAGACTGTTTTCTTAGATCAGATTTCCATCAAATCGGTACAAAAGCCAACAGTTATATCTTTGCTGGATTATTCAAAAGCAAGCATAAATGTTCGATGTGAAAATTCAATATTAAAAATGGATTTTAAGGCACCTCAAAGTGGAACCATTTCATTTAGCCTTTTTGACTTAAAAGGAAACCAGATGAAAGTGAATGCATCGCCTATTCGACAAGGAGATAATCAATCTTGGGTATCGGATCTTTCTCCATTGCCTAAGGGGATGTACGTTGTTCAAATCAATGTAGGAAAAGCTATGTTGTATCGAACAAAAGTCCTGAATATCAAATAAATAATAAGCGAGAATCAATATAAAGGCTCTTAAAAATCATTATTGTTATTAGGATTTGACTCTTTAAGTGACGAGTTTGCACAAAGAGTCGATTTTTTATTTTTCAAGTGAATTTTAAGTGTAAAAAAGAATGCATGTGGTGCGTAACGAAAACTCAATGGATAAGAGTGGTTATTAATAAAACGTAGTATCACAAATAACGGATTTTCTTCGCGAGTCATTTTCATAAAACCGTTTAAAATAAAAAAGCCAGTAAAAGGGATTTCTTTTTACTGGCTTTTTTGAAATAGGGGTCTAAAATTATACGGATTCAAATAAATCGGTGATCTCTTCGCCCTTAGAATCGTAAATTGAAAATTGATTTACATAGGAACGTTCGTCTTCTACTAAATTAATTTTCATGTGATGTTTGTATTCTAGGTAATTAAACATACGTCCAAAATCATGACAGAATACTTCAATCATCGGAGTGCTAACAACAAGAGTGACTTCTTTTAATCGACCTTTTGTACGAGCTCTTGAAAGAGAACGGTCAATAACAGAAAGAGTCGTTTCTAAACTATAGATGTGTCCACTACCTTTACAGACAGGGCAAACTTCAGTTTTTTCTGTCATCAAGTTAGCACGCACTCTTTTTCGAGTGACTTCCATTAATCCAAATTGACTAATAGGAGCCGCACTGATAGGAGCTTTGTCTCGGCGAATCGCTTTACGGAATTCATTGTAAATGGTTTCCTTATCGGCATCATTATCCATATCAATAAAGTCAATAATAATTAAACCGCCGACATCACGTAATCGAAGTTGTTTTGCAATTTCGTAGCAAGCATCAATATTGGTTTCACGAATAATAAGTGCTTGATCTTTACCATGAACTTTTGGTCCAGTGTTAATATCAATAGAAACAAGTGCTTCTGTTTGTTCAATCACCAAGTTTCCACCACGAGGAAGAGGTACTTGACGTTGTAAGGATCTCGCGTAATCGTCTTCGATTTTGAAATATTCAAATAGACTTTCTGAAGAACTCCAAAGTTTTACTTTGTTAAGCTTATCAGGAGAAAGCATTTTTAGATATTCAGTGATGGCAAGAAATTCTTCTCTATTATCAATATAGACATAGTCTGTATTATCGCTAAAATATTCACGAATGGTTTGTTCAATGGAATCCGATTCTTCGTAAATACATGTCTCTGCAGGAAGGACAGAAAAATTGTACTTAGTGGCTTCCCATTTCGCTTCAAGTTCACGCATTTGTTTTGAAATTTCAAGCTCAGATTCGCCTAAACCGTTTGTGCGAACGATATAGCCAACGTCTTTGCCTTTTAAGCGACGAACTACTTTTTTAAATTCACGACGACGATAAGAGTCTTTTTCTTTTTTAGAAACGCCAACAAAATTAGTGCCAGGCATACATACTAAAAAACGACCAGCAAAGCTTAAATGAGTAGTTAAGCGAGCCCCTTTAGTGCTAATAGGTTCTTTGACCACTTGCACCATAATCTCTTGACCTTCTTGTAAGATTTCGTCAATAGAAATTTGTTCTTCGACGCCTTCTTCGTCATCGCCATCGCCAAAATCGCGACGGAGTTGAGCGTTACGGTCAATCGCATCATCTTGATGCAAGAAGCCCGCTTTCTCAAGACCGATATCAATAAAAGCGGCTTTTAATGCGGGTAAAACTTTTTGAACAACACCTTTATAAATATTACCTAAAACTCGATTTGAAGAAAGACCTTCTACAACAAGCTCAGCCAGTTCGCCATCTTCCATAATGGCAATACGTTTTTCATAAGGTGTCTTACTAATCAAAATACCACGTTTCGAATACTTAGTAGACATAAAACTCCTAGGGAGGGAAAAAATCTTTGGATAAAATTATCCAATTTTAGATATGTAAATATAAGAATAAAGGATTTACTCTCTAAATGAGAAACCCTTTTTTAGGGGGCAGAGGCTTATTATTTTCTTATAAATGCCCTGGAGGAGCCGAGGAACTTTTTCGAATACTCTCTTCTTTTTGTAAAACGAGTCGATTAGCAATGGAATTAACTTGCTCACAAAGCCACATCCAAGAATGTGACCCGTTCGTATAATCGGCTTCTCCAAAGATTTGGACACGCTTATCTTTGCGTAGTTGCTCTGCTTGCTGAAACGCCTTTTTATCGCCTTTGGGGTAAATGGCAAAAGTCGAGCCACCAAAACTATTCAAGATGCTAAAAGCAGGAACATCAGAAGGTCCATCGGCGATGTAAATCATATTTTCAAAGGGAATACGGCGATTGTCTTTAGAAATAAAAGAGTTCACGTCAATCTCTTGAGGAAATTTATTGCTCCCTTTATTAATTTCAAAAAGGTACCTGGTTTTAGAGGTATTATCAAGAGCCACCGCGATTTGAGAAATCTCGTTTTCTGCTTCAATGGGGTCTTCATCTGAATAACCAGGACGAGCAGGGGATTCTATAAATTCACAACCAAAAATGCCATCTACAAAAGGAGCTATGGCACTACCACGGATGGTTTCTGCAAAACCTGTACTCACAACGTAATGTTCGAGTTTAATATCATATTTTTTGAATAAATCGTTTTCTTCTATTTGTGTTTTTATATCGGTAAAAAAGTCTGGTAAACCTGGAAAAAATTCAAGCTCTTTGCCGCACTCTCTAAGTATTCGATTCGATAACCCTTTCAATAAACCAGATTTCACATAAGTGAGAATATGATTTAAGTAGCAGGTATCACGATTAATATTAATGTTTCTTTTCGCATAAAAACGTTGCAGACGGTTGATCTCATTCCAAAAAACATCGGCTTGAATATTGTATCTGCGAAACAATGGTTCTTGCATGTAATTGCGGATTAACGTTTTGTCGAAGTCCCAAACCATTGCAATGATATTTTGTTCAAAAGCATTTTTCATTTTTTACATCGATATTAACAAAGGTTCTGGATTGATGGGTTGCCCTTGTAATCTTATTTCGTAATGCAGACTAGGTCCAGATGATCTGCCTGATTTTCCGATGATTGCAATGGGGGTTCCTCGTTTTACTATAGAGCCTTCACGAACTAAGCTATTGCTAAGATGAGCGTAGAAGGTGCGGATCTCAGGGGTGTGCTCAATTTTAATGGAAAGCCCAAAACCACGATGATGGCGCACTTCAATCACTTTTCCTGCTCCAGTTGAAAATACAGTATCGCCTTCTGTCGCCGCAAAATCTATTCCTCGATGAGGAAGTTCTTGTTCAGTAAAAGCATCAAAAATCAATCCAAAGCGATTCGTTATAATAGGCTTTGTGCTTAGAGGAGTGATGATAGGAAGCAATTGACCTTGTTCAGGGTTTTTCTCAAGAGAATCCAACATGGCTTTGAAATTGGAGTAAATTTCGCTAATGCTAGGCCGTTTGTTCGTGTCTTGTGGAATAGGTACTAAAGAAGGCTTAAGACCGCTGAGCTTAATGGACGAGTCTCTAAGAGCGGTAGCTTCTTGAAGTTGACTTTCTGACTCTTGAATGGAAAAGCGAACATCAGAAATGGTTTGCTCAATTTGCTGATTTTGTCTGTATAAATTAAGGAGATGACCATTGGTGATGGTATCGAAAATTTGAGTAGGAGAAAAAAGAATAAAACCTAGAATAGCAACAAGGGCACCAGCGACCCACCATATAGGACGAAGCAGAGAAATTCTGAAAGATCTCGGCTTATCAGTGTTCGATGGAAAAAAATGGATATCAATCTTTTTCACTAGAACAAGAACACTCTTTAGAAGAACGTTTTTTTAGCTCTTGAATACGAACTTCATTTTCATGAATGGCGCCAATGAGTTCTACAATACTTGGATCCTCTTTAACGGTATCTAAAGAATCATTTTTAATAAAATCAAGTACTTTTTCACCAAGCATTCTATACTTGTCGTTCAATCTAGATTCTTCAGCGACAATATCGACTCGAAGAAGTAGAGCGGATGCGCATTGAAGGGCACCATTTTTAAGCTTATTTAGAGGTGATTCTGACATTCTGTTTCTCCTTAATCCTCTCTAAAATAGTAGTTTTTATGCTATAAAACAATGGAGATCTTTTTATGAGTAGAAGTGAACGCAGACGAGGCAAAAAAAACGCCAAGAATTTTGTTCCTAAAAAGAAGCAGCAAATGGATAAGCGTCTTGTGATTGCTCTTGCAGTCATTGTCGTCGTCTTTTTTGTTGGAACAACCTTGATAAAGTACTCTGTCTAAAAGGAAAATGAACAATGAAGTTTCAAGTAGAAAAAGCGGTTCTTCAGGATGTTTTGCAATCCGCGATTAGTGCGGTGCCAAATAAATCCACTCTGCAGATTCTCAATAATTTCTCTTTGCGTCTTGAAGGAAATTTTTTGGAAGTAAGTGCTACAGATCTTGATCTAGGTATTCGGGTTAAAGTAGAAGTTCAAGGAGAACGAGATGGAGCTGTTGTAGTTAACGCTCGTAAACTATTTGACCAAATCAAGAACTTAGTGGATCCAAGTATTACCACGATTGATTTTGATGTAAAGGATTACCTCACTACTATTCGTTGGAGTGAACGAGGCAAAGCGAGCATTACTGGTTTTGATGCGAGTGATTTTCCTCCATTCCCAGAAATTGAAGATGGCGAACATTTAGTGTTAGCTGCTGGTGAATTAGCTTTCCTTGCAGACAAGACTTTGTTTGCAACCTCTAATGATACCACACGCTTAACTTTGAATGGTATTTATCTTGAATCTAAAGACGGCTTTGTATCGATGGTCGCCACTGATGGTCATCGTTTAGGCAAAGCTTTATTAGAACAAGAGGGTGTGGTTTTAGAGCGTGGTATTATTGTGCCTCCTAAAGCAATCCAGCATGTTCTTCGTGCGGTTTCAAGTGATGCTACAATTGAAGTCAGCGTTTCCTCTTCTTACATCATGTTCTCAAGTGATGGCGTACAAGTTATTTCGAAATTAATCGAAGGCCCTTATCCAAAATATGAAAACGTAATTCCACAAAAGTTTGAACGCACCGTTCAAGCCAAAACGGTGGAATTCTTAAATAAGATTAGAAGCGTGATTTCTATGGCTAATGCTCGTACACGTCAGATCCGTTTGCAGATTGATGGAAACGCATTAGACTTAAGCGCTGCTGACCCTAATGTCGGTGGTGATTCTTACGAAGCGTTAGCTGTGACTCACCAAGGAGAAGGTTCATTTAGTATCGGCTTTAACGGCCAGTATCTTTCTGAAATTCTTTCTATGTGTAAGAGCGAAGAAGTACTTCTAAAGATGAATAGCCCTGTTGGTGCTTGCATTATTGAACCAGTAGGCGAAGGGATGAACTTCTCTTTCTTACTCATGCCTTTACGTCTTGTAGACGAATAAGGCTCTGAAAAAGAGAAGCCTTAAAGGCTATTAAATAGGGCTCTTTCGGGAGCTCTTTTTTTATAGAGGATATAGTCCATGTCGGCTTATATAAAAAAACGAATCAGTAAAAAAATCACAAAAGCCATGTATGACTTTGATCTCATCAAAGAAGACGATAAAGTATTGGTAGCTGTTAGTGGAGGGAAAGACTCTACAACCATGCTTCAAGAGCTTGCTTCTCGTTTAGGAAAAGCAGACCCAATTTATCAATTAGAAGCGATCTTTATTCAAGCTGATTTTGCAGACTCATCGCCAAAAGAATTTTTAAAATCATTTTGTGAAAGGCTTTCGATTCCGTTTCATTTTTTAAATGTCGCTATAGAAAAACGACTAAAAGAAAATCGAGAACTCAATTGCTATTGGTGTTCAACGCAACGCAGAACAGAGTTGATTCAATTTGCAATAAAAAATGATTTTAACAAAATAGCTCTCGGCCATCATTTAGACGACATCATTGAAACGTTATTGATGAACATGGTTTATAAGGGAGAGTTTTCAGGGATGCCTCCAAAAGTCATTTATGATAAATACCCTGTATCTATTATAAGGCCATTATGCTATTGTGAAGAAAATGAAATCAAAGAGTATGCAATCGAAAGTGATTTCGCACAATTTACTTGCACTTGCCCATTTGCAAAGAATAGCCATCGAAAGCGAATTCGAAAAGAAATAGAATCATTAACGCAAAGCAAGAGCTCACTAAAACAAAACATTTTTGAAAGCATGAAAAACATTAAAATGGATTATTTGTTGTAGTTTTGAGGGCGTAATGAAAAAAGTTCTTCTTGGTTTACTGTTGATGGTTGGAATTGGAAATAGTTGGATGTTTAATCCACGCTTTAGTTTTGAAATTGGAAAACATAATGGACAGCACGAGCAATATTATTCTGGCTTAGGAGTTGGGGCTAATTTTAAATATCCATCAAAATCATTAAATCGATATTTTATTGGCGTAGGGTTTATTGAAGGCAAAATCGAAAAAGAATGGTATGATGATAATAGTGGTTTTATAGGATATAAATACCATGGTAAGTTCATTGAATTTGGATATGAGAGAATGTTAAATGACAATTGGTCAATTGGTTTACATGAATCATTAATTAGAAGTGACTATTTTGTTGGATTCGGGAGAAATCGATCTTCAAGTACACTAGTGGGCGATTACATGAATGATGAATATTTTGTTGCAAAGACGGATTTAAGTATTCTCTATAAATATTTTGGCGTGGCAATAGGTTTAGATACTGAATTGTCATTTGGTTGTAAATTGTTTATTCAGATTGGAAAATAAAAAACATTTTGTCTAAATATTTATGCATTTTTAATACATGGAACGGACTCCATCTTTTATTGCGATCGACTTGAAATCATTCTTTGCTTCCGTAGAATGTGTCAAAAGAAAATTCGATCCTTTAACCACAAATTTAGTCGTTGCCGATTCTAGTCGTACAGAAAAAACAATTTGCTTGGCTGTATCTCCTACCTTAAAAAAATATGGTATTCCTGGACGAGCCAGGCTCTTTGAAGTAGTGCAAAAAGTGAAAGAGGTAAATCAAGAACGCTTGCGACATACAAAGAATCGTGTTTTCACAGGGAGCTCTTTTAACGCGATTGAATTAGAAAAAAATCCAAATCTTAAGTTAGACTATATTGTAGCGCCACCAGAAATGGCTCGTTATATGGAAGTAAGCACTCAAATTTATAACATTTACTTAAAATATATTGCTAGTACAGATATTCATGTTTACTCTATAGATGAAGTCTTTATGGATGTAACAGCCTACTTAAAAACGTATCAAATGTCGGCTCATGATTTAGCAATGAAAATAATTCAAGATGTTTTAAAAACAACGGGAATCACAGCGACAGCTGGAATCGGAACAAATCTTTACTTAGCAAAAATCGCAATGGATATAGAAGCGAAGCGTATACCTGCAGATGAAAATGGCGTGCGTATAGCAGAATTAAATGAGCTAACGTATCGAGAAAAATTATGGAATCATCGTCCGCTTACTGATTTTTGGCGCCTTGGAAGAGGATATCAAAAAAAATTAGAAGCAAATGGCCTCATGACCATGGGCGACATTGCCGCTTGTTCTATTGGGCGCTTTCGTCGAGATTCTTCTAAATACAATGAAGAACTTTTATATAAACTCTTTGGAATAAATGCAGAACTTTTAATTGACCACGCTTGGGGTTATGAACCTTGTACCATATCTCAAATAAAAGCGTATAAGCCATCGAATAATAGCATAAGCCTTGGCCAAGTACTCACTTCGCCTTATGAATTTTTTAAAGCGAAACTCGTCATTTTAGAAATGACAGACTCGCTCGTTTTAGATTTAGTTCGCCAAAATTTAGTCACAGATCAAATCGTTTTAACGATAGGTTACGACGTAGAAAATATATCAGACCCTAAACGGAATTATTTGTATCACGGAGAAGTTGTTTTAGATCATTATGGTCGTAAAATTCCAAAACCTGCACACGGTTCTATTAATCTGAAAAATTATACTTCGTCTACTAAAATGATTATGGAAGCGGTGTCTGAATTATTAGATAGAATTGCAGACAAAAGCCTTTTAGTCCGCCGTATGTACGTAGTTGCAAACCATATCATTCTAGAATCAAAAATGAATGACATAAATGGAGCGAATAAACAATTCGATTTGTTTAATGACACTCTAGAAAAACAAAAAGAAGAAATGGCTCAAAAAGAGTTAAACGAGAAAGAAAAGAAAATGCAAAAAGCCGTTCTTAGCATAAAAAATAAATTCGGGAAAAATGCCGTTTTAAAAGGAATGAATTTTGAAGAAGGGGCTACAGCCAAAACGAGAAATAAGCAAATCGGAGGGCACAAAGCATGAACCCAAAATACAAAGATTTGCTTCACTTACCGCACCCGAATTCTCTAAAACACCCGAGAATGGATCCAATAGACAGAGCTGCACAGTTTTCTCCTTTTTCGCCACTCACAGGGTATGATGAAGCCATCAGTGAAACAGCAAGAGAAACAAATCAAAGAATCGAATTAGATGAAGAAGCAAGAAACAAATTAGATGCTCAATTGGCCACAATTTTATTACGATTAAAAGAAAAGCCTCCCGTGGCCATCACCTATTTTAAGGCCGATAAAACAAAAGAAGGCGGCTCTTACGAAACAATCACAGGCGTGATCAAAAGAATCAATGGCACCAAAAATGCAATCCAAATGGAAAATGGCCAAGAAATCATCATCCAAGATATAATCTCGATCCGTCACGAATTAGATAACGCATTTACATAACGACAGCTGCGATTGCGAAAGCGTAAAAAAAATAGGCCTCCTCTAAAAAATCATTTTCAAAAAGTGGACTACGGTACATCGCGCCAGTTTATCTCTTTTTGTTTCTATTTTCACTTGGTCGCCATCAAATTTTTATCACCAAAGCAATTGTTTAAGGAAACCTATATTGCACATTTAAAAAGCTCTTTCACACCGCAAGAGTTTTTTTGTTAAAAAAAGTGATGGGGGTTGAGGGCTGACGATTATGAGGCTTTTAAGTTTCGCGAAATGCATCTCAGGGATTTTCATTAATAGCTTTTCAGGAATTTTCACACCACTATTCTCGCGAACAATTCATGAATATTTTTCACAGATTATCGAACAATTATTTTCGAAAAAAGTTTCTTATAAGTCTAGTTTTTCAATGTATATTAAAGCCTGAATTCAACTGAATACAACTATCAGAAGTTTTTTTGTAAGAAAAATCCTTAATTTTCCAAAAGCCTCCTTTTGAATCATCAATACAAACGGAATAATCGGTATTTTTATCCAGTTCAAGCCATTGCTCAACACCCCTTTTCTCTCGTTGTCTGTAGACCACAGTTTGTTTGTTTGCCTATTCTAAATAAAAGAGTTGCAATCTATTTTAACTCTATAAAAAGGAGAGAGAATATGTTTTTTTTCAAACTATTACTATTAGCAAGTCTTTTAATTGTTAATGTGAGTTTTGCTGGTTCCCCAGTAATCAAAGTGGATTTTGATGTGAGCGGAAGAACATCAAATGAAGTATCAGAGGCTAATTATATCCCTTGGGTGGTGAGTGGAGTGACTTCAAAAGACACTACCATTAGTGGCGTTAAAATAAAAGTGGAAAAGGGTTCTGTAGGAACAGTTATAAAAACAAATTGGTATAAAGGGATTGTTCAAGCTCCTTATTATGCCAAATTAGTGGGTGATGGAATTCTTGTAGAAAATGGGAATGCAGGGGGAGAACTCTCCCTTTCGTTTTCTGGGCTTTCGGCTGGCACACATTCTTTGCTTACCTATTTAAATAATGTGGATGCCCCTACTGCCTATACCTATAGTAAAATAGACGTGTACGTTAATGGTGTGAAAACCCTTTCGAATTTAGTTCCATCCAATCGTGCACAGACAAAAGCAGAGGCTACAACAGCCTATGTTACATTTAATGTGAGTGCAGGAGCTACAGCTACAATACGTTTTGTCCCTTCAAGTTCAGCCACTTTTAAAAATGTAACCATCAATGGTTTTGAATTAAATGTGGAAAACTCATTAAAGCAAGCACAAAATCCATCTCCACTTGATTTAGAAGACCACGCCGAAGCGGTGTCTAATGCTCTTACCCTTTCTTGGAGTGCTGCGGCAGGTGCAAATAAACATAGAGTGTATGTAGGCGTTGATTCGACAAGTGTAGTAAACGCAACAACTTCTAGTACTGAGTATAAGGGAGAACAAACAGGAACTACTTATAAAGTAGATGGATTATACGGATTGAATTCTTACTATTGGAGAATTGATGAAGTCGATGGCAGTGGAGTGGTGACTCGTGGAAATGTATGGAAATTTAGACTCGCTCGTCTTGCTTTTGAAGGTGCGGAAGGCTATGGCCGTATGGCGCGTGGCGGGCGAGGTGGAAAAGTGGTGTATGTGACGAATCTAAATGATTCAGGAGCAGGAAGCTTACGTGCAGCAGTTGAAAATGAAATAGGTCCTCGTACTATTGTTTTTAAAGTCGCAGGAGTGATTACCTTAAAATCCAGATTAACTCTTAGCAGTTCCTACGTGACTGTCGCTGGGCAAACGGCTCCAGGTAAGGGAATCACGATTCGTTCGGCTCCTTTTGGAAATGGTGGTAATGACAACATCTTCCGTTTTATTCGTCTTCGTTTAGGCGCTGGGCCAACATTTGATGGAATGGGAATGGCGGGCTCAAAATTCTCCATCTTTGATCATTGCTCTATCAGTTGGACCATTGACGAAGCCTTTAGCTCCAGAAATGCAAAAAACATGACTCTCCAGCGTACTCTAATTTCAGAAGCGTTAAATATTGCGGGCCATCAAAATTACCCTGCAGGAACAGGGCATGGTTATGCCGCGACAATTAGTGGTGATATCGGTAGTTTCCATCACAACCTTTTAGCTCATAATGCGGGGCGCAATTGGAGTTTAGGTGGTGGATTAGATGCCGATGGAAATTACGCTGGTCGCTTAGATATTTTTAATAATGTCGTTTACAATTGGTTGAGTCGTGCTACAGACGGTGGCGCTCATGAAGTCAATTTTACAAATAACTATTATAAAGAAGGCCCAGCCACAACGCTTCATCTAATGCTGAGTGCTGATTTGGAGGGTGCTGGCGGTGGAACACAAAGCTATTACTATTCGGGCAACGTATTACAATCAGCAAGTGGAAGCTTTACTTGTGATGGATCCAATAATGAATGTGGCCGTCGTTATACGCTTTCCAATGGGCAAGTCTTAAATTGGGATGTATTTGTCACAAAGCCTTTTTTCCCATCTTATGCCACAGTACAAACAGCAAAAGCAGCTTATAAAGATGTTTTATCAGATGTAGGAGCAAGTATGCCATTTTTTGATAATCATGATACGCGCATCATTGAAGAAACAAAAAAAGGCAGCTATACCTATACAGGAAGTGTCGGAAAGTTAAAAGGGATCATTGATAAAGAATCAGACGTTGGTGGCTTTGAAAGTTATCCAAGCACAAGTTGGGCAGATGATTATGATACTGACTTAGATGGGCTTCCAGATTGGTGGGAGGTCATGTATGGCTATAATCCAAAATCTGCTGCGGGTGATTTTAGCGATGCCAATGCAGATCGAAAACAAGACGGCTATACAGAATTAGAACGGTTCTTAGAATGGATGGCTCGTCCTAATTACAAGATAGAAGATGGCGAAACTCAGGTTGTGGATTTATCCACGTTTACTAAAGGATATGGAAGCGGAACATACGTATTAACAGATATCCCAAGCGGAGTCGTGGCGAGTGTTAGTGGTTCCAAAATGAGTGTATCCTTAAGCGCTTCTTTTGGTGGAGTCGTTTATATTACCTATAAATTTACTGATAGTGTAGGAGATACTTTTACTCGTAAAATAGGAGTTCGTGGTAATGCCCCTGCCACTCAAGAAGCTGCAGCAATTGCCAAATGTGGTGCTGGAAGCTCTAAACAAAGTGTGGTTCAGGGAGATTCCATTGTTGGATTTTGCTACACATGGACAGGAGCAACTACAGTGGCTGTAAGTGGATTCCCTTCTTCTTTAGACATAAATATTGATGAGTCCGCAAAAAAAGTAACGATTTCTGGGCGTGTCACGGATGCAGTAGGGGAATATGCTTTTAGCGTAAATACTGTTGGAGCTGCGACGAATGCTACAAAAACAGGCCTTATTACGGTGACTGATGATGTGACTTCTTTTGATCAAAAAAATATCAATTCCAAGATAAAAGCGTTCGTAAAAGAAGGGTATGTCTATTTAAGGGGAGTTCCGAGTGATGTTCAAATCACCGTAACAGATATTAGTGGAAAGCATTTAATGGTTCAAAAAACATTAAGAAACTTTAATTCGGAAGTCGCTTTAGATTTACGAAATATAAGTAACGGCTTTTATATTATTCAGATAAAAGGAAAGAATCTTCAAAAGCGCATAAAAATCTCAAAAAAATAATGAGACTAATAGGCACCTCTAAAAATTCATTCAACGACAAAATGGCCTTGATCCATTCGATTTTGTCTCTCGCAAACCTGCTTAAGGCGAGCGTCGCGACAAAACTTGTTTTATCATGACCGAGCCGTCCTAATCTTCTTTATTTGATTAAATTAGATGGTTTTTCTTTATATATATCATTTCTATTGATAAGAAAATCAAAAAAACTTATCAGATAAGGCGGGTTTTTACTTATATTTGATAAGAAAATCAAAAAAACTTATCAATAGAGATGACTAATGTTATTTTTAACCAGCAGTTTAGATTTAGAAACAAAGAAGGTCCTTAAACGTCTTCCTGAAGCTCATGCAGCACTTGCAGAGTTAAAAGGTGTGGCTAGCTCTATTCCCAATCAGCATATTCTTTTAAATACGTTGCCCTTTCGCGAAGCAAAAAATAGCTCAGCCATTGAAAATATTATTACGACAGAAGATGATTTTTATAAGGCAGAACTTGAAAGTGATTCTATTCAACCTCAAAATATTAAAGAAGTTCAAAATTATGTTTCTGCTTTAAAAAAGGGGCATCGTCTTGTTCAAGAAAAAGGAGTTTTAACGAATTCTATTATTTTGGAAATTCAAGAAGAATTGGAAAAAAATCGAGCGGGGTTCAGAAAACAATCTGGTACAATATTAAAAAACTCACAAACAGGTGAAGTTGTTTATACCCCTCCTCAACATCCAGATGAAATAGTTGAGTTAATGAATGAATTAGAGCGTTTTATTAATATTCCCAATTTAAGTGATTATGATCCACTTGTAAAAATGGCTTTGATTCACTTTCAATTTGAAAGTATTCATCCTTTTTATGATGGCAATGGGCGTACAGGTCGAATAATTAATATTTTGTATTTAGTACTTCAAAAGTTGCAGGATTTACCCATTCTGTATTTAAGTCGATATATTATTCGAAATAAAATAAGTTATTATAAGTTGTTGCAGGATGTTCGTGATAAGGGTGCTTGGGAAGAATGGCTTTTATTTATTGTTCAGGGAGTTACAGAAACAGCAAAAGAAACCATCGTTCTAATTTTAGAAATTAAACAAATAATGCAAGAATATAAAGTGCAATTAAGAAAGTCATATAAATTTTATTCTCAAGATTTATTGAATCATTTGTTTAAGCACCCCTATACAAAAATTGAGTTTTTAATGAACGATTTAAGCATTTCACGAATCACTGCTGCAAATTATCTAAACACAATGGCTAAAGATGGTTTACTCACAAAACAGAAACTAGGTGTTATGAACTACTACATTAATCATCGACTTTTTGAATTGTTAAAGTAATGATTGCTGTGGTTCAAATACACATAAATAGAAAAGCAACCTTTTTTAGGTTGCTTTTGTTGTTAGAAAAAGAAAAAATAATTACGAAATAAATGCTTTATAAATCGCATTAATCGCTTTTTCGGTATCGGATTCTTCAACACCAATGATGATGTTAATTTGAGAAGAACCTTGGTCAATAATGCGAACGTTTATAGAATTTTCTGCAAGAGCTGTAAATAATTTGGCAGCAACACCAATCTTGTCTGTCATGCCATGGCCCACTGTAGCAATCAAGCTAATCCCAGGGAATACCTTGATGCGATCTGGGCGCATTTGTTGCGTAATATCTTCAAGAACAGTTTCTTGTACCGCATAGAGCGCTTTGGAATCTACAACGACACTCATAGAGTCAATGGCACTTGGGCAAAGTTCATAGGAGAGGCCTTCGTTTTCAAGAACAGCAAGAACGCGACGACCAAAACCAATCTCTTTGTTCATCATTGTTTTTTCAATGTAAATCATTGAAAAGCCTTTTCTTCCAGCGACACCTGTAATGGGGTGTTTGACTGTTTTTGGAGTAGGCCCAATAATGGTACCAGGGTCTTCTGGCTTATTCGTATTACGAATATTAATAGGAATATTTTTCGCACGGCAAGGGGCAATGGATTCATCGTGTAAAACGCTTGCACCAGAATAAGCGAGCTCGCGAATTTCACGGTAGCTAACATATTCAATAGGCATAGGGCGTTCTACAATTCTTGGGTCTGCCATGAGCATTCCAGAAACATCTGTCCAGTTTTCGTATTTTTCTGCTTCAATGGCATTGGCAAGAATAGCACCTGTGATATCAGAACCGCCACGAGAAAAAGTCTTCACTTCTCCATGGAGATTAGAACCATAAAAGCCTGGCAAAACATAAACCTTGCTTTCGTCTTTTAGGGCAGAGGCAATGTCGCTATAGCTTTTTGTGGTGACACGGTACTTATCATCAAAACAAATAATTGGGAAAGTATCTACAAAGGTCGCATTCAAATATTCGGCCATAATTTTAGCGCAGAGATATTCTCCACGACTCACAAGAAAATCAGTAGTTAGAGTCTCTGGGCTAGAAATCATCTTTTGCTCAAGTGCATTTAAATCGTCTTTAATTTTAGGTGCAATATTTAGGTCTGCACAGATTTCTAAATAACGATCACAGATCAATTTCCAAGGAGTTGAAAAGTCTAACCCTTTAGAAGCAAGATCGTATGTGCTGTAAAGTAAATCTGTTAATTTAGTTTCTTTAGATGTTCGTTTACCAGGAGCTGAAACCACTATGATTTTGCGATTCGAATCGGATTCGATAATCGCTTTAATTTTTTTGAACTGGTTGGCATCTGCAACAGAACTACCGCCAAATTTACATACGATTCTTTTTGACATTTTGATCTTTCCTTAAAAGGGAAGTAAGTTACAATTGTAAATAATTACAATCGAATGTAAAAATAATAATTGCAGCGTAAAGAAAAAGGGGAATAAATACGTTTATATAAGTGAAGTTCAAAAACGACGATTTTCTTAGATATTCATAAATAAACGACAATCTAAACAAAATAAAACAATGCAAACATTTAAAAGACTACTTTCTATCGCTGCGAAATCCACAATACCAGTCTTAATCTATGGAGAATCAGGTTCAGGGAAAGAGATTGCGGCTCGATTTTTACACAAACAAAGTGAAAGAAAAGAGGGCCCTTTTGTGGCAGTGAATTGTGGCGCCTTAGCCAAGAATTTAATAGAAAACCTTCTTGAGGGTTCAAAAAAAGGCGTTTACACGGGTTCTCTGAGTGACCAAAAAGGGTTAGTGCGGGCAGCCGATCAAGGGACTTTGTTTCTTGATGAAATAGGAGAAATGCCAATCGATCTTCAAAGTCGCCTACTTCGAATCATACAAGAAAAGGCGGTTTTACCAATAGGGGAGTCTCAAAGCATCCCTGTTGATTTTAGGCTAATTTGTGCAACGCATCGGGATCTTAAAAAGCAAGTGCAAGAAGGGCTGTTTCGAGAGGATCTTTATTATCGGCTCCATGTATTTCCCATGAGAATTCCTTCCTTACGAGAACGAAAAGAAGATTTTCATAATCTAGCTATAGAAATTTGGAACGAAATAAAACTATCGTCACTAGCGCCAGAGTTTCCTGATCTTGAACTATCTTTACAAGAATTGGCTATTTTAGCCCGTTTTTCTTGGCCAGGCAATGTTCGCCAGCTAAAAAATGTATTGCAACGATATTACCTACTAAAGCCTTATGGAGAATCTTTACAAACCATATTAGACCAAGAGATATCCACCTTATCAGATGTGAAAGAAACACTAAAAGTGCGTTCTCCTACTCCCAAATGGGATCATATCGTAGAGGCTTTAAATAAAAATGAGCAAAATAAAAGCAAGGCAGCGGTGACACTAGGAGTGAGTCGCGGCTGCCTTTGTTATCAAATTAAAAAGCATTATAGCCAATGTAAATGGCTTGAAGAGCACTAGCTAAATAGGCAAAAGGAGCATTCCAGTTGATGGCCACTTCATTGGTGGCATAACTGCATTGATGGTCAATATAAGCAAGAGCAGGTTTATTGGCGCTTGCATAGTCTTTGCATTTCCAATTCTCTTCGCCAATATCTTGTTTTCCTAAGTGAGGCCCACCTACGAGCATCCCAGGAACAGGTTCATCTACAAAATCGGATTCGCTTGGCCGATGGTGCGGATTTTTTGGGCTTCTATAACCAAAACCAGTCAAGTAAGAAATTTCCAAAGGATTTTTCCCAAGTAGATAATCTAAAGCTTGCTGAGCCCCATCTAAGTAGCTTTTGTCTTTTGTTAAGTAGTAAGCATGAAGCAAAATAATCCCGTTATTAGCGACAGCACTATTAGATCCCCAGTTCCAATTCCAGGTATGCATTGGCAAACGATAAGCAGAAGAATCGCCTTCCGCTCTTAATGAATTGGCTTCATCCATTAAGATTTTCTTAGCGGCTTGAGAAAGGGAATCTCCAAAAACAGCAGGGCTTAAAGCCACACGATACACCGCGAGAAAATTCAAATCTCCCCACCATGGGCCATTTGCTGTAAATGGATTATTTTTCAAGTCTTTTAAATACAAATCTTTTTTAGTGGCGTTGTAAAGTTCAGAGGCTGCAAAACGGAATTCATCTTTACCATCTTCATTACCTGGAGCATAGCTTCCTGTTTGCACGTCTTCAGGTTGTTTGTAAAAGGCTTTAGGGTTTGCCTTTGCCCAAGCGTACGCTTTCTCAGCTGCTTTAAGCATCTTTTCGGAAAAAGCAGGGTCAAATTTTTTGTACACCACAGAAGCTTGTGCCATAACACCAGCAAAGTCTAAAGAAGCAACGACATTTTTAATAATGGCGTACCGAGTGTCTGTATCTTTTTCAGGAGCTATAGAACCAGAGAATTTTAACGTAGTGACTTTATGAAAAACGCCGCCATCTTTATCTTGAGTAGAAAGCATCCACTCTAAATTCCAGCGCACTTCATCTAATAAAGGAGGCAGATTTTTATAAATAACAGGGATGTTCCAATGAAGCGTGTCTGCATAGGCAGGGAAATGTTCATATAAGGCTAAAAGAGTATATACTGTGATGGCTGAGTTTACAATATATTTTCCATAATCACCAGCATCATACCAGCCTTTAGCGGAACTAATAATACGAGGTTTCGTATTAGGGGCTTTTTTGTTTGTTACTTTATCTGTCCCATAAACAATCACCTTATCATCAGGATGCCCTGCCGCTCTAGCCCATTTGCCTGCATAAGGGTATTCTAAAGCAACACCAGCACGTTGATAATAAAACCATTTTAAAGAGGCTTTGGCTGCTTCTTCATAAGGTATTTTAGAAACGATAATGGGGTTTCCTAAATATTCACCATTACGGAATAATCGGTAAGTACCTTCTTTTTTTATAGAGGACAAATCAAAAACTTGAGTTTCTTCACCACTAGCAGGCCATTCGCTCACATAAGGAACTTTAAGATCAAGCACTTTTTTCCCAAAAACATCTCGGACTTCAATAGGATTGGCATCATTTCCAGGAATCACCACCTGTTTTTCAGATTCAGGAGTAAAACCCAATTGATTAAATAAAGGCATCGCAGAGAAAGAAAAAGAACTAGCGACTAAGCTAAAGAAAAGAGCAGAAGAAAGTGTTTTTTGAATCATAATGCCTCGTTTATGAGAAAAACGGAATGCCGTTTTTAATAAAAATAGATGTAACCTTAAAGAAAATACTTTCCTATCCTAAAAAAAGTCGAATATAACGCTCTTTTTTGTATTCCCTAGTAAACAAAAAAGCCCCCCTTATATTGGGCGGGCTTTTTAATATTTATTAGAATAACACACTATTCTACAAGTTTAGCACTATTTTTGACGCGTTTAATGCCCCACAAGTAATCTTTCGCCTTTCTAGAGATAACGCGTTTATTTGATTTAATTTTTAGTTCAATTCTTGCAATATAAACACCAGTTCCTATTAAGCGGCCTTTATTACTTCTCATATTCCAGGCAAGGAATAAGTTTCCTGGATTCATTATGCAATTGCCTTTAAATACTTCATCAGAGCATAAGATTTCTCCAGAAGTGGAGTTAATATAGTGCCCCAATGACGAGAAATAATGGGTTTCATATTGAAGGTGAATCGTCTCAGGAGATGCAGTAGAATCTCCTTCGGCCATTAAATTTTCCAGTAGAGCAGCCATATCAAAATTAACCAAATGCCCATGTGTTCCATATTTTTCAACAATATCATCAATGCTCATTTCTTTATCAACAAGAATAGGCTGAATTGTTGGAGAACCTTCTGGGTAAGTGGCTCCAGGGTCAATCGTTATCAATTTGGTGGCATCAATTTTAGTAGACAAATCACCCACAATACGAACCCATGGGTTATTTTCATGAGGGTTAGCTCCACCTAAATCAGTAGCTACACCAGGCGTAAAGCGAACACTATCGCCGATAGCAGGGAGTTCTTCACCTTCTTTAGGTAAAAACAGCATCTCATAGCGGTACAATTCAGCAGCACCTCCAGAGACAGGAGCCATAATGGTTGGGTTTAATATGCCCTTTCTCCAGAATTTATATTGAAAGAGTGTAGCAAATTTCTTTTCATCGCCTTTTTGAAGAGCTTCACTAAAAGTTAGAGCTAAAGAGGTAATGCCACCAGATTTTTCAGAAACAGAGGCTGATAAAAGAATAGGACCAACCTTATCTGCTATTTGCCCGCTCACATCAAAAAGGATTCTGTCGTTAGAGTTATCTGGAATAAAAGTAAACCAAGTCGTTGCTAAACCGAAATAAGGCGTTTTTGGAAGCCCTGTAAAGACGTTTTGTGTAAAGCCTGTATTTGTTGTTAGTGCAAAGGATTGGTTGTCAATCAAGATTTCTTGTAATTTATTTTTATTTAAGATATTCTTAGTGGTATCTCCAAAATTCCATATTATGGAATCAGGAAAATCTTTACCAGAAAGAGGTTTGGTATAGGTAAGGAATAAGCTATCTGCAATGCCATCACCATTTCGATCGTGCATTTCAGCATATTCTAATTGTGGAACAGGAGGTAAAGCTAAATCAATATCAAGCCATACGAGAGTATTTGCAAAAACCGAATTAGAAACTTGAATGGCTGCATCTTCTACCGCTTGTGTTGCAAATATATAGAATACCGCATGACCGCCCACTAAATTCACAGAAGAAATAGGGTTACCTAAAGCATCCATAAAAATCAAATTCTGATTTGAAGAAGCTAAGGATAAGGTGTTGTCACAATTGGTACAGACTTCTTCCAAAACACGTACGTAAACAGGGTACATTTTATTAGCCCATTCTCCAATTACAGAAGTATCTGGAGAAATCACTTGCCAAGATTCATTGGCAAAAGCTATAGATGGTCTTGGGTATTCCGCAACAGTAAACCATACTTCACCACTAAGAGAACCATCCCCGCGCATGCTAAATACAAGACGATAACTGCCAGGAGGCAAAGAACGGTTCGTGTGAATAGCACTGGTATCAATAGTAAACCCTGTAAATCCTTGATCAATAGATATACCACCATAATTAAGGCCTTCTTGAAGAGCAACTCCTTCAGGAGGTAGATTACCACCAAATAAAGTGAAATTAGAAGGAGCAAGAGCAGTGTCTTTAGCAGTCATACCAGAGAAGTCACAAGAAAGCGACTGTTCTCTAGTGATTTGCCAGATTTGGTATTGAATAATAGAAGGGCTTGTAGAAATATCAATAGGGAAGTAGCTTCGTTCCGTGCGTAAGTTCATAGAGGTACGCATCATGAAGTTGGATTGACTCACTTTTCTTTCAGCATAGAAAATATGGAAAGGGTAGGTTTTACCTGGAACTAAGCCAAGGGTGTCTAAATTGACAGAACTGAACTTTTTGGTATGTTGTCCGCCGATATCTACCACAAGTTGATTATTAATAAAGACCCAAACGTCATCATCACCATTAAATTCAAAATATTGACCAGGGACGTATTCGAATTCAGCAACGGCTTTCATTGTAAAACCAAAATTATGATAGCCGCCATTACCTGAAGCAGAATCGTAATGAATGTTTTCTACAGTACCAGCGGCATCAAGATATCTAAAGTCGTCCAATACGAAGAAACCGCCTCCAGGGCTGCTGTCATCTATTTGAGCATACCATAAACCCTCAGCATCTAATTCGAGTTCGAGATCTTTACAAACAGCGTTCACATAATCTACGCCATTACTTTGGGCTATTACTGTAGGAACAAACCAATAGTCTAAATATTTTGCATTGGTACAGCTTTCTTCAGGGAAAGTAGCGCTTCTAACAGGAACTCCATTAGGCCCTAAAATACGTTCCACCATTCCTTTCGTAACGCCATCATCACCAGGAGTACCACTACAATTGCCATTACCAAAATCCTCATTTACACCAGTACCATATCGAGGAACACCTCTACTTTCATAACCATTACGACCCCGTTCAGTAGATCCATCATACCAGTCCATCATCATCACTGCAAGAGTTTTAATTGGGCATTCTCCTAAAATATTTGGGTATCTGGAGTATAAAACAGGAGTTCCAGATGGATGTGGTGTTGGTAAAACCCAGACTGTATCGGAAAGTGTAAAAATACTATCAAGAGCAATAGGGAAACCATCGGCAAGGCCGCTTTGCGTGTAAACCTCGGTACCTATCGTTTGCTTAAAAGAAACGGTTGTCGCGGCATCAGATGCTCGTAGAGTTGCTTGAAACCACCCACAGTAATTTTCTACGGAAGTCATTGGCGTGACTGTAGTTCCATTTACTAAAGAAGGAGAAGTGTTGTTCCAAGGGCTCATTATGCGAACGACTTTATTGGTAACAGCAGAATAAGAAATGGAAAAACGACCATCACCTGTTGGAACAAGCCAAACATCGTAAATGCCTGCTGGGAATAGACTAGATAAAGTAGGTTGAGATAATTCGTTGTATTCAGTGACGGTGGTTCTATTTCCTGTTCTAGTAGAAATAGAAATTAAAAGTGTTTCTGTGCCTGTTCCAATAGAACGAGCGTTATATAAGTACCAGTTAGGAAGACGAGCGTCACGTGTCATGGTACCAGAAGGAATTGCAGTACCTGCAGAAACTAAAGGAGTACCAGTATTTTCCCAGTAGAAATGAATGGTATAATTATTGTCAAAACATTCGCCTGCTGCACCTTGAGTAGGAGAAATGCTTGCCGTAGGGTTTGTACCATCAATATAACCAGAGACATTGGCCGCAAAAAAGTCGCTTACTTCTATAGTCCCTGAGGTGGGGTAAGTACTTGTCGATTGAGGTCTTGTAAAATGGACAGGTATTAAAGAAGATGTTCCTGTATAGGTATAAGAGAACCAGCCGCAATTAGACGGGCCTTCTGGAATACTCATTTGTATAGATTCTGTTCCTATGACAATATTTGGAACGGTTTTATTTCCCCAAGGGCTCTTAAACCAGATTGTTGCGGCTGTTTGCGAAGAGGCAAACCCAACAAGTACCAAAATCTCCAGAAGTACTAGAGAAAAAATATGTTTTTTCATCACACACCAACTCCTTAATAACAGGGCTATAGACCTTCCCAACGAAACTATATAGTTTACTTCCAAAATATATATTTAATACTTACCATCTCCAAAAATCAAAATGAGTCAGGAATTTGATAACGTGTAAAAAGAGTTTAACATTTCGAATAAATGAAAAAAACGAAACAAATTATCCCGAAAGATTGTGTAAATAAATTAGTAACAAGGAATAGGTCTTAGCAAGTTTTTATTCCACTAAGACCCCTCCATTTCCTCGAATTCGTTGTACACCCCAAACAAAGTCTTCAGTTTCATCAGAGATAACTTTATTTCGAGCTTTGATTTTTACCGTAATTCGGCCAATATAGGCACCACTGCCCACCCACCGATTGATCTGACTTTTCATATTCCAAGCGATGAAAATATTCCCTTTATTTATACGACAATCCCCGTAATAAATCGAATCAGAGCAATTAATCTCACCAGAAGCAGAGTTTACATATTGCCCTAAAGTGGAGAAATAAAAGACTTCATATAAAAGGCTTAAAGAATCCATTGTTATGGTAGAATCCCCCTCAGAAATCAAATTTCGAAGGTATTCTTCTAAATCAGCATCAATAATATGCCCATGTTTTCCATAGGTATTCATTAAATCTTTTTTAGTGACATTCTTTTCCACTAAGTGAGTGGTTACTGTTGGAGAATTAATTAAACGTGGATCTAGAGGATTTACTGAAATAAGCGTGGTAGAGGTAATCTTAGTTTTTTGTTCGCCGACAATACGTACCCAAGGATTAAGATCATGAGGATGGGCGCCATTTAGATCAGTAGCGATTCCTGGATTAAACCGAACACTATCCCCTACTGCAGGGATTTCAGAACCATTATTTTCAACGAAATACAAATCATAACGGTAAAGATCACTTGCGGTAGAAGAGCTTGGTATAATGGGAAGTCGATTCAACTCTCCTTCTCTCCAATAACGGAATTGGAATAAATCAGCTAATAGAAGATAATCTTCTTTTTGTAAAGCTTCGCTGAAAGATAGCGTGAGAACAGTGACGTTTCCAGCTTTTTCTTTTACGGTAGCACCTAAAATAATTGGGCCCACCTTATCTTGTATTTGACCTGCCATATCAAAGACTAGCCTATCATCAGTACCTTCAGGATTATAAGTAAAGGATGTTACAGAAAAACCAAAATAAGGCTCATCTAATAAACCAGTAAAGATTTTTTTTGTAAAACCATCACTTAAAAGAACGATAGATGATGTCTCTTGGAACGCAGATTGAAGCTCACTTTTATTTACGAAATGGAAAACAGAATCTCCATATCGCCAAGAGAGAGAATCTGGAAATTTTGTTCCAATAAGAGGCTCTGTATATTTAAAGTGAAGACTGTCTGGAATACCATCTCCATTACGGTCGTGCATTTCTGCAAATTCAAGTTGAGGAACAGGAGGCACTTTTAGGTTAATGTCTGTCCATAGCAAAATGTTTGCATAAAAATCACCAAGAACTTGAATATAAGCACCATTAATTTCTTGAGTACCAAGAACCCAGAAGGTCAGTTGTCCATTAACGATAGCGCTTTCAGATAAAGGGTTTCCTAAAGAATCCAAAAATTTGAGATTGGGGTCAGAGGAAAATAAAGACACTTTTCCATCACAGCCATCGCAGTTTTCTTCAAAAATGCGAACACGAACAGGGTAAAGTGTATGAGCCCATTCTCCAATCACGGAAGTATCTGCAGAAATAATCTCCCAATCTTCATTAGCAAAAGCGATAGAAGGTCTTGGGTATTCTGCTACTGTAAACCAAACTTCACCAGAATGAGATTGATCTGCTTGTAAGTTAAATCTTAAACAATAGGTACCAGGAGCAAGAGAACGATTTATCCTAATCAAACTAGTATCAATGGTAAACCCTGCCATCCCAGGATCAATAACGATTCCTCCATAATGAGAACCTTCTTGAAGCCAAACGCCTTCTAACGGTAAATTGCCTCCAATTAAATTGAAATCAGAAGAGGCATAGGTTTTTTGCTTATCTTGCATACCAGAAAAATCACAAGCGAGCGATTCTTCACGTAAAATTTGCCAGATTTCGTATTTAATGATTTCAGGAGATGGAGAAATGTCGGTAGGGAAGTAAGAACGTTCTGTTCTAAGGTCTATCGAAGTTCTCATCATAAAATTGGACTTATATAATTTCCGTTCTGCATAGAAAATATGGAAAGGATATGTTTCTCCAGGAGTTAAACCAAGAGTATCTAAATCAACGGAACCAAAGACTTTGTTGTGTTGTCCGCCAATATCCACCACCAAACGGTTGTTAATAAATACCCAGACATCGTCATCGCCATTAAACTCAAAATACTGGCCAGGAACATATTCAAATTCAGCGACTGCTTTCATTGTCATTCCAAAATTATGATAGCCGCCTTCACCACTTGCGGAATCATATTTTGGGTTAGGAATCAATCCTTCTGGATCTAAGAATTGGAAGTCATCTAGTAAGAAAAAGCCGTGTTCAGGGCTACTATCATCTTTTTGTCCAAGCCATAAGCCGTCATCGTCTAGTTCAAGAGTAAGATCTCTACAGGTTGCATTGGTGTATATTTTATCGTTTACTACTAGAAGTGTTTCAGGTATAAACCATTTGTTTAAGTTTTTTGCGTTTGTGCATTTTGTTTCAGGGAACATAGTACTTCTAACGGGGACGCCATTTGGACCGAGGAATGGCTGCACCATTCCCTGAGTAGCTCCATTACCGCCAGTAGTCCCTTCTTCACAGCCATTGGCACCAAAGTCTGCATCTGTACCAAAGCCATATTGTTCAACTCCTCTAGCTGTATAGCCGTACGGGCCTTCTTCCGTAGAACCATCGTACCAATCAAACATCATCACGGCGAGCGTTTTGATAGGGCAATCCCCAAGAATATTAGGGAATGAAGAATGGAACGTGGGGAGTCCAGAAGGATAAGGTGTTGGGCGAATCCAAATAGTATCGGCCAAAGAGAAAATGCTATCTAAAGTCATCGGGAATCCATCAGAAAGCCCCGATGCTGAATAAATCCCTGTACCAATGGATTGCTTAAAAAGAAGTTGGAAATCGTCAATAGAGCCTTGATAGGTCGCTTCAAACCAACCACAATAATTTTTAACGGTTTTCATCCGGAGAGTATCTCCGTTTATAATCATTTGGGGAGAAGTATTTGTCCAAGGGTTTAGAACTCTTATGCGCTTTTGATAGATAGGTGTATTTGTAATAATGATACTGTTGTCACTTTCAATTCTAAACCAAGCATCATAAACACCAGAGGGAAAGATCTCCTTGATAGTTTGTGTTGTGGTGAAGGTGTCTCTTGTGTTATCGGAGTAATCTCTCATATAAAAAGCAACAAGGTCATTCCCGCTTCCCACACTATCGGCTTCGTGCAAATACCAATTATCTAAGTTGTTTTGTTTATGAATGGTGACATTTGAAATAGTAGAGCCAACAGTCATTTGAATTTCACTATTGCCTGTCCAGTAAAGATGGAAACTATATTGATCGTCAAAGCACTCTCCTTTACTTGTTCGTAAAGTATCGATCTTAATATCGCCAGCTGTTCCATCAATAAAAACAGTATGCCCTGCAGAAATTAATTCTCCGATATCAATGACGGTTTGGGAACTAGGGTAAGTGAATGAGGTATGCGGACGCTCAAAATAAACAGGCATTAATGCGGAAGGTGATCCGAAGGTATAAGAAAACCAACCACAATAGTCGCTTCCTTCTACAGCAGGTTGAAGAGGAATAGTATCACCACCATAAATCATATTGGGGATAATTTTATTGCCCCAAGGGCTTTTAAACCAAATAGACCAAGGTCCAGAAGGCTTCACAGAGAAATCACCGTTTTCATCAATATAAACCCAGACTTCATCTCCAAAAACAGTAAAATCTCGTAAACGAGGCGTTTCACTCCATGTTTGTTCACCAGAAGAAAGTTCAATTGTGGTTGTAGAATATTCAGTAACCTCAGCAACGGTAATTTCAACGGTATGCCAATAGTTGCCATTAGCTGTCATGGTATAAGAGGTGTTTTCAGTAAAACGACCAGCTTTAAAAGAGTGAACCTCATCAGAGGACCATGGCGACTGTATATGAATAATATAAGGCTGCGCCATCAAGGCGTGCGCAAAAACTAGTACCAAAAAATACACACAAGAAAAAATATTCTTGTTCATCATGACCGTCCTTATCATCGTCAACACCCAAAATCAACGAAAAAAGTGAGGTTTATAAAATTTCAACACTCCAAACATTCTTCCATAATATAAATTCATATAATGATTATGGAATAACAGCTCATTCAGAAATGGCTTGTTTTATACTAAAAAATCATGAAAACCAACAAGAGTATTGTAAAAAGTTTTTAACGTCCCGAAAATAAGGCAAAAAAGGCACATATAATCTATTTTGAACTTATTGAATTGGAATTTCAGATGGAAATAAAATGAGACAAGTATTTGTAATCGCTCCAACAGGTATTAATGCAGAAACAGCAAAAACAGCACAATCTATTTTTAGTTTTGTTTCTAAACAAGAACCGAAAACGGCATATTTTAAACCTATTGGTGAATCTCAAGGATCTATTTCTCAAGAAAGAGTTAGGACTCTTTTATCCTCAGGAAACTCTAGTGTTTTAATGGAGCAATTACTCGCTCTTTTTATGGAAGTGGCGAGCGATCAAGAAATAATCATCGTCGAAGGTGTTTCTGCTAACGAATTTCCGTTCCGTAGTAAAAAGCTAAATGAAATCATTACACAAGCTTTAGACGCTTCTGTTATTCTAGTTTCTTCAGCGATTGGCAAAACGTCTTTAGCTGTTTGTAGTGAAGTAGAAATAGAAGCGCAAGATTACTTTGAAATAAAATTAAGAGTGGCGAGTTGTGTTATTACGGGTGTAGACGAGTCTACAAAAGAATCATTGAGTCAGGCATTTAAAAATAGTTTTGTTCCTGTTTTAGCTTATGCGACTAATAATGATATGCCAATAGATATTTCTCTTGCAAAAAAAATTAGAGAAATAAAAACAGAACACCATATCACCCAGCCTGAATTTAGAGCTAATTTAATCCGTCAAGCTGGATTAAATCTAAAACGGATTGTATTGCCTGAAGGAACAGAACCACGCACAGTAAGAGCAGCAATTCTTGCTTATGAACGGAAAATAGCTCTTCCAGTGCTGTTAGGGAATCGTTCAGAAATAGAGAAGATTGCAAAAAATTATGGTTTAGATGTGCCCGCTGGGCTTGAAATTATTGAAGTCACTGAGGCTATTAGTAATCGCTTTGTTAAGCCTTTAGTGGAGTTACGAAAAGCAAAAGGAATGACAGAAGAGCTTGCTCAAGATTTATTAAAAGATTCTGTTTGGATTGGAACGATGATGCTAAAAATGGGAGAAGTCGATGGCTTAGTAAGTGGAGCCGTTCACTCCACAGCAGATACGGTACGCCCTGCATTACAAGTGATAAAAACAGCTCCAGGAGTCAAATCTATTAGTTCCGTCTTTTTCATTTGTTTGCCCTCACAAATTTTGGTTTATGGAGATTGTGCCATTAATCAGAATCCAGATTCTAGTGAACTTGCAAGCATTGCGATTCAATGTCATGATACCGCGAAGGCATTCCATTTACCTGCAAAAGTCGCTATGTTAAGTTATAGTACGGGTACTTCTGGCAAAGGGGATGATGTCGATTTAGTGGTAGAAGCCACAAGATTAGTTAAATCGGTTCGCCCAGACATTGTAATTGATGGACCATTGCAGTATGACTCCGCGACCGCTGAAAGCGTAGCAAAAATTAAGGCGCCTCATAGTCCTGTGGCTGGCAAAGCCAATGTTCTTGTTTTTCCAAACTTAAATGCAGGTAATATTACATACAAAGCAGTGCAGCGTTCCGCCGCCAATGTAATTTGTATTGGGCCTATGCTTCAGGGTTTAGCAAAACCAGTCAATGATCTTTCCCGTGGTGCTTTTGTAGATGATATCATTTACACAATTGCTCTTACTGCCATTCAAGCACAGTCTATTGATTAATTGATTTTTCTAAAAACTTGTTCGTTGCTTGATTTCGTAAGATATTATCGAAAGAATTTACATTAGTGATTTGCTTTATCGGCGTTTCTTATGTGCAATTTTTTTCTGCAATTCTTTAAGATGCCATCGGCCTCTTTTATCTTCTAAGAAAAAGTCTGTTCGAACACCTAAATCAAGACCCGCTTGAATGAACTTTTCTGCTTCATCGTATAAGCCTTGATCAAAACGTATCTCAGAAAGAAAAAAGTAATTGTAAGGGTCTTTGGAATCAAGTTCTAAGGCTTTCACTAAATATTTTTCCGCTAATTCTTTATCTGGCCAAGAGAGGATAATGGGAATATAGGGAAGTACTTGATGAGAACGACCGAGAATTTGGTAATCTTTAATAGAGTCAGCCAAGTCTCTCACTCTCTTTGCGACACCTTGCTTGACTGCAAGAAAGGGATTTGTCTCTGCTCCCCACATAGATAAAGTAAGTAAATAGAGCTTACTAATTTTAATGTTATTGGGATATTTTGCATGCATTCTTTCAGCTAAAAGGGAGACTTCTTTTAGAAGCTCTTTACGCTTTTCTTTTTCAGGGCTAGCAAAGCGAAGCATAAAGTAATAGGAGTTCAATAGTCCTTCTGTTGCCTTTTCATGAACAGAAGAATCTTTTAACGCCTTTTCATAGGCTTGAATCATTTTGTGTACATTTTTTAAATCCGCTTTGTCATCGATAGCATTTTCTGCACGCGAAAAATAACACGAATCTCCGATTCTAAGATCTTCGTTAGCAAAACCTATACCCCAAACCAATAGGAGTAGAATGCTAGCAAGCCTAAATAACATTAAAGAATGTTAAATTTTCCAGGTTTGCAATAGTTTATTCACACTAGCTATTCGAGCTTTTTCCTCTGCCGTTCCATGAAAGGCTTTGAAAAGAAGGTTTCGATATTCCATCAGCGCTGTGCGAATGAGTGCTTTTTCTTCTTTTTTTAACATATTGGCTCCAAATCTAAACATTCCTTCAAAAAATACAATATTTAATTTAATTACTTTTTTCTGTTATGACGTTTGCCAGTAAAATAATCTTGCTGCCTTGTGGCTCCTAGTACGGCGTGCCAAAGAGCGTTATTGGGTTCAATTTTTCGTCTTTCACTCACAGCGTAGTCAATTGGAACGTGAGTGAACTGGTTATTCATGCTACCGACAACCATATTTGTTTTTCCTGCCATTGAAGCATGGACTGCATTTTCAGCCAATTGAAAACAAAAAATGGCATCTGTTCCTTTCGCAGGAATACTTCGAATAGTATAGCTTGGGTCAAAATATTTAATGTTAATTTCTTTGCCAACGCTTTTAAAATGAGCTTCTATTTTTTCAGATAAAAAATCACCAATATCATTTTTTAAAATATTGCCACTAGCGTCTCTACGTTCTGGAATGTTTTTAAAGAGATGTTGTCCAGCGCCTTCAGCAACAACCATAACGGCGTGTGTCTTTCCAATGGAATAGCGGTTTTCAAGAGCACGTAGCAAACCATTGTCTCCATCCAATTCAAAAGAAACTTCTGGGATTAAGCAAAAATTGACAACGGTGGTTGCCAAAGAAGCATAAGCTGCAATAAATCCAGAATCACGACCCATAATTTTTACAAGGCCAAGGCCATTAAAAGCGCCGTTGGCTTCATTATGAGCGCTGGTGATAACGTCCGTCGCACTTAATACCGCGGTTTCAAAACCAAAAGTACGATCAACTAAATTCAAATCATTATCAATTGTTTTTGGAATTCCAATGACAGAGATGGGCTGCTTACGTCTTTTGATTTCAGCGGCTATTTCTCGAGCACCACGAAGAGTTCCATCGCCACCAATACAAAAAAGCATATTGATATTAAGTCTCATCAAGGTATCTACCATAGTGGAAATATCTTGTTCTCCACGAGAACTTCCTAAAATAGTGCCGCCATCATCTTGAATGGCGTCAACGACTTCGGGGTTTAATACGATTGGAGAATGAGAATAAGAGGGGTTTAATCCTCGATACCCATAGGGGATACCAAAAATATTTTGGACTCCATAATCAAACCAAAGAACTTGAACAAGGCCTTTGATTACACTATTTAAACCAGGACAAAGGCCTCCACAGGTGACAATAGCAGCACGAGTCCAAGCGGGATCATGATAAATCATTTCTCTAGGTCCAGCGGCTTCAAGAGAGGGAATATTTTTTCCAGAAGCAAGAATTTCTTCAATTCTGTTCACATCGGTGCAAAGGCTGACTCGCTCAGTATTACTAATAAAGCGGATCCCCATCATAGGTGAATGAAGTGTTGGCGAACCCACCGTTTCAATAGATAAGTCATATTGTTCAGGATTAGAAATAATATCATGGAGCGTCATAAAAAATCCTTATCGTTTTTCAGAAATCTAATAAAGGGTGCTGGTAAAAACCATTTAATACGATAAAAGTAACAAAAACAAAAGAGTTCGACAAAGATTGCCGAAGTAATGTTTTGGTTTATGGATCGCAATATTTTATTTTAGATTGAAATTGGTGGAAAATGGATTTTTGTTCGTAATCCAGGGCTTGCATTTTCAATTTCAATTCTCATGTTTGTTAATGAACATAATTTTTTAACCATGGATAGCCCTATTCCTGTTCCATTCGTTTTACGAGTCATTTCATTTTCAACTCGATAAAATTCATCAAATACTTTCGTTATTTCAGAGGGAGGAATTCCAGGACCATAATCACGGACAACAAAAAAGATGTCATTATCTTCCACTTTTAACTCTAAAACAATCATTTTATACTGTGCGTCCTTTGAAAACTTAATCGAATTATCAACTAAATTCATTAAAATTTGCATGACAGCATCTTTATCCATGGGGATAATATATTCACATACATCTTTTGTAACAGTTAAGTCAAAACCATTTTTCTCAATGTTTTTGCTGTAGGTAGCCACAAATTCTTCTAGGGTGTTTCTAGGATTTTCTTTTTTTAACTGAATGTTCCATTGATTGCGATCAAGTTTGGATAAGTTTAGAACATTTTGAATTAGTCGAGACAATCGATCTGTTTCGCTAGCGATTAGAGAATAATATTTCTGACGTTTTTCGTCGTTAGCAACCCAAGAATTCTGTAACATTTCAGCGTACATGCGGATGGCTGTTAATGGGGTTTTCAATTCATGGCTTACCGCAGAAATAAAATCTTGTCTTTTGGTTGCAAGAGCGAGTTGACTCTTTGTTAAACGATAAACAGCGATTAAGCCGCCAGCTAAAATAACGAAGGTTAAAAAGCCTAGCCATATCACCATATTTTCGCCAGGGATTCGCCCTTCTGGGGTTAAATACATTGTGAAAAGCATGTCGCTTAAGGGGTATTGTAATGGGACGGATAAAATGGAAATAGCATTTTTATCTCTTTTACCAAAAATAACAAAAGGCCTGTTTTTAGATCCAAATTCAAGTAATGTAGTTTGTTCTTGTGGATTAAAGGCAATTTCATTTCGAACTAAACTTCCAAGATAAGTTGGAAAGTCAACAGCAAATCCTTGTATAAAAGGTTCATTGTTTCGCCATATATAACGATAATAGACCAGATACTGATGATTGAAGGTGGCTTGAAAAGGTTCAATTTCAACTTCCATCACTTCAGGTGGTTCGGTGTAATGCTCTTCTTCTAAAGGCATTTTGGGATCTGTAATTCTTCTAATCTTTGCTGATTCTACGTCAAAAACAAATGTTTCTTTTTGTGAACTATGTTCATAACGACGACTAAACTTTAAATCATCACCATTTTTTGATTTTCGCTCGGTAAGGTTATCTTTGTTGTATTTCAAATTTTGACTATAGATTCGATTCAAAATACCTTCAGAAGGATTTCTATCGGGAGATCTAGGCTTTCCTTCATTTTTAAGCCCTAAATGCAGTAATATTTTTTGAATACTATCTCTAACTTGTTCTCTTTTATCTCGGTCGATTACAGGAATGCTTTCAAGAACGCCATCTGGAAGAACGGGAGTTTTTAAGGCACCGTCTGGATCAAGTTGAAAATAGCCAATTATACCAGCATAGTGGCTTCGGATAGGAAATTCTGCTAGTCTTGATAAGGTAATTTCTTCTCCTCCAATCACAGGAACTGCACGAATAAATCGATATTCAGAATAAGACCTTTGTTCTTCAATAGCTAAATCATCATAAATTCTTTGATTTAACATTTGCAAAACTAAATAGGCATGTTCTTTATAGGCGTATTGAGATCCTGTTTTCAGATGAGAAAAAGACTTTCCAAGTAGCATTACCACAGGGAACGCTATTGCAATAAAAATGAGAATAAATGTAATTCTTATTTTTTTCATTCTGGAGAGGCGCGGAACTGATAGCCTTCACCTCGGAATGTCACAAGAAGTTTAGGGTGGGAAGGGTCATCCTCAATTTTCTTACGGAGTTTCGTGATGTGAATATCAACTGTGCGTGTGTCTACCGATTCCGCATTTTCATATCCCCAAACTTTTTTTAGAAGTTCTGCTCTTGGAACGGCGTGATCTCGATTGTTCCATAAGTATTCCAGAATTTCGATTTCTTTTCTAGTAAAGACAAGCTCTTCATTTCCTCGAGTACCCATATATTCGCGGAAGTGAATCCGCAAGTTGCCTGCAATTAGCTTTCCGTCGCCTTCTAATGAGTGACGACTTCTTCTAAGAACCGCTTCAATTCGTGCTAATAGCATAGGAACTGAAAACGGCTTAGCGATATAATCGTCAGCACCATATTTCAAACCATCAATGATGTCATTATCAGAATTTTTTGCAGAAAGGATAATGATTGGAAGGTCTTTATCTTTTTCTCGGATTCGATCACAGACAGTAAAACCATCCAGTCCAGGGAGCATTAGGTCTAATAAAACGAGTCCATATTTTCCAGAAAGAGCTTCTATAAGAGCGGTTTCGCCATCAATAACATGTTTAACTTTATATCCGTTTAATTCACAAATGTCTATAAGCCCTTCAGCAATAGCCATTTCATCTTCTACTATAAGAATCATTACATTAGAATTTTGTTCGTTCATATTTCTCTCAAAACCAGTTTAATGTGAAACCCAATCTGTTAACGAGTTTGTTTATTATAGGGCAAAGCCTGCGCCGACTTCAAAAACAAATTTTCCGTTTTCGATGTCTTTATGGAAATCACCGCCAAAGTAATATTTAGCGTTTAGATAAACAGCCGCTGGGATAATTGGTGGTTCTATGCGAACGCCAGCAATAATATGGCCACCGATGCTTTTTTGTAAACCTTCTTCTGAAACTTCTTTGGCAAGGGCTTTTGCAAGTTCAACGTTTTGAGAAGCGTCCATTTGAGAATTTTCATCAAGTAAAATATCTCCCGCAGAAGTCATAAACTTAGAAATGAAAGCGCTGTCGAGTAAAGGAGTATTCATGTAATAAGTAATACCTCCACCTATATAAGGACGAATGATAGGTAAAAAGGTAAAAGGATAAGTTACAGATAAATCGCCGTTCATTCCAACGTATTTAGGAGTCGCTTTACCAAAAGGAACGCCGCCAAATTCTATTTCAAGTGGCTGTTCTATTGGATCTTCATTTCCTGCTTGTATAAACAAACTGGCATCATAAGATCCCCACTGAATATTGTATGTGGCTTCGATATCAATAAAAGGAAGAATGTCTACCCATACCTTAAAACCAAAACCTTGCATCGATGTAAAAGACTTGTGTGAATAAAGAACTTGACCCACCGTTTGATCTTCTACTTCAATTGTTCTGACGGTTTGTTGTTCAGAAGCATTTAATTTTGTAGTAACGCTAGGTGAGTAGTGACCACCGATACCAAATATGGCGAATGATTGAGTCGCACAAAGGGCGAAAGCCGCAAGCATGGTTTGAATACGCATAAAAGTCTCCTTGGAGGGTTTTCTTGAAACTAATTAAAATATAATGAAAAAGATATTAAAATATATTGAGAATACTTACAAAATGAACAAAGGGGTCTCTTTGAAACTTTATTACAATCGTAAAACAGCATAAGAAGAACCCTTAAAAAAGCCAAAAAAAAGACAGATTAGGCTGTTTTTGTTGCTGAATAGGGTCTTTTTATACAACATGGAAAAAGCGACTTAAGGTTATTAAAACCCGTTTTTTTGCTTTTTTATGGAATTTAGAGCTTGGAGTCTTTCTGCAAGTTGTTTTTCTTTACCATACAAAGTAGGTCTGTATATAGTAGTTCCATTAAGGGCTTTTGGTAAATGATCTTGTCCAGAATAAGCTCCGTTACTATTGTGATCGTACTCATAATCTTTACCATAACCTAAATCTTTGCCTATTCGAGTCACAGGATTTCGAAATGCTATAGGAACAGGAAGCATCCCTGTGCGTTCAATAATTTGATCGGCAGCCATTCCTGCGATCTCAACGCTATTGCTTTTGGGGGCTAAAGATAAGTAAATAGCTAATTCATCTAAAGCAATGAGCCCCTCAGGAATGCCTAAAAAATCAAATGCTTCTCTTGCCGATGTGGCAAGCAATAGTGCATTGGGGTCAGCAAGGCCAATATCTTCCATAGCGATTCTTATTAATCGCCTAAGAATGAAACGAGGATCTTCTCCGCCTTGAATCATTCGATGCAGCCAGTAGAGAGCGGCATCTGGGTCGCTTCCTCGAATGGACTTATGAAATACGGAAATTAAGTTATAGTGTTCTTCCCCTGATTTGTCATAGCGTAAGGGCTTTTTGTATTGGATTTCTTCTAAAACGGACAAGTCAAGTTCTTTTCTATCTCCTAAATTTCCAATAATCCACTCTATTTGATTGAGTAAAAAACGAGCATCTCCGTCGGATTGGTGTACAAGTTTATCAGCAACTTCAGGAGCAACAGATATATCTGTTCTTAAAAGGCCATTGGGGTGATTCTTTAAGGCGGTTTCAAGTAAAATCTTAAGGTCTTCTTCAGAAAGAGGAGCAAATAAAATCAGCTGGCATCTTGATAAAAGAGCTTTATTAACCTCAAAACCAGGATTTTCTGTAGTGGCTCCAATTAAAGTGACAGTGCCATCTTCTACAGCTCCAAGAAGAGCATCTTGTTGTCCTTTGTTAAATCGATGAATTTCGTCAATAAAAAGGATTGTTCCTTGTTTTCTCGCATCAGGTTCTCTAGCTTCCGCTATAAGGGTTTTGAGTTCTTTTACACCGCTAGAAACAGCAGAAATAGAAATGAATCTTTTTTTACTTTTTTCTTTAATAATGTGAGCTAAAGTTGTTTTACCACAACCAGGAGGCCCCCAAAAAATCATGCTAGGAACACAATCATTTTCAAGGCTTTTTCTTAATAAGCTCTGTGGTCCCATGATTTTATTCTGTCCTAGAAATTCATCTAGAGTTTTTGGACGTAAGCGTTCAGCTAAGGGAATTTGAGTAGAATAATTTTCCATAATTAAGGGGCTTTAGGGAAAAAGATTTTTTCAAAGGCTTCAGGAGAGTGTCGACTAGGTTTACCATCTTTTAAGAAAATATGGAGTGTAGAGCCTTTTACGCAAAGTTGTCCATCGACAAAGATTTCATAGAAAAAACGAGTACGAAGTCGGTCTTCTTTAGCAAGGCTAACATGGACATCAGCAAATTCACCGTAGTGGCAAGAGCGTTTGTATTCTAACTCCATTTGGATTAAAGGGCAACTGAATCCTTCTGCTTCAAGCAAATGATATGGATGTTCATGGATTCTCATGATTTCAGTTCTCGCTTGTTCAAACCAGATAGGGTAGACAGAATGATGTACGACTCCCATTGCATCTGTTTCAGCGTATCGGACTTCAATTTTTGCAACATGTTTGATTGGACTGAATAGCATGGATTAATTCCCAAATAATGATAATAAGGCCTTTCTGCAAAGATAGAAAAAAGGATTATAAATGTGTTAACATTTTATCAACACTGTATTTACAGGAAATTCAAGTTTTAATTCGAATTTTTAAAGAAAATATGTTTTTTTTTGATAATATATTGATTTTCATTGACAAAAGCAATGAATCCTTTCTACATTTGGCACGCTCTAATGTCATACTCGTTATGGCTTTATTGTAGATGCCAAAGTAGCTCAGCTGGTAGAGCAGCTGATTTGTAATCAGCTGGTCGTAGGTTCGATTCCTATCTTTGGCTCTTAAAAGGGTAGGTGCCCGAGTGGTTAAAGGGGACGGACTGTAAATCCGTTGACTATGTCTACAGTGGTTCGAAACCACTCCTACCCATGAACCCCAATCACTCTGTTACGTTTGTGACAGAGTGATTTTGCCCAGGTAGCTCAGGGGTAGAGCACTTCCTTGGTAAGGAAGAGGTCTCGGGTTCAATTCCCGATCTGGGCTCTCACTAATTTGGAGGCTTATAATGGCAAAAGAAAAGTTTGATAGAAGCAAGCCGCACTGCAACATCGGCACCATCGGCCATG
>LIUM01000002.1 GCA_001462345.1 Fibrobacteria bacterium AD312 | reverse complement strand
GTCATTTCAATCTGAGTCATTGTATTGTGTTGATTAAATGAATAGGGTTATTTTTTTCTACTTGAACCTTCACTATTTGATTATCCAATCAAATAACGTTCGGTTCTTCATGAAAAAAAACTGGGTTGAGTTAGATGGGCGTTTCTTTTTCGTGCAATAACTGTTTCTAATAAAAATCAGAAACAGTTATGGTTGACGGAAAGCATTTTTTCATTACATTTTAATATCACTCTTGTTGACGGAAATGGTTTTTTCATTAAAACTCAATAATACTATGGTTGACGGAAATGGTTTTTTCACTAAAGCTCAATGTTACTCTTGTTGACGGAAATGGTTTTACTTTCTCGCTCCGTTGTGTGCCACACAAGAGTCGCTCTAAAGTAAAATCCATTTTCGTCTGCTATGCAACTATTGTTATTTAATTGGATAGGGTTATTTTTTTTATTCAAAACTTCGCTATTGAATTGGCCAATTCAATTAACGCTTGTTTTTTCATTAAAAAAACGGGGATGGGTTTAGAGGGGCGTTTCTTTTTCGTGCAATAGCGTTTCTAATAAAAATCAGAAACAGTTATTGTTGACGGAAATGGTTTTTTCATTAAAACTCAATAATACTATGGTTGACGGAAATGGTTTTACTTTCTCGCTCCGTTGTGTGCCACACAAGAGTCGCTCTAAAAGAGTCGCTCTAAAGTAAAATCCATTTTCGTCTAGTAATTCACTATTATGATTTAATTGAAAAGTATTATTTTTTTTATTCAAACCTTCGCTATTTGCTTTCCAAGCAAATGACGCTTGGTTCTTCATAAAAAAAACTCGGTTTGTTTAGATGAACTTTTCTTTTTTCATGCAATTACATTTCAAAACGAGCTCATCAATAATAGTCATTTCAATCTGAGTCATTGTATTGTGTTGATTAAATGAATAGGGTTATTTTTTTCTACTTGAGCCTTCGCTATTTGCTTTACAGGAACACGAACACTTAAAAGTTTTACGTGAGACTTAGCGGTTCACCGCTGTAGTTGAACCATGCATAGCTCTTTTTATGTGAGAAACACGAACACTTAGTAGTTTTACGTGAGACTTAGCACTTCTAGTGCTTTAGTCGGAACCATGCAGAGCTCTACTTACGTGAGAAACACGTACACTTGCGCTTCAGCGCTTAGTAAGAGTGATACCCCTGTGGTAGTGATACCCTTGTGGTAAACACGAACACTTAGTAGTTTTACGTGAGACTTAGCGGTTCACCGCTGTAGTTGAACCATGCATAGCTGCGCTTAGTAAGAAATACGAACACTTATATGCTTTTACGTGAGACTTAGCACTTCTAGTGCTTTAGTCGGAACCATGCATAGCTGCGCTTAGTAAGAAACACGAACACTTAGTAGTTTACTACTTACGTGAGAGTGATACCCTTGTGGTAGTGATACCCTTGTGGTACAAAAAAACGCTTGTCTCTGCATGAAAAAATGGGGTTAGTTTAGATTGGCGTCTCGTTTTCGTACATGCATGGTTCGCGAAAATAGTTTCCAAAAACACAAACACTAATGCTGAAGTTGAACCATGCACAGTTAGTGGTAATAATTCCCGTAGAAAAAGAATAGATTTTTACGAGTAAATTTCGTATTTGGCGTCGCGTTCTACAGGGATCAAGCCTTCGGCGCGAATGAGTTCTTGAATATGTTCTGGAGTCATTCCCACTGGAGAAGAGGCGCCTGCGGCGTGAGTTATTTTTTCTTCAATGATAGTTCCATCTAAATCAGAAGCCCCTGCATGAAGTGCCTTCATGGCGGTTGAAATCCCCATTTGAATCCAGTAGGCTTTAATGTGAGGAAAATTATCTAAAAATAATCTAGAAATAGCGACGGTTCTAAGGATATCTTCTTCCGAGGTGATTTGAGGAATGCGACGCCCTAGGCTATTGTGTTCTGGGTGAAACACGAGAGGAATAAAAGCATAAAAACCATGGGTCTCATCTTGTAGTTGACGTAAAAGATTTAAATGCTCGATTCGCTGTTCTGGTGTTTCAATATGTCCAAAGAGCATCGTGGCATTGGAGAAAATACCCGCTTTATGAACGGCTCGATGAGCGTTAAGCCATTCTTCTCCTGTTTCTTTACCGCTGCAAATTTCATCTCGAACACTTTGCACAAGAATTTCAGCGCCTCCACCTGGAAGCGCATCTAACCCAGCGACCTTTAATTCATGGATAATATCATCTAGAGCTCGTCCAGATTTTTTGGCAAAGTAACAGAGCTCGACAGCAGTAAACGCTTTTAAATTGACTAGAGGGAACGCTTTCCGCAGTTTAGAAAGCATTTCCACATAATAAGAAAAGGGATGGTTAGGGTGTAACCCCCCAACTATGTGTAGTTCTCTAGCGCCTTTGCTTACAGCTTCTGCGGCTTTTTCAATCACAGTCTCATGGTTCCAATCATAAGCATGAGGACTATCTTTTTTGATTTTTGAGAAAGCACAAAAGTTGCAATGCAAAACGCAAATGTTAGTGTAGTTGATCTGCCGGTTATTCACCCAGAAAACAGAATTTCCATGCCTAGCTTGCTTTTCGAGATTAGCTCGCTCGCCTAATTCTTTTAAAGGGGCGTTTAAGAATAGGTCTAGAGCCTCTTCTACACTAATACGTTCCATTGAAGAGCCCTACAAAGAGGCTGCTTTTTTAAGAGCAGAAGCTTTGTCTGTTTTTTCCCAAGTAAAACGTTTTCCAGTTCTTCCAAAATGCCCAAGCGCTGCTGTGCTTAAGTAGCCAGGTTTCTTTAAGTCAAGCATTTTAGTTAAACCAGCAGGAGATAAATCAAAGTGTTTTTTAACAATTTCTTCAATTTGACTATCTGCAATTTTACCTGTATTAAAAGTATTTACTAAAACTGAAACGGGTTGTGAATAACCAATAGCATAAGCAATTTGTACTTCACAGCGATCTGCAAGGCCCGCGGCTACAATGTTTTTTGCAACATAACGAGCGGCATAAGCGCCAGAACGATCCACTTTAGAAGGGTCTTTACCAGAGAAAGCACCACCACCATGACGGCCCATGCCACCATAAGTATCGACAATGATTTTTCTTCCAGTTAAACCGCAGTCTCCATGAGGTCCACCCACTACAAATTTCCCAGTTGGGTTTACTAGATAGCGAGTTTTCTTATCAAGTAATTTTGCAGGGATCACTTTTTTTATCAACTTTTCAATAATTGTCTTTTCGATTGTCGCATGAGAAAGTTCTTTCCCTTTGTAAGAAGCTTGGTGTTGCGTACTTACAACAACAGTATCCACTCGAATGGGCTTATCATTTTCATCGTATTCTACAGTGACTTGGCTTTTTGCATCTGGACGTAACCAAGGAATCTCACCAGACTCACGAAGTTCCTGAATCTTAGCCATTAATTCATGAGCTAGAGAAACTGGTAAAGGCATTAATTCTTTTGTTTCATTGCAAGCAAAACCAAACATCATGCCTTGGTCACCAGCGCCTTGCTCTGCTGTTGCTTTACCAGCGGCTTTTTCTGCGTTGACACCTTGAGCAATATCTGGAGACTGTTTGTCAAGAGAAACTAAAACAGCACAGCTTTTATAATCAAAGCCCATATCAGAATCTGTATAACCAATTTGTTTAATCACATCTCTTGCAATTTGAGGAAAATCAATGGTGGCACGAGTGGTGATTTCACCAGCAATAACTACAAGCCCTGTATTTACAAGCGTTTCACAGGCTACACGGCTACTTGGATCTGCAGTAAGAGCGGCATCTAAAATAGCGTCCGAAATTTGATCGGAAACTTTATCTGGATGACCTTTAGAAACGGATTCGGATGTAAAAAGATAGTTCGCCATATTTATCCTTTTGCGGAGGCTTATTTATGCATAAATTTATAAAAACGCATAGACTTTTTCAATGCAAATCCTTTTTATTTAAAAAATAATGATTGGGGGGTCTTATAATGGCTTCTTCAAAAAATTAATCGTCTGATTATTATGTCTTAATTGCTAAAAAAAAGGCTTTTTTTAGCAATTTTTGGAATTCTCTTCTTTTAATCCGTTGTTTTTAGGCGAGTTAGATTAAAAAACGATTTATCATCATTTCTTTTATTTATTTTTTCAAAAAAACAGACTTTTAGGATATTTATGCTTTTATCAACGTTTTCAAATTGGCTTTCAGACTTATTAGAACCTTCAAAATTTAAAGATTATTGCTCCAATGGACTCTGTGTAGAGGCCTCGAAGGAGGTGACAAAAGTAGTGACAGGGGTTTCTTTTCGAGAATCTTTGATTGATAAAGCAATAGAACTTGGGGCCGATTGTATTATAGTACATCATCCTCATGGTTTTTGGGCAAGTGATAGTAAAATGCCTATTGGCATTTTGGGGCGTAAAATTCAAAAATTAATGGAGCATCATATCTCTTTATACGCATTTCATTTGCCATTAGATGGTCATCCTGAAATAGGAAATAATGCTCTAATTGCTTCAAAGCTTGGAATGAATAGAATATCAGGGTTTATGCCTTCAGGAGAAAAAGAAGTCGGTTGTATCGCCTCATTAACTAAACCAATTTCTAAAGATGAAATGTTAATGCGAATACAAAAACTTTTCCCTTTAGGGGTTTCTCATTCTTTATTTTATGGCGCTTCTGAAATTCAGAAAATAGGGATTTGTTCTGGAGGAGGAAGTAGCGGCATCGATGAAGCTTTTTCTTTAGGAGTAGACCTTTATATTACTGGAGAAATTAAAGAACAAACGCCTATTTTTGTAGAAGAAGAAAAACAAAATGTGGTAGCTTGTGGTCATCATCGGACAGAGATTTTTGGGGTAGAAGCATTAGCTAAAAAGATAAATGACGAACTAAAAATCCCTTCAATATTTATTGATATTGATAATCCTGTTTAATAAAAAAGCCTCTATTATAAAAATAGAGGCATCATTTTATTAAGAGGGTTTTCGTTATTTCTTAACGTTATGAGTTAATAAACGATGGAAATCTTCGCAAGTCATTGCTTCAATTCGGTTTCCCATGGCTACACTTCGAGTGCGTTCACTACCAAGCTTGTCTGGAACTCTAAAACAAAATTCATGGAATGTACCCATATCGGTAGGAATACCCATTTTGAAGATTCGAATACGTTCATTCCCTTCGTTGTATAACTCATAATAATCATAGGAGTTTTTGATTTTCTGAAGGCGTTTGTCTTGATTGAATTGAATTTCACTAACAATAGGGCCTTCTAAAATAATAGGAAGCGTATTTGGAAAACGTAACTCGATAACATCTCGAACCTTAACAAGAGAAGTCTCTTTAGGTTTAATCAAATAACGTTGTTGTGGAATATTGCGATAGGCTTTATAGCGTACTGATCTAACGCCACACATTTCACGCATATCGGGCTGTGCCACAAAATCAATATCCCTGCAAATCGGAGGCATATTTGTTGGAACTTCTAAATCAGAACCATCACTCGATCCAGCGCATCCAATAAATAAGACGACTGACAATAACCCAAAGAAAAGAGATAATAGAGATTTCATAAAGCTAAATATAAACTTAATCAAAAAAAGGGGGATGTTTTTTCTTTATTATGTCTCAAAATAGCCTTTTTTTTTACTTATAAGCAATGATTAAAAAAAGAATTATTTCATCAGGATTAATTTATGCTTTTTTTTTGATATATTGCGCAAAAAAGTTATTTTGCAACGATTCTTTACTAAGAAAAAAATCACCTCATAGTAAAAAAGAATTAATTATTCTATCTTTGAGTTCCTGATCCAAATAAAAGGTTGTTGTATTCATGAATATTTATAGCTGGAATGTAAACGGGATTCGTTCTGTTGCAAAAAAAGGATTTGAAAAATGGTTCTCAGAAGTCCAAGCAGACATTCTATGCCTTCAAGAAGTGCGTGCTGAATTGGATCAAGTTCCAGAGACTCTTCAGAATCCAAAAGGCTATTTTACTTATTGGAATTCATGTAAAAAAAAGAAGGGGTATAGTGGAGTTGCCATATATTCCCAAATTGAACCAGATGATGTCAACTATGGCATGGGGATTAGTGAGTTTGATGATGAAGGTCGAATGATTCAACTGGTTTTTCCTGATTGGGTTTTAAATAATGTGTATTTTCCAAACGGAGGAGGAGGAGAAGATCGTTTAGATTATAAGCTTAGATTTTACGATGCTTTTCTTGAAAACTCTCTTCATTGGCTTTCTAATGGCAAACATGTGGTAACTGTTGGTGATTACAATACAGCTCATCAAGAAATAGATATTGCTCGCCCTAAAGATAATGAAAATGTGAGCGGCTTTTTACCTATAGAACGCGCTTGGATTGATAAATATATCAAAAGTGGATTTGTGGATTCTTTCAGAGAAATGAATCCATCAAAGGCAAATGCATATACTTGGTGGTCAAATCTTTATAGTTCTAGAGAAAAGAATGTGGGTTGGCGCTTGGATTATAGCTTTGTTGATAAAGGCCTAATGGCAAGTGTACTAGACTCAAAGATTTTATCAGAAGTGGAAGGCTCTGATCATTGCCCTATTTGTATCGAGCTAGACCCGCCTTTCCCACCGATAAAAATAGTTCCTTCGATTTAAGAAGCACTTTTTATAAAGGCCTTAATCGCATCACGTAAAATAGTGAAAATACGACGTAATTCATCATCATTTTCTTCTAGTAATGTGACACGAAATCCTTGTAGTTCACTGCAGAAGCTACTGCTTGGAACTACGCATATACCCGTGGCGCCTAATAAATAATAAACAAATCGATAATCTAAACTTGGGACGTTTTGAACCCAGGTTTCGACCTTTGCACGGATTTCAGAATTATTAATAGGGAGAGTTTGTCTCTCATTAAGAACGCCTTCCTTAAAGGTGATTGTATTATAAAAAGCGCCATAAGTAGGGTTGAAGTTGAGTTCAGGAACATCTCTTAAAATTTCATTGATAATAGAACTACGGCGTCCAATTTTTTCATTAAGCGCATTGCGATGAACCATATAGCGAGGATCGCCTAAAATCTTTGGAATTGTAAGTTGAGGAATTGTTGTTGAACAGACTTCAATCATTTTTGCATTGTCTAAAGCTTTGCAGAACGCATCAAATTGTTCATCTTTATCACGATTATAATATTCAGCCCAGCCACAACGAGATCCTGGCCATGGGTATTCTTTTGAAATCCCTTTTAATGCAATACCTGGAACATTTTTGATGATTTCAGCTAGAGCATAAGCACGAGCTCCATTATAAACAATTTTATTATAAATCTCATCGGAAATAATAAACAGTTTGTAACGTTTTGCAATATCTACAATTTTTTCCAAGTACTCGAGAGGATACACCATTCCAGTTGGATTATCGGGATTAATAATTAAAATACCACCAATATTTGGATTAAACTTGACTTTATTTTCAAGTTCTTCTAAATCAGGGTACCAATGATTTTCTGGGTCTAGTCGATAAGTAATTGGAGCCGAATGAGCATGAGCTGCTTCTGCAGAACTATGGGTGCTATAAGCTGGAGAAGGCCCAATAATGCGAGTAGTTAAAGCAAGTAAACTATATATGGTGGCAATAGCATCACCTAGACCGTTAAAAAATAAAATGTCATTGGCGGTAATTTGAGCACCGCCTAATTTATTGGTTTCTTTAGCTAAAAATTCACGAGTGGCAAGTACACCTTGAGAAGGACAATAACCATAACTACTGTTTTGTTGTACTATTTCGCCGACGGTATTCTTAATCCAATCAGGTACTTGGCATTTTTTTTCTATTGGATCACCAATGTTTTCCCAATGGATAGAGAGTCCAAGCGCTTGGAGCTGATTTGCTTTCTTTACAATTTCACGAATTTCATATGAAAGTTCTTTAGCACCTTCGCTTAATAATTTTAATCTCATCAGAAACTCCTATAAACAGATAGTTCAAATGTAACAATAAGTCATAATCTTGAGTGCAGTTTTATTTTGAATATTTATATTTTCGCAATGACTTGCTATGATCCTATTCGTCAGAAAAGTGTGGCTTCAACTCCAGAAGAAGCCGTACGTCAAAGGGTTATATGTTTTTTGCTAGAGTGTTTGGGAGTCCCTCCTCACTTGATGGAAATAGAGTTTAGTCTTTCTCAAATAAAAAAAACATCCAGGGATCGAGTCGATGTTTTAGTTCATGATTTTCGTCGTGGAAAAGAGATTTCAAATCCTTGGCTTTTAGTGGAGTGCAAGGCAGAAGGTGAGTATACTTGGACAGATCTTGAAATACAACTCAATCGATATTTAAAAGTATTGAATCCTTCTTACGTTATGTTAGGGCTTGGAGGGGAGGTTCGTTATTTTTCTTTTTCAAAAGAGAAGAATTCTTATATCCCCATCTCAGAGCTTCCAAAGTACCCTAAGAGCAAAGAAAAATGAATACTATGCAAAAATATAAATTTATGCATTGACTAAATCGAATTAAATGTTACATTTATCTTATGAAATTTAAAATGCCCTCTTCTATTGCTTTAGAATTAGTTCCAAGAGATTTGAATCTTTTTTTGGAAGAAAGTCGTTTGAATTTAGAACGGTATTCCTTTATTCAAAAGATTAATGTTCCTGAAATTCGATCGGTAGAGATTAAATCGTTTGAAGCATCCCACGTACTTTTGAAAAATTCTTTGCCTGCTGTACCGCATTTTCGCCTTATTGATAGAACTCTTGATGATTTGTTAGAAAAAGTATCTGCTTTAAAAACGCTTGGTTTAGAAGAAGTCCTTTTGATTGGCGGTGATCCACCAAAAAATGATGAGTTTGTTCCATCGGGGCTTACCACATTAGTGGCTATTGCTGAAGTTCGAAAAGCATTCCCATCCTTAAAAATTTATGCTGGGCTTGATCCCTATAGATCTTCTTTTCGCCGTGAATTAGATTATGCAAAGGAAAAAATGGATGCTGGCTGTAATGGCTTTTATACACAACCATTTTTTTCCTTAAAAGTGTTAGATCTTTGGTTAGAACAGCTTTCAGATACGGAAATATGGTTTGGGATTAGTCCTGTATATTCTGACAAATCGAGAAAATATTGGGAAAAAGTCAATCAAGTGGTGTTTCCTGCTGACTATAATTATGGAAAAAAGGAAAATAGAGATTTAGCCAAATTGTTATTAGCTCGTATTGCTGACGCTAATTGTAACGCTTATTTTATGCCAATCACGATTTCTGCCTCAGCTTATTTGAACGATTTAGTCGAAAATGAAGAGTAAAATCAAGTAAGGGGATAAACGTTTCAAAGAAACAGTATATTTCGGCTATTACAAAAATTGGCTAAAAAAAAGAAAAAAGCATATAATTAGTTTCATGAGACCCGTTTTTATGTTTTTAGTTTTTATGCTTTAATAGCTCCATTTCAATACGGTTTTTTAGCCTCTATTGATTTTTAATTTACTTACAATAAATGTTTTTATATCGCAGTTTAATCCCCTATAATACAAGGGTTATCTTGAAAATGTTTTTTTATTTTTATTTAAGAAAATACAGTCTCTTTTATTATATTTCCATTGGTTTTTTATAACTCACCAATTGGAGACCATACAATGGCACTTAAAAATGAATACCTTCAGAAAGTTTACCAAAACGTTGTTCTGAAGAATAAGGGCGAAGATGAATTTCATCAAGCCGTGATTGAATTTTTAGAATCATTAGAGCCTGTTTTAGAAAAAGATCCTGGTCTTGCTAAAACTGGAATTATTGATCGTATTGTAGAACCAGAACGACTAATTCAGTTTAGAGTTTCTTGGGTTGATGATGCTGGTCATGTCCAAGTAAATCGTGGTTATCGAGTACAATTTAATTCTGCGATTGGTCCATATAAGGGTGGTCTTCGTTTACATCCTTCAGTGAATGCTTCTATTTTGAAATTTTTAGGCTTTGAACAAATTTTCAAAAACAGCCTAACTAGCTTGCCTATGGGTGGCGGAAAAGGTGGCTCTGATTTTGATCCTAAAGGAAAATCAGATAATGAAGTCATGCGTTTCTGTCAATCTTTCATGACAGAGCTTTCAAAGCATATCGGTGCTGATACTGACGTCCCTGCTGGTGATATTGGTACTGGTGCTCGTGAAATTGGTTACATGTTTGGTCAATACAAAAGACTTCGTAATGAGTTTACTGGTGTTTTGACTGGTAAAGGTCTTTCATACGGTGGTTCACTTGCACGTAAAGAAGCCACAGGATATGGCCTTCTATATTTCACTCGTGAAATGCTTGCTAACATGAAAAAAACGGACCTTAAAGGAAAAACGGTTGTTATTTCTGGTTCAGGTAATGTTGCCATTTACGCAACAGAAAAAGCTCAATCCATGGGTGCAAGAGTAGTGACGGCTTCTGATTCTAATGGTTATATCTATGATCCTAAGGGGATTCAGTTAGATGTTGTCAAACAAATAAAAGAAGTGGAAAGAGGCCGTATTGCTGAATATGTAAAGCGTGTTCCTGGTTCTGAATATCATGAAGGTTGTAAGAATATTTGGAATGTAAAGTGCGATATAGCTCTTCCTTGTGCTACTCAAAATGAATTAGATCTTGCAGGTGCAAAAGCTTTAATTGCAAATGGTGCGATGCTTGTCGCTGAAGGCGCTAATATGCCTTCTACACCAGAAGCGATCGAAGCTTTCTTACAAGCAGGTGTCATGTTTGGCCCAGCTAAAGCAGCAAATGCTGGTGGAGTTGCTACCTCAGGTCTTGAAATGAGCCAAAACAGTGAACGCTTGAGCTGGTCATTTGAAGAAGTCGAAAAGAAATTAGAAACAATCATGATTAATATTTTCCACAATGCTTATTCCGCATCTAAAGAATATGGTCATGAAGGGAATCTTGTGATGGGCGCAAACATTGCTGGATTTAAGAAAGTTGCTGATGCCATGAAATGGCAAGGTGTTGCTTATTAATTTCTCTTGATAAAAGTCAAGGGCCTTTTACAAAAATGTAAAAGGCCTTTTTTATTTTAAATAGTAATGTGATAGAACGCACATTATTTCCATTAAATCGTTTATAAGAAGGCTATCTTTTATGTAAAGAGAAAGAAAGAAACTTACAATAATCCTATTAAATAGAAAAACAAGTACACTATTTTATTATTTGTTTATATTAGAAAAACCCTATTTTATCGTTTACGTTTTTGGAATCTATTTATGCGTTTTTTAAAAAGTTTGTTTTCTATTAGAGTGCTATTAATTCTGATTAGTGTCATTTTAGCTGTTTTTGCTATGGATGTTTTTACACTTGACGGAAACTTTTTATTTAAAACATTTTATTTCATTGCTTTCTTAATAACAGCGGTCGGAACTATATTTTATAAGGCCCCAATAATTTCTAATGGATTAAAACGTCGAAAGATTAGAACTGATATAGAAATTCCTTTACCAGATGAGATTGCTACTGTTTCAAGAGATTTCAAAAAAGATTTAATGGAAAAAGAACGTCTTTTTCAATTCATGTTTAATTCTTCTATCGATGGTTTTTGGACTTATGATATTCCAACAGGGAAAGTTTCTTGGTCTGATCGAGCGGCTTTTATTCTAGGTGCTTCTCCGCAAGAATTGGGAGATAGTTTTGATATTTTAAAAACAAAAGTTTTTGAAAAAGATTGGAGTGAATTTCGAAATAAATTCGCTGAAGCTTTAAATCAATCAGAATCTTTTTCAACCCCTCTTCGACTTTTGATTGGTAAAAAAGAAATCACTATTAGTGGTAGGGCACAATGCAATGATGAAGGTCGTCCTGTTTGTGTTTTTGGCTCTTTGAGCCAACCGTCAGAACGAACAGCTCAGTTTGAAAAGCAAAATGCCCTTTCTATTTATGTGGATGCTTTAACTGGGGTTCGGAATAGACGTTGTTTTTTAGAAAAATTGGAAAAAGAAATTCAAAAAGCAAAAGAACGACCAGACTATTTATTTGCTTTGGTTCTTTTAGATATTGATCATTTTAGTGCAATTAATGATAATTATTCATTAGATATGGGTGATGTTCTTTTACAGTTGGTTTCTGAACGCATTTCTTTATCTTGCAGGCAGAACGATTGTGTAGCACGTATCGGCCCAGATGTCTTTGGAATTATTCTTCGCAATGTACAAAATAATCGTACGGATGACGAATTACATACGATAGTGCGTCGTTTGCATTCTAAGGTCAAAACGCCTTTGCAGATTGGTTCCAATGAGGTTTATGTTAGTGCTTCCATGGCGGTAGTTGTCAATCGCGAGTTTGATAATGTAGATGATTTGCTCGCTAACGCGAACGCGATGCTTCGTGAAATAAAAAGAGGTGATGACCGAGGCGGAATACAATTCTTTACTAGTGGTATTCGAGAAAAGGCGATGAAACTCTATAAATTAGAGTTTGAAATTAGAAAAGCCATTCAATGTCGCGAATTTCTTCTTTATTATCAGCCAGTGATTGATATTGGAGACCAAAATAAAATTGTCGCTTTTGAAGCATTAGTGCGTTGGAATAATTCCGAACGAGGTATCATTTCTCCTGCAGAATTTATTCCGATGGCAGAAGAAACGGGTTTGATTATTCCACTAGGAGAAATGATTTTACAAATGGCTTGTACTCAAGCCAAAAAATGGGTGGATTTAGGGTATCATGATATTATGGTGGCTGTTAATTTCTCTGCAAAACAGTTTGCTGTAGATGATATGGTCGAAAAAGTAAAGCGAGTTCTTGTGGAAACTAAATTAAACCCAAGAAATTTAAAAATTGAAATTACTGAATATAGTGCGATGTGTGAAGTGGAAAAAACAATTGATATTATGAAGGCATTATCTGGTATGGGGCTTCAAATATCCATTGACGATTTTGGAACAGGCTATAGCTCGCTTATTTATCTTAAACGTTATCCTATCCATACGTTAAAAATGGATAAATCTTTTGTAAATCATGTCGCAGAAGATGAAGAAGATGGCACTTTTGCACGTATGGTTATAGGAATTGCTCAGTCCTTAAATCTTGAACTTATTGCAGAGGGTGTAGAAACAAAGGCACAATTAGAATTTTTAAGAAATGAAGGTTGTCGACTAATTCAGGGCTTTTATTTTAGTCGTCCTTTATCTGAAGTCGATGCGTTAAGTTATTTAGAAGCACATTATCTAAAGAATAAAACCACGCCAGTTCTGAATTAAATATGATAGCACTGCCTAGTATTTTCTCGGCAAAGAGAAAGTAGTTCTTCTTTAGTAATATTTTTAACTTGAGCTAAGTGTTCTGCAATCAGAGGAATCATTCCACTGTGCGCAGGTTTACCTCTAAAGGGAACAGGCGCAAGGTATGGTGCATCTGTTTCAAGAAGTAATCTTTCCAGTGGAACTAGTTTGGCGGCAGCCCTTACGTTTTCAGCATTCTTGAATGAGATAATCCCGGTAAAACCAATGTAAATACTAGAAGATAATTTCAGAAGAGCTTCTGCAAAGGCAGGGGTTCCTGTAAAACAATGCACATGGATAGGATGGTTTTGAATTGGAGCATTTCTTAAAATAGAAAGGCTATCTTTCTCAGCTTCTCGGAGATGAAGAACAAGAGGCTTTCCTTTTTGAAGACCAATTTCTAATTCTTTTTCAAATAAAAGGCATTGAGCTTCTTTGCTTTCGGCCCCATAATGGTAATCAAGTCCAAATTCTCCACAGGCAACCGCTTTAGGGTGGACTAAATATGATTTTAATAGTTCTTCGTGTTCTGGACGATATGAATCGACATATTGAGGATGTACTCCATAAGCAGCATAAATAAAATCATACTTTTCAGACATAATTTTTGCGTATTCAAATTCATGAGGATCACAGGCGACTTGAATCATGGCTTCGGGTTTGACTTCCATTTTTGCCCAAAGGGATTCAAATGATTCTTGAGTTTGTTCTTCGTAAGTATCTAAGTGACAATGGGTATCTACAAAAGAGTTCATGGGTATAGAACCTCTAAAATGACATAGGTGAGTTCACCGCGTGGTGTTTGTACTGATATTTTTTCTCCGGTTTTTTTCCCTAAAAGAGCCGTTCCAAGAGGAGATTTCATGCTGATTTTACCTTGAAGAGGGTCAATTTCTTCACCCCCAACAATGGAATAAACCTTCAATTTCTGTGTTTTTTCTTCTTTTAATTGGATTTTTGCACCAAAACGGATAGAACCATCGGCAGGCGCTTTTGCTTCGACAATCTGGGCTCCATCTAAAAGTTTATCTAACTGACGTAAACGTTGATCAATTTCACGTAAACGCATGCGACCAAAAGTATAAGCGGCATTTTCAGAACGATCGCCTTCGGCAGCAGCGTCGCTCACCTGTTTTTGCATTGCCGGTCGTTCGGTATATTTAAGTGATTCCCATTCGGCTTTGAATTTTTCAAAACCTTCTTTAGAAATATGATGTTGCATAAAACAATAATAGAAAAAGAATTATTTATTACTAAATTTGAATTCATGAAACTTCCGATTGTAAAAAGAAAACATCCTGACTCACGTTCCACTCGTATTGGACGAGTCATGTTTAATAGAATGTTCCCAAAACGATTAGATGCCTTAAAAGTGGCTTTTTCAGTTGCAATTGGTGTTTTTATAGGCATTGCTCCAACAATTGGAATTGCTGTTATTTTAACTGTCGCTGTATGTGCAGCTTTAAAATTACCTAAAGTGCCCGCCGTTGTCGCTTCTTTTGTAGCGAATCCATTCACTCAGTTCGGATTCTTTTATCCTGTAGGTTATATGATTGGAAAATCTATCGTAGAACCTAAAAAAATATCGTTTGATTTTTTAGAACAATTAGAAAAAGTATCTATTAGTAATTTTAGAGAAATCATTTCTCATTTATGGGCAAATGCAGCAGATCATTTGCTTTCTTTTATGATAGGTATTATGTTATTAGCTTTAGTATTTGCCCTTCTCTTTTTTGGTGCCGCTTATTTTATTGTCTCTTATAGAAAAAGAAAGCATGTTGAAGTTAAAAATGCCTATATTCGAAACTTAGTTTTAGAAGATGAACTATTAATTAAAGAAGCAAAACAACAAGGAAAATCATTTCATATGCATATCTATCCATTTAAAGCGCTTCGTCCAGTTCGTTCGGAAGAAGCAAAAGATATATCAGCCCTCCCTTACGATGTTATGAATAGAGCAGAGGCCGCTAAGATGGCGGAAAACCTCCCTCATTCCTATTTGCGAGTGACTCGTGCTGAACTTGAGCTTCCAGAAATATCTGATGCTTATGATTCGAAGGTTTATCTTCGTGCGAAAGAAAATTTAGATAAAATGATAGCTGATGGCGTCATTGCCCATGAAAAGAAAAATTGTTTGTATGTTTATCGTCAAGTGATGGAAGGGCGAGAACAGTATGGTCTAGTTTGTTGCGTCCCTGCAAAAGATTATTTTCATAAAATTATTAAAAAGCATGAGTTGACTCGAGCTGATAAAGAAGAAGATCGTTTACGTCATGTGCTTGCTACTAATGCAAATACAGGACCTGTCTTTTTAACTTATCGAGATCAAGGTCAATTCGATCTTTTTGGAGCTGTTCGTTCCCGTAAACCTCTTTATGACTTTGTGACTGAAGCAGATGGCTTTGGACATACGGTTTGGTTAATTGAAGACGAACAAGAAATTCAAGCCATTTGTGAATCTTTTAATCAGGTACCTGTTTCTTATATTGCTGATGGTCATCATCGTAGTGCTGCAGGGGCTCGTGCTTCAGGTTATCGCGCTGAACAAAACAAGAATAATACAGGTGAAGAAGAGTATAATCGTTTCTTAGCTATTTTATTTCCTTCTACACAATTAAAAATTATGGACTATAATCGTGTCTTAAAAACATGGAATGGCCATACACCAGAATCCATTTTAAAAGCACTAGAGTCTATTTTTAATGTTAAGAAATTGAATGACATGATTCATCCTCAACAAATGCATCAAGTTCATATGTATTTGCAGGGTTCTTGGTATCAATGTGAATTTAAGGATGAGTTGTTAAAGGATTTAGGCCCAGTAGACACCCTTGATGTCTCTCTATTACAAAAGCATGTATTGAATCCTTTCTTTGGAATCGATGACCCAAGAACATCAAAAGACATTGATTTTGTTGGGGGTATTCGTGGGCTTTCTGAGCTAGTGAAAAGAGTGGATAGCGGTGAATGTTCTTGTGCTTTTGCTATGTATCCAACTACTTTAGATCAATTGATGGCAATCGCTGATGCTAATGAAATCATGCCTCCAAAGAGCACTTGGTTTGAGCCAAAACTGAGAGATGGTCTTTTAGTTCACACCTTAGATTAATTCCAAGGAAGTCTAATTTTCTTCCCGATGATTGTTGATCGAGAGAATAACCCCAATTCTCTCGAATCAATGCATCGGGCGCCTTGATTACAAGCAAGGTAGTAGTAGTCTTCTAAAACAATAAAAGATTCTATTTTAGATGAGTCTTTTAAAGAATAAACTTCTCTTTTTATTTTTACTTCGCCTACACTAGGCTGATTTTTTTGTACTTGCAATCCTATTAAAAAAAGCTCTTGCCAAGGAAGTCCTTGAATTTCTTTAATGCTAACGGGTCTTGATGCAATTCTTGCGCTCCCTACTACATTTAAAGGTAATTCTTGAGAACCTTGAAAAACGCTTGGTTTAATAAAGAAAGAAGTGTTTTGCTGTTTTAGAATGGAAATGGCTAGATCCATTTCAACATCATTTAAACTATCCAAAAATAGAGTGTCTCCTTTTTTTGGAATATAAAAGTGTCTTGAATCTATAAATGCAGTTTCATTTTTCCAAACAAAATCAAGATAAGCAGATTTGACATGACCTTCAGAAGAAATTTTAAGTTCTGAACCAGGAAGCCCAATTACACGACGTAATAAAACTTCTCCAATTCTCTTTTGGGCAAGAACAATATCATTGGGATGAATTTGATTTTTACACCAAGGAGTCTTACAAATCCATAGACGCTCATTGTTTTTGATTTCAGGAGCCATGGAGTTGTCTTTAATTTGTATGTGTTCAATGGCGTAAAAACGGGTGAGAATAGATAGAGTAAAAACAACTATTAAAACAAGAAAAATAAAAAATACGCGAGTTTGCGAATTTTTAACAATTAATTTTTTTAATAGTTTTTCTGATGGGTTCATTTTATTCTGCACTTGAAGAATTATCCGAAAGAGAAAGAACAGCAAGGAAAGCCTTTTGAGGAACTTCCACAGAACCTATGTTTTTCATTCTCTTCTTGCCTTCTTTTTGTTTCTCTAAGAGTTTCCGTTTACGAGTAATATCACCACCATAGCATTTGGCGAGAACGTCTTTACGTACTGCTTTCACAGTACTTCTGCTGATGATCTTTCCACCAATAGCCCCTTGAATAGCTACATCAAACTGTTGTCTTGGAATTAATTCTTTCAATTTTACGCAAATGGCATTGGCGTATTGAACTGATTTATCTTTATGAATAATAACAGAAAATGCATCTACGGGATCACCATTTAATAAAATATCTAGCTTGACCAAGTTATTGCGACGGTAACCACAAGGTTCATAGTCTAAACCAGCATAACCGCGGCTGACCGATTTTAATCGATCATAAAAATCAAACATGATTTCTGCTAATGGAATTTCGTACTTAAGAATGACTTTATTTTCGTCGATGTATTCCATGGTCGTAAATTCACCACGTTTCTCATCACAAAGCGTCATCATGGCGCCCACAAATTCTTTAGGTGTAAAAATCTGTACTTTTACATAGGGTTCTTCGATATAGTCATAGCGACTCGCATCAGGAAGTTTTGAAGGACTTTCAATTTTAATATGAGAACCATCATTCATATAAACGTGATACTCCACGTTTGGAACCGTGGTGATGATGTCGACATTAAATTCTCGATCTAAACGTTCTTGCACAATTTCCATGTGCAGAAGCCCAAGAAAGCCTGCTCTAAAGCCAAAACCAAGAGCTTCAGATGTTTCTGGTTCCCATGAAATGGCGGAATCATTTAGTTTTAATTTTTCTAAAGCATCTCGCAAATCTTTATAGTCTTCAGGATTAATTGGATAAATTCCAGAGAAAATCATTGGAAGAATATCTTTATAACCAGGTAGAGCTGTAGGTGATGGATTTTGAGCAAGTGTTACGGTATCGCCAATTTTCACATCACTAATGGTTTTGACGTTTGCAAGAACATAGCCCACCATTCCTGCACTGAGTTCAGGTTTAGGGTCTCTTTGCATGGAGAATGTGCCTACTTCTGTCACCATATACTCTGCGCCACTTTTCATCATTTTGATTTTTTGACCAGCAGATAGAGATCCTTGAACAATGCGTATATAGTTGATGACTCCACGATAGCTATCGTAAACAGAATCAAAAATTAAAGCTTGAAGAGGCCCATCATTGTTGACTTCGGGAGGAGGTATTTCATCAACGATTTTATCTAAGACCGCTTGAATATTAATTCCTGATTTAGCTGATATTCTGGGGATTTGGTCTGGATCATAACCTAATAGATCTCCGACTAATTGTGCGATATGATCTGGATTTGCTCCAGGTAAATCAATTTTATTAAGAACAGGAATAATCGTTAAATTATTTTCAATCGCAAGATATAAGTTGGATAGTGTTTGAGCCTCTATCCCTTGACTAGCGTCGACTACGAGAATAGCTCCTTCACATGCGGCTAAGGAACGACTGACTTCATAAGAAAAGTCTACGTGCCCTGGTGTATCAATCATATTTAGAATATACTCGCCTTCAGGCCTTTTGTATACCATTCTAATGGCATGAGCCTTAATTGTAATGCCTCGTTCTCGTTCTAAATCCATGTTATCTAATAATTGATTTGTCATCTCATTAGACGCTACGGTGTGAGTCATTTCAATCATTCTATCGGCAAGAGTCGATTTTCCGTGGTCAATGTGGGCGATAATACTAAAATTTCTGATGAGGTTATGCTTTTTTGACATATTTCTACATTTTATAAAGGTTCAAGACAAATATAGTTATGTATATTTGTTCCAGTATTTTAAATATGGGTATTCTGATGATATTTAAAAAGACTTTTATTCTTTTGTTCCTTTTAGGAATAGTCTCCTTGGTTTTTGCTGAAGGGAAAGTATTTAATAAAAATTATGAAGGTGTTTCTCAAATCCAAGCGGTAATTATTACTCACGAGGGTAAAATTGTCTTGGATTTAGATTTTAAGGCCGCCCCAAACACGGTTGCTAATTTCGTAGAATTGGCAAAAAAAGATTTTTATAAAGGGTTAGCTTTCCATCGTATTATTCAAGATTTTATGGTGCAGGGTGGAGATCCCTTAGGTAATGGAAGTGGTGGTCCTGGTTATTCGATTGATAATGAAATCAATGATCTGAAGCACGAGGTAGGGGTCATTTCTATGGCTAATCGTGGCCTTAATACCGCTGGATCTCAGTTTTTTATTACTCTAATGCCACAACATCACTTAGATGGAAAACATACCGTTTTTGGTCGCGTGATTGAAGGGCATGATGTTGTTTGTCGTATAGAACAAAATGATCCTATTATTAACATTGAAATTATTGAGAAAAAATAAATATGAGCGCAAAGAAAGTGTCTCCTAAGAAAGCTATTCCAGCTAAGAAGTCCGTGGTAAAAGTACAAGTTAAGAAAGCTGTTCCAGTGAAAAAGGCTGCTCCAGCAAAAAAAGCGGTTCCTGCGAAGAAGGACGTTGCTGTTAAGAAAGCGGCTCCTGCAAAAAAAGCAACATCAAAAGTAGCTGCCCCAAAAAAACAAGTTGTCAAAGCACCTGCTAAGAAAGCGGTCCCAGTTAAGAAGGCTGCTCCTGCAAAAAAAGTAGTTGCAAAGAAAAAGCCAGTAGAAATTAAATCTTCTGCAAAAAAGACAAAGGCTCCTATTGTTGCTGTAAAAAAAGCCGTTCCAGTGAAAAAGACAGCTTCTGCAAAAAAAGAAAAAGTTGTAAACAAAGTACCTTTGAAGGAAAAAGAAGTTTTAAAACCTTCTCCTGCTAAAAAAGTTCCTGCGAAGAAGACTTCTAAAGAAGAAACTAAGAGTGCAAAAGAATTAAACTCAAATAAGAAAAAAATCTCTACTAAAACAGATAGTAAAAAGGCTTCTGCTGCTAGTGCAAAAGCTGAAGTAATTTCAAAAGAAGATGTTTCAGTAGCATTACCAGACGAAAAAAATGAAAAGCCATCGAAGCAAGGAAAAAAGGGCAGTAAAGAAGAAATTCCTGAAATTCCTTCTGCAAAACTTCTAGTTTCAGGGAAAAAGCCTTTGAAAGTAGCATTCTTTTTGGAAATTGATGAGCAAGAAGATCGTCTTAATAAAAAGAAAGTCTCTGCTGAAATGAAGGGGCTTGAAAAACCTACAGCAGCCATGCGCCGTAAGGCATCACTTGCTGAAGAAACACCTGAAGAGCTTTATCAACGAGTGATTCAAGAGTTAGAAGAAAAGAACCAATCTTTTTATCGTGAAGCCGCAACGCAAGTTTGTACGAAATGTTGTGTCAATATCGTTTCTCCAGAATTTCGTGTTGATAAAGACCTTGGTTATTGTGAAGAATGTGCTTTGCTATTAGGGCTTGGTTTTACAAAAGAAGCTCGAAAGGTCGATTATCAAATGGGTTTGATGGGTGGCGATTCTTTAGATGAAGATCAAGAAGATGATATAGAAGAAAAAGCGCCTTCTATAGATGAATTAGAAGATGAGGACTTTGATTTAGAAGAATAAAAAGATTTTATTTTCAAAAATTACATAAAAAAGTCGAACTATTGAGTTCGACTTTTTTGTATTCAATAAATTCTGCTTTATTACGATAATCTAATCTCACAGATTATTCCATTCATCCTCCATAATGATAAAGGAACCAGAGGCATTCTCAACCCCTGATAAGGCCTCACCTACGGAATTACGCTTGAAGGCCTTTTTAAGCCCCTTCGATAGTTCTTCCTAGAAAGCCCGTCATGGCTGTGTCTGTGTATTTGTTCATAGTATAATCCTCACTATTGTGTGATGGAAGGATCGTTGTGATTGTACCATTTAGCATGGTCTTCTGGATGCTCTTTCAAGTGCCTATTAAGAGCCTTGTGGACTTCCCAGAAAAGATTCTTGCCTTCTTTTTTGCAGGGTTCTTTTAAGCTCTCATATAACTCGTGTACTTTCTCTTAGTGTCATACTATGTTCTCCTAGTATTCGTCTTCTTCGTATTTCGATGATTTAAGTATGAGCGAGTAATATGGCTTATCGGACTTTATCTTCTTAGTTTATTTTTCTCATTACGCCAATGACTCGACCTGCAATAGAAAAAGGACATTCTGGTTTAACAATGATTGGACGATATTTTGGATTTGCTGGGTGAAGTTCTATCCAATCGTGCTGAGGTTGAAAATATTTAATGGTAGCTTCATTATCGACTTGAGCAACGACGATTTCACCTCTTTCTGCAGATTGTTGCTGTTTGGCGAAAATAAGATCACCATCTAGAATACCTGCATTAATCATAGAATCGCCTTTGACTCGAAGAGCAAATACATCAGTACGACTAGCTAGAAAATCTCGATCCACTGTAACGGTTCCTTCTATGTTTTGAACAGCCAAAATAGGTTGACCCGCTGCAACACGACCGACAATGGGAATTTCTATAGAATTAGTGGATTCTGTAGAAATAGAAGATTCATCTAGAATTTCAATTCCTCGACTGAGCCGAGGAGAGCGCTTGATATACCCTTTTTTTATTAGGGCAGCTAAAATAGAACGAACACCATTGGTAGAGGATATATTAAACCGATCACCAATTTCACGTACTGTAGGAGGCATTTTTGAAGATTGAGTACAATCTCGAATGTATTCAAAAATTTCTTGTTGACGTACCGTTAACTTGTTTTTTGAAGAATGAGAGTCGATATTATCCATTTTTAACCTCTTTGAGATTAATAAATATAGTGCATTATTGTGCATTTGTCAATATAGGCACTGCACATTATTTCAAAAAATAGCTTTTTCTTCTATTTTATTCTTTTTTTGGGTGTAATCTTCCTTTAAGGTATTCTTTTTATCTAAATTTGCCGCGTGGTTTCAGCTTTTTCGCTAAAACGAAAAATTGAGCTCAATAAAGCTCCCTGCCGTCAAGTCTGAAAGGCGCTAGTAAGATGGCTCTCATTTAAAAATTGTAAACCACCCTGAGGACAAGTTATTTTCCAGCTTGTTTTCGAGGCTAACTCTATATATGAGGTGACTAATGGAAATACAACTCATTACGCTAATTCTTGCTGTTATCGCAGTAGTTTTAGGCGTTGTTATTCTTTCTAAAGTGAATAAGCTTACGACTATGCTTCGTACGCCGATTATTAAAAAGCTTTCTCCCGATATGAACTTAAAACCATCTTCTCGTCATGCTCTAAGCGCACAAGAGATGGCTTCTCGTGGAGACCGCAATAATAAGGATAATCGCAATAATTCCTCTAGTAAAGATCGAAATAATAAAGATAATAATCGTCCTGATCGTAGTAATGCTAATGCTCGTAATGTAAATGATCGCAGAGATCGTAGACATAACAATCGCAATGATCGTTTACCACGTACAGAAACGACCCCTGTTCAAGAAAATATACCTGCCTTTTCTTCGGCAGAGCAACCTTCTCCAGTTCAAAATCAACCAAAACCACAAGTACAACCACAGGTACAACAACCTGAGGCTCGTCGTCCATTGACTCCTCGCATACAAGCGGAAGTACCAGTCGCTCCTGTGGTTAGTGCTCCTATCGCAGCTCCTGTGGCTGCAGAAACAGCAGTGAATGATTTTGATCCTTCGAAAGTGCGTTATGGCCGTCGTAATGTAGTCAAAAAGCTCCCTGAGCTTGCTGACGAAGATTAATACGGTTTTGAAGATTAAAAAAGGCTCTCTTTTATAGAGGGTCTTTTTTTTGTCCATACAGATTTTATTTATCGTAGGATTGTTTCAGTGTCATAAAAAAGGCGTTATTTGTTTTTAAATAAATAAAGTTCCTTTTGGAAAAGAGCTTTTTCTTATATTACAGGATATGATTATTGCATTATTAATGATTTGTTTCTCTTTGTATTCTTTTTTTGGTTGGGTGATAGAAGTTGTCTATCGTTCATGGAATCAAAAGACTTTTGTTAATGCAGGCTTTTTGCGTGGTTTTTTTGTTCCTATTTATGGTGTAGTGGCTTTATTTTTTGTGGCCTTAGATGATTTTTCGAACCCTTATCCTTTGATTGTACAATTTATTCTTTATACTATTTTAGCTAGTGCATTAGAATATATTGTTGGTTTTTTTTCAGAAAGGGTGCTTCATGTACGTTTATGGAGTTATGAAGATAATCGCTTTAATCTGCATGGTCGAATTTGTTTAAAATATTCTTTAATATGGGGTGGCCTAGGTGTTTTTTTTATAGAAGTTCTTCACCCCTGGGTATGGGATAAAGTAGTTTTATTGAATGAATGGCAAGCAATTATCGTAGCGAGTGTTTTAGCTGTTTATTTTATAATTGATTTTGCTTATTCTATTTCTCTTGGACGCAAGCTCGGTATTCTTTTAGAAACAGGCTATCAACGAATCATTACTTCTGATGCTTTTGAGTTAGAAAAATGGTTACGCCAAGAAAAACGGTTGGTTCTTGCTTTTTCTCATTTAAGGAAAAATATGTCTGAAGCAATATCAAAAAAATTTGAAAATAATTTAGGTGTTGTTCTAGATCAGTATAAATCAATTCTATCTATTAAAGAATTAGATATCGAGTTTATAGAGGATGATGATTATTTAGAATGTGTAAAAGAAATCTTAGAAAATCGCGAGTTTTTGAAAACTAAAAACTTCAAACACCATCAAAGTAGTATTTTTGATCATGTTCTTAAGGTTTCTTTTTTGGCGTATAAAATATGCCGTCAGAAAGGCTGGGATTACCGTTCCGCTGCGCGCGGCGGATTACTTCATGATTTTTTCTTGTATGATTGGCGAGATGGAAATGATCCTGGAAGGCCTACAAAAAACTTTCACGGCTTTCGTCATTCAAAAATTGCTTTAAAAAATTCAATGTCTTTGTTTGAATTAAATAAAGTGGAAAAAGATATCATTTTGAAGCATATGTGGCCATTAACTCCACGTATTCCAAAATATAAGGAGTCATTTCTAATTGTCTTTTTAGACAAGTATGTTGCGACTTATGAATTCTTGTTTAAACTTAAAAAAGAAAAAAGAATCATCAGTAACGATGTCTAAAATGTATTTCAATATGGAATGGTAAAATTCATTTCAGATTCAGATATTTTTTTTTCGTATTATAGAACAAAAATAATTTTAAGAATCGTATGTTCAAATTGTGAATAAACAAGCAAATTTATTTTCTAAAAATTAAAATTCAAAAAGAGGGGTGGATAAATAGCGTTCTCCTGAATCTGGAAGAATCGCCACAATGGTTTTCCCTTTATTCTCTTTTCTAGCAGCAATTGTTAAAGCGGCTTCTAAAGCGGCACCAGAAGAAATGCCAATCAGCAGGCCTTCTTTTTTTGCTGCTTCTCTAGCAACAGGAAATGCTTTTTCTTCATTGGTGAGATATATTTCATCAATGATTTTAGTGTCTAAGATCGAGGGAATAAACCCTGCTCCAATACCTTGTATTCCATGGGCTCCAGATTCTTTACCAGAGAGAACTGCAGATGTATCAGGTTCTATGGCGACGACTTGAATTGAAGGCTTTTTAGATTTTAAATACGCAGCTGTTCCCGTTAAAGTGCCGCCTGTGCCTACTGTAGAAATAAAAATATCTACCTTCCCTTCGCTATCTTTCCAAATTTCTGGGCCTGTGGTTTGATAATGAATTTCAGGATTTGCTGGATTATCAAATTGACGAGGAATAAAGGAATTATTTGTTTCAGAGGCAAGGCTATTTGCTTTTTCAATAGCGCCTCGCATACCAAGGCTTCCTTCTGTAAGAACGACTTCTGCTCCTAAGGCTTTTAACAACTTTCGACGTTCTATACTCATCGTTTCGGGCATGGTTAGAATGAGTTTATAGCCTTTAACTGCGGCCACATAAGCAAGGCCAATGCCTGTGTTTCCGCTAGTAGGCTCGATAAGCACAGAGTCTTGATTTAATAAACCATCTTTTTCTGCTTGCTCTATTAAAGCTAGAGCCACACGATCTTTAATGCTTGAAAGAGGGTTTAGCGATTCCATTTTTACAAGAATTTCATTTTCGTTTGGATTCATTTTTTGAATTCTAATTAAAGGTGTTTTACCAATTAATTCAATAATGCTGTTCACTTTTGACATATGTTCTCCGTAAAAAAATCGCGTTCCATCAAAAAAAGAAGTAGTCCTATGTTCTTCCAAATAACATTAAGAATTATCTAAACATAAATTTTTTTTTCGTCTTCATTCTTTATCTAGCTTCTTATACTATTCTTTTGAAACCATTTTTGTATGGAACCTTTGAAAAAATATCTTTATTATAGAAAGGGATAAAAAAAATTAGCATGAAAGATTTTTTCTATTAAGACAGAGCAAAAAGCCAGCTGCATAGGAATAAAGCAAAATAAGAGATAATTAAAAGAATGTCAAAACGAGTAAAATGAATACCCCATTGTAGTGATTTTCTTTTTGGTAAAAAGCCTACGACTAAGCCTAATATAAAACCATAGCCGTGAGCGAAAATATCGGAGTTTTCTCCAAGCCCCATAAAAACAGCAAGAAGTAGGGCTCCAAATAATGGAGCAAAACGTCTCTGCAAGCCATGAAATTCTTTGGGCATTAAACGAAACTCAATCGAGCTAAGTGCTCCCAGAGATGCAAAAACAAAAGTGGAAAAGCCAAGAGAACGAAAATTTTCTTGCATAGTTAGGCTGACGAGACCATTTGCTAAAGCGGAAAAAATTAATAGAGGAGCCGCCAGTCTAGAGAGAGGAATTCGAAGTGATAATAAGTTCAAAACAAAAAAGCCAGAGATTAAATTCCCTAGAACATGTTTAGCGTCGCCATGAAGAGAAAGGGCTGTAAACAAACGCCACCATTCGCCTTTCAAAACCAAAGACGCATCCGATATGCCTCGAGAGGTAAGGTAAGAAATACGATCAGAAAATTGAATTAGGGTAATGATAGCTGGAACAGATAAAATCCATAGAGGCTGTAAGGTAACCATTACTGGAAGAGGAGCATTGTTTGGACGTGGGGGGTTTTCGCAACGATATAATCGAATTTGACGCCGAGCTAATTTGGCATCGTTCTTTGAAACCCAAATTTCAAAAGGTCCTGTTTCGGTAGGTATCACATCGTGAATGATTAACTGAGAAGATAAAACGAGACTGTACTCTCTAATTGTAGAGTAACTAGCTGAAGCGATGATGATTTTTTCGTTTTCTTCCATTAATTCATTCATGAGAACAAAATACCAATCTTAGAGACATATGGCTGGAGAGATTCTTTTTTTTGACGATTTTCGCCTTTTTCTCGTGAAAGAGAGATTTATTATTTTTTCTATTGACACGTATTATACCATTTGGTATATTAAGGATATGGATACAAGAGAACGCTTTTTAGTAGAAGCATTACAATTATTCCGAAGAGAAGGCTATGAGTCTACTGGAATACAAAAAATAGTGGATGCTGTGGGCGTCACTAAGCCTTCTTTGTATCATTATTTTGGTAGTAAAACGGGTCTCTTAAAAGAACTACTGGAGTCTCACTTCAATCCTTTCTTACGTTCTCTTGAATCTGTTTCCTCTTATCGTGGCGATTTAGTCTATTCTATAGAGAAAATTATTGCCCATTACTTTCGTTTTGCTCAAGAAAACAGAGACTTCTACCGTTGGTATATGGGTTTAGAACATGTTCCAGAAGAAAATGAAGCTTTTCGTTTTGTAAACCCGATTGTGATAAAGCAATGGAGCCTTTTTGTAGAACTTTTTAAGGCAGCTTCTCTTGATCATGGTAATATGAAAGGCCGTCATTACCGTTATGCTTATACCTTGATGGGAGTTATTAATGCCACCATAAGCTCATCCATGCATGGCTTAACCTCCTTAAATGAAGAAAGTGTTTATCAAACGGCTCATCAATTTATGCACGGCATTTATTCCTAGAATTTTTTTGCATTAACAGTATACCATTTGGTATATAAAAGGAGTTATATGAAATCACCTAACCATATCTATCATTTATTTCCTTTGGGTGCTTTATATGATAAAGCAAATCATTCTTATCGTTCTATTCGAACATTTGAATCTTGGATTGATCATTGGAAACGTTTACACATAGACACTGTATTATTAGGGCCTGTTTTTGAATCCGTTTCCCATGGTTATGATACTGTGAATTGGAGACGGGTAGACCCAAGAATCGGTTCTTGGGAAGATTTGCAATCTTTAATTCAGCGATTACATGAAAATGATATTCGTGTTGTATTAGATGCTGTTTGGAATCATACTTCTCGAAAACATTTTGCCTATCGAGATTTACAAGAAAAGGGCATGCATTCTAAATATGCTGATTGGTACCGTCAAATTGATTGGAATAAACCAAATAAGTGTGGCGATTCTTTTACCGTGGAAGGCTGGAATGGCTTTCAAGAATTACCTCAACTGAATTTGAATTCTTCGTCGGTACAGCAAGAAATTATGGATGTGGCCTCTCTTTGGATAGATTCTTTAAACATCGATGGCGTTCGTTTAGATGCTGCAGATGTGATGGATCGTAATTTCTTAAAAAAACTTTCTTCATTTTGTCGATCAAGAAAAGAAAATTTTTGGCTTATGGGTGAAGTTGTTTTTGGAAATCCACGTTTATGGCTAGATGAAGCAGAACTAGATTCTGTCACAGGTTATGAAGTCTATAAGTCATTGTGGTCTTCTTTCAATGACAATAATTTTTTTGAAATAGCGTATTCTTTGAAACGTTTATTTGCAAATAATACGGGCCTTTGTCGAGAAAAACATCTTACACTTTTTAATGAAAATCATGATGTATCTAGAGTTCGAAGTATTTTAAAAGACCCTTCGGATTGGTATCCATTACATTTTTTGTTTTATACGTTGCCAGGAATTCCTTCTATATATTATGGAGAAGAATTTGGATTTCAAGCGATTAAAGGGAATCAGGAAGATTCTAATTTAAGGCCTTCTATAAAGGGAATTCCTCCAGAAACAATACCTGAGCCCCATTATCTTGGCGTGTTAGAACATTTATCTGGATTACGTTTATCTAAAAAAGCTTTATTAGAAGGAGGATATACTGAATTAGAAGTTACCTCTAGACGTCTTGCTTTTAAGAGAACGCATGGTTCTGGAGATTTAATGGTTTTTATTAATGGAGAAAAAAATCCAACGGCTTTTCTTATCAATGAAAATAATCCAAATATAATTTGGATTGATATCACGGATCCACAAGCAGCTCCTTATCAAGCAGAAAATGGAAAAATAAAAGTATTAGTGGATGCTAATTGGGGGAAAGTTTTAGCGCCTCAATTAATTTCTTAATTGCATGCCCACGATGACTTAACGCTTTCTTTTCGGCAATAGTCATTTCTGCAAAAGTACGATCATTCGATTCTGGAATAAAAATAGGATCATACCCAAAACCTTCAGAACCTCTGGGCGTTTCTATAATTATTCCTTTGCATTCCCCTTCAAAATAAATAGGCGATTCGTTTACTTTTTGAACGCAAAGAACGCAGACAAATCGAGCATTACGATTTAGATTTCCTTTTAAGCGACTTAAGAGCAATTCATAATTTTCTTGATCAGAAGCATCGTCTCCGGCGTACCTTGCCGAATATACTCCTGGCGCTCCATCTAGAGCTTCTACTTCAAGCCCAGAATCATCGGCAATGACTGTAGCTACAATGCCTTTTTTTTCTAAAAACTCGCAAACAGCATTTGCTTTGATGCTCGCATTTTCTTGAAAAGAAGATCCAGTCTCTTCTATTTTTTCATTAAAACCAATATCAGAAAGGGATTTTATTTCATAAAAATCTGAACCCAATTGATTAGCAAATTCTTTTACTTTTCCTGGATTACTCGTCGCGATAACGTATAATTCTTTCATAGGATTAAGATATAAAAAAAGGGCATATTAGGTATGGTTTATAGCTATAAAAGCTTGTAGAATCAGCTTCTTACAGAAGTTTTTACAAAATGATTAGTCTGTTTCCTTACAGATATTTATTTTGTTAATTCATTTCAGCACCCTATTTGTGTGCTTTGCATAAGTATTAAAATCATTTAAGTTGTTTTTTTTGGACGAACCTTTAAATAAATAAAGGGCACCTCTAAAAATTGGTTTGCGACCATGGAATTGAGCGAGACCGAGCAAGAGCAGAAATGAAAAGTGGCCAATAATGGTGTTATTCACCACTTTGGGTGACGAACTATTGTGATGTGTCGCAGTCGATTCCATAGAAAGAGAATTTTTAGAGGTGCCCTAAATTTGTTGGGGATTCTGAATGAGTATATTTGAAGAATAAGGATCCTTTTATGCCAACTAATGTATGGAAATATTCACCAGCACCTAAAAAAGAAGGTGTTCATGTTCTTGTCGGAGAACCGCTTGAAAATCTAGTTCCATGGATAGACTGGAAGTATTTTTTGATGGCGTGGGGAGTCCAAAAAGATAAAGAACAATCAGAACAGTTGTTAAAAGAGGGCAGATCCTTTTTAGACAAAATAATTTCTGAACGCTTGTTAGAAGCAAGGGCGGTCATAGGATTTTACAGGGTTCGTCGAATAGGGGATTCTTTAGACCTTTATGAGACAAATGAAATGCTTCATTTTTTACGCCAGCAAGTAGAACAAGATAAAGACGCTCCACTTCGCTCATTAGCGGATTATTTTTCTCCTTATGATTCGGATTGGATAGGCTTATTTGCTCTTAGTGTGGGTTTTGGAGTAGAGGCTTTTCAAAAAGAGAGTGCTTCTAAAGAAGATATTTACTCAGGGATGCTGTTGCATACACTATCGGCAAGGTTAACAGAAGCCTATGCTGAAAAATTACATCGAGATGTGATGAAAGACTATTGGGGTTACGCTCCAAATGAGCCATTTGGAATAAGGCCTGCACCAGGGTACCCTGCGTGTCCTGATCATACGGAAAAAAGAACTTTTTGGAGATTACTTCATCCAGACGAACGAGTAGGGATTCAATTGACTGAAAGTGATATGATGTTACCAGACTGTTCCATTTGTGGTTATTATATGGCTCATCCTCAAAGTCGTTATTTTAGCGTTGGTCCAATTGGCGAAGATCAACAAAAAGAGTATGAAGAACGAAAAATGAAGATGAAAAAAAGGTAAATCACTCATTCCAATTTTACTTCTATACAACAATCAGTTTTCAAAATACGATTTCATTTTATCAAGAATTGTTTTTTATATGATACAGGCTGTATCATTAAGAAAAAATAATTTTATCTTAAATGAAAAAAACCAAATTTCCAGCAAATAAATTTGAGTTATGTATCATAATTAGTTTCTTTTGTCTATATCTCAGTTTATATTTATAGATATGAAGAACATTTTGAAATACAAAGATTATCGCGAGTATATGCAAGATGTATATAATGAGCGTAAACGGACTTCTGTGTTTTCATGGAGGGAGTTTTCCGCATTGGCGGGCTTTACTTCACCAATCTACATGAAGCTTGTTTGTGAAGGCAAGAGTAGTCTCAGCAAAACGAAAATGGGAAGGGTTGCGCAGTCATTGGGTTTGGAGGGCTATGAGCGTGAATACTTTGAACAGATGGTGATTTTTGGCAACGCCAAAGCAGACAAAATAAAGAAAGAAGCTTTGCTTAAAATGGAAAAGATTGCCAGGGAACATAAGGCACGTGTGATTGACAGTGATGCCTTTGAGTATTACGGAAGCTGGATGTATCCAGTGATTCGTGAACTTGCTCCTATGATGCAAGGAGCTTTACCTAAAGAGATGGCGGATGCCTGCCATGAGGCCGTTTCTGCCGAAGAGGTTCGAAACGCACTTTCTTTTTTGACTAAGACAGGCTTCTTAAAAAAGACAAGTGAAAATCATTTTGTACAAACAGAAAAAACGGTAATCGGTTCAATGGAATCTTTGCCTATTGCCATACGCGCGATGCACAATAAAATGGCTGAGTTGGCTGTCCATGCCGTAGATAAATATAGTCCAGAGGAAAGACACTTTTTAGGAGTCACTCTTGGCGTAAATGATGAATCCTATGGTCTGATCACTGAGGAAATAGAAAAATGCTGCAAGAAGATTATGGCTATTGCTGAAGAACACGACAATATAAATCAAGTGTACCGTTTGAATTTTCAATTATTCCCATTTACAAAAAAGTATAAATGTAAGAAGGAGAAGGGCAATGAATAAGAAATATTATATGATAGCCGTTATAGTCATAATAGCTCTAGCGGCATGCTCTGATGAAGAAATAGTCGGTAACTCTGTAGATCCTAATGCTTTGGCAGAATTGTCTGAAAGAGACATCTATTTTATGGATAGTGTATTACATGCATACGGACCAACGGTTTATCTTAATAATTCTTTTGATGATCCAGGGTTGGTCTATAATATTACCACTCCTTCTCCTGTTTCTTATTCCTTTAAGACAGAAAAAGAAGTTTATTATTACTATTTGAATCAGGGCAGTACCGATGGTTGCTCTGTAAACATATACAAAGATGAACCTGGTGTTCAGAAAATGAAATTTCCTAGAGGGGGATCAAATATACTGGCTATCCTATTGAAGGAGTTTGAAGGGAGTCAATTTATTCATTATTTATGGTCAAGTTATTACGGCTTTGAAAGGCCTACGGGTGAATGTTCTGCTGACAGTATTGCCTTTATTGCCAATTGTAATAGTTTGGGTGGTTCTCTTGCTTCTTATTCGGAAGGCTGTATCACCGAAAAACTTGAAATGATATGTATTGCGAAGATCCAAGAAACTCTTTATTTAGAGGATTTGGCTAAACCATTAATAGAAGAATGTGAAAATTTTGTTGATACACTTCCTGAGCCAGAAGTAGAACCAACTATCATTTGTCAAGGAACAACAGAAGGAGGGATGGTTTGTGATACGACTTGGCAAAATTAATGGGTTATTCCAATATGGAATAACGTGGATTGTACTATAGAAAGGCAATCAAAACTTGATTTAACTAGGAGTAACAAGTATTTTAATCGTAGTGTCAGAGCTTGTCTGACTATCAACAAATGGTTTATAGTTGTTAGTCACAGTCTTTGAGCGTGTTCTTAAGATGCGGCGATTTATCGCCGCATTTTTTATTGTATGAATTCAAAATTGGGAATTAGGCTTTCACTCCAAAATAAGCCTTCTAGAGATCATGAGTTTGTTTTTGAAAGGGTCTGAATGATTTTATTTAATTCTTGAGGAAGCTTCGATTCCACATTGTATTTTTGATTATTCCATTCAAATTCAAGCTTAAAACTATGAAGGAAAAGTCGATTTAATCCGTACTCTTTTCGTAGTTCCCGGTTCCAAGAATAATCTCCATAACGAGAATCTCCAGCAAGAGGATGATTAATACTTGCAAAGTGTGCACGAATTTGGTGCATTCTTCCCGTCTCAAGTTTTATTTTGACTAAATCCATAGATTCAAAACGACGATAGACGCTATAGTGAGTAATGCTTTCTTTTCCACTAGAGTCACTCGTTTTCATCTTCGCCCCTTGTGGCGAATCAGAACGTTCTAGTTTAGTTGTAATAGTCCCTTTTTCTTTATCTAAATGACCTTGAACTAATGCAAAATAATGCTTATTAATTCGATGCTCTCGAATGAGTTTTGTAAGCCCTCTTAAAACATCACCGTGAATCGCTGCCATGAGAAGACCAGAGGTCTCTTTATCTAATCGATGAACTAGGGTTGGCTTAAAATCGTGCTTTTCATTAAGCCCCCATTGCCAAAGCATATCAACTAAAGTTTCTTTAGGGCGAGTCCCTGAACCTGGCTGGCTATCAATTCCAGAAGGTTTGTCGACAATAATAAAATCTTCCGTTTCTAAGGCGATTTGAAAATTATTTTTGAAAAAAGTAGGGTTACAAAAAGTGGCTGAAGAACCCCATCCCGAATGAGGAACAGACGTTTCATTATCTTCCTTTAAGTTTTCATAAATAGCAACTAAATCACCTTCATTTAGAATTAAGGGTGCTTTGGCAACAACGCCATTGACTCTTACTTTCTTTTTTCTAATAACAGCGAATAAGGTTGAAAGGGATTCGGTAGAAAAACTCTGACGTAAGTAACGATCAAGTCTCATGTTGGAATGATGGCGGTCTATTATTCTTGTGATCATAACACCTAATGTAGCTTTTTTGCTTTCAATGCGAAGCGAACACCATCTGCAGCACTAGTGACAATCCCTCCAGCATAACCCGCTCCTTCTCCTAAAACAAAAAGGCCTTTTGTGGATACCGATTCTAAAGTATCTAGGTTCCTTAAAATTCGTATAGGGGAGCTTGTTCTTGTTTCTGGGGCAATAATGGTTCCGTATTTTATAAAACCAGGTATTTTCCTTTCAAAGGATAAAAAACCTTCTGCAAGAGATTTACAAATATAGGGATCCATCCAATCCCAAATATTATTGGGAGTAAGTCCACATGGATACGTAGATTTTGGTAAGTCTATGGAATCTCTTTTTTTATTCAAAAAAGCTTCAATCGATTGGGCTGGTGCTGAATAAGACTTTTCGCCTATTTCATAAGCGATGCGCTCTAAACGCCGTTGGTGATTAAGACCATCCCAGAGGCTTTTACCTGCTTGAACAGGAACAACAATGGCTCCGTTTGCTAATGGTCCTTTTCGATGGCTATGGCTCATGCCGTTAGTCGCTAGCGCTCCTTGCTCTGAAGCACAAGGAACAAGGACTCCGCCTGGGCACATGCAGAAACTGTAGGCAGAAGAAGTATCTTTTAATGTTTTGGCCGTGAGAGCGTATTCTGCACTTCCTGTTAAATCAATGTCGACATTCTTCCCAAATTGGCGTTCGTTAATTAAGGCTTGAGGATGCTCTACTCGTACTCCCATGGCAAAACCCTTTGCTTCAAGAGTAACGCCTTTCTCATTTAGCAACTCATAAAGATCTCGCGCAGAGTGGCCTGGGGCAAGTACTAGCGTGTCACAATCAAGCCAAGAATTATTGATTTTAATCTTAGAGATTTGTTGGTTAGTGATTTCAATATCTTCTAATTTTGATTCAAAAAATATTTCTCCACCAAGATCAATAATTTCTTGACGAAGGGCGCGTAGTAAAAGAACGAGTTTATTGGTGCCAATATGGGGTTTTGAAAAATAGAGGATTTCTTTAGACATTCCTAAATGAACCATATCCTCTAAAACTGTTTGTGAAAATAAATTACGGCTTCTCGTATTTAATTTTCCGTCAGAAAAAGCTCCTGCTCCTCCTTCGCCAAACAATACGTTAGACGTTGGATTAAAATGTCTATCATTAAAAAAGCGTCTTATATCTCTAAAACGAGATTCCACAGGTTTTCCCTGTTCATAAAGTTTAACTTGAAATCCTCTTCGAAGTAAATGTAGCGTTGCCCATAACCCAGCAGGACCAGCTCCAATCACATGGATAAGAGAAGAAACATCTACAGAATCAACAATGAGATCATTTTTAGTTTCAGATTCTTTTTTGAAAAGGCCATGTTGAGGTTTTAAGGTTTTTTCTGTATCAAAAAAAACGTTATAAGACCAATGCGGAGCACCTCGTTTACGACTATCAAGAGAGAGGCGTTCTATGCTAAGGTTTTGAATAGAATCTAATGAAATATGAAGCGTATGGGAGAGAGCTTCAGCGACATTATTTTTTTTATCTAAGTCAACGGAAAGCTCTCTATATTGGTAACTTGGCATTTGGATTAAAAGGAATAGTTAAAGTTAAATCCGAAATACAGATTTTTATATTCATTAGATAATTGATTTGGTCTATCAAAGAATTCTCCACGGCAAATCCATTCGCTGGAAATTTGTTTTGAATGATTCATTTTGGCAGAGATTTCTACGATATAGTCATTTTCTCTTTCTTCTTTTTCTTTATCTTCTGAAATTAACTCATAGCCGTTTTCTAATTTTTGTAATTGAGAAGAGACTTCATTGTCTGTGGGGTTAGGTTTATTTGTTGCCACAATTCTACTATCTTCTAAACGATAATAATGAAATTTTTCTTGACTTAAAGTATCTTGGAGCATATAATCTGCTTCGACCCATGAGAGTTTGAAGGTTTTCATTTCAACAGACAAGGCGAGAGAGAGGAATTTAGAAAATAGAGGAACTTCAAATTTATTGGATAAGCTTAATTCCCTTTCTTTCAAATTATCTCTTTCATAATATTTATAACGAGGAGTAAATGTTAAACGATTGATGTATTTTGGATGATTCGTCTGGATAGACATCGGGTATTTTTGTTCAAAGTAATTATTCCCATAAAAATAATACCCCATTTTACCCCAATTTTCAGTGGATAAATCAATCTTTTGAATCATAGAATCATTCTTAAACTCAGAACCATCAAGCTTTCCTTTCCAGATACCATCGATTCTAAATTCGCTATTCCAGAAAGCATACGAGAAGCCTAGATCAAAGGTTAGCTCAAATAAGTGTTCTTCAAAATCGGAGGCGATAAAGGGCTCTTTAGTTAGGTCTTGATAACGACTCCAGCGAGCAGAATCGACAAGAATCGTATCTCTATTGTAAACTAAAGTGGTTGTATCTCTATTTCTGATTGGGGCAAACCAAGAATCGTTAAAAATACCGCTTTCTGCATCATAAAGTGCTCTTAGACGGTAAGGACGGTGTTGTGTTTGATATTCAAATTGAAAATTAAAAAAGACGTTCGTGTTTTTATTGAGTGTAAATGTATTTTCAATGCCAAGATCGTGGAGGTATTTTGTGCGGTCTATATCTAGTTCATGTTCTTTCAGATATAGAGAATCAGGTTCTTCAAATAAGCCTAAGCGAGTTCCTTCACTTAAACCAAAAATATTATACTTCGTATCTTTGGCCGCATTTTCTACGTCTAATTCATAGCTGAATTTGAATGTCCATTTGGGAGAGACTTCTTGTTTTAAATAGCCACCAAACTCTCGAACGTCAGTTAATTGACTAGGGGATCCCGGACTATAGTAATTTTCGCCAACGTAATTAATATGCCCAAACAAGGTTGTCTTTTTAATGTTCCAAAAGAGAGAGGCTCCAATGGCGACATTTTGACTTGTAACATCAAGTCCAATGGTTCTAGAGTCATTTGTTTCTTTTTCAAAATCATCACGTACTTTCTTTGCTTCTTGAATCAGGGAACTTAAAGAATCTCTCATTTCACTGTTCGTGAGAGAGGTGTAGTCACCAAAAATTTGAATCATTTCGTCTCTTGATAGAGATTGAATTAGATTAGAATTTTGCATTATTTCACGAAGCGTTGCATACGAAGAAGTGGATAAACCTGCATCTTGAAACACTTGATTTATGGCTCTTTGGGCAATGACATCACTAGTATCAGCTCGTCCGAGGGCGATTTGACCGTTTAATTCAATATCTCCAGGGAAAAACAACCAATTTCCTTCGGCATAAACAGACATGGCGCTTTGCAATGGATCTGCTGTAATGGTGGTGGCGCGGTCACCATCTCGAAGGAGTGGATCATCGATTTCGTCATCAGAGAAGAGAACTCCGAAATTGGCGTTAAAACGACGTAAAGGATCCCACTTGAAATCACCACCCCAAACCAGTCGCTGTGCTTTCGCTTCGCCTTCATCAATCCAATCTTTGTAAATATCTGGGTTTCGTGTGTCAGTAATGAATGGCTTTTGAGCTTCTCCCCAAAAACCACTAAAAGTAAATAGAGGGTGATTTTCTTTTTTTCTTAAAAGAGATAAAGTATAGTGGGCACCAAAAGCAGATAGTCCTGCTAAATACGTTTCTCCTAAGCTTAAATTAAAGTCTCCTAAAGTGAGTACATTATAGTTATCGCTATATTCTAAAGAGAAGTGATCTAAATTGAAGCGATTCCATGAATCTGAATAAAAATCAGTGGAAAGCTCTAGAGATTGATTATTATTGTTTTTGAGTAATAAGTAAACACTTGCATCAAAACCAATTCCAGGAATTTCCCATAGATTAGGATAGCGTTCTTTTACACCGATGGTGTCCTGATTGATCACTTCATTTAATTTGCCATGATTTCTTCTGGTGTATACATAACGGTAGTTTATACCTGCTGAAACGTTGCCTACCATTGTCCAATTCGTGGAATCTTTTGCTTGGCTAATGGCAGGGATTTCTGTTTTAGGTTCGTCTTCTAAAGAAAGTTTAAGCTCTGGAGGCAATGGAATCTTAGTGGCTAAAAAATCAGCTTTTGATTGAAAATCAATTTTATTGTTTTTCACTTGTTCACGAGTTTCTGGTCGAAGCATTTCGTTTGAACAAATTCCCACTTCATTGTTTTCAATAGAACTACGATGAAGTGTTAGCTGACTGTTTTTCATATATAATAAAGCGAATCTATTCTCTTTCCAAATAGAGGAAACTATTTGAGCGTTAGATTCAGAAGATGAATATAAACCAATGATATTTTCTTTGAATAGAATTCTTTCTAAATAAGCTTCATTTTTTGAAGCCAAATGAACTCCAATCGGATTATTCTTAAAAAAGCAATGAATCATTTTTAAGTTAGATTGAATGGCAAAAAGACCTCGTTCCGAGGCATCTGCTATTTTAGTGTCTTGAATTGTAAGAGAACCTTGTTGTAAAACTACTCCTGTTTTGGCGCCACTAATTTCTACAAAGCGAAGATCCGATTTTTTAGGGCCAGTGATGGAAATACCATTCCAAACGGTAGAGGATTCAATCCCTTTGAAAATAATAGGAAAGGCTTTTGTTCCTCCAGCGATGAGTTGCCCTTGATCAATAGAGAAAGAAGCCCCTGTATCAAAACGGATTTCAACTCCAGGTTCTATGATCAAAACTCTTCCTACAGGGATTGAAATGGATTGTGTGACAGTATAAGGAGACTTGTCTTTTGTTAAAAAGCCATGAATCTCTCCAGAAAGCATTGTCGAAGACTGTTGTTGCTCTTTTGAAGCATCAATGGCGACTTTTGGTTCGTCTTGTTTTTTCGAAGAATCAGTAGCAACATTTGTTTCGTTTTGGCTGTTCAAAGAATCAGTGGCAACATTTGTTTCGTTTTGGCTGTTCAAAGAATCAGTAGCAACATTTGTTTCGTTTTGGCTGTTCAAAGAATCAGTGGCAACAGTTGTTACGTTTTGACTATTCAAAGAATCAGTGGCAACATTTGTTTCGTTTTGGCTGTTCAAAGAATCAGTGGCAACATTTGTTTCGTTTTGGCTGTTCAAAGAATCAGTGGCAACATTTGTTTCGTTTTGGCTGTTCAAAGAATCAGTGGCAACATTTGTTACGTTTTGACTATTCAAAGAATCAGTGGCAACATTTGTTTCGTTTTGGCTGTTCAAAGAATCAGTGGCAACATTTATTACGTTTTGGCTGTTCAAAGAATCAGTAGCAACAGTTGTTACGTTTTGACTATTCAAAGAATCAGTGGCAACGTTTGTTTCGTTTTGGCTGTTCAAAGAATCAGCTGATTGAGCAAATAGAAGGGTAGTCAATAATAAAAATGTGAATCCAGTGATGCGGTAATTTATCATTATCGTACCTCAAAAGTTTTCGTGGCTTTATTTACATTTCCGCTTTTTAATCGGACTTCAATTTCAAAAATATTATTTGAGTCTCTTGTTATTTCAATAGGTATATTGTAATTCAAATCTGTAATCTGATGTTTTAGAAGATTTAAGATTATTCGGCCGTTCTTTTTTACCAAAACTTGTTGGATATATCGAGTATCATTTTCGGGAATGTTCTTAATAGAAAAGCGTAATTCTTTGTTCAAAATATTACTTGCACCCTTTGGAGGAGGAGGCACTCGCCATACTTCGGATTTACCACCATAAATCTGGATTTGAGCTTGTCGTTTAGGGAAACAGCCGAGTGTTTTTTTGATTTCACTTTCATTTTTGGCTAAATCTTGCACTTTAAAACGATAATCTTGAATTCCTGGCTTTAATGAAATTTGAATTTTGTTTTGATTCCCTTTATAATAAGATTCTGAAGTGAGATTTGAATTGACATAAGTAGAGAGCAAAGATTCGTCTTCATTAGCGTCTGTTATTTTTAATGTCGCATGGCATCTTAAAGAATCACTTGAAAGCCATTTTATTTTGGGCGCAATGACATTTACACTTTTACAAGTTTTATTAATATCGAGAGCGATGGTTTCTTTCTTAATTAATCCTTTTGCATTTGTCATTTCTACTTCGATTGTTTTTTCATTCCAATTTTTATTTAAGTCATTGATTGTAATGGAATGGAAGAACTTGTCGTTCTCATGGAGAGGAATTAAGTTTTCAGATATATATTTACCCATTTTAATTCTTAATTCAGTATCCTCACTCGCTTTTTCAAAAGTCCCTTCAATTTGAATAGAGTTAGATTCACAAACTTGAATTGAACCAGGGTTTTGAATAGTAAAATTGTTTTTCGCTTCTTTTTTTACATTAGAATTATCGGCATAAACGAATTGAACTTCGCCACATAGAGCTTGTATTTGGTTATCTAGACAGTAAATACGATATTTCTTTTCTCCAAATAGACCTTGTTCCCAAGTAATGGTATGTTCTACAATGCTATCTAGTGTTGGCGCGGTTTGTTCTCCATCTATAGAAAGTAAAATTCCAGGAATACATCTTCCTTGAATTTTTATTTCATTTGAATATAGGGTATCTTCAACCGAGTTAAACTGGCATTTAGATTTTTCAAGAAGAGAATCTATTTTGCTATTGAACGTTGTAGTTAATGAATCTAAAAGCTCAGGAGTAATTTGTTTAGTGGAATTAGGGTCATTAAGAATGATATGAAGACTTTTTGAAAAATCGCTAGTTCCTGATAGAGGGTTATCTATTACAATAAATCCCATAGCGGAGTCTTGTACTAATGTTTGCCCTTTCTTTAGGAGTATTTTATTACCCTGAGCGTCTTGAACTTCAAGAGCTCCTTCGGCAAGGGATGCGAATAGGCCTTTTTTAGCAATGCCTATAGCTCCATTTGTTCCTCGAATAGCAGCAGTGGCAGTGCCTGTCTTAAATTTGAAAGACCCTGTTTTCCCAGCTTGCTTTTGGACATCAAAGTGAAGTAATCCGCTTTTAATATTTAAGGTTGTTTCTTTGGATCCTTTTTTAGAAAATACTTTTTCTAAAACAACGATGGCATTTTCTTCGATGGTGAGAGAACTACCATCAGGAAGAGAAATGATTGCTTGTGATTCGACAAGTGTTCTAATTAATTCGGACTCATATACTTTAGCACCGACGCGAAGTGGAAGCCATTGATTTTGAGCCTTCTTTTGTCGAGTGACTTCTCCTAAAACAGAGCGAACTTTTCCGGAGGTGCCTTCATCTGCCAATAAAGGATTGGCAAAAAAAAGAGCAGAAACGATAAAAACAATTAGAAAAAGGGGGCGATTCATTCATCCTCCGCTGGGATTGTCTTAATTCCTATAAAAATATAGCATTTCAGCTTCGTAAGTACATCTTTACATTTTTTTATGTTTGAAACTTTCTATTTTATAGACAAATATAAGAGGTTTCTCATGGATATGGAAAATACTGAACCCACTGTTGAAATGACCGATGAAAACGGCGAATTAATAGTAAAAGAACTTGCCAAAGAGTACTTGACAAAAGGTGCTTGGCAAACGATTATGTTTCTTTATCAAGAAAAAGACCCAAAAACGGGGGATTTTGCTGAACCTAAGGTATCTATTCGTCGGTATCAAAAGTACCAAGGCGTTATGAAACAACGAAGTAAATTTAATGTTAGTAATAAGGCGCAAGCGGAAGCTATGATTGCCATATTTAAAAAGTGGTACGAAATATAAATGCCTGACCCCAGTAGTAGTTTTAATGTTGAATTTTTATGTGAAGGGGATATATCGAGATTTCCATGGCAATCTCGTTTTGAACCCATGGCGAGACAACTTCTTATAGAAGAAGGCTTTCCTCAAAATGTCAATGTGGTTTTATGCTCTGATGAGTTTGTCAGAACCATGAATAAACAATATCGAAATCTCGATAAAGTCACGGACGTTTTATCTTATGAGTGGCATGAACCCTATTTGTTAGGTGAAATTTATGTTGCTGAAAATCAAGTGAAAAAACAAGCTCCTCTATTCGGTAATACTTATTATGCTGAACTGAAAAGAGTCATCGTTCATGGCTTATTTCATTTATGTGGTTATGATCATTTAACTCCCAAGGATCGTTCTAAAATGCGTTTACGAGAATGTGAATTTTTAGGACTCGACCCCTATAAAGAGAGTAAGTAATATGATTATTAATTTTAATTATTCTGTTGCTTTAATCATTTTTCTTTTGTTGCTTTCAGCTGTTTTTTCTTTGGTGAAGGTAGTCTTTTTAAGAATTCATTCTCGAAAAGAAATTCGTGATATTACAGTAAGAGAAAAGAGAATTAATGATTTTGTAGATTCAAATGGTTTTAATGAGACCATCTCTATCGGCCGTATTTTTTGCAATATGACCATTGCTGTGCTTGGTTATATTGTGACAGAGCCATTAATCAAATCATTTTCTTATCCTATTTTAGCTTTCATTTTATACTTGTTGGCCGTTGGTTTGGTCGTTTACTTTATTACAGTGTTTTTCCCAAATCTTTTTGGGCATTTAAAACCAGGAATGCTCTCCATTATATTAGAGCCTATTTATAAATGGATTCGTTTGCCTATCCTTGGATTATCTCGTTTAGTTCATTTTATTTACAATAAATTATTACAATGGTTTGGTTATGACGCCAAATTCAACTTTCTTTCAGAAGACCAAAGGGATGCGATTCAATCGGATATGACTACTTCTAAGAATGAAGGTTCTTTAGAAGATGATGAACGTCAAATGATTCTCAATATCTTTGATTTTGTAGAAACGCCTGTTCGTGAAATTATGACCCCGCGTGTGGATATGTGTGCTATTGATGTCAAGTCTTCTTTAGAAAAAACAATTGAGACTTTGAATAATGAACGCCATTCTCGTTTGCCGGTATATAAAGACTCTATTGATAATATCATTGGTATTTTATCGAACCGAGATTTCTTAGAGTGGTACACGGAACATGGTTCTGAACCATTTAATATAGAATCAATTGTGATGCCTGCTTTCTTTGTTCCCTATTACAAAAAAATTGATGATTTGTTGACAGAGCTTCGTCGTAATGGAAATCAACTCGCGATTGTCGTTGATGAATATGGAGGCACTGCAGGTCTTGTGACAGTGGAAGATATTCTTGAAGAAATTGTCGGTGAAATTAAAGATGAAGATGATGAAGACGAAGGTGTTCAAAAATTAAAAGATGGTCGTTATATTTTAGACCCTTTAATGACTCTTTCGGATTTAGAATACGAACTGAAAATTAAACTAAAAGAGCCTGAAAATTCCCATATTGAAACATTATCTGGTCTGATTCAAGCGACTCTTGGAACCATTCCTTCTCCAGGTGCAGAAGTGGAGATTGATGGCTATAAGATTCGTGTGTTAGCTATGGATGGTACTCGTATGGAAAAAGTGCTCATCATTACTCCAAATTCTTCATCTAAATAAAGAATGGATTTCTAATAGTCTCTTTTATTTAAGAGACTATTGAATCAATGGAACTATCATAAAATCGAGTTTTAATTTTTTGCCCAGGCAATAATTCGCTTGAGTGACGAATCACTTTCCCTTCATTGTTTAGAGTTAAGCTATACCCTTTTTTTAAAATATTTTTTGGGTCAGAAAGAGCGAGCTTTGCATTTAAAATTTCAAACTTTGCTTTTTCTAAATTCAAGATTTTTAAAGATCCATTTTTTAGACCAAGCTTAAATCGTTGTAGGACTTCTTTTTCCACCTTAAAATAGCGAAGGGGTTCTTTTCTTAAGATGGATTGAAATTGAACTAATCGTTCTTTTTCTCGAATTATTTTTCTGGAGGCTTTATAAAACAGAGAATCTTGAATAGAACGGATTTTTTCTTTTTCTCTAGGTATTTTCATTTGTGTTTGATTACGAATTTGAAAGGCTATTTCTTGTACCTTGATCCAGGACTCTTCCGTTTTTTCAATTAAGTATTTGGCACAAGCGGTGGGAGTAATGCAAGCAAACCAGGCAACTATATCCACAAGGCTTTGATCAATTTCATGGCCAATACCAGTGAGTACAGGCGTTGGGTAGAGAGCAATTGCTCGACATAAGGCTTCACTATCAAAATAGTTTAGGTCTGTTTTAGAGCCTCCTCCACGAATAATACAGACCACATCAATTTCGGGATTAGTTCTTAATTTTCCAAGTGCTTCTAGAATCGTATTTTCGGTGTCGTTCCCTTGCATGCGAGCAAAGGCTTCTGTGATTTTAAATGCATAAGGAGATTCTTTAAGTTGGGTACAAAAATCTTGATAGGCAGCGGTTTTTTCCCCAGTGATAAGCCCAACATGAAGAGGAACTAAAGGGAATGGTAGCTCCGCATTTTTTCGTAATAACCCTTCGGCATTTAATTTCTTTAAAATGGTTTCTCTTGTCAAAGCTAATTCGCCTATGGTATAGGCAGGGTCAATGTCTATCACTTTGGACTGGAATTTTCCATAGGGAATATAAAAATCAGCTTGTACTAATAAATTGACCTTGAGCTGTTCTTTTAATTCAAAAGGGCTAGGTAGAGAAGCGAGTTTCTTTTTTAATGTGGAGTAATCGGACTTAAAAATATAAAGAGGTAGGGTAGCGACGGGTTTAACATCATCTAGATTAAATTCAGCAAGATTAAGATAAATCATATTACCGCGCTCTGCTATTTGGGTGAGAACACCATGAATCCAGACAGAAGGGACTTGGTTTGTAATTAGATTTTTTATGGACGTTAAGTATTTACTTACTGGATACGATTTGACTTCTTCTTGCATAGGGCTAAATTAAATTTCATCTTTAACCAATACAAGCGATTTAATAGAATATTTCACTTAAAACAGGAAATGACGATTTGATTTTTCTTTTAACTACTGATTTTACATGGTTTGTGCTTAAAAACTTCATTTTCTGCTTCTAAAAAGAACAAGATCAAAAATGATTCCGAATTGGATTTTAAAATTACAATAAGAATAATAGTTGTTATTATTTAGATAGATTGATTTATGATGGAGGATTTATGAAAATAAAACAAATTTTAGGTGTTTTTTTATTGATGTTGTTTATAGGGTGTGCTTCCAATCAGGCTCTTGTAGATTCATCTATTCAACAAGCAGAATCATTAAAAACCACAGCTGTCGCCAATAAGGCATCGACGGTGAAGATTTCTTTGGCTGATGAAAAACTGAAAGAAGCAAAAAAGCAAAATGAAGCTGGTAAAACAGAAGAAGCCTTGCTTGCTGCTGAAGAAAGCCTCTTACAATATCGTCTAGTGTTAGCTCAAAGTTCACTTGATGGATTAAATAACGATTATGAACTTCTTGAAAAAGAAGTCCAAGCCGCTGAATCTTATAAAAATGAATTAAAGTCAAAATTAGAACAGATAAGGAAGGAAAAATGAAAATAGCAACCTTTTTATACGCGTCTCTTTTAAGTGCTTCCTTTATTTTTGCAAGTTCAAATACGGATTCCCTTTCTTCTGGCAAAACTACTTCATGGTCAGTAAAGCAATGTCAAGAGAAATTGGATCTCTTAAATAAAGAGATTCCAGCGGAAGCTTTAGATGCAAAAATCACCTTAGCTGAAGTACAAGCAAAAGCCTCTCAAATGCTCGAACAAGAAAAGAAAAAACCAGAAGCTATATCTGTTGTCTCTTTTCAAAAGAATTGTTCCTTGTATGTAGAACTTATTCAGGTGCAGGCAAAAACACAAGTTTTAAGAAAATCTCTCCAGTCTTTATGGCAAAAAAGAATGGCTGTGATGCAGACGGCGATGGCCACCAAAGATAGTATTGAGTTTTTCTATAAAAACAAAACCTCTGTTTTTGCAAGTGCTCTAGAAGAAGAAAAAGAACGTCTCGCTTTAACAAGTGAAGAGTTAAGACAAAGAGCAAAGGCTCGTGAAGATTCTCTTAGAAAAGCAGCAAAAGAAAGAGAAGCGGCTCTACAAAAGGCTCTAGATGAAGAACGTCAAAAAGCAGAAGCGCGTCAGCAAGAAGCAAAAAATAAATTAAATGATTTGCAATCGAAGCTAATTCAAGTAACTCAAGATGCTCGAGGCATTATTCTATCCATGTCTGATATTTTATTTGATGTGAATAAAGCTTCTTTGAAAGGGGACTTGAAAACTAGTTTAGCTAAGGTCGCCGGAATTTTATCTGTATATCAAGAATTAAATGTCTCTGTAGAAGGGCATACTGATAATACAGGTTCAGAAGAACACAACTTAAAGCTCTCTGAACAACGCGCTCAAAATGTACTTGACTTCTTAGTGGCTCAAGGAATTGAAGCTTCACGTTTGACATCCAAAGGCTATGGAATGACTCTTCCTATTGCAGACAATAAAACTAAAGAAGGACGTCAAAAGAATAGACGAGTGGATTTAGTTATTAAAGATAAGGCCCTCTAATTATATGGCTAAGATTGTTTCCGCAATGGAAGTGCGCCAAAATTTTGGAGCCCTTTTGAATCAAGTCTCTCTATTAGGAGAAGAGATTGTAATTGAACGTTCGGGTAAGTCCATTGCTCGATTAGTCTCAATATCTGAGCCCTCTTCATCCAAATTGGATTTTAGAGATATCGCAAAATTACCTAGCATTAAATAATTAAACTACCATAAAAAAAGGCCTGAAAGATTCACTTTCAGGCCTTTTTCATGTATTACGAATTACATCGCACCACGTTCAAGCTTGATTGTGAAGTTGGTCACATCACAAACTTCGCTTGGACCCCAGTATTGGATAGGGCCTGGGTAAGTGTAAGATTCTGTTTTAGCCCATACATCACGGTGAGCGGCAAAGTACTTGAATGGAGCACCATCAAGTTCTACAAGGGCTTTTTGAATCACAGGTTTATCTGCTCCATGACGACGTTCAATATTCATCATCATAGTGATAGGAATACCACCAGCGGTCCAGTTTTCAATGCCTTTAGTTAAGTTGCGAACGGAGCTCATATAACCATTCATTTTATTGAAGGCGAGAACAGATGCGGCAAAACCAAGACTATAGCAGTAATCGGCATCAAAGTTTGAAGGAGCGGCGCAGCGGCCTTCGTAACCAAAGAAGTGGTTAAGAGCAGCAAACTTTCCTTTAAAGTCGGAACGTTTTTTAAGTTCTTTAGCAACCATTTCAATAATTAGTTTTTCAGTTTCGATCAATGACACTTGAACGTTACCATGAGAGTCACGGTCAAGCATTAATTGAGCTTGAATACCAACTGGAAGGCTTTTTAATACGTTAGCGGATTCAGTGTTTAACCAGCCACAAAGTTTTTCCACTTTTGCTTGTGTGTCTAAACCTTCTACTTCTTTTTCATGGTGAGCAAGAACTTCAGAAAGTTCTGAAATCAAAACGCCTACATCAGGAATAAATTCGAGCAAGCCTTCTGGAATTAAAGCCACGCCAAAGTTCTTTCCTTGGCTAGCACGTTCTGCTACGATATCAGCAACAAACTGAACCACTTCAGAAAGTTTCATTTTCTTGGCTTTCACTTCTTCAGAAATTAGGCAAATATTTGGATGTGTTTGTAGTGCAGCTTCTAAACCAATATGAGAAGCGGAGCGACCCATGAGCTTAATAAAATGCCAGTACTTTTGTGCGGAGTTTGCATCACGCATGATATTACCGATGAGTTCGGAATAGGTCTTTACCGCAGTATCAAAACCGAAAGAAGTTTCAATATATTCATTCTTTAAGTCACCATCAATTGTTTTTGGGCAACCACAAACAACGCAGGATGCGCCTTTGGCTTGGAAGTATTCACCTAAAACAGCAGCGTTTGTATTGGAGTCATCGCCACCGATAATGGTTATGGCATCTAATTTTAAATCATTAGCAACTTTAATGCAGCGATCAAATTGTTCTGTTGTTTCAAGCTTGGTACGGCCAGATTGAATAATATCAAATCCACCAGTATTGCGATAAGCGTCCATTAGTTTGGCATCAATCTGGATATATTTTCCGTTTTCTAAACCAGAAGGTCCACCAAGAAAACCGAAGAGTACGGATTCTTTAGAGATGGATTGAAGGCCATCAAAAATACCAGCAATCACGTTATGGCCACCTGGAGCTTGACCACCAGAAAGAACAACGCCTACACGAATCGCTTTTGATTCAGAACCGCAAGAACAACCACAGGCAGGTGTAAATGAAACAACAGGAGCACCGTAAGTGTTTGGGAACAAGGCCTTAATTTTTTCTTGATCACGAACGGACTCTGTGGCAGTTCCTTTATTAATAGAAACCTTCAAAGCACCATTTTTCAAAGAAGAGGGAAGTTTGGGTTGGTAAGCTGCGCGAGCTTTACCCAGAACAGACAGATTATCAGACATAGTAACCTCTTTAGGAGTAAGTTAAATTTTACGGCATAAAGTTAAAAAAAAAGTCTAAAAGAAAAAAGAATTAGTACCTCTGGTCTTGGTTAAATAGGCTTTCTTATCCATTTTTTTGTATTTTTTGAATATGAAAAGAATACAATTATTTTTAATCATTTTATTTAGCCTTTCGGCTTTACCTATTTTGGCACAAAATACAGAAATTCGCTTTGTCCCAGAACCATATTCTGTAGGTGTTTTAGAACAAGGGGATGTTCGTCATATTGTTCTAAAGGGAGCAAATACGACTTCTAATACAATTGTTTTGGAATCCGTAATGAGTCAAAATACGGGAGCTTCTAATTTCAAATACCCCTCTTTGATTAAACCAAATGAAACGATTTCGATTGAATTTGATTTAAATACAGCCTTTATGGAAGGGGAGTTTAATCATAACATTATTCTTGTAGATACGTCGGGTGCTTACTATAAAACAACAGTAACAGGTGAAGTTCAATCTCCTGTTTTCTTCAGTGAAAAAATGTTTGATGCGGGGTATTATAAAGCAGGAGAAACAAGGGAATGGACTTTTTACGCATGGAGCCCAGATAAAAAAAATCGTCCTGATTTAGCTCTTGATTCAGACGCCAAAAAATCTTTTTCTGTCTCCTACAAATCAGTGATGCTGAACATAGATAAACTAGATGAAATAAAGGAAGGTGGAACAGTTCCTGCTCTTAAAATAACCCTTAAAACAAATGGAATTCCAAGAGAAGGAATTGCCTTAAAACAGAAAAGTCTACGTCATATTGTGGCTTTTAAAAGCAAGGTAAATCCTAAGGCAACACCAGAAATTTTAATCGTTGGTTATTGGAAATAAATCCTCTTCGAGGGTTGCCAAACAAAAAGGAAAAACTAAATTTAGCCCACCTAGAACGGGATGTAGCTCAGTCTGGTAGAGTACTTGAATGGGGTTCAAGTGGTCGATGGTTCGAATCCATTCATCCCGATAAAAAAAGACCTAATAACGGTCTTTTTTTTATTGTAGCTTTTCAATTCGATTTATTTTATTTCTTCAGTAGAGTTTTCTTCTTCATTCTGTTCTAATTCAAAATCACTAGGATCATTTTTTTCTTCGTTATCAATTGGACAAGATGCGTATAAAAAAGCCTTTTGGTCTAATAAAGCCATTTTATATTCATCTTCAGACGTATCTTTAGGATCCCAAATTACGACTTGGTTTCTACCGTTCGTTTTTCCTTTATATAAAGCATGATCAGAAAGCTGAATACTCCTATCAACGCCTAATCTGGAATCGTATAGAGCAACACCTAAAGTAATAGTAACACCAATAATGGTGTCTGAAAATTCAATCTTCATCTGCTCTACTTTTTTTCTAAAGCGTTCCGCAACGATGCTTGCTCCACTAAGATCTGTTTCAGGTAGAACGGTTAAAAATTCTTCACCTCCCCAGCGAGCAACATAATCATACTTTCTTAAATTATTACGAATAATATCAGCAACACCTTTTAAGACAATGTCTCCACAATAGTGCCCATAAGTATCGTTGATGTCTTTGAATTTATCAATATCTATAAAGATAAAACAAAAATCGCGATGATTTCTTTCTGCACGATTTGCCTCTTGATGAATCTTTTCGCGAATATCACGACGATTCGGGAGTTTGGTTAACTCGTCTGTTCTAGAAATTAAATCTAATTGATTTTTGGCATCTTCTAATTCACGAGTACGTTCTAAAACTTCTAATTCCAAATGCTTTTTGTGTTGATTTAAGTCTTCAATTTGTTTTTTAATAATGGATTGCATTTGATTAAATGCTTTTGATAAAATCCCAAGTTCATCGGCTTTTTCCACATCGGGAAGAGGTGCTGAATCGAAATTTCCTTTCGAGATATAATTGATATGTTCAATAATATTTCGTAAAGGAAAGGCAAAGTTCTTAAATAGCCAAAGAATAATTAAGATTACGGCAATAATCGTAAGAGTTAACAAAAAAAACATTCCATAGAAAACGGCAGAAATTAAAGATTGAACTTCTTCTTTCGGTTGTAGTGAAAGAATTCCGATTTGGTAACGAGCGTTATAGCTGTAAGTTGCCAAGTACTCTTCGTTATTTAATATAATGTAGGTAGGTTTATCAATTGACAGCGTTTTAGCGGAGAAGTTTTCTAAACCTATATCAGCAGCATAAAGTTCTTGATTTAATATCATTTTTAAATCAGGGTACAGTAAAATACGATTTTTATCATCAAAAGCAATTAAAAAACCATTATCTCCATTTTTATGAGAAGCGTATTTTTGCCAAATACGCTTAAATGAAAAATTGGCAACTAATGTTCCATCTGCTACGGCTCTATCTCCAACGCTAATAGCAAAAAACTTATTAGGAATAAAATCTTCTGAATACCAGTTAGTTGTGTAAGGACGATGAGGCGTTACTTTATCAAAATCCTTAAATGTTTGATGAGGTAAAGAAGAACCAATCATGGAATTATCACAGATAAACTGATTATGACGATCATATAGAGTCACATACTCACCTGCATTAAACAGAGAGGCGACATCAAAGCTTTTTAAGTAACTTGCAGAAACAATGGAATCCATTTGCTGAACAGAAGTGGTTTTAGAAAGTAATGACAGTTGGCTTCCAAATTGATCAAGCTCTTGTTCTATGGAGAGTAAAATCTGCTTCAGGTTACTTGAGTTTTTTTCAAAAACACCTTGTTCAAGTGTTTGTTTTTGAAAATACATAAAAACAGAACCACTCACTCCCATAATAAGAGTGATTGTTATAACTAGCATAAGAAGGCTTCGGAATATGATGCTCTTTCTTAAGCGAATGGAGTTCTTTTTTTCTGTCATTTAATTAATTTAAATTCTTAAACTTATTTTTTCTTTCTTTGGTATGCAAAAATAAATCCAAATAATAGCATTAAGATGAATATTCCAATTGAGACCTTTTTATCTACAATTGATTTTTCTTCGTTTTTATTCGCCGCTTCACTCATCTTTTCTTCAGAAGAAAAGATTTCATCCATTTTCATTTCTTCAAGTGTACTAGACCAAAGAGTTTTAAATTGTTCTAGAGAAATGATATCTTTAGGTTGATTTACACCTAAGGCGACGTTAATAAGGGAATCATTTTCACGCAAGATAGAGTAAATTTTTTCCTCAGAATAGAGGCCTTCAATTTCCATTGATGCCCAAATAGAGCTGAAGGTTTTCCCTAAGATGCCTTCTATTTCGCCCCATTGGGTAATTCCTCTATAGGTTTGTCCATTTTTTAAGCATTCCACTAGTACATTATAAACGGAATCTTGAGACCAAGATTCAAGGACCTTTTTAGAAGGAGGTAAAAAGCCGATTTGTTTAGTGTAAGCATCTAAGAATTGATCTTGAGTTAAATACAATAGAAGATCTAAGGCTTGTTTTTTGTTCTTGTATTTAGCTGGAATCGCGAGGTTACTGCCTCCGATAAAACTAACACTTCCTGCTGAACCGCTAGGAACAGGGAACACAACAACGCCATCATTACCTATTCTGGAATGGAGTAACCCCCCATCTTCTACTTGAAAACGAGTTTGCATGACGATTTCAGAGGTGTTTAAGATAAAAGCAATTTCGCCATTATTAAATTGTTGAGAAATTTGAGCTGTATTCAAATTTAAATTGGCGGCGTCTACTACAGAGTCTAAAACAAAATTTAGATATAAGGCGATGCCTTGAAGTGTTTTTGGAGAGAGTAGATTAGATTGGTAGGTGTTGTTCTTTTTGACAACAAAGTTTCCACCATTAGACCAAATCCAAGGGGCAAAATTATGTGGAATGTTCCAGTCATTTCTACCAGGAAACGCGTAGGCTTGAATAGGCGTTCCATCATCTAATTTTAAAGAGGCAGCTTTGATTTTTTTAAGTGCTTTAAGAAAACCTTTATAAGTACTAATGTCATTTGCTTTAATGTTTAATTCTTTTAAAATTCTTTCGTTTGCAAGAATAGCTCGGGCATCAATAAACCAAGGCACAGAATAAATGGAGGTATCTCCATCAACATGAGTGGTATAAAAACTTACAGGAACAAAGCGAGACGGATCTATTTTAGAAAGAGAGGGGTTTAATTCTAAAAGTTCACCTCGAGAGGCAAAATAAGGAATCCAAGTAGTCCCGAGTTGGAGAACGGCAGGCATGTCTTTGCCCGTATTGAGTGCTGTTGAAATACGATTCCAAGCTTCACCCCAGTCCAGAACAACTACTTTAGTTTTAATTCCTGTAGATTTTGTGAATAACTCAAGTTCTTGCTCTAGTTTTTCTTGAGGAGATGCTCCATTAGGCATAATCCAGACTGTTAACGGTTCTGCAGCAAAAACAGAAGAAATAGCAAAAAAAGCTAAAAAAACAAATATTATTTTTTGCATTATCAAACAACCTCCAATCATATTATAACGAATATACAATATTTAATATTATTTATAAGTAATTTTCTTTGAATAACACATAAAAAAAATTAAACATATTTTTTTCTGTACAAATTCATTTAGAACTTTAATTTGTTAATAAATCTTTTTTCACGGGATTATAAAAAAGTACTTTTTATTTCGTATTTGTACGATAGTGTTTTGTGTTTTTCATAAAAGAAGTTTATAGAGTTTTATTATTCTAGGTATATGTGATATATATCACATATAGGATAAAGTTTTTTTATTTAAAAAACATTGAAATAATTTTGTGAATTACCCGTTTTTATGCCATTTATAATAATCACCTCTTGAAATTCAACATGGGTCATTTGAATATGGATGTCGTTGTATAGAGTAATAATAAGTATTTCTTTTTTTTATATGAAAGAGTTGACTTATTTTTATATATTCATTCAAATTTTTCATTCTATTAAGGAGTTCAATATGAAAAAACGTCTAATAGCCCTTTCATGCGCTGCTATACTTTTCAGTGGTTGCTATGGAAACTATGCATTATTTGGTAAGGTTCAGAAGTTCACAGGATCTTTTGGTGACAAGTGGATTAACTCTGTTGTTAATCTAGTAGCATGGATTGTTCCTGTTTATGAAATTTGTTTACTCGGTGATTTATTGATTTTCAATACCATTGAATTCTGGACTGGTTCAAATCCAGTAGCTTCTGGTGACACCTATTTTGAAAAAGATGCTCAAGGTAATGCCGTAACAGCTGTTAAGAATGCAGACGGTTCTTTATCTGTTTCTCTTACAGATGTTCAAGGTCATCAAGCTGATCTCGTTCTTCAACGTGATGCTGATGTTGTTCGTGCTCTCGATCAACAAGGCAATGTTGTTGCACAGTATAACATTGAAAAATAATTTTTCTTTGGAATTAAAAAACGGTCTCGATATCATCGAGGCCGTTTTTTTGTATTTCTTCAAGACTTTGAGCCAGGACTCTTGGTTTAAATAAATTAAACAAGCTTTACGTTTAATAATTCTTTCCAAGGAAGACCCCATTGACCAATTTCAGCCATAAATGGATCTGGGTCAAATTGTTCCATATTAAACACGCCTTCACCTTTCCATAATCCTTTAAGAATCATAGACCCGCCTAGCATTGCAGGAACTCCTGTAGTGTAGCTAATGGCTTGAGCTTTCACTTCTTTATAGCATTCGGCATGGTCACAAACATTATAAACAAAGTAAGTTTTAGGCTTACCCTCTTTTATACCTGTAACCTGGCAACCGATACATGTTTTTCCACTGTAATTTTCACCTAATGTACCAGGTTCTGGTAGAAGTGCTTTTAAGAATTCAAGAGGAATAATATCTACGCCATTAAAGCGAACAGGATCGATGCGGGTCATGCCTACATCTTGCAAAACTTGTAAGTGAGTGAGGTAAGCTTGGCCAAAAGTCATCCAGAAACGGGCTCTTTTGATTTCTGGGAAATGTTTGACGAGAGATTCTAGTTCTTCGTGGAAAAGTAAATAGCTTTCGCGATCACCAACTTCAGGATAATTGATTGTTTGATGCATAGACATTGGAGGAATTTCCACAAACTTGCCATTTTCGTAGTAACGACCATTTTGTGTGATTTCTCGGATGTTAATTTCTGGGTTGAAATTAGTGGCAAAAGCCTTTCCATGGTTCCCTGCATTACAGTCTACAATATCAAGAGTATCGATTTGATCAAAATGATGCTTTTTGGCATAGGCGGTGTAGACGTTTGTCATTCCAGGGTCAAAGCCTGAGCCGAGGAGAGCCATAATGCCCGCTTTCTTAAAGCGCTCGTGGTAGGCCCACTGCCAACTATATTCAAAGTGAGCTACGTCTTTAGGTTCGTAGTTTGCAGTATCAAGATAATGAACGCCTTCTTTAAGGCAGGCATCCATGATGGTGAGATCCTGATAAGGAAGAGCGATATTCATTACGAGTTCTGGTTTGAAATCTCTAATTAGTGCAGCGACTTCTTCTGATTTATCGGCATCTACTTTTGCTGTATTTACAGGAATATTATGAATGTCTTTGGCAATCGCATCACATTTGGATTGTGTTCGACTAGCGATCAGTAGTTCGGAATAAACGGAACTATTTTGTGCACACTTGCGTGCGACTACGTTTGCTACGCCACCGGCGCCAATGATAAGTACTTTAGACATGAGATCTCCGATATAGTTTTGACAAAATTTAATTATTTTAATAAACAATGTCTCGTTTTAATAAAAGTAAAAGGTTTTTTATTCCTTATGAAAAAGCACTTTGTTTGTTTTTGTGCTGTTTTTTCTTTTGGTCTTGCGAGAATGATATTTATGAAAAAGGGGAGAATACTCTTGCCATAGGTGATTTTAATCGGGCGGCATCTTATTTTTCTTCTGTTTTAGATGAAGAACCTCTTTTTATGAAGGCGAGGTATGGCCTAGCTTTATCTTATTTTGGGCTCGCCGAAGAAATGGAGTGGAGGGGTGAAAATGCCTTGCCCTTTTGGCAAAAGGCATACGATGAATTTCGTATTTTAGAAAGAGCAAAAGCTATAAATGGGTATGAAAAAATGTACTCTACTTGCCTTTTTTATTGGGCAAGAGCCACTCTTTATGTTCATCCAGAGGCATCCGTTCTACCTGTACTAGATCGTTCGATTGCATTAGATTCATCTAATTATTTTAGTTTCAATTTAAAAGGTTTGTCTTTACAGTCTGTAGGGCAAGATTCTTTAGCACAGCAGGTTTTTGTTTATATCATTACTAAAAATCCTGATTTTATTGCCGCTTATTCTAATTTGGGAAATCTTTATTGGGATAGAGGGGATTATGAAAATGCGTGGGATATATGGTCGATGGGGTTACAAAAAGATCCTAATAATTCCTATTTAAAAACATGGACAGATAGAGCTCAAGATTCTTTAACGATTAAGTTATTGATGGAGTCTTTATGAAAGAGTGGCTATCTTTTTCAGACTGTCAGTTAATGCATGATGGTGGAGAGGCTTTTGTATATCGTGCGAAATACAAAAAAAAGGAAACGGTCGCCTTAAAAGTATATAAAGAAGGTCTTCGTTTTAATCAAGATTTTTATGTAACATTAAAAAAGAATAAGCATCCAAATACGGCGTTAATCCTAGATTATGGTTTTTGCAGCGGATGCTTTTGGACTTGTTCAGAATATATTCAAGGCATACGATCTTCTTCTGTTGCTCCTTTCTCTGTTTCTACAGCCTTACATTTATTAAGAGGGGTCGTTTCTGGTCTTTCTTTTTTAGAAAATGTTGGATTTTCTCATGGAGATCTTGCCCCTGACAATATTTTAATAACCAAAGAAGGGCGTGCGGTAATTATTGATGGTGGCATTCAGGGCGTTGGCCATCTTTATTACGCCTCTCCTGAACGCTTTGAAAAAGCCGAACCTACGATTAAAAGTGATTTATTTAGTTTAGGAATATTACTCTATTATTGGCTCACTGCTACTGTCCCTTATGAACATCGCAATTATGATTCTTTAGTGGAAGAAATTCTTCATATAGAAAGTTCAAAAATCTCTACCTTATTACACCTACAGAATTTTTTGACAATTGAAGAAATAGCAGCTTTAGATCCAATTTGGAGAGGTTTAATACAAGTTAATCCTGAAGATCGTTTTTCTAGTTTTGAAGAATTGGAAGAACATTTAGAAATTGCTCTTCTTCATCTTGGAAAACAGGCCGTTTTTTTAGAAAAACCATACAAAAAGTGGCTTTTATTTTTACAGAATAAAATAATAGAACAAGAAAGCGACTTAGATCAAAAAAAAGTAGAATACCCGAAAGGGATTTCTAAAATGGCTATTATAAAGTCATCTTCAATCACTTCTATTTGGCCTATTTTCTTAAAGGGTTTTCTTTTACTCTGTTTTTTCTTTTTCATTTTCTTCTTTTTCTTTAATCATGAAAAAGAAAGTCAAAATGTTTTAGAAACAGGGGAACAAATGCTGGAACGAGTTCGTAGTAAAGAGATTCCTTTAGAATCTAAACCAGATATGAAAGGGGTTGCTATTGAAAACGCTCCTCGTCCAATTGATGTTTTGAATAAGGATTCTTTATGAATTTAGATACATTGCAAGCTACAGAAGAACTTCTCGATACAATGATTCAATTGCTAGATGAATCGAATCCTGATGAATTGCTTCCAAAAATTCTTAAGGCAGCAACACAAGTTTTACATGCGGACGCCTCTGTTCTTGAGGTTCCAGGAGACGATCCTCTTCAATTTTATTATCCAGAAAAACTTCCTATTTCTGCATCGGCTGTTAAAAAAGCAAAAGATGGAAATCGTGTGATTCTTTGGAATCAATTAAAAGATGATGATGCCGATCTTTCTCAATCGATTGTTCAAAATCAATTGACTAGTATTATGGTGGCTCCCTTTAGAATGCCTCAAAGTGAGTCTGGTTTTTTGTATTTACAACGGAAAGCGCGTACGGATACTTTCTCAGAAGAGGAACGTCTTTTATTTGAGTCTTTTGTAACGATTTGTGAAAAGCTTGCTTTTACTGCTTATGATCGATTAAGAGAAAAAGAATCGCTAGAGGTATTAAAAGGAATCTCTCGAAAAGGGGGGATTTTTTACGGCTCAAAATCGATGTCTGATTTAATGACTCTTTCAGAAAAACTAGCTCCTCTTCCTTTGCCTGTTATTATACGTGGAGAGACGGGAACTGGTAAGGAACTCTTTGCCCGTTGGCTTCATTCGGAGAGCCCAAGACGAGATAAACCATTTGTGGCGGTCAATTGTGGAGCGATTCCTGAAAACTTGATAGAGTCTATTTTGTTTGGCCACGTGAAAGGATCTTTTACGGGAGCCATAGAAAACAGAAAAGGGTTGTTTGAACAAGCGGAGGGTGGTACGGTTTTTTTAGATGAAATAGGAGAACTCCCTCTTACGATGCAAGTGAAATTATTACGGGTGCTTCAAGAAAAACATATCACTAGAGTAGGTGATAATCGAGAAATTTCTGTGAATGTAAGAGTGATTTCAGCGACTCATGTGGACCTAGAAGAGGCTGTCAAAGAAAAGAAATTTAGGGAAGATCTCTATTTTAGAATCCAAGTGATGCCTGTGGAAATACCTCCTTTGCGAAGCCGAGGTCAAGATGTGATTCTTCTTGCGGAATCTTTTTTGGATCGTTATAGTGCGGAGTACGGTCGAGGTCGTTTTAGGCTAAGTCGAGCTTCAGAAAAGGCTCTATTGAGCTATTCTTGGCCTGGAAATGTGCGTGAATTAGAAAATAGGATCCAAAAATCTTTGATTCAGGCTGTTCGTGGGGTTGTTTCTCCTCAAGATTTGGGGCTTGATAACATAACTGAAGAGGCAAAAAATTCTCCTAGAACTCTTAAGGAAGCAAGGGAATCGGCAGAAAAAAATGTGATTCACCAAGCTCTTTTAGATAGTAAGGGTAATTTAACGTTAGCGGCAACGATTCTCGGTATTGACCGAAAAGTGTTGAGGGAAATCATGGAAAGGATAAAAATAAGAAAAGAGGATTATAAAAATTAGTATATTACCTATATGTTTTTTTATTAAAGGAATAGCACTCTTTTTTTGTTGGCATCGTTTTTGTTAGAGATTTCATATGAAACAGACTTCTTTTTTCTTATTGATTTTCTTATTAGCTCCATTCCTATATGGTGCTGATAGCAAAACTGTGCCTTCTCCACAAGTCTCCACCCCCGCTGATAAGCCAATTTCTTCAAAAAACTTGGTTTTAGGTGAAAAAGAAAGCACAGAATGGAAAAAGATGAGAATGGAAAGACAAAAGGCTCGTGAGCAAATTTTGTCTAAAATTCGTGAAAGTTCAGGAAAAGAAAAGGAACAGCTTCGTCGCCAACTTTCTGAAAATCGGAACCATAATGCCCGCTTTAATGGGGGTTTCCCGAAAACAATGAAATCTCGCGAACGTACTCCTCTTATTGAACGTCCAGAATCTCATGAAGTGAGACCAGAGCGAGATAACAGATATCCCCCTTGGCCTCCTCTTCCTCCTTGTCCTTGGGGAGATTGTAATGAGCATTAATGCGCACGGCAGTTCTACTGTTATTCCTTTTTGTTTTAAACGTTTTTGCTGACGAGCAAACTTCTCTTTATCAGCGTGCATTAGAAGCAGAATCCTCAGGTGATATCGTTGATGCAATCACCTTATTTGAAGATGCGCTTTTTACTGAAGGCCCTTATACGGAAGAAATCCTTCAGATATTAAAAGAATACTATGCTGTTCTAGGTATTGATTTTCTAGATATTCAAAAGCAAAACTTGTGGCGTTTTGGCTTTGATTTTGATGCTATTGGAATTCGTTATGAAGAAAAAGAAAGTGAGGAATCTTCTAAAGAGTGGCTAGGAGAAGGTTTTTCCGTTTTTTCGATTGCTTATGATATTTATCGAAATCAAAGAAAGCATTCCATAGAATTCTCCTTTTTATCTGAAGTCTTTTTGAAATCGGATTCCTCTTCGCTGGATACAAATGATTGGGTTATTTCGCCTGCCATTGAATATTCCTTGATGTCAAAGTCTTTTGCTTTAGCTACTGGAGCGAACTTTACATTAAGTGAAGGTGATAAGATTAATCCTGCCTTTTTCTTTCTCTTTGAAAAGTATGCTTTTAAAAAAGATACTCGTTTGTTTGTTTTAGAAGGTTTTGCTTTTATCAATAAAATATTAGAAATGCGTTCTGGGCTTAATTTGTCTTGGCACCAAATTCAGAAAAAAGGCCTTTCGATGTCGGCCTCATTAGGTCTTCTTTTTAATGTGGATTCTACAGCTTCCATTCTTTTAATTACGGATGATAATTATTTAGATGGGATTGATTCATCGTATTTGGATGTCAGTTATTATCAGGGTGTAAAATGGGGGCCAGCAATTCAATTGAAATCTTCTTATCAATTTGATAATCCAATAGGTATTGAAATGAAGGGCTCCCTGGCTTCTACTTTTCTTATCAATGAAAAAGATTCTTTGTCCGTTTCTTTTTTAGAAGGTGGATTGGGAGGCTATTTATTTGCCAAGTGGGATCAAGTTCAAATTCATGCTGGAATAGAACATTTTATTCGCTATTATACAGAACGTCCTGAACTGTGGAAAGGAATAATTCCTGAAACCATGCTCTTTACTGAATTTAAAATGGGAACGAAAATTAATTTCTAATTACCCTTCATCTTGAGCTCTTTCAATTTGAGCCCCGAGAGAACGCATTTTTTCTTCAAAGTTTTCATAACCACGGTCAATGTGATAAATACGACTAATTGAAGTTTCTCCTTCGGCAATAAGGGCTGCTAAAACAAGAGCAGCGCCAGCTCTTAAATCGGAAGCCATAATAGGAGCGCTAGATAAGGGCTTTCCACCGCGGATATAAGCGGTGTTCCCTGTTAATTGAATGTCTGCCCCTAAACGTTGAAGTTCTGCAATATGGGTAAATCGATCATTATAAACAGTATCTTGAATTACACTCGCGCCTTCAATCGTTGTTAATAAAGCCATCATAGGAGCCTGTAAGTCCGTAGGAAATCCAGGGTGAGGTAGTGTAGTAACAGAAATAGGTTTTAGCTTTTTTTGATAAGCATCGACTTCTACCCAAGTATCTCCAATAGAAACGTCACAACCCATCTCTCGCAAACAACCTGTAAGTGCTTCTATGTGAGAAGGATTCATGTGAGTTGTTTTTATTCGTCCGCGAGTCATCGCAGCGCCAATTAAAAAAGATCCTGCTTCAATGCGATCTGGTATTGTTGCTCCAGATCCTGGGTTTAATTTTTCAACACCTTCAATGACTAAAGTTCTTGTGCCTCGGCCTTCAATTTTAGCCCCCATTTGAATGAGGTAATCAACAAGGGCATCAATCTCAGGTTCAAGAGCCACATTATGCAGCGTGCTTTTACCTGAGGCTAGAGTCGCGGCCATTAAAACGTTTACTGTGGCACCGACACTACTAATAGGAAAATGGAATGTTCCGCCTTTGAGGCGTCCTTCACAAATAGCTTCGACATAACCATGCGTGACATTGATTGTGGCGCCAAGGGCTTCAAGGCCTTTTAAATGAAGATCCACTGGACGAGGACCCCAAGCACAACCGCCAGGAAGTGAAACTCGACAACGGCCGAAACGGCTTACCAGAGGACCTAGTACGTAAAAGCTAGCACGCATGGTTTTAACTAACTCATAAGGTGCTTCAAGATGACTCACCCCACGAGTATCAATACGTAATGTATGAGAACCACCATCAATTCGGCAACCAATCACGCGCAATACATCAGACATGGTTTTCATGTCTTTTAGGTGAGGAGCATTTGTAATTTCAGAAACGCCGTCAGCGAGAAGAGTCGCAGCCATTACTGCAAGTACTGCATTTTTAGCACCAGAAATTTCAACTTCACCATGAAGAGGTTCTTTTAATGCAGAGACTATATAACGATCCATATTGTTTTATTTTTCCTTGTCAAAATCGCTGTAAACCACGCGTGTATTAGCTAAGAAATCATGAAGGGCTCTTTTCTTAGGGTCAATGAGAGCGAGAAGATAGCCTATCCCATAAAACGCAAGAGTGAATTGAGTTAAAATACTATAAGCATAGCGTAAAGACGCTTTAAGTAAATTGAGCTTTGTCCCATCGGCATTTTGAACTTTAAGATGAAGTAACAATTTCCCTATGGTGCCAGCGTACTTGGTGTGAAAGTAAATGGAATAAAGGGCTTGAATAATAAACCATATGGAAATAAAAATGGAGACCCCTTTGGCTTCTAGAAATTCTTGTGCAAAGTCAGGAGAAAGCGGGTTGGACCAGTATTTATCCATTAAAACATTAATTGCTTCTAAGTCAATCCATTGAAAAGCACTTAGTACATAAACAATTAGACTACCAAATAAGCTTAGAATGATAAAGTCAATTAGAAAAGCCATCGCCCGAATACCAAAACCTGCGGCATTTCTTTGTTTGATTTTCTTTTCGATTAGAATTTCAGCAATCGTTTGCTGAATCATTTCATTCACTTTTTCTTCACTGATAAATCCATCGGATTTTTCCCATGGAATCCAATTTTCAAGGCCAGTGTGCCAGACGAGTGTGGACTTTTCGATAGACCCTTGGGCTGCAAGTTCACGCATTTCATCAATGGAATATGGTCCCTGACGGCGATCGCCTGATTTAATACTTTTATCTATATAAAACCAATTCATAACAACGACTAATTTAGAAACATCTTCTTCTATTTAAAAAGAAAAAAGCTAATTTATGCCCTCATGAGTATCTTTAAGCCAGGTCAGCGTTATATTAGTATACACGAACCAGAATTAGGCATTGGTCGTGTTCTTGCCGTACAAAATAAAAACATCGTTTTTGAGTTTCCTGCTGTTGGACAAAGTCGAATTTATAGAAATCATGTTGCTCCCGTAGAACGTTATGTATTAGCTGTTGGAGAAACGGCAAAAAATGAAAAAGGCGTTTCTTTTTTAATTGAGTCTGTTGAAAATGTGGCTGATTTATTCGTTTATCGTGGCCGTGGTGGCCGCGAAATGAATGAATCTGATTTGTTGTCTAAGGCGGCTGCTCGCCCTGCGGATTTATTTTCTGCTTTACTAAAAGGCAAAATTTCAGATTTAAAAGAATTTAAGCTGAGAGAAAAAGCGTTAATGCTTTCTTCGGAGTGGCAATCATCCACTGTTCGAGGTATGATTGGCCCTCGAGTGGATATGATCGAACATCAGTATTATCTCTGTCATCGAGCTTGCTCTTCTTCTGAACTACCGAGACTAATGCTCTCCGATGAAGTGGGTTTAGGAAAAACGATTGAAGCAGGTATGATTTGGCATGCTTTACGGGCGCGAGGACGTGTTGTTCGATCTCTTATTTTAGTCCCTGAATCTTTGAAACACCAGTGGATGGTGGAGATGAAACGACGTTTCAATCATATTTTCACACTAGTGGATGAAGGCTTTTTAAGAGCTCTATTTAGCGGTAATGATAAACCAAATCCTTTTTTACAGGCAAATGAAGTCATTTGTACTGTAGAATTGCTAATGGATCATCCAGCTTTAATTGAAGATCTATTAAAGGTAAAATGGGATTTAACCATTGTGGATGAAGCTCATCACCTTGTTTGCGAAGACGGTTTTACTAGTAAAGAGTATATGCTTGTCAGTGCGATAGTGGCTCGCTCAAAAGGTATCCTATTATTAACAGGAACTCCATTACAGCTTCATCCAGAATCTCATTTTAATCGTTTACGAATGCTCGATCCAGTTCGGTTTTCGGATTTCAATGAGTTTATAAAAGATCAAGAAAAGTATCAAAAACTAGCGAATGATCTTTCTAAATTACCCACGGATCCTGATAGCCATTTGAGTTGGGATGATCTTTATGAATTAGTTCCAAAAAATTCTTTAATTCGCTCTTGGCTTGAAAAAGAAAATTCTAAAGCAATGTCTGCTGGAGAATGGATGCGTCGGATTGTAGACGCTCTTGGAACGGGATCAGTCGTTTTTAGAAATACTCGAAAAGGCGTTGGTGGTTTTCCGAAACGTCATTTGGATGCGATTGAACTCGCGCCTAATCCAAAGTATAGAGAATGGGTTGCTTTAGTCGCGAACAAAGACCAAGATCATTCCACGGATATCCAAGAAAATGGTCTTTTGATTACAAATTATAAAGAAGGCTGGAATCAAGACGAACGCTTTCTTTGGTTGATGTCTTTTCTAAAAAAACATCAAAGAGAAAAAATTCTTTTGATTTGTGAAGATATTGCTGTGGTTTCGGCTTTAGATTCTTTGCTTGAAGAAACAATAGGTAAAGATGCTTATGCTGTTTTTCATGAGAACCTTTCTATTCTTGCTCGTGACCAAGCGGCGGCTTGGTTCTCTGAACCCGATGGTGCGAACCTTCTAATTGCTTCCGAGATTGGTTCAGAAGGGCGTAATTTCCAATTTGCTCATCATTTGATTTTATTTGATTTGCCTTTAGACGCGGCTTTAGTGGAACAACGTATTGGTCGTTTGGATCGTATTGGTCAAAATCAAGATATTATTATTCATGTACCTTATGTTAAAGGCTCGGCTCAAGAAGTGATGTTCCGTTGGTATCACGATGGCTTAGGTGCATTTACATCTCCATTAATGAGCGGTGGAGAACTCTTCTTAAAGTATACAGATGCATTAATTGAAGCGTTAGATAGCCCCAATGAGAATTTGGCTTCTTTCGTGGAAAATATTATACCGCTAGTACATCAAGATAGTCTTGAACTTCGTAAAAATATTGAAAAAGGGCGAGATCGTTTATTAGAGTTTAATTCAAGAGATCCAGAAACGGCTCGAAAGATCATTGATGAAATTCAGAGATTAGATAAAGACACTTCTTTATTTTCTTTTGTTTATGATGTGCTTACTTCCCATGGTGTAGACATAGAAAAAAGTTCTATTCCAAATAGTTTTGTTTTCACAACAGGTCCTCAAGTAGAGTCAGGAACCATTCCTGGGATGCCTACATCATCCATGTATGCTCAACAAGAAGGGGAAGAGAGAGAAGTCGCTTCTTCTACCTTAACTCTAACTAATTCAAGAACACAAGCAAAGATTCGTGAAGATATTGATTTTCTAAGTTGGGAACATCCTTTAACTCAAGGTGCTATTGATTTAGCGACTGCATTGGGTAAAGGTTCTGTTACTTGTTCTATTTGGGAAAACTCAGGTCTTCGTGGATTGATGATGCAGTACAATTTTGTTCTGGAACCTTCTGTACTTGCCGAATGGGGTTTTTCAGACATTGCTGGCCCTGCGGTGCTTCGAGTATTAATTGATGGTACTGGCGAGAATCATTCAGAATTACTTTCAGCCCTAGATCAAGGGTCTTCAAAAACAGCTCCAATCCCTCAGGGAAATGCGGCCGTTGCTGCCAAAATTCAATATTTCTCAAGCGAAGGGCTTGCAGTGGCAAAGCGTGTGGTATCCATTCAAGTTTCAGAATTGGCAGACAAAGCTGCAACAGCGGTAGAAAATCGTTCGGAACAAGAATACCAAAGAAAACAGCATTTGCTTTCTTTACGTGGAAAAGCGGAAAGTGATACTTCGTTACCTATTTTGAGAAAAAATATTCAGGAACGAAAAAAAGCCGCTGCTTCTCCTCAGTTGCGCTTAGATGCCGTGCGATTGATTGTTTGTCGTTAATAGGTTTTAACATGAGTGAATTAAGAAAAAAAATATTAGATGAAGCTCGTCGTATTGTAATCAAGATTGGATCTAGTATTCTTGTGGATCCTAAACAAGGTGGAGTTAATATTCGCTACATTGCAGCTCTTGCAGATTCAGTGGCGAAATTGTCCATTGATAAAGAAATAGTGATTGTGACTAGCGGCGCCGTTGGTACAGGAATGGCTAAACTTGGCTATGAAAAAAAACCTGCCGTCATTCCAGAAAAACAAGCTTGTGCTGCTGTTGGCCAGATTGAGTTGATGCATACTTACAGTGAAGAGTTTGCAAAATGCAATATGTCTGTTGGTCAAATTCTTCTTTCTGCAGAGGATTTCCGTTCTCGTGATCGTTATAAAAATTTGCAAAACATGATTAAGGTTATGCTTGCAAAAAAAATAGTTCCTATCATTAATGAAAATGATTCTTTAGCGACTGCCGAAATAAAAGTGGGCGATAATGATAAGCTTTCAAGTGACGTGGCTTTATTTTTAGATGCTGATTTGTTGTTGATATTTACCGATGAAGACGGGTTGTTTGATGCTAATCCTAAAACAAATCCAAATGCCCGTCTTTTACGATTTGTACCAGAAATTAATTCTGAAATCATGGCTCTTGCGGGTAAACCCGATGCGGCTGGCTCTGCAGTTAGTACAGGGGGCATGTATTCTAAACTAAAGTCTATTCGGGCTGTAGTGAAGAGTGGATGCAATGCCTTTTTAGCCAATGGAAAACGAGTTTTTCCTCACCAGGTGTTTTATGAAAATGCACCTGGAACTCTTTTTACAGGGTCTTCTAAAAAGCTTAGCAGTCGCCAACGCTGGTTGTCTTTTGTAAGTACACCAAGAGGGGCTGTAGTGATTGATGCGGGTGGTTGTAAGGCATTGAGAGAAAAGCACTCCAGTCTTTTGCCTGTGGGTGTCATCTCTGTTCAGAAACATTTTGATCAAGGGGATTTGGTTAACGTGTTAGATGAATCAGGAACTCCAATTGCACGCGGAATCAGTAAATACGATAGCGAAACATTGAAATTAGTTTTACGCAAAAAAACAGCAGATGTTCATGCTTTATTAGGTAATAAAGTCCCTGACGAAGTCATTCATAAGAATGATTTAGTCATCATGTGATTAGAAACAAATAACATTATTCTTTTTTATACTAATAAGCTGAAAATTTCAAGTTTTTGAATTTGATCAATAATATTATCTGGTTTAAAAAAATAAAATTATAATTTGTTTTTATGATGAAACCAATAATATGGATTTGCCTCTTTTTTTCTGCTTCCTTATATGCACATCCCCATATATTTGCAACGGTTTTTTTATCGATAGAATTTGAATCGTCAGGGGAAATGATTATTAAAAACCGCTGGGTATTTGATGAATTATATAGTGCTGCAAAAATAGATGCCGTGGATATAAATCAAGATGGAAAATTAAGTGCAGAAGAGTGGTATGAAATAGAACGTTCTGTAGTTCAATCGGCTCAACGTTTTAATTATTACAATTATTTATTGATGGGAACACAGTTTTTGGCTTCTAATGGCTATAAAAATTGTGAGGTAAAAAAAGAAGGGGCTTCCTTAGTTATTTATTTTGATCTTAATTTTAAAATGAAGGCTCAGAAAGAATACACCATTTTAACATTCGCATTAAAAGATTTGTCTAATTACATTCAATTTGATTTGGATATGAATAAAGTGAAAGTACAAGCCCCTTCAAATATTGAGGTGGAATATTTTACGGATGTTTTAGAAGGGTTGACTTTATTTAAGGCTTTTCCGCCAAGTACAGAAGCTCTTTATTTACGTTTTAGGGAAAAATAACAATGAAAACCATATTATTTGCTTTGCTTTTATTGATTACCGTTTCTTTTGGTAATGTTTCTCAAAAACGTTTTAATATGGAGCGAACTCCTGCAACAAGTGTTCAAACGATAGCAGAAGATACGACTTCTGTGCAGGTACCAACACAGGTACAAAAATCTTTTTTCTTAAAGAGTGGTGCTTGGCAAGAGTTGGTTTCACTACAAAAAAAATTACGTGACAAGTTAACAGCCTATTTAAAAGCAATGAAAGAAGGTGATGACAAAGTGATCGGTTGGTTTTTTCTGATTTGCTTTATCTATGGTTTAGTTCATGCGTTGGGTCCAGGTCATGGAAAATCTGTCGTGGCGGGGTATTTTTTAGCACGTCGAGGGAAATGGTGGCATGGAGTCAGTTTAGGCTTTTCGATTACAATGATTCATACAATGAGTGCAGTTATTTTATTGTTTGTTCTATTCTTATTAGCTCGTGCTATGGTTTTCTCTACTTTTGAGTTAAGTCGATTGGCGATAGAAAAGGGAAGCTATTTGTTAGTGGTTTTAACAGGTCTTATATTGATAGGGGCTTCTATTTTTAATCGGATTAAAATAAAACAAGAAGAATCATCTAATTCAATAATAGAAACTCAAGCTTCTTGGAAAGAATTGCTTGCCGTATCCTTTATAACAGGTATTGTCCCTTGCCCAGCCGTGGCTTTGGTGGTCTTTTTCTGCTTATTACAAGGCTTATACGGAATGGCTCTTTTGGGTGCACTAGCAATAGGATTTGGAATGGCGTTTACCAATATTCTATTTGGTGTAGGAACAATCTTTTTAAGGCAAGGGATTGATCACGGTGCCCATAAAATAGGATTCTTAACACAAAACATGAATATGATTGTGTCTCTTTGCGGAGGTGTTTTAGTCAGTATAACTGGCTTATTACTTTTCTTTAGCGTTTCGGCGCCTTAAGAATCACTTTTTTCAATTAAATAGGATTTTAAGTTATTTAAGAAACGTTCGTTTTGTTCTTTCGTGCCAACGGTCACTCGAATGACATTTCCAATTTGTGGTTGAGGGCGAACAATCGTCCCCTTCTTTTGTAAGTAGTCAAAGGCTTTTAGTGGTTCTACAACACCAACAACAGCAATAAAATTAGCTCGGGTAGGGACGTAAGATAAGCCCATGGCATTTAGGCCTGTTTCTAGTTGTAAGAGACCTTGAGTATTCTTCTCACGAACTTCTTCTACAAAAGAGGTATCATCTATTGCTGCAATAGCGGCAGCCTGTGCAATACTATTCACATTAAAAGGTTCACGAACGCGTTGAATCAAGCTAATGATATCTGGACGTGAAATGGCATAACCTACTCGAAGCCCTGCTAGGCCATAAATTTTAGAGAATGTACGGCAGCAGATGATAGGAAGGCCTTTTTCAATAAGAGGAAGCAAGTTAGGGGCTTCTGATTCAATAAATTCAGTATAAGCTTCATCCATTACTAAGATTACGTGTTCTGGGAGGCTCTTTGCAAAGTCGAGGATTTCTTGAGCGTCTATTTCAGAACCAGTAGGATTGTTTGGATTGGCGAGGAATACAAGCCTTGTTCTTTCGTTAATAGCTTCTTTCATGGCTCTGAGATTATGCTTATAATCAGGAGCAGGCATATCAATTTCAACTGGCTTGGCGTTCATAGCAAGAGTCGCTAATTTATAAACGGCAAAGCTATGATTTCCCATAATGGCTTCGGTATTTTCACCAAGAAAAACTTGTGCAATCATATCTAAAAGTTCGTTAGAGCCGTTTCCAATAATGATTTGTTCTCTTTTAACATTACGAAATTCACAAATTTTTGATGTTAAATCGTAGCAACCGCCATCGGGGTAGAGATTGGCTTCTAATAAAGCTTTTTGAGCCGCTTCTAATCCTTTAGGGCTTGGTCCATAAGGGTTTTCATTAGAAGCGAGTTTATCAATTTTTTTAGGGTCAAGGCCAAATTCACGAGCGGTATAGGCAATTGGTTTTCCTGTGACATAAACAGGTTGTTTTAATAAATGAGGTTGAGCTAATTCTTCTGCTTTCATAAGTTCCTTCTTTTTTTATAAAGACAAATTTAGAAAAAGCCTCTTTGAAAAAATGTTTAATTATTTAAAAACATCTTAAAAATACTATCTGAACAGCAGGTTTTTTAATGCTTTATACAGCGGACAGAAATTTTCCAATTTACATCTGCTCCTTCGTCATCGAAGAAGTTGTCTTTCCAGAAATTTATGACCCATGATGTATGTTTGTCGCTTGTCCAAAAACGGGCTAATGATCCAACCAAGTAGAGACTGTCGAAATAAGACCCTGTTGGTAATGCGTTTAAACTAGTTCCTACATTTTCGCAGTCGTTATTTTGTGTAACGAACAGTCATAATTTTTTCAAATCTTTTGAAGATGGTATACGAAATTTTTTTGAACAAGCGGTTTATGCATCTTGCCATGAATAATATCTACCTACGAATTTATAGAGCTCTTCATTTGGAGTGAAACTTTTTTCTATTTTGTATCGAAGATTTTCTGCAAACCATGTTTGGTTGTTAATCGTGACTAACTTATATATGTACCCGTCTCTTGAATCTTGAAAATAATCATAAAACAAGGCTAATCACTATTGAATAAACGACTGCTCGTTATTTTTATTGGTTTAAGCTTTCTTCACCAGAAAGGCCAATGGCCAAATGATTTTCAATGAATTAAAAATCATCTTTAAAGTATAGGCTTTCAACTAGAACATTTAATGACGAGGGTTATTTACTAATAATGGGCTAATTAAAAATGATTATGCTTGATATAACGAGTGCTCCTAATACAAGAGGGTTTAGTGAGTTTGAATGAAATAAAAAATAAATTTTGTGTTTTTGGTAAATAAAGACTATCTATATAATTCACATTATATTTTTTACGAAAAAATAAATAGGAGGTGGAGATGCTAATTGAGAGTGATAATGCAAAAATAATGCGTGAAAAAAAAGTAGCTGTTCTTGTAGAGACTGAATTTATTCCTAGTGAAGTTGCTCACTATAAGAAGTTCTTTGAAGATCTCGGGGTTCAAGTTGATTTCATGACTTACTTATGGGGAGAAAAGGAGAGAACTCTTGTCAGTGATGTGGATTCGGTGGGGAAAGAAATTCAAACTCTAGTTGTAGATAAGGAAATAGCGGACGCAAATCCCAATGATTATGCCTTTGTACTAACGGCTGCGAATTATGTGGCGGTACGTCTTCGTGAGATTCCTCCTATGGGAAGTTTGGGATCTCCTGAAACAGTTCGCTCTCCCGCAGCAGTTCGATTTATGGCTAGTGCGATGGCCAATCCATTTATTGTGAAGGGAGCACTTTGTCATGCACTTTGGATTCTTACTCCAAATCCAGAATTATTAAAAAATCGTAAAGTGATTTGTCATACGGTGGTACTCGCTGATATTGTCAATGCAGGAGCTCAATTTGTGGCTGATGAAAAACATGTTGTGATAGACCATGATCTTGTTACAGGGCGTTCGGCAGCAGATATTGACTCTTTTTGTGAGGCTCTTATTCAATCTTATAAACTTATCCATAACATTCAATAAAGGGGATTAAATGAAAAATACAACGAATACTAAACTAGTGGTGTCTGCAAGTGGTTGGCTAAAACACTTGAATACGTTACTTCTCTTCTGGGATAAAGAAGAGGCTTATGCTACAGGTGATAGCGACTTGTTTCCAACTTATCGTTCTAATTCAGGTGAAGCTTTCAACAGAAAATCTGGTGAATTACCTCGTGAAATTAAGGCCGCTTTGAAAAGCGAAGATACTAAGGGACTGATAGAACTTGATAAGAATTTTATCCGTGCGCACTCTCGTCAAACCTATGCCTACGGAATAGCATTCCATATGACTGGTAATGTGAAGTATCTCAATCTCTGTAAGAAAGGGGTTGATGTTTTGCTTAAAGCCATTGATGGTAATTATGGTATGTGTGTGATACAAACTATTTCTGGCAAGTGGGATAATGCTCGTAGTGATCGAACGAGTCAGGATTTGGCTTATGGACTTACAGGCCTTGGGATGTATTATTTCTTGACTCATGATAAAACCATTTTACATCGAATTATTCAAATCAAAGACTACATCTTCAACGCCTATTTAAGTGACAGACGAGGGTATCTTATGTGGTTGCCTAAAAACAATCCTAAGAGTGAAGGAGAAGTCCAGATTGTCGCTCAGCTTGATCAACTTTATGCTTACATGTTGATGCTCACGCCATGTCTTCCCGAACCATATAAGAGTATCTGGAAAAAAGACATGAAGAAAATTACAGATATTCTGATCACACATTTTTATAGTGAAAAATACAAGATGTTCTGGGGAACCCAAAATAATATGGATAGCATGCAGCTAGGAACAGATCATACTGATTTTGGTCATTCCGTGAAGACTTTTTGGGTGATTTTGAAGGTAGGGCAGCTTCTTGGAGATTCGTTCTATGTTCATTTTGCTCGTCCTAATATTGAAAAAATTCTTAAAGATGCCTTTATACCAAAAGTTAAGGGAAGTAAAATTCCTGGGTCTTGGGCTCGTCGATTCAATGCCGACAATAGCTTAGATATTGATAAGGAATGGTGGATTCTTGCGGAGTTGGATCAAGCGGCAGAAATATTAAGCATTCATGACCCGTTCTTCTATGAGTACCTCAATGAAACTCAGAAGTACTGGTTAGAGATTATGACAGATAAGGAACACGGTGAAATTTGGCATATGGTTGATGGTGTGGAAAACAAACCCGTTGATAGATATCCAAAAATTCATAATTGGAAGACTTCGTTGCATAGCTTTGAACATGTTTTGTTCAGCTATATGACCGCAGCGAATTATGCTGATGAACACTTTCATTTGTATTATGCTTTGCCAGAATGGGAAACCGCAAATCAAGAAAATGTGGCACCGTATATGTTCTTTGCTAATGTGGTAAAGATTGAAAAACAAAAAAGTGATATACTGCTTGATTTACCAGACAATAATAACGTTTATAAAGTGACTTTTAATAACCTACATTAAATCACTTTAATACAATCAAATCAAAGGGTGTCGCGAAATCTCGCGGCACTTTTTTGTATTACATGCTATGGTGTATTTCCAAACAATTCGTTCACTTTACGGCTTTCGCCTTTAGACCGAATACAGGATTCGGTGAAACTAGAGAATTCTTGCTCTTTTGAACGATGCCATTTGCCGTATGTTCCATCGGTATTTTTTTTTGAATAGCCAATAAAATCTTGAACAAAAGACATCGTATCAAGACAAACAAGAGTTTCAAAAGTATAATCGTTCTCGTCTATGTAAGTTAGATTATTATTTTTTAAGGAATCACAAGAGATCTTATCTAAATTGACAGAGTGAAAATTTTTGATGTTAAGCTGGTCTTCGCTAAAATGATATTGAATTATGCTCAGTTCTCCAGTGCTCGAAATATACATATATTCCCAAATGGAATCGTTTATATCAAATTGACACTTAGCCTTGGATTCGTCAACAATAATAAAATTTAAATCGTTGCAACAAGACTCATCATCAGAGGGCGCTGGAACTGTATTGCTACTGCAAGACCAAGTAGCATAAAATACAAGTACTAAAAGCACACATAGTGTAATCCCTCGGCAAAAAGAAATTTTGGATATCTTCGATGTCATAACACAAATATATATATAAAGTAAGGCTAAGTACTGGTAGAATGATTTTATATCGCCTTCATAAAACCAATGTAATATTTAGATTTTTTTTAGCCTCTGTTAACATTTCTGTATCAGAACAGATGACTAGTCCGTAACTTTATTTTTCGTAGAAATGAACCGGTAGTCATGATTACGAGCCCGATTATCATAGTATTAACGAATAATACTGCTGCAGACGCCAATGAATGCCTTGACCATATGCAGCGCATCGACTCTTCATTACGCTACCATTGAGACACAATACATAAAACACTGTTTTCTGACTGTATCACTGCATCTGGCAGAGGATTTTATTTGCTTTTCACGTTAAGTTAATAATTCATCTCTTCTATTAGCTACTTGATCCATTGAATTTTGAAAAGCGGATACAGTAATTTTTGCCGTTTCTTTAACGACTATCACTGTAACCTTTCAAAAACCCAATAAAAAATCCATTTTCAATTAAATATTTGCTTATGATTGTTAATGGATCGATATTTTCAACTCAAATCTCTCCACCTACATATTATAATGTAACCAAAAGTTTACAATTGGATATCGAAGTGCGTTTTTTAAACGTAACTCGTTGAAAATCAACAAGATAGGTTTCTTTTAATTAAGTAAAATAGGACGAGGCAAAAGGCGGAAAACCGCTTTACTCAAGTCTTTTTTAGGGATCTCTATTGCTGATAGTGGGGAAAAGTGGTATATTTTGTTATGTTGTGGTAACAAGTGGGTTATGATTCATGAATCTTGATTTTTTCATTGGCCAGGCTAAAACAGCCATAGACGAAAAGGGAAGGACTTCCTTTCCTAGGGAATTTCGTCGACAGCTGAGCCAGGAGGAAAGTGAAAGTTTGGTGCTCTCTATCGGACCCGAACGAACACTGATTCTCTATGAGCTGAATGAGTTCAAAAAATTCATGACCGAATTGAATGCGCGTCCTCGGACCCGCCAAACAGAAGCACTTCGGAGTACTATCCAAGGCCACACTAGCTTTGTCTCGTTGGATGGGCAAAACCGTATTTTACTTTCAAAAAAATTTTTAGACTATGCTAAAATAGAAGGTGAAGTATTGTTTGTTCCTCATGTTGGAAAATCTCTGAAATTATGGAACCCTGATATTTATGAATCCTCATACGGCTTTAGTAGTCCAGAGGATTATGAACAATTTGATGCTGGGTTCTTTAGCGATGTTTGGATGGGGGACTCGAGTGAAAAGCAATAGAAACTATCACGATCCCGTTTTTCTAAATGAAACGCTAGAATATTTGGCCATCTATCCTGAGGGTGTTTATGCTGACTGTACTTTAGGCGGTGGCGGTCACTCTAATGCTATAGTGGAGCGTCTTAACGAAAAAGGTCACCTACATTGTTTTGATCGAGATCCTGAGGCAATAGCGTTTGCTTCTAATAGACTAAGCGCATTTAAAAATCAAATCACTTTTCATCCAGTTCCTTTTTCTGAAATTAAAAATGAAATAGATGCTGATACTTTAGATGGCGTTTTATATGATTTAGGAATTAGTAGCCATCAAGTAGATGATTCTTCAAGAGGATTTACTTTTGTTGGTGATCAACCGCTTGATTTACGGATGAATCAAGAGAAAGATGAAAGCGCTCAGCAATGGCTTCGTCAAATTTCTGCAGAAGATTTAGCTAAGGTATTTTCAAATAATGCGGATTTAGATCGCTCTTACAAATTAGCTGTTCGTTTGATTGAAAAAGTGCAAACGATTTCGGGAGATATTTTACCTCAAGATGTTCGTGGTGTTGTAGAATCTGTTTTCTATGATAAACGACGTGATTTGAATAGCATTTTAGCACGAGTGTACCAAGCCATTCGAATGGAAATAAATCAAGAATTACAGCAAATAGAAAAGAGTTTGCGTGGTGCTGTGTCTTGTTTGAAAGTAGGCGGTCGCCTTGTTGTTATTTCTTATCACTCAGTTGAAGATCGTTGTGTAAAAAACACGTTAAGCCCTTTTGAAAAAGAATGCATTTGTCCTGAAAAGCTTCCCGTATGTAGGTGTGGAGGCAATCATCGTTTGTTAAAAAAAGAAAATCGTAAACCTTTGTTACCGACTTCAACTGAAATAGATCAAAACCCAAGGGCAAGATCTGCAAAACTAAGGGTGTACACAAAAGTATGACTAGTATTCTAAAATCACAAATAGGAGAAATGACTACAAGTAAAATGATTTTACTTGTGTCTTTGTTCTTGTTGATGGTTTTAGTCTTATTTGTATTACCTATATGGCTTCAAAATCGTTTTGTAGAATTTTCAGAAAAAGAAATAACTCTTTCTAATCAGGTGATTGAATTAAAAACAGAAATCATTCGCTTAGAGCTTACCAACAACAAACTTTCTTGTATTGAAGCCCTCTCTGACTTTGCTCAAGTTCGTGGTCTTGATTATTATACTGTTCCCGTTAAACTGATGTCAGTTGGGGGGAACTAATGTATTTAGATCGTTTAGCTTGGTTAGTTTTGGTGTTTGCTTCTCTCTGGCTTGTTTTAGTTTCACGCACATTTCAGATACAAGTTCTAAATCAAGAGACTTATAAAGAACATGCGCAAGAATACGCACTTCGTCAAATGAATTTATATGCCGAAAGAGGCAAAATAATGGATCGGCAAGGCGTTATTTTTGCTGATAATATTAAAGATAAAGACAACAAGCATTTAGAATATAGTCGAATCTTTTTACAAGGGAAAATGGCTTCGCAATTGATTGGAAAAGTGGGCTATAATGGTCGCGGAGCAATGGGCTTAGAACGTCAGTTTGATGAGAAGTTAAGAGGCAATAGCGGTTTTCTCGTTAGTGTTCAAACGGCGGGCCAAAAAATAATTCACGGATTAGAAAAAAATTATGAAGAAGCGATTCCTGGTAAGAACATGGTTTTGACCATTGATCGCGATATGCAAGAAATTGTGGAGAATGCGTTAAAGAATGGTGTTGAAACATATAAGGCAACGAGTGCAAGCGCGATTGTGGTGGATCCTTTTACAGGAGAAATATTAGCGTTAGCAAGTTATCCTACTTTTGATCCTAATCAGAAATTGCAAACTTCTGCTTCTCGTGCCTTTAGAAATGATTTAGTTTCTCTTTCTTTTGAACCAGGGTCAACATTTAAGGTCATTACTGCAGCAGCAGCTCTTGAAGAGAATGCGGTCAATCCTAAACAAAAAATGAGTGGAGAAAAAGGACATTGGGTTTTACCTAATGGAGAAGTGATTCGAGATACAAAAGATCATGGTGATATGGATATAACAGAAGCCATGACATATTCTTCAAATATTGTGTATGCTAAAATAGCCGATATGATTGGCCCAGAAACATTTTATCGCTTTGTTCGAGATTTTGGCTTTGGAACAAAAACATCAGATGATTTAATTGGTGAAGAATCAGGATTTTTAAAAGAACCTCATAATTGGAGTGGGCGAACCTTAAAAACAATGGGATTTGGTCACGAACTTAGTGTGACACCTATTCAAATGGTGATGGCTTTTTCTGCAATCGCAAACGGGGGCAAGTTAATGCAACCGATGATTATTAAAGAATGGACTGATGAGAATGGGAAGACGATAGAAAAAAAGGAACCTGTTGAAATTAGACGTGTGGTTTCTGAAAAAACAGCCGCTCATATACGTGAAATGCTTTATCAAGTTGTTGTAAACGGCACTGCAAAAAGTGTGATGTCTTCTAAAATTCCAAATGTGGACTTTGGTGGAAAAACAGGAACAGCAGAAAAGTATAGCCAAGAATTAAAACGCTATGATCGTAATTCTCAAATTGCTTCTTTCATTGGATTTTCTCCAGCAAGAGAAGTACGCTATGTTTGTTTAGTTCTTATGGATGATCCAAAAACGAAAACGGTGGGTGGCTTAACTGCAGGCCCTGTTTTTAAGAACATTATGGAAAGTATTTATTTCCATCCAAAGCTTTCTCCTATGCCTTATAATCTAGTTCATGTTTCAGACGATAAAAAATGTGAAATTGATTTTGTTGGAATGTCTGTTGAAAATGCAAAAAAGATTGCTTCAAATAAAGGGTGTCCTGTGACTTTTGAAGGAACAGGTTCTATTGTTCTTTCTCAAAAAATGAACTCCGAAAAAGAGGCTTCATTGGCATTAAAACGCGGAGATGTCTCATATTCTAAGATGCCAGATTTAAGAGGCCTTTCCTTAAAAGATGCCTTAGAAGCAATGAGCTCTATTCGTATGCCTGTAGAAATATCAGGGAAAGGAAGAGTGTTAGAACAATTCCCTGAACCATCTACAATGATTTCTAAAGGGCAAACATGCAAATTGGTGCTAAAGGAAAAGGTGTAATATGTTATCGAATGCATTACTCCAAAGTCTTAATATAAAAGGTTTAGCCGATGATTCACGTCGAGTGAAACCAGGAGACTTATTCTTTAGTTTTCCAGTAGAAAATAGCCTTACTTTTGTGAAAAAAGCTTTAGAGCAAGGAGCTTTGGCTATTGTTGCTGAAACAGAAGCTCCTATTGAAATGAAGTCTAGATGGATTCAAGTAAAAAATATAAAAGAAGCTCGTTTACAAGCCGCCATTTACTTTTACGATAATCCTTTTGAGAAATTAAATGTTCATGCAATTACTGGTACTAATGGTAAAACAACAAGTACCTTTTTAATGGAAGCCATGCTCAATGCTGCAGGCAAAAAAACGGCTTTGATTGGCACGATTTGTAATAAGATTGGTAATGAAGTCGTTCCTTCCTCTTTAACGACTCCAGGTTTACTTGACCTTTTTGCTTTTGCAAGTCATGCTCTTGAAAAAGGCTGTACGGATTTAGTGATGGAAGCCTCTTCCCATGCATTAGATCAAGGGCGTGTAGCTGGTATTTCTTTTAAAACCGCATTATTTAGCAACTTAACTCAAGATCATTTGGATTACCATTTGACAATGGATAATTATTTTGAGGCGAAGAAAACGCTCTTTACAAAGTATTTGTCTAAAGAAGGCCGTGCTGTCATTAATGTAGATGATGTATATGGTAAAAGGCTTTTTGATTCTTTAGATGGTAATAAAATAGCTGTTTCAAGGCTTAAAGCAGAAGAAGCAATGATTTCTCCAGAAGGACAAGTTTTTCAAAGTGAAAGGGGAATGAGTCTTCATGTGCCTGCAATATCAAATCAGCCTTTTGAAACACATCTTTGTGGTGATTTTAATGTGGATAACGTGCTTTTGGTATTAGGCTTTGCGAAAGCCTTGAACATTCCAGAACATGCTATGCGAATTGCATTAGAAAACGTTCGTGTCCATGGTCGATTTGAATTGGTTTATAATAAAAACAAAAAGCACGTGGTTGTAGATTATGCTCATACACCTGATGCTTTAGAACGTGTTTTACAAACGGCACGTCGTCTTTGCCAAGGCACGTTAGCGGTTGTTTTTGGATGTGGTGGAGATAGAGATAAAACGAAAAGACCATTAATGGGAACAATTGCCATGAACAATGCGGATGTCTTATGGGTGACTTCTGATAATCCAAGATCAGAAAATCCTTCAGACATTATTCAAGACATTTTGAAAGGGATTTCAAAAAAAGAAAATCTCAACGTTGTTGAAAATAGAGCTGAAGCCATTCAAAAAGCATGCTTATCTATGAATGATAATGATTGGTTAGTGATTGCAGGCAAAGGGCATGAAAATTATCAAATAATTGGTCAAACGAAACATCATTTTGATGATTCAGAAGAAGTACAAAAGGCGATGTTATGATATTAAAAATGGATTTAACCATTGCTGAAATGTGTGACATTTTAGAAACGACTCCTGTCGGGTTAAATGCTCGTGAACTTCGAAAAAAAGTACAACTTTGTTTGGATTCTCGTGAAGCTGTTAAGGGTTGCCTTTTTTGGCCTATTCGAGGGATTCGTTTTGATGCACATGATTTTATTACCCAAGTAGAAGGGAAAGGAGCGCTTATGAGCGTTATCAATGAAGATTATGCTGGTTTAAAATCATTAAAAGCTTATGCTCCAGTGAGTGATACATTGGAAGCGTTGCTTAAGCTAGCGAAGGGTTATCAGCGTCGTTTTCAATTGAAAAAAATTGCCGTTACGGGAAGTAATGGAAAAACAACAACAAAAGAAATGTTGCGTGCTGTACTTTCTACTCAATTTAACACTCATGCGACTCAAGGAAATTTCAATAATCATATCGGTGTTCCAATGACTTTATTTCAGTTGAAACATAGTCATGAAGCCGCTATTATAGAAATGGGTACCAGTGGGCCTAACGAAATTAAGCCTCTTTCTCTTGCTGCAGAACCAAATATTGCAGTGATTACCAATATTGGTGCAAGCCATTTAGAAGGATTAGGTTCTCTAGAAAATGTGTTTAAAGAAAAACTAAGTATTGTTTCTGGATTAAAGAAAAATGGTTTGTTAGTTGTTAATGCTGACGATGCGTTTTTATCAAAAGTTCGTTCTACAAAAAGTTATAAAGTCGTCACTTTTGGTTTGCGTCGTGGAATCATTAAGCCAACACACTTGAAATGGAATGAAAATGCCTGTGCTTCTTTTGATATTGGACGCACTCATTTTGAATTAAATGTTGCTGGAATCCATAATCTTTATAACGCTCTTGCCGCCATTGCTGTTGGTATTTCTTTGCGTATTCCTAAAACACAGATTGCAAAAGCCTTATCTTCTTTTAATGCTTCAAGCATGCGTATGGAAATACATAAAGCGAATGGATTTAGAGTCGTTGCTGATTGTTATAATGCTAATCCTTCTTCCACACGGATGGCTTTAGAAACAATAGGTAATATTTCAATGCATGAAGGCCGTAGAATTGCGGTTCTTGGGGATATGTTGGAGTTAGGTTCTGAAAGCTTAAAATTGCATCATCAGATTGGACGATTGGTCCCTGAGATGAACTTTGATTATATAATCGCAGTTGGAAAACATGCTAAGGAATATCAAAATGGGGCTATTGAAGGAGGACTTTCTCCAGAAAAGGCTCTTTACTTTGAAACCACAGCAGAAGCAATGGAATTCCTTTCTGAAGAAGTACATCAGAATGATGTTCTTTTGATTAAAGGGTCTCGTGGAATGAAAATGGAAAAAATCGTAGAAATGTTACTTCGCCTGGAGCCCGTTTACGGAGTGTAATGATGAATCGTTTTATAAACATGAAGTTTGATAAAGGGTTACTGTTAGCAGTAATTCTGCTTCTTGTTTTAGGTATAGTCATTATTTATACCGGTACTTCTCCTATTGCAATGCAAAAAGGATTGCCCGCCGAGTTTTTTACTATTTCTCATATTAAGAAAGTATTGCTTGGCTTGTTTTGTATGACTCTTGCTGTAATAGTAGATTATTCATTTTGGTATAAGTTTGCTCGTCCGATATTTGCAATTTTACTTTTAGCGATGATTTTAGTTTTATTTCAAGATGCAGCTGTAAAAGGGGCTTCTCGGTGGTTGAGTATTGCAGGGATTAAAATACAGCCATCAGAATTCATGAAGTTAGGTGTTTTTTGTTTGCTTTCGTTAAAGCTAGTAGAAGCTGGAGAACAAATTAATGATTTTAAGGTTGGTTTTTTAAGGCCTTTAATTTTAGTGGGAATCGTGTGTTTAACATTAATTCTTCAACCTAATTTTTCTATGGTTTTGATGATTTTAGCGACTTCACTCGTTGTCATTTATGTGGCAGGAGTTCCTATGAAGCATTTGATGAAACTGCTTGCTCTTTGTCCTTTGCTTGTCGTTGTTGCATACACACAGTCTTATCGGTCTATGCGCATCAAGGCTTGGCTTGATCCAGATAAATATCCTGAAGTGGCTCATCAATTACGCCATTCTTTAATTGCTCTTGGAAATGGTGGTATTACAGGAACGGGTATTGGGCAAGGAACTCAAAAACTAGGGTATGTACCAGAATCGTATAAAGATGCAGCGTTTTCGATTCTTGGAGAAGAACTTGGTTTTATTGGTGCCTTCTTAATGTTGAGTTTGTTTGCGTTTCTTGCTTATAGAGGCTTTGCAATTGCACGCTCTTCAAGTACGCGTTTTGGAAAATACTTAGCGGTGGCTTTAACATCTTCTATTTGTTTGAATATGATTTTTCATGTTTGTGTTTGTACGGGTTTGTTTCCAACAACGGGACAACCATTACCCTTTATCAGTTTTGGTGGAACGAGTTTAGTTACGACTCTCATTTCGGTTGGCATTCTTTTGAATATCTCTAAATCAGATACGGGTCAGAGAATACAAGAAATTCCAATTAATTCCACCATTTATTCTACGAGGTATTTATGAAACAGAAACGGTTTTTATTTGTTTGTGGTGGTACTGGTGGACATGTCTTTCCAGCCCTCGCGATTGCAGAAAGCTTAAAAAAGAAAGGCATTCAAGAAATTTCTTTTGCAGGCCGTGCCAATTCCATGGAGCAACGACTAGTTTCTCCTCATTGGCCGTTTTATGAAATGACAGCAGAACCTTTACGGCGTGGAAGTTTTGTTCGTAATCTGGCCTTGCCTTTTAAATTGAGTAAGTCTTATGTTCATGCAAAACATCTGATACAACAAATTAATCCAGATGTAATTGTAGCTACTGGTGGATATGTTTCTTTCCCTATAGTACTTGCTGCTGGGCGTTTAGGAAAACCAATTTATATTCAAGAGCAAAATGCCGTTGCTGGGGTTGCGAATAAATATGGTTCCCGTTATGCTTCTATGATTTTTGTGACCTCTGAAGATGCTGTTAAAGCATTTCAACACCCTAATGTAAAAGTGCTTGGAAATCCTGTTCGTGAATTACCAGCAGTAGAAACATTAGCTCGTCCTGCGGAGTATTCTAAAGGTAAAAAAGCGGTCTTTATTGTGGGCGGCTCTCAAGGTGCCGTTGGTATTAATAATAAAATAGAAGAATCCATTGGACGAATTACATCACGAGATGATATCTCTGTCGTTTGGCAAGCGGGTGCAAAAAATGTCGACGCTTTGCATGATCGCTTAGGCATTTTACCAAACGTAACCATATGTTCCTTTTTAGATAATATTTATGCCTATATGGCTCATGCCGATTTGATTATTAGTCGAGCAGGAGCATCCACGTTAGCTGAAATTCTGGCTTTTGGAAAACCGTCGATTTTACTTCCGTACCCACATGCTACAGCAAATCATCAAGAGCACAATGCCCGTGCTGTTGAACATAGTGGTGCTTGTTTGGTGGAACTGGATAGCGATTCAAATGAACTATGGGATAAAGTAGAAGAATTGCTCGCTAGTCCATCAAAATTAGAGCAAATGTCAAAAGCCGCTCAAAAATTAGGCGCTCCAGATGCTGCCGATAAAATTGCCGAAATCATATTGAAGAAGGAGTGTGATTTATGAAATTTATGAATCGTAAACGCATACAGCGTCTTCATTTTGTAGGTATTGGCGGTGCCGGTATGTCTGGGATTGCAGAAGTATTGCATGAAAATGGTTTTATTGTAACGGGCTCTGATACTGGAGATGGAGAACCTATTCAATACCTTAAAAAATTAGGTGTTCATATTGACTCTATTCATGAAGCAAAAAATGTTGAAAATGCCGACTTAGTTGTTTACTCATCCGCAGTACATCAAGATAATCCTGAATTAGTAGAAGCAAAGACACGCCGAATCCCAATTATACGTCGAGCAGAAATGCTTGGCGAATTAATGCGCTTAAAATACACCTTAGCGATTGCTGGTACTCATGGCAAAACGACAACGACTTCTATGGTTGGCGCAATATGGGAAAAAGCGGGATTAGACCCTACAGTCATTGTAGGTGGTATTGTTAAGGGAAAGGGTAGTGGAGCAAAAGTGGGCCGAGGTTCTTATTTAATAGCCGAAAGTGATGAGTTTGATCGAAGCTTCCTTTCGATGATGCCTAGCTCTGCAATCATTACCAATATTGATGAAGATCATTTGGATACTTATAAAAATTTAGAAGAAATAAAAAATGCTTTTGTTGAATTTGCAAATAAAGTTCCATTTTATGGACAGGCCATTGTATGTTTAGATGATCCAAATGTACAGTCTATTTTGTCTCGTTTAACAAAGCCTATAATCACTTATGGTTTTAGTCGTCAAGCCATGTATCGTATTGAAAATTTGAGGCCTGATCAAGGGTATTTCGCTTTTGACGTTTATAAAAACAATGAATTTTTGAGCTCATTTAAAATAAAGATTCCAGGAAGACATAATATATTGAACGCTACAGCATCCATTGCTTTGGCTGTAGAAGAACAAGTCCCTTTAAACTTCATTAGTGAAGCTATTTCCTCATTTGAAGGCGTTCATCGTCGTTTTGAATATATGGGAGATTATAAAGGGGCTCTTGTTTATAATGATTATGCTCATCATCCAACAGAAGTGGCGGCGACACTTCAAGGGTTTAGAGAGGCTTTCCCAGACCGTCGTCTGATTGTTGTTTTTCAACCGCATCTATTTTCTAGAACAAGAGATCATCATGAATCTTTTGGAACGGCTTTTGGTAATTGTGATATCTTATTTGGTTGTGATATTTATCCAGCTAGAGAAAAGCCAATTGAAGGTGTCACTGGAGGATTAGTGGTACAAAGTGCTCTTAATAGAGGGCATCGAGATGCTCGCTTTATTGGGGCAAAAGAAAATGCTTTGAGTGCGTTGAAAAAAGAATTGACAGAAAAAGACATCGTTGTTTTTATGGGTGCAGGTAATGTTTGGTTGCTTGGAAAAGAATTATTGGAGGATGAAATTTGAGTCGAGATAAAACCATCTTTAGCAAACGTCGTTTAGGTTATAACGAAGTGATGCGAAAAGAACGTCGCCAAGAAAAGCTTAAAAAAAGCGTTGGCGGTAGTTTTAAATGGTTGAGTCGAAAAGGTTGGATTTTTGTTTTAGTTTTATTGGTTCTTGGTGGTGCTTTATGGCAAGGGCGTTATTACTTAAAAGATTTAAACCCAAAAGAATGGAGATCCTTAAAAACAATTCAAATTAATGGCAATCGTATGCTAACTTGGGAAGAACTAATCTTAGCGTCTCGAATAGAAGTGGGAATGCCCATGTCTGAAGTTCACGTGGACTCCATAAAAAAACATCTATTAACGTTACCTTTAGTTCATTCTGCAGTGGTTACGACTTCTTTTCCTTCTACGCTTGAAATCGTATTAGAAGAAGCCACACCATTAATGATTTCTTTTGATAAAAATAATTGGAAGGTTTTTTCAGAACGAGCAAAAGTTTTACCTACAGCCATATCATCGGCATATCAATTGCCTGTAGTGGATTTAATGGATGAAGAAGAGATGAAACAAATAGGAACCTTTCTAAGTGCAATGAAGGCAAAAGATGAGTTTCTGTATCGAAAAGTATCGCAGATAGGTGTTAATAAAGAAGAATATGCGATAGAAGTGTTTTTTAAAGATGTTGAATTTAAAACGCTGTTCCCTTTAAGGAATTGGGAAGAAAAACAATTTGATCAGTATAAGCAATTAATACAAGGCTTTTCTTCTGACTTAAAAACAGCAAGTATTGTAGATATGCGTTTTAATGGGTTTGCCTATATAAAACCTTATGAAAAGAGGTATAGTGATGGATGACAAAAATAAAATGACAATGAATAAAGATAATATCATTGTAGGCCTAGATATTGGTGGCTCTAAAATAGCTGTTTTTATAGGTATGCTAGAAAATCAAAATCAAGTACGTGTTCTTGGTTTTGGTGTGAAGGAATTAAAAAAGAATCCAATTTCTGATTTGGATTTTCTAATCTCATCCATTGGTAGTGCTGTCAAAGAAGCAGAAACCATGACGGGTTTTGATGTAAAAGAAGTTTATGTCGGTGTGGCAGGCGATTATATTACTTGCTTAAAATCGAAAGGCGGAGTCACTCTGGATCCTTCAAAAAATGAAGTAAAAGAATCCCATGTGGCTGCCGTGATTAAACATGCGAGTACTTTACCTTCTACAGCAGGTGAAATACTTCATATTTTCCCAAGAAGTTATTCTTTAGATGATTTACAAGGAATCAAAAATCCAATAGGGATGAGTGGTGTTCGTTTAGACGCAGAAGTGCAAATAGTCGCCGCCAAATCATTAAACTTGCAGAATCACAAAAAGAGTGTTGAAAAGGCTGGCTTTGAAATAAAGTCGGTAGTTTTAGAGCCTTTAGCAGCGGCATATGCCATTTTACATGATGAAGAACGAGAACTTGGTGTTGCTATTATAGACATTGGTGCTACTTCTGCAGATTTAGCTGTCTTTTATGAAGATGCCGTATGTTATTCTGTATCTCTTGATTTAGCTGGTAATATTATTACGAGTGATATCGCTAAGAGCTTTGATTTGCCTATTTCAATTGCTCGTGCAGAAGAAATCAAGAAAAAATATGGAACGGTAACTCTTTCTAATGTATTAAACTCAGAAGTAATTCCTGTTCCTGGCATTGGTGACCGAGGGATTGTTCCTTGTTCACAAGAGCGTTTAGCAAAAGTAATGCATGCTCGTTTAAGTGAAATACTTGGACTCATTGCAGAAAATTTGCAGAAACGTCAATTAGATAAAATCATTGGAGCAGGCATTGTGTTGACAGGTGGTACAAGTGCCACAGAAGGCATTGTCCAACTAGCAGAGAGTATTTTCAAGAAGCCAGTTCGTTTAGGTCAACCTAAACAAGTTGTGGGTCTTGGTGATTCTTTGGCAAAGCCATCATTTTCTGTAGGAGTGGGGTTACTTCACTATGCAGCTAAAACGAGAGAAAAAACTAAAGGTGAGACGGGTTCACAAGTCATTGTCGGATCATTAAAAATTGCAATTCGTCGAATTATACAAGTCATTAAAAATTACATCTAAACTCAATAGGGAGATCAATATGAGTGAAAACAACAACTACCTCAACATCGAAAGCAAGTCTCACATACTTGCTGGAGAAAATCTTAGCGGAAACGCTAAAATCAAAATCGTCGGAGTCGGCGGAGCTGGTGGAAACGCCGTGAATCGCATGATTAAGATGAACATCACTGGAGTTGATTTTCTTGCAATCAACACCGATGCCTTAGCGCTTGAACACAGCTTAGCTAGTCAAAAAATAGCGATAGGCCAGAAGATTACTAAATCTTTAGGAGCTGGAGCTCGCCCTGATGTGGGTCGCAAAGCGATCATGGAAGACAAAGATACAGTGGCTGAAGCTCTAAAAGGTTCAGATTTAGTTTTCATAGCTGCTGGTATGGGTGGCGGAACTGGTACAGGAGCAGCTTCTGTTGTCGCTGATATCGCAAAATCACTTGGCATTTTAACTGTTGCTGTGGTATCTCTTCCATTTAAATTTGAAGGACCTGTTCGTTCTCGTAATGCAGCGAATGGTATTTCTTCTTTACGTGAAAGTGTCGATACCATCATTGTGATTAATAATCAAAAAATTATGGAAGTCATTGATAAGACAACGACTACAGAACAAGCTTTTGCTATTGTAGATCAGGTTCTTGGAAATGCTGTACGTGGCGTTTGTGATATCATGCTTCATCATGGAAACATTCATGTAGACTTTAATGATGTTCGCTCAGTCATGGAAAATGGCGGAGATGCCTTGATGGGTACAGGTATTGCAGAAGGAGAAGACCGTGCTTTACGTGCGGCAGAGAATGCCATTAATTGTCCTCTTTTAGACGATGTTAATATTGAAGGCGCTTCGGGTGTTTTAGTGAATATTTCTCATGGAGAAAACTTTACCATGCAGGAATGTTCAACAGCAATGGAATACATCTATAGTGCCGTTGGTGAAGCCAATGATCCATCCGTGATTTTTGGTGATATTACCATTCCAGAATTGGGAGATAAGGTAAGTATTACTGTAATCGCTACGGGTTTTGGTTACAAACCTTTAGAGAAAAACCCAGTCGCTTCTTCCCCTGCAGCAACGTGTCCAACGGATGCCACCATCGCGATGCCTAAAGTGAGTGCTCCAAGTGGACGCGTCGTAGAAAAAGCAACTCCACGTCCAACTGCTAATTTTTCTGCAATGGCAAGAGCGCCAATGGTAGAAGAAGTTGTGAAAAAGCAACCTGTGGCAGAGACCCAAACAATGGATGACTTATTCTCGTTTAGTTCTTTTAATGAATCTAATCTCGATTTAAGAACGTTCAGTTTAGAAGAAGAAGAACAAACGGAATCGCATTTTGGAATTACGGAGTCTGTGGATTCTCTTAATACTGAAAAAATGAACAGCCTTGATTCAGATGAGTTTTCTTTGAAAAAGAAATCGGTAGATTATAGTCAACCTACCATATTCCGTGAAGTAAACAAACATTCTGAAATTTTTTAAAACTACCCGAAAACATCAAACCCCTTGATGTTTTCACCACAACAAAAAAGACTATCGTGGTTCTCCCTCCATGGTAGTCTTTTTTTGTTTTTAAAGAGAGTTTTGATCTAGAAGAGTGGAATACTTCTTAGCCACTTCTTGGATTTGTTCCTCAGTAATGGTGCTAGCTCCGTAAGTAATAAAAGGCTTTTGCCATTCCATACGACAAGCGTTGGTGGTCATTTGCATTGGACAGAGCATTTGTTCTGCAGTAAAGCGATTTAAGCCAGTCGATGAAAAGGTATTTTCTGCTGCTCCTGCACTACAGACTACGCGAAGTTTTTTCCCCATCAAAAAGTTTTCTGGCCCATAAACAATAGGACTAAGAATTTGATCTTGCCAATTTCGAAGCGACGCTGGGGCATTATACCAATAGATAGGAAATTGCCAAATAATGGATGAAACGCTTTTTAATAAAGCAAATTCTTCTTCTAGAAAATAACGATTTTCTTTTTGTATTTCGTCAAGATGCCTTACGATAATATTTGGCTTTTGACTAGCAATTTCAGCTAACGCTTTATTAATCTTAGACTTAGAAAAGTCGGGGTGAGAAACTAAAAGTAGTGTATTTTTATTCATACTTCATAATGTAAAAAAAAAGAAATGATAAGTATTTCTTTTTATTGTTCTTTTATTATCTTGTAATTCCATATATAGTGTTAAAAAAAGAAAAGACCTAAAAAATATGCAATATGTTGATGAATAGGTCAAAAAAAATAAACGGATGGAACCATGATTTTAAAAGTAAAAAAGCGCGATGGTCGCGAAAAGCCCTTTAATATAGAGAAGATTGCTGGAGCTATTGCTAAAGCAATTCGGGCTTCTGGTGAATTAGATGAACGTTTAAAAGATGATGAACAACAGCTCAGTTTGATTAAAACAAACCCAGAAGATGCTTTAGAATCAACGTCTTTGAACCTAGCCATTGCTGTAGTCAATCATATAGAATCTCAAGGGCAACAACAACCTGGTATCGAGGATATTCAAGATGCTGTTGAACATGTTTTAGTCGAGCAAGGCTTTTTAGAAACTGCTAAACGATATATTCTATATAGGGCTGAACGTTCCCGCATTCGAGAACTCAATACACGATTAATGCGAACGTTACATGATATCACTTTTAGTGATGCAGAAAAGTCAGACTTAAAAAGAGAAAATGCAAATATTGATGGCGATACCGCTATGGGAACCATGTTAAAATATGGTTCCGAAGGGGCAAAGCATTTTTATACTATGGTCATGTTAAAGCCAGAGCATTCTATGGCGCATCAAGATGGAGATATTCATATTCATGACCTAGATTTTTATTCATTGACAATGACTTGTTGCCAAATTGATTTAAATCATTTGTTCGAAGGAGGCTTTAATACAGGTCACGGTCATTTACGTGCTCCAAGAGATATTCGAAGCTATGCTGCCCTAGCTGCAATTGCTATTCAAAGCAATCAGAATGATCAACATGGTGGTCAATCCGTTCCTAACTTTGATTATGCCTTAGCCAATGGTGTTCGTATTTCTTACCGCAAGTTTTACACTTCAAACCTAATCAAAGCTTTGAAAATAATGACAGAATCTGACGAATCTGTGATTACTGAAATAGTCAAGAAACTTCACTTGGAACTTGGAGAATTAGGAATTTACCCTACCTTAGAACCGAATCCTACATTTCATGAATATGAAGCCAAAGAATTAGTCAAAAACTTCTCCAGTGATATTGTTTCTAAGGCTCAGGCCTTCGCTCAAAAACAAGCTTATCAAGAAACAGATAAAACAACTTTCCAAGCCATGGAAGCTTTTGTTCATAATTTAAATAGTATGCATAGCCGAGCTGGAGCACAGACGCCGTTTTCAAGTATAAACTATGGATTATGTGTTGAACCAGAAGCACGTATGTTGATGCGCAATTTATTGCTAACTACAGAAGAGGGTTTAGGTGCTGGGGAAACGGCTATTTTTCCAATACAAATCTTTAGAGTAAAAGAAGGGATCAACTTAAATCCAGGAGATCCTAATTATGATTTATTTAAGCTTGCTTGTCGCGTAAGTGCTAAACGTTTGTTCCCTAATTTTAGCTATCAAGATGCTCCATTTAATCTCCAGTATTATAAACCAGGGCATCCAGAAACTGAAATTGCCTATATGGGTTGTAGGACTCGTGTGATTGGTAATATTGTAGATCCAACAAGAGAAATCACGTTTGGTCGTGGAAACCTTAGTTTTACTTCCATTAACTTACCTCGAATTGCAATTAAACTCAATGGAAGTCAAGAACTCTTTTTTAAAGAATTAGATCGTATTTTAGAGCTCGTCCGAGATCAGTTGTTAGAACGTTTTGAAGTCCAGTGCCGTAAAAAAGTAAAGAACTTTCCATTCTTAATGGGACAAGGCGTTTGGATTGATTCAGATCAATTAGACTGGAACGATGAAGTTCGTGAAGTCATTAAGCATGGCACTCTTTCTATTGGTTTTATTGGTCTTGCTGAAACGCTCATTGCTTTGACAGGTAAACACCATGGAGAATCCGATGAATCACAAAAGCTAGGCTTGAAAATTATCAAGCACATGCGTGATTTTTGTGATGCCGAAAGTGAACGATTGAAACTCAATTTCTCTTTACTTGCAACACCAGCAGAAGGTCTTTCTGGACGTTTTGTTCGAATGGATCGCAAACGATTTGGAGAAATAGTAGGTGTTACGGATAAAGACTATTATACCAATTCGTTCCATGTTCCTGTTTATTACAAGACAAATGCTCTTCATAAAATTGAAATAGAGGCTCCTTATCATGCGCTCACCAATGCGGGCCATATCAGCTATATCGAACTAGATGGCAATCCAAGCCATAATCTAGACGCCTTTGAAAAGATTATTCGGGTCATGGCAAAATCTGGAATGGGATATAGCTCTATAAACCATCCTTTAGATCGTCATCCAGAATGCTCTTATACAGGCATAATAGGAGATGAATGTCCTAAGTGTCATGCCAAAGAATCTGAAGGAGCGAAATTTGAACGCATTCGTCGAATTACAGGTTATTTAGTAGGCACATTAGAGCGCTTTAATGATGCCAAAAAATCAGAGGTTAAAGATCGAGTCAAACATGGGCTTTAACATGTCAGAACCAGAAGAACGAGTGTTAAGACTTCGTATTTCTGGAATTGAGCCAGAGTCTATTGTGGATGGGCCTGGCATTCGAATGACTATTTTTGTTCAAGGTTGTCCACACCGTTGTCCTCATTGCCATAATCCTCAAACTCATGATTTTAATGGAGGGCATTTTTTGCCTATCCAAGAAATTTTAGAAATGATTGAAGAAAATGACATTTTAGATGGCATAACTTTTAGTGGGGGAGAACCTTTTTCACAAGCAGAAGAGTTAGTCCCATTAGCTCGTGAAATAAAAGAACGAGGCTATAATTTAGTCATCTATACAGGGTATTTATATGAAGATTTATTGGCCTCTTCTTCTAAAATTCCTGCTTACTTAGAATTACTCTCATTTGCTGATATACTTGTTGATGGTCCTTTTATTTACGCAGAAAGAACATTAGACGCCCCTTTTAAAGGGTCTGAAAATCAGAGAGCCATTGATGTTCAAAAAAGTTTATCAGAAGGGCGAGTAGTTCTTTTTTCTTAAAATGAGGAAAAGTAAGGGCTGGTCTTTTTTTATTTAATATGGACCTGTTTTATCTTAAATACCATATTTTTCTCTTTTTTAATCCATTTTCTGAGTTGTTTGTTTGAAAATGATCTTTTGATAAACCATCAAAAAAATGATTCAAAAGAGATACGGTTGATACAGTTATTTGTTTTGAAGCTGTTATTCAGGATTAAGCTTTTTATCTAATAACTTATTTTTTTTACGTGGTTAAGGATGCTGTCTATGCTCTAATCTTTTAGAGTGAGTTTTCAAAACAAGGATCTTTTTATGAAACTAAAAAAAATGGTATTAATCGTTATGAGTCTAATTTCATCTGTATTTGCACAAGATAAGCCATACTCGGGAGCCGAATTATATAGCAATAACACCTTTATGTACGGTAGGTATGAAGCAAGAATGTATATGGCCGCGGGTAATGGTTTAGTTAGTTCTATGTTTTTGTATTACAATGACTCATGGATAGGTAAAGGAGAACCTTGGGTAGAAATAGATATAGAAGTCTTAGGAAAATCACCTAACACGTTTCAATCAAACATCATCTCTGGAACGGCAGAGTCACAGATCACCAGTGAAAAACACCACAATCTCTCCCAGCCAGCCAACACCACCTATCATACTTTCGCGATGGAATGGACGCCCAATTATGTAGCTTGGTTTGTGGATGATGTAGAAGTCAGAAGAGCTGCAGTAGGATCGACTGATGAAAAAAATCAAGTGCCTAATTTGAGTAAAGAACAAAGTCTTCGTTTTAACCTTTGGTCCTCTACTGATCCAGGTTGGGTAGGTGTTTGGGACGAAAACATATTACCTGTGCATCAGTTTATTAACTGGGTTAAAGTATATAGCTATACTCCAGGGCAAGGGCCTAATGGAAGTGATTTTACCTTGTCTTGGGTGGATAATTTTGACACTTTAGATGAGTCTCGTTGGGGTAAAGGGGATTGGACTTTTGATAAGAATCGAGTTACAATGAATAAGAATAATATCAACGTTAAAGATAATACCTTGATTTTAAGTATTACAAAAGTGGGCCAAGAAGGTTTTACAGGAACAGTTCCTGTTGATCCAGGGGAGAACACAAGCATTGAAACCCCAAAAAGAAATCTTGAAAAGCGTCCTTCTGACATTTATGAAGTAAAAACCTTTGATCTAAAAGGTCGTTATCAGGGATTACAAAAAATAGAGCGCTGATTTATGTAATTTTACATAATGAAGCAAACCATTGTTGAAACATTATTGAATCAAAAGCATCGAACAGGAGAACAATTGCCTTCTGTTCGTCAATTAATGGCTTCATTCAAAGCTTCATCGGGGACTGTTCAGCGGGCATTAAAAGAACTTTGCAGTCAGGGAATCATTTTTTCGATTCCATCAAAGGGATATTTTTGGGGTAATCGCACTGCTTTTTCTAATCATCCTCCAGTAATTCAATCTCCTATAGAATTATTGCACAATCGATTTATGCTCGATTGGAGATCGGGAGCTTTTTCTCATGATCGAACATTACCTTCCTTAAAAGAATTAAAAGCTCGCTATCATGTCTCTTCCTCTTTGCTCTTAAAGTATTTATCGCAAGAACTACAATCTGGCTTTCTTGGCCGAATTGGAAAAAGTCGATTTTTTATCAATTCCACTTTTCAACAAGAAACAAAAACAGAAGTTTTATTAATCACACGTTGTACTCAATGGGGCGCTTTTGCTCCAGAAAGTGAACGAGAAGTAGATTTCATTCGTTTAGTGTATCGAGGAGCCGCTTCTCGGCGGCTAAAACTACGCCTATTAGGCTATAATGAAGAAACAAATCAATGGATTGATCGAAATGGAGTGGTCTGTCATCTTGAAGAAAGAAAAAATACGATTGGCGCCATCGTTTCAACGCTTTTAATTCAAAAACCAAAACCATTTCTCTCCGCTTTAAGTCATCTTTCGGTTCCTGTATCTATTTGGTGGGAACACCCTCAAGAAGGATTCCATTCGCTATTTAAAAAGCAGCCTTTATGGACGTTTTTTAATTCGACTTTTGGTTCTGTACCAGGCCGCATGATGGGACGATTTTTATTAGAGAAGGGTATTCAGAAAGTCGTTTATATCTCTCCATACCATGCCAGTTCTTGGTCTCAAGATCGCCTCACAGGACTTCAAGAAAGTGGTTTAGTTGTTTTGCCATTCACAGATTCTACTAATGCAAGCCCTTGGGATTACAGAGAACGGGCGCGTCAAAATGGTCCTAAAAATACAGTAGAATTAAGAGCCAGAGATTTATTACGCCAAAGGCTGAAAAAAATGATTTCTAAAGCTCCTACCACAGAAGCATGGGTCTGCGTGAATGATGAAGTGGCTGCTATAATAATGGAACTTTTTGAACAAAAGAAAATAAATAAAAAGCCTTATATTATAGGCTTTGATAATTCTTCTGAAAGCTATCTATTGCAATTTGATTCTTATGATTTTAACACAGAAGCATTAGTGCTACAAATGTTTTATCATCTGAATTCCGATTCGCTTTTAGCAAGTCACCTTGTAGAAATACCAGGCTCCTTAGTGGAAAAATGATTTTTATTCCTGAGTCTGTCGAATCATCGTTAAAATCATTTTAAAAGCAGTGACCGCTTGTAATGCATGTGGAATGTTCGCTGGCATAATGATGAGCTCTCCAGCGTGTAAGCGATGAGCTTCTCCTCCAATAAAAATATCGGCTTCTCCATCGACTACTTGAACAAGAGCATCAAACGGTGCTTTATGTTCACTTAAACCTTGCCCTTTATCAAAAGCAAATAAAGTGACCGTTCCTTCTTTTTTGCGAATGATTTCTCGACTCACTACGGATTCGGCTTGATAAGACAAGTGGTTTTCTAAGTTGATGATGTTTTGAGGCATGAGTCATCCTTTATCGTTTTATTAACGATGGCTAAACTATTCAATCCTGAATTCAAGTCACTAACGCAATCGAATTAGATTAAAAAGGAAAGATTGCATGAAACGACTAGACCAAGAAGAAAGATACCAAATTTACGCCATGAAAAGGGCAGGTTTTTCACAAAAAGCGATTGCCGATGAACTAATGAGAAGTCCTTCCACCATTTGCCGTGAAATTAAGCGAAATACAGGTGAAAGAGGCTATAGACCTAAACAGGCGCATGAAATGGCGATTGCTAGAGAAGCTAATAAGCCTAAAAGCAAAAAAGTCTCAGCAGCATTGTTATTTAAGATAAATGAAAAATTACAATTGGATTGGAGCCCAGAACAAATTTTTGGTTTAGTCGGCTTCAGTCAAAAAAAAGATGCGGATAGTGTCAAAAAGGAGCTGATTTCAATGTTCAAACCAATTAAAGAATGCGTCAAAACAATTACTGCAGATAATGGGAAAGAATTTGCAGGACATGATAATGAGCCGATTAAACAATCGACCACGAAAAACTTTAGATTACAAATTACCAAAAATATTATTTAAATTAGAAAGAAGTAAAATTGGGTTAGTGGCTTGAATTCACAAAATATGAAATGAATAAATACAAAAGTGCTTAATATGTAAAGATCTTGTATAAAAAACGAACGTTTCCTTTTTCGTAAAGAGAGATAAATTATCTTTGTTTTATGCCTAATTTAACGCTTCGTGACCTACTTTCTCCTAAAGGGGAACCTGTTTTAGCAGATAACTTGCTTGAATCTTTTTTAACTTGGGTTGAAGATCATCATATTGATTTATATCAAGCACAAGAAGAAGCCATTCTTGAACTATTTGATGGCAAAAATGTCATCTTAAATACTCCCACAGGTTCTGGAAAGTCTTTAGTCGCCTTAGCTCTTCACTTTTATAGCTTATCCAAAGGGCGTCGATCTGTTTACACGTGCCCTATTAAAGCATTAGTGAATGAAAAATGGATGGCGCTCTGTAAAGAATTTGGTCCTGAAAATGTAGGCCTATCTACTGGAGATGCAACAGTCAATCGAGACGCTCCTATATTATGTTGCACCGCAGAAATTCTTTCCAATATGGCATTAAGTGAAGGGGAGTCTCTTTCTATTGTAGATGTGGTGATGGATGAATTTCATTACTACTCTGATCGTGAACGCGGGGTGGCTTGGCAAATCCCTTTAATTACGTTACCTCAGTCTCGATTCCTATTAATGTCAGCGACTCTTGGAAATACTTCCTTTTTTGAATCAGAACTATTGAAACATACAGGGCTTGAGTGTGTTACGGTTCGTTCTATGAATCGACCCGTGCCTCTTGAGTTTTCTTATTCTGACCAAGAACTTTCTAATACTGTTCAAAAGCTTATAAATTCAGGGAAAGGACCTGTTTATGTAGTTCACTTTACTCAAGCCGATGCCTCAAAAAATGCACAAAATTTTATGAGTCTAGATTTGTGTGATAAAGAGGAAAAACTACAGATCCAAAAAGCCATTGCAGAAACACGTTTTTCAAGCCCCTATGGCCCTGACATCAAAAGATGGCTTCGTCAAGGGATTGGCTTACATCATGCTGGCCTACTACCCAAATACAGAATTCTTGTAGAAAAGCTCGCTCAAAAGAGCTTGTTAAAAGTGATTTGTGGAACAGACACTTTAGGCGTTGGTGTTAATGTTCCTATTCGTACAGTTCTTTTTACGCAGCTATGTAAATACAGTGGCGACAAAACGGCGATTCTTTCTGTAAGAGATTTTCATCAAGTGGCAGGGCGTGCAGGGCGAAAAGGTTTTGATGATATAGGCTATGTCGTGGCGCAAGCTCCAGAGCACGTCATTGAGAATACAAAGTTAGCGGCAAAAGCTTCTCAGAGTGGGCGTAAATTTGCGAAAAAACAACCACCAGAATTTGGTTATGTTCCTTGGGATGAATCGACTTTTCGTAAATTAATTGATTCGCCTCCAGAGCCATTAGTATCAAGTTTTCAAGTTTCTCACAGCATGCTTCTCAATATTCTTTCTCGAAAAACAGATGGGTGTTTAGCGATGAGGCGCTTAATAGAAGATTCGCATGAAACCCCCATATCCAAAAAGAAACTTAAAAAAAGAGCGTTCCAATTATTTCGAGCGTTAGTAGAAAAAGAAATTATAAGTATCATTCATCCTATCCTTCCTGGGCAATCGAAAATAGCGATTAATATGGATTTGCAAGATGACTTTTCCATGAATCAACCGCTATCGCTTTTTATGGTGGACTCTCTTCCTTTATTAAATTCAGAAAGTCCTGAATATGCTTTAGATGTCATTTCGCTTTGTGAATCGATTCTTGAAAACCCAGATTTGATTTTACGAAAACAGCTAGAAAAAGCAAAGACGGCTCGTCTTGCAGAGCTTAAAGCGCAAGGGATGGAATATGATCAACGTATGGAAGAATTAGAAAAGGTGGAATACCCTAAACCCTTACGTGATTTTTTATATGATACTTTTAATGCTTTTTCAGAGCAACACCCTTGGGTAGAAAAAGAGAATGTCCAGCCCAAAAGTATAGCTCGAGAAATGTTTGAAAATTTTAGTACGTTTTCCTCTTACATCAAAGATTATAGTCTTGAACGATCAGAAGCCCTTTTATTACGTCACTTAAATGGAGTTTATAAAGTCCTTTCGCAAACAGTCCCTCCTTCTTTTAAGAACGAAGAACTCATTGAAATGCAGGATTATCTTCGTGACATGATCCAGCGAGTGGATTCGAGTTTACTAGAAGAATGGGAACGCATGCGTCATCCAGAATTTAAGGCGGAAGAAGTAAAAGAGTTAGGTGCGTTTGGCGCAGAGAAAGCTCTTGAAGATATTACTTATGATAAGAAGCGTTTTTTGGGAATGGCTCGTCAACGTATTTTTGCGTTGATGACTTTATTACAAAAACAAAAATATGCAGAAGTTCTTGATTTATTAAGTGAAGATATTAATGAGGGAGAACTTCTTGCTGATGCAAGTGGTGTACCTTGGACTGAAAAGCGACTATTAGAAACCATGGCGCTTTATGTGGCAGAGCATGACCGATTCCTTCTTGATGTAGAAGGCCGTTCTTTGAAACACACTCTTGTGGAGTATTCAGGCGATACAATGCAGATACAGCAAATGCTTCAAGATCCTAACGAATTAAATGATTGGAGTATCGATTTTGAAATTCCGCTTTCGGCGAGTCGAGAAGCTGGTAGCGTTTTATTGCGTTTATGCCGCATTGGTGAAGTGACTTCATAAACTCATTTTGTTTTTCATTATAAAAACCAGTATATTATACAGAAATTAAAAAAAGGAGAAGGTATGCGTTCAGATAAAGTAGATTATGAAATCATTGGAGATGATCTTCAAATTGTAGAAATAGAATTAGACCCAACGGAAACAATCATAGCCGAAGCTGGCAGTATGAATTACATGGAAGAAGACATCTCTTTTGAAGCGAAAATGGGAGATGGTTCAAATCCAGGTGCTGGTATCATGGATTCCCTTCTAAATGTTGGCAAGCGCGTATTAACAGGGGAATCTCTTTTTATTACCCATTTTACAAATAAAGGTTCTCAAAAAAGAAAAGTGGCTTTTGCCGCCCCTTATCCAGGGAAAATTATACCGATTGACCTTAATCAAATTGGTGGGCGTTTTATTTGTCAAAAAGATGCTTTTTTATGTGCCGTTTATGGAACAAAATTGAGCATCACCTTAAACAAAAGAATAGGAGCAGGTTTCTTTGGTGGAGAAGGTTTCATTTTACAGAAATTAGAAGGCGATGGTCTTGCTTTTGTCCAAGCAGGGGGAACGATTATTAAAAAAGAACTTCGTGGAGAAACGCTTCGAGTGGATACAGGTTGTATTGTAGGCTTTTCAGAGGGCATACAATATGATATTCAAAGATCAGGCTCTCTCAAATCCATGGTTTTTGGCGGAGAAGGGCTCTTTTTAGCGACTCTTAGAGGGGTTGGTACTGTTTATTTACAAAGCTTGCCTTTCTCTCGTTTAGCAGACCGTATTATTGCTCATGCTCCTTCTATGGGAGGCTCTTCTAAAGGAGAAGGGTCTGTTCTTGGGAAATTAGGGGACATATTTGGTGACCGCTAGAGGATCCATTTTCTCAAGCGTTATTTTTTCCTATTTTGTCTTTGAAGTGTATTATTTTGGAGTTTTTTAAATGGCTGTATTGATGCGTGATATGATTCTTAAAAGTGGTGTAAATTTTGGAACGAGTGGTGCTAGAGGTTTAGTTTCAGACATGACAGATAAGGTTTGTTATGTTTATACTAAAGCTTTTATACAATACTGTTCCGCTCATTATAACGCATCAAAAACCATTGCTGTTGCAGGGGACTTGCGCCCAAGTACAGAACGTATTCTCTCCGCTCTTGCTCAAGCCGCCAAAGAATTAAATACCGAATTTGTGTACTGTGGCCGAATTCCTAGTCCAGCGATTGCTCTTTATGGAATCGATAACAAAATTCCTACCATTATGGTCACAGGCAGCCATATTCCAGACGATCGAAATGGCATTAAGTTTAATCATCCCATGGGAGAAATTACCAAAAAAGATGAAGAAGGTATTCTATCGCAAAGTGTGGATATCGACGAATCTTTATTTGATGCTTCAGGAATGTTAAAAAATCCTCCTTCACTACCTCCTGTAGAAAATAAAGCAATAAAAGAATATACTGCGCGTTACTCTGCCTTTTTTGGCACAGATGCTTTGATGGGATTAACTCTTGGAGTTTATCAGCATTCAGCAGTGGGTCGAGATACGATGGTCGAAGTTCTAGAATCTTTAGGAGCTTATGTAAAACCATTAGCTCGTTCAGAACAATTTATTCCTGTCGATACAGAGGCGATTCGTCCTGAAGATGAAGTATTAGCTAAGAAATGGGCAATTGAGGGCTTTGATGCGATTGTCAGTACTGATGGCGATTCAGATCGCCCTTTACTAGCAGATGATTCTGGAGAATGGTTTCGAGGAGATGTTCTTGGAATATTAGCAGCAAAGGCTTTAGGAATCAATCGTGTAGCGACTCCTGTTAGTTGTAATACGGCATTAGAAAAATGTGAAGCCTTTGAAAAAATAAGTCGGACGAGAATTGGAAGCCCTTATGTTATTGCTGGAATGGAAAGCCTATGTGAAAAGGGTAAAACTGTTGCTGGCTACGAGGCGAATGGAGGCTTTTTACTTGCTACTTCAATCGAAAAAGAAGGCCGTGTTCTAAATGCACTTCCTACAAGAGATGCCTTACTTCCTGTCATTGCCGTTTTAGCAGAGGCTCGCGCGCATCGTCAAAATGTATCTGATCTTTTAAGGCATTTACCAAAGCGTTATACTTCAAGCGATCGTTTAAAAGAATTCCCAACCGAAAGAAGTCGGCAGATTCTTGAAAAGATAAAAGGCAAAAATCTTGGGGAATCTTTGTTTGGAAAATTCTCAGGCAAGTTAATTTCTATAGATGAAACCGATGGTTATCGTATGGTTTTTGATTCAGAAGAGGTGATTCATTTGCGTCCAAGTGGTAATGCTCCAGAGTTTAGATGCTATGTGGAGACGGCTTCTGCAGAACGATCCAAAGAATTATTAGCAAAATGCTTAGCGCTAATGTCTGAATGGGTAAATGCTAATGGAAAACTAGGTTTTTAATAATGACCTTTTCTAAAAAGTCAGTAATAAAAAAAATGAATTTCGAATTATTTTCGTCTCGTCTTGTTTATACAATCGATGACGCTCGCTTTTTTATTTCGAATAAAGTTTTTTTTGAGGAACTCTAATGCGTATAAGTAATGCTTTGCTAGCCTTTTCTTTTTTAGCTACTTATTCCTTGGCTGGGCAATACTGGGATGTAGACCCTGGTGGAACCACCATGAAATTCTTATCCACTTCGGTGTCGCCGCGATCGGCAGCGATCGCGGGGGCAGGCATAGTGATGCCTGCAGGGATTTCGGAAGTCTCACGAAATCCCCTCGCTACAACTACTGTAACTCAAAGTGCCATAGGCATCAATGAAGTTATTTATTCTGAAGCTGTTGGAGCTAATTTAACATCGATCTATTATGGTCTTCCTCTTGAAAGTATCAACGTTTCTGCTGCACTTGAATTTTTAGGCTATGGAGAAATAGAGGGGCGAGATGATGAGGGCTTTAAAACATCAAGCTATGGTGCTTTTTCATGGGCAGCTCAAGTAGGTGTCTCGAATCGATTCTCTATTTTCAACTGGGCTACTACTTTGAGAGTGGCTTCACAAACGATAGAAGATGAAACAGCCCTTGCTATTTTGGGTGATATCGGAGGCTCCTTTCTCTTAAATAAATATTTTTCGTTTGGTGCTGTTCTAACAAATGTTGGTTATGTTTCTCCATATCAAACTGAAGAAGAATCTCCTCCAACAGCTCTCCAAGCAGGGGTCTCTGCCAAATTACCTATTGCTTCTTTATTTGATTTTTTTGCTTATGCCGATCTCTATCGCCGTGCTGATACCGAAATGCAATGGCTTTTTGGCGGAGAGCTTAACTATAAAAAAGTACTTGTATTACGTGGAGGTTACTCTCTACGCCCAGATACAGAAAGCGGCGTAAGTGGTGGTATTGGAATTTGTTTTGATCTTTTCTCGATTGATTATGCTTATCAATCAAGGCCTGCTTTAGAGGGGAATCACGTCTTAAGTGTTACTGTCTTTTTTTAGATTAAAACTGGCAGCTCCTTTTTTTAAATCATATCTTTTTTAGAGGAATTTAATAAAATGGCTTAGCAGTCCATTATAAGAATTTTTCCTTTAACTAAACAATTAAAATGAATACACATTTTAAGGAGTATTATGAAACAACAACAACAGCCTCTTTTATACTCACTTTTTTTAAGTGCCGTCGCAGCTATTGGCGGATTTCTTTTTGGTTACGATAGTGCTGTAATCAATGGTACCGTGAGTGCTATTCAAGATGCTTTTGGTTCCTCTTCCGTCACGTCGGGATTTTCTGTTGCCTCCATGCTTCTTGGGTGTGCCGTGGGAGCATTCTTTGCAGGGAATCTAGCCGATCGCTTAGGTCGAAAGCCTGTTATGTTTGCGACGGGTATTTTATTTTTAATTAGTGCTTTTGGCTCCGGCATTTCTTCAGGATCCTTTGAATTTATCGTTTATCGTTTAATAGGAGGTTTTGCCGTTGGAGCAGCTAGTGTATTAGCTCCGACGTACATCTCAGAAATTGCGCCAGCTTCTATTCGTGGGAGGTTGGCTTCTTTACAACAACTTGCTATTGTCGTTGGTATTTTTTCAGCTTTTCTTGTCAATTATGCCATAGCAAGTTCTGCAGGAGGGGCTTCGGCTATTTTTCTTTTTGAAATACCAGCATGGTCTTGGATGTTTTGGAGTGAAATAGTTCCATCTGTTATTTTTGTAGTATTAGTCTTTTTTATCCCTGAGTCTCCTCGTTATTTAGTAGCTATCAAAAAGGAACCTCAAGCTCGAGAGATTTTAACACGTCTTCTTTCTTTGAAAGAAATAGATAGCACCTTAAAAGAAATCAGTGAAAGTCTACAGCGAGAACATAAACCAAGAATCACAGACATTTTCTTAAATGGAAAAATCTTACCTATCGTTTGGATAGGGATCTCTTTAAGTTTATTTCAACAATTTGTAGGGATTAACGTTGTCTTTTATTATGGTTCTGTTCTATGGCAAACCGCAGGATTTACAGAGTCAAATGCACTACTAATCAATGTACTTTCAGGAACAATCAATATTGTTTCAACTCTTGTGGCTATAGCTCTTATAGATAAAGTGGGTCGGAAACCTTTACTTTTAGGTGGTTCAATCGGAATGACGTTGACTCTTGGCGTGTTAACGATACTCTTCACTCTCACTCAGTCAAGTGGGGGAGAAATCAGTATGAGTCCATTTCAAGCGACGCTTGCTTTAGTGGCAGCTCATCTTTATATATTCTGTTTTGGGGTTTCTTGGGGCCCAACCGTATGGGTTTTATTAGGTGAGATGTTTAATAATAAAATACGTGGGGCGGCCATTTCTACGGCGGCATCCGCTCAATGGGTGGCAAATTTTATTGTGACTATGACTTTCCCTATGCTTCTTGCTGGATTTGGTTTATTTGCGGCTTACGGACTCTACACCTTTTTTGCCATATTATCGATTTTCTTTGTCCTTTCTTTTGTAAAAGAAACAAAAGGGAAGCGTCTTGAGGAAATGTAGTGTTGAAAAAGGATTTGATTTTGTAAAATAAATGTTGTCGTAAGCCTTTTGAGTAAATATCACCTTTAAGAATGATTACAATTCATTTTGAAGGTGCCATTCGGTTATAAAATGCAAGCTTTTTTATGATATTTATTTAGCACGTTAATTATTTTCAAAAAATGGTTTGCTTCGCTTGCAATGACGGCAAGGGATTGGTTTGTAATAATGGAAAACAGTGTGTTTTCGTGGGCGATGCATTGTTTGAAAATGGCTGTTCCCTCTTTCAAAGGTTATTTTTCATGCAGAGGCAAGAGTTCATTTTTACCGTAAAGGTACCACTACCACAAGGGTATCACTCTTACTAAGCGCTGAAGCGCAAGTGTACGTGTTTCTCGCTAAACTAGCTATGCATGGTTCAACTACAGCGGTGAACCGCTAAGTTTCACGTAAGAAATGCTAAGTCTCACGTAAAACTACTAAGTGTTCGTGTTTCCATTGTCGAATGACAGTGTTTACATCTGTGCAAAGCTTTTTTAGAGGTAATTTAAACAGTATTTAAAGAAGTTTTGCAGTCGTTTTAAAGCATATAAAAAAAGAGAAAGGTCATCATTAAGATGACCTTTCTTATAATTAGAGCGGGAAAAGAGATTCGAACCCTCGACCCTAACCTTGGCAAGGTTATGCTCTACCAGCTGAGCTATTCCCGCGTAATTAAGTGTGAACAAAGTTAGTTTAATGGATTTTCTTTGTCAAGGGAAAAATGCAAACTATATACAGAAATTGTCTTTTTTTTGCCCTTTAATTCAAAAAAACCTTGCTTTTGGGGGTAGAACATTTTGATTAGGGGCATTTTATTGATGAAATCCTCAGAGGCCACAAATTCTTGCCCAATTTTAGCACAAAGAGTTTCTAATCTAGAGGTGGTATTAAGAACGTCTCCATGGTAGGCTATTTCACTTCCAAAATTACCGACTTCTGAAACAATCACTTTTCCACAATGTACAGCGGCCTTAAAGGCGGGAGCAACACCATATTTTTTTAAGAAGGTTTTTTGTGTTTTTTCTAGACATATTTGAAGATCATAAAAACAAAGCATGGGTCTAGGGCTTTTTAAGCATGATTTTAATGGCCAAGTCAAATAAGCGCCATCACCAGCAATTTGATAAATTTCCCCTCGATTCTCTTCACAGCAGTTAGAAACAAATCGATAATAATCTCTTAAAAAATTACTGTATTTATAATGTCCAAGGTCTTCCGCTAAAGTGGTTGAATTGCGCAAATCAATAAGCATAAAAATACGTTCTTCTTCAGAGGGTTCTTGATATTTTCCAAGAATGGTATTGATAAAAACACGAGTCCCAAATTTTTTATGAACAGAACGAACAAAAGTGATTAAATACCCCATTAAAAAACAATAAATCATAAATAGATGGAGGGAAGAATCCTTAAATAATTTGCGTAAGAGAAAGAAACTTTCTTCACTAATCATTTCTCCTGTACTGTAAACACTCCAGATAAAAACGCAAATAGAAATATTACATAAGATGGCTAAGAAGAAATAAGACGTTCGAATGAGAAGAGCCCCCCAAATGGGGCGATGATCACGATCATCTTCAAGAACAACGACATCATAGATGCCATGGGATAGTCCCATGAGAAGAGCAAATTGGAAAATAAATAAAAATGAAAAAGTGCCGTTTCTATCTACATGGAGGTAAGAAATAAAGAAGGCAAATAACAGGCAGAAAAAAATCCAACTGAATAAGTAAAAACATATGGCTTTAAATTTTCTTGCCGTTAAACGAGTCATCATAATAAGGTTAATGTAAAAATAATGGAAGAGACCAAATCATAATAACGATAAAAATATCTTTATAAGACTCTCCCAAAAGCAACGTGGATCCAAAAAAAAGGGCTAAAAATGACAAAAACAAAAACAGAACGAGTGAAAGACGTCCGGTTAAAAGCATTTTGATTTTAACAATGTTAAGTTTTTTCACAAAATCAATATATATCTACAATTTAAAAAGTGGTCTTATTAGTTAAATATAGAGTTATTTTTAATTAAAAAAATGCAAAGTATTTATATCCATACACCATTTTGCGCAAAAGTTTGCCATTACTGTGACTTTTCAGTTCTTTCTGCACCAGAAAGACTTTATGAAGAATATTTAAGTTTATTGAAAATAGAAATGGAGATAATGCTGAAGCGTTATCCTGAGTTTGCTCACCATACGGAGACGATTTACTGGGGTGGAGGCACTCCTTCCATTCTTAATACTCAACAGCAAAATAAAGTTTTTGATATCTTAAAAAAACAAGGAATTTACTTTTCTTCATTGCTTGAATTTTCTATGGAAGTAAATCCAGAATCGTGTTTTGAAGATCGAATAGAAAATGCAATTCAGCATGGAGTGAATCGGTTTAGTTTAGGAATTCAAACATTTCATGATGATTTATTAAAAAGAATAGGTCGGTCTCATGATGTAGAAACAGCAATAAAGGCATTACAAACGTTATTGAAATACAATTCCTATGGCATAAGTATTAGTGGTGATTTAATGTTTAATTTGCCTGGTCAAACGATAGAAACGTTTCTTTCGGATGTCCGTTTTATAAGCGAGCAAAACGTGGATCATATAAGTTTTTATGGGTTAAATATTGCTCCAATGACTGTTTTAGGGAAAAGAATTGAACGAGGAAGCGATTTTGTAGATGAATCGGTTTACGAACCCATGTATTTAGGTGGCGTTGAATTACTTTCTAAAGCTGGATTTGATCGTTATGAAGTTTCTAATTTTGCAAAGCCAGAAAAACAAAGTCTACACAATAAAAATTATTGGAATGGCGGCTCCTATTTGGGATTTGGTCCAGGGGCACATAGTTTTGTGGGTTCTGTTCGTTTCCATGCGCCAGAAAAATTCGCTCCATGGCGGCAATGGGTTTTAGAAGGTTGCCCTGAATCCAGTTTAAGCCTAGACCCAATTGGCAAAGAAGAGCGTTTGATAGAAAAAATTTGGCTCTCCTTGAGAACGTCTCAGGGACTAAATTTGAAAACGTTGGAATTGGAATCCATACCGATTCCACAAGAGGCTATTCAGCATTGGGAAAATCAAAAAATGCTTGTTCGTGTTGGTGATCACGTGCATTTGCATGGACGTGGTTGGGTCTATATGGATTCTATTATACAAGATTTTTTAAGATAAAATATTCCAAGTTAGAAGAAGAGAACACAAATAGTCTTATTTTTTGTTCTAAAAAGCAAAAAAAAGAAATTTGTCTTCAAAAATAGGTTATTTTTCAAGGGAAACAAAACGATGTGAATATCATCATGTCGGTTTAGTGGTTATTAAAGTTATTTTAAGATTATCAGTAAAATGGATGCTTTTTGTAAGAATTTTGTCAAGGTTGCAAAAATGAGTTTTTCAACAAAAATATCATTTCATATTGTAATAAGCATATTTGCGTTTTTATGCGTTTCTAGTCTTTTTGCTGCTGAAAAAATCAATTGCATTGATCCTGATGGCGTAACATATGACCCTCGCTGCATTTATGTGGCGGTAGATGATAATAGAGGAATTAATCTTTTTGTCGTTGAAGAGGGAAAAGATCTTATCCGAAAAAATGCTTTGCCAAATAAAGATTTTTATGTTTTTCATCCTACCGTAGAATCATCAAACGCATTGTATCCTAAAGATTCTCTTCAGGTTTCATTAAGCAAATGTAATAATCCTGATTCTCTATTAACGAAAAATAACCATGCGGTGAATTCGGGGCCAGATAGCCTTGTTACCTTGTGTGTGGTTGCGGCTTACCCTACCTATAATTCACCTGTAGGGACTGCTTTATTAGCTAATGGTAGCGATGCTAATATTGTTCGAGTGTATAACTTTTATGCTCCTGAACTAGAGTATATTGATGAAGATGGCGAGCCAATCACAAAAGAAACTGTTTTAAGTGGTGATGTTGGTAGTGAAATAGAAATAGGAATACGTGCCGTCGTTCCTATTGGTCCTGATTCTGGTAAAACAGATACTACCATTTCAAAAGATTTTTTTATTCATGTTCCCTCTTCTTCGGTTTTGAGCTTTTATAATGATAAAGGCGAGTCTTTGAATATTAATGATTCTACAGTTCTTCTAAAAACAGAGAAAGGAATAGGCTCTTTTATTGTAAAAGCAAATAAGTCTGTAGATGGTGCTGATTTTACTGTACAGGGTTATCCTAGAGACACTACCGATGGCTATAATTCATTTCTTGTTTCAGAGGTTTTTCCTGGTACTTTATCTTTTATAAATCCTAGAATGCCTACTTTAGATAGTGCTGCTATTTTTGATTCTGATGGGGATGGTATTGGTGATAGTATTGCTGCTTGGTTCTCTGGTAATACAGAAGCCGTTTCAATGGCTTCAGGTAAAACAGAATATAGCTGGCCTGATGGGGAGTCTTTTGTTTCTTTCGGTGGCGATTATCTTTATAATGAAGCGAATGGAATATTGCAATTGGTTGATGTAGAAACAACTTACCCAAAAGATTCTGGTCAAGGAATTTTAAGAGTGGGAGTAGAAGCAAAAGCAGGTGAAGCAAAGGCTACTCTTGAAGCTGATATTCAAGATCGAATTGGAGCTGCTATTAGAACCGCTTCTTTAATTAAAGGTTCAGAAGAGGTAGATGACACATTGGTGGTTCGTTTTAACAAAGACATTGACCCAGAATTTGAAGAAGGAGATGCCTTCTACATTAATGGCGATTTAGTTTTTGTAAAAGCAATAGAAAAAGAGGGTGAATTATGGCGTTTTGCTGTAGAAAAAGGATCGATTGCAAAAGGAGATTCGATTTCGATTTCGATTCCTGGAGGAATTATCGCTCTTGATGGAAATAAAACAGGATTTAATCGTAAAGTGATTGTTACAGATGCTGGGCGTACTTATATCAGTAATGAAAACAATGGTTTCTATGATCGAAATGATGACGGGCAAATGGATAGCATGTCCGTTGGTTTTGAAAGTCCTATTACAAGAGAACAATTGGATTCAATGGACTTCCGTTTTTATTGGCTAGATTCTACAGGCAAAGTAATAGAAATAAAGCCAGATCCAAAGGATCTTTCTCTTTCTTCAGATGGTCTAGTGGTAGGCTATACGATTGATCCTAAGGATTATGGGATCATGAAAAACTTAACTTCTATTGATTCTTCCTATTCTGTGAAGGGAGAAGAATATGGTTATGCGGCTAGGATTTCAAAGATTACTGTGGATGGAAAAGACCATACAGAAATTGATTACTTTGATATGAATGACCGAATGGCTCCAATTATTAAATCGACATTCTTAAACCCAGAATCAAAGAGATCTGTATTTCCAGATCAATTGGTGATTGAATTTTCAGAAGCGATTGATTATGAAAAAATCAAATCAGTAGATGGTTTTATTTCTTTTGGTATAGATGGCGAATGGGATAATACCGATCTTGCAAATGCACATTGGAGCGAAGATCATAAAACATTAACTTTATTTATTTCTCAGGGAACAACTCTATTTGATCGTGCAAACCCAGGAGATTCACTACGTCTTGCAAAAGTAAAAGATGGTATTTTGGATCTTGCTGGAAATACGGTCTCTGAAACATCTCCTGTTGTTATGATTAAAGGTGATCCACGTGTTGTAATGGAATCGGCATCTTTAGTCAGTTTAGAGCGTGCCGTATTACTTGCAGATAAAGCTCCTTTTACAGAACGCTTTTTCCCTCCAGGAACTTCTGTGAAAGAAGAAATGGGCAAGTCTCTAGGTGTTATGTTAGATGTTGCCTTCTCTACTATTTTAGGCGATTCGGCGAAAGAGGAATTAGATCTTCATAGTGCTGGTTTATATTGGGAATTATATGTGTACACTAATCTTGGTGCTTATGTTGCAAGTGCTAAAGGTGAAATTAAATGTGATGATGACTCTTTTGGTGGAAACTGTTTTGAAAACCAAAATCGACTTTATTTACGTTGGAATATGCGTTCTGAAGAAGGGCGTAAAGTTGGTGTTGGTATCTATGTTGCAAAGTTTCAGATTAAAGTATATGGTGCTAAAGAATCCTATGAAACGTATCGTATCTTTAATTGGGGTATTAAATCTGGAAAAGATGGTTTAAGTTTAGAATAAGGTGTTGGAGGATAAAAAAAATGAAAAAGCAATTAAAATTTATATTGATGAGCCTTCTGCTCATTTCCTTTGGAGCTCAAGCTCAAACAATAGATCCTCCTTATTCAGCAGGAACTGGTATTTGGATTCAGCAGGTTGGTACGTTGTACCCATCTAATCCAACGTCTGCAACTCTTTATTATACGCTTTATAGTAAAGAAAATCGTGTAAAAAGTGTGGATTATTATTATGATGGCAATGGCTATTTGCAGCTATCAAATAAGGTCACTTTGTGTAAAACGACAGATGGTCTTGTTGGTGCCGATGGTATTGTGCATCATCCAGATAACGATTTATTAATTGCTGCGCAAGGATCTAAAATTCATAAAGTCAACAAAACGGTAGGCCCAGGTAATAAATGTCTTGTGAAAACAGTTACAGGAAATAATACGGGAGATAGGACAGGAAACTATCATTTGATGATGGATCCAACCAATGAAGTGTTATGGGGTGCTGGTATTCCAGGAACTCTTGCTTCTTATAGGACTGTGACGGATCCAGCAAATTCTAGTTTACGTGATGCTAAACAGGTTGGATTAAAACAAAAAGTACCAAACACTCGTTTTAAAGCAGACAGATTATCTACGATTATCTGGGATGAAGATGGTACGGCTTTTTACACTTATTCTGATTATTTTGGCGGTGGTTGTGAGGCAAGTAGCTCAGGAACTTTGTGTAGTGATGCACAACAAAAAGCAGCTAGGGCAAAAGCACATTTTGGCATGTTCTCCGATACGATTCCTCAAGGGGCAAAGGGTAGTGCCATTGATACCATTCAAACAAGTATCTTAATTGATTCATTAGAAGGTGCTCATGGTGGTACGTATGATACTTATTCAAAGACAATCTTTGTTTTTGGTGGATCAAAAATCGTTCAAATTGACCCAAGAACTAGAAAAGTGGTGGCTACGATTGATTTACGTCAGTACTTTTTTATTGAATCCCTTGAAAATTTAACAGAGCCTAGAACCAATGATAATGGTTATGTGGGTTGGCGCTTGGATCAGGGTACTGTAGATGGTTTAGGACACTTATTTGTGGCAAGTAATACAGGCCATTTGATTTTTATCGATTATACCTCTAATCCAAACAAGTACATTAATGACAATGTCCATATCCATATGCAATGGCTTGATAATTATTTGGATGATGTGGCTCCTCTTTCTGGAGTGGGTTCTTCAAGGCATAACGCCTCTACGGGCACAGATGAAGATTACTCCAGTAGTAGCCGTAACTATAGTTCAAGTAGTCATGCTGTATTATCATCTTCTAGTAGTGTGACAAGTAGTAGCTCATCAGGTGGCACAGGCACAAGTAGCTCATCAGGCGGCACAGGCACAAGTAGCTCATCAGGTGGCACAGGCACAAGCAGCTCTTCAGGTATCCCAGGAACAAGTAGTTCTTCAGGTGTCCCAGGAACAAGCAGTTCTTCAGGTATCCCAGGAACAAGTAGTTCTTCAGGTATCCCAGGAACAAGTAGTTCTTCAGGTGTCCCAGGAACAAGTAGTTCTTCAGGTGGCACAGGCACAAGTAGCTCATCAGGTGGTTCTGGAACTGGTGATGATTTAAGTAGTTCTTCAAGTTCTGGAAATGGTTCTGGTTCTGGAGATGATTTAAGTAGTTCTTCAAGTTCTGGAAATGGTTCTGGTTCTGGAGATGATACAGACCTCTCTAGTTCTTCTAGTAAGCAATATACTGGATTTGATGATTTTGATCTTGATGATGACGACGATCCTCTCCCTTATCCTAGTGATGATAAGAGAGAAAAAGGAGACTCGATTGTTGTTGGCGGTACTGTATTAAATCCAGTGGACGCAGAACCTGGTACACCTGGAACGATTACCATTGGTGGTAATGTCTATGATTTGACTACACCAGGTATTTCTTTAGATGGCTTTGGTGTGAACAATGGCTCTGATAAAGAACCCGTTAATGTGGGGCAAGTAATAGAGGTGACTATCTCTGCAGAGAAGTTGCTTGAATATTTGGGTGTAGGTGCAGGAGATTCCATCTTTATTACAGGTGTTGGTGGTGTTCAATTGGTGGATCCTAATAAAGCAAGCGATCCATCCACCAAAACCACTGTCGTTTCTTCAGGTGGAGATGTAAAAATATATGTCACTAGTGACTCTGTTGTAAATGGCGGTCAGATATATATTCAAAACGAATTAGGGGAAACGGTTATTTTTGATGGCTTTAATTTTATAGACCCTATCCCAGATGCTTTAGTTGGCTTTATTAAAGATTCTGAAGGAGATGGAAAACTAGATATGGTCGAGGTGGTTCTCACAGAACCATTACCTTCAAAAATGACTGTCACTGCAATGTCAATTGTGATCAATGGAGATACTTTAGAAGTCACTTCTGTTCCTAATTTGAATAAGGATCGCATTACTGCAGATGTGACTAGTTTAGTTTTCCCTGAGAATTTCCCGAAAGATGCTTATGCCATTCTCACCTATACGGATTCAGAAACAGGTACTTCTTATAAACGAGAAGCCTCTCTTGTAGAAGTAGGCGGTCATGTAATTAAGCAAGCTTATGCTATTCGAAATGATTCTGGTCAAGACTCCTTGTTTATTGAGTTCAACATAGACTTATTGCCAGCAGATGTTTCACAGGCTGACTTTATAGTCATGTTAAATAAAAATGGATTTGATTTAGATCAGGTGAGCTCTATTTCAATGCCTACTAAAAACCTCATCGTGATTACAGGAGATTCTCTTGGCTTAAGAGGAGCGGATCGAGATAGCGTATCTTTATATCCAAATATCTCGTTCACTAATTTACCATATATGACATCCGATGAATATAGTCGCCAAATTGTTGTAAAAGTAACCGATCGTTTGCCTAGTGCTCAATATGTGGAATATTATGATACTGATGGCGATGGTATTCTTGATCAAATTGTAACTGTATTTGCCGATACCATATCTCAAAAGGATATGCAGAAGCTTTATATGTCATTCCCTTGGTATAGTTTTAGAGGCATGTTAATTCAATTGCAAGCTCAACCAGCAAGCTTAGAAATAGATCCAAAAGATCCTACTCGAGTGATCTGGAATGTGCAATCGGATATTAAGTTAACAACAGGTCTCACCAGTATTAGTGATGAAATGCCGCAAGCCACTATTTATACCTACTATGATGTGATGGGTTATACCTTTGTTGGTGAAAATAATACCATTATTAGAGATAAAATGTCTCCAGTCATTAAAGGGGCTAACCTACGGTATGGAAGTGGTGTAGATACGTTAATTGTTCAATTCTCAGAGGTAGTGAACAAATCTAAGATTGATGGCAAAGATTACTTCTCTTACATACATGGAAATGATACGATTGACTTAATTCCATCCAGAATAGAATGGTCAAATGATGGGCTCACTGCTAAGTTAGTTTTGAATTCAGGGTTTAATTCTATTCTTCCTGGAGATTCTCTCATGATGGTTCCTGGAAATAAAGGATCAATCCAAGATAATGCAGGCAATATTGCTGGTGAATTACCTTCTCCAGTAGTAATTTCTGGATTCTTAAATCAATTAGTTCACTCTGTGAACATGGGTTCCTTAAATTCGGAAGATGAAACTCTTCGTGAATTAAGTTCTGTGTCATTGAGCTATTTACCAAATACGACTCGAAAAGAAGATCTGGAGAAAAAAGGTGTTCTTGGGCATTTAGTCGAATTAGGTCAACGCTTTGTGCCTCAATTAGTAGACGCCGCTCAAGTGGATGCCAATGGAGAATATGACTCTTCCGTTTTAGATTCATTAGATCCAGCGAAAGTGATGCTTTCGTTCAGTGTTAGGTACTTTGATCATGTTGGTCAATATGTGAATGACACAACAATAAGTGTTGCATGTAATAGTCCTAAATTCGGTGGCAACTGTTTGAATACGGATCAAAAACTCTTTGTCAACTGGAATTTCAAAGATAGAGCTGGCCGCTTTGTTGGAGCTGGAGTTTATCTAGTTCAATTTAAGCTCGTGGCTCGATATGAAAACAAAACAGTGGAAGAAGAAGTCATTGATAAGTGGGGTGTTCGTCGCAGTAAAAAAGGGACGGTGCCTCTCAATGAATAACATCTAAAAAAAAAGAACCCCAATCGGGGTTCTTTTTTTATTCATAAAGTTTTATTTATTGATTGCCGCTAAGAAAGCATCTTTCTTTTCTTGAAGGAATTCGCGGCTATTGTATTTACGAATTCTTCTAAGGGCTTGATCTCGAAGTTGGCGTACACGTTCATGAGAAATATTCATTGATTCGCCCACTTCTCTAAGTGTTTGAGGGGCTTCTTGATTAATACCAAAAATACCAGTAATCACTTTTGCTTCTCTTTCTGGGAGTTGCTCCATGAGGTCTCTTGCAAGAGCTTCAACGCTTTGAATTTCTGAATCGGCTTCTGGATTTGTGGCTGTATTATCAGCAAGAACTTCGGCATATGTTGCTTTAGAATCTGCTTTTAGAGGGCTATCGAAAGAAACACCTCTTTGCCCAATTTGAATCAATTCACGAATTTCTTCATTGATTTCTTTTCCGCGAGATTGTTCATGCAAGGCTTTACGTACGCGTAAGTGTTGGTTTGCAGGAAGACGAATTAAATTACCTTGCTCATTAATGGCTCTAGTAATATAGGCTTTGATCCACCAAACACCATAACTAATGAATTTTAAGCCACGAGTGTGTTCAAAAGATTCAATGGCACGAACAAGGCCCATGGCGCCTTCACTAACAAGATCTGGAAGAGGAATAGGGCAACCGCGGTATTGAATGGCTACTTTTAGAACAAAGCGCATGTTCGCTGAAATCAATTTTTTTCGTGCAATTTTATCACCTTCTTTCGCTTTTTGAAATAGAATTTGTTCTTCTTCTCTAGAAAGAGGTGCTGTTTTTCTAATGTCTTCAAGATAACGTTTGAGGGTAGTATCAGTAGAATCTATATGCATGCTTTAAAATCCTTTTATCCAGTCTTTAATATCGCTTTTTTAATCAGCAAGGAGTGTGCCAAATGTGTAAAATAATAATTGTCATCAAAAAAAACACGTTTTAAATATCATAATGTAGTCATTAATGCATGACTTAGTCATATAAAAATGACTATGGTATTAAAAATGTAAGAAAATAGAATGGCTTAATATCTCTTTTTTATTGAATTCGTATATTTGCGTTTATGACAATTAAAGAGCCTACACAATCGGTTTGGAATCGTTTTTGGCAGCAAAAAAACGATATGGATAAAGTTTACCCGTCTTCTCCTTCGGTTTTTAAATCGATAGAAAAGCATTTTAATTTAGAAGGCATGAAAATTCTTGAAGTGGGAGCGGGAACAGGAAGAGATAGTGTGGAACTTGCTCGCCGAGGCGCTGAAGTTTATGTTTTGGATTTTGCTGAAAATAGTTTGAAAATCATTAATTCTTTGCGTATTAAAGAAGGTCTCTATGATCAAATTCATTTGATTCGTGGAGATGCATTTGCTTCCCCTTTTCCAGATAATACATTTGATTTGGTTTTCCATCAAGGATTAGCGGAGCATTTTAAGGATCCTGTAGCGTTGCTGCGAGAAAATTATCGCATATTAAAGAAAGGGGGACATTGCCTTTGTGATGTGCCTCAGACGATACATCCATATACAGTAATGAAACATATTTTGATTGCTTTTGATAAGTGGTTTGCTGGTTGGGAAACGCAGTATACGATGCCACAGTTAAAAGGCTTAATGAACCAAGCCGGGTTTAGTATTACTTATGCGTATGGAGATTGGATGCGTCCTAATCTTTTTTATCGTTTGTGTAGAGAATTATGTTTCCGATTCAATGTGGAATTGCCTAAATATCCTTTTGCTGGAACGGCTTATCAAAAAATGAAAGATCAAATTCTAGATGCTTTAGATACTGTGCCATTCATGCATTATACTCAATTGAGTATTGGTGTTTTAGGGAAAAAATAAAATTTACAGATGAAAATATTAGTGGTGAATTATCGGGATCGAAAACACCCCGCTTCGGGTGGGGCGGAGAAGCATTTGCATTGCATTTTTTCTCGTATTGTAGAAAAAGGGCATCAGGTGGTTCTTTTTACTACATCGTTCCCTGGAGCTCCATCTTATGAGATTGTAGATGGAATAGAAGTGGTTCGTTCAGGATCCGATCTTTTATTTCAGTTGAATTATGCAAAAGCTTTTAACTCATTAGATCAAAAATATCATTTTGATGTGATTTATGAAGACCTAAATAAATTGCCTTTATTTACGCCACAACTTTCTAAAAAACCGCACATCATTCAAATCCATCATTTATGGAAAAGCTCCATTTTTTCAGAGGCGTTTTTCCCTGTGGCTTTTGGGGTGTGGCTTTTTGAAAAAATGATTCCTTTGTTTTATAAAAAAAGTCATTTTCTTGTGGTGAGTCCAAGTACTCAAAAAGAATTAGAAGAATTAGGAATTCCTTCTTCACAAATCAATCTCGTGTATAACGGGGCTGATGGCCTTCCTTCTAATGTTTCTTTGCCTTCAAAAAAAGGCGACTATTTTTTGTGGCTTTCTCGTTTGCACCGCTATAAAGGAATTTATACTGCATTAGAAGCATTTCAAATTTTTTCCAAAAAGTATCCTGAAGTAAAACTTCGAATTGCAGGTGGTGGTCCACTCTTCAAGAAAATGCCAGATATTATCAAACGATATGGTCTTAGTGGTAAAGTGATTTTGGAAGGATTTGTTTCGGGAGAAAAGAAACGTACCCTTCTTGTGGAAGCGATAGGCCTTTTACAGACTAGCTATAAAGAAGGCTGGGGGCTTACAGTGATTGAAGCTGGTGAATGTAAAACAGCCACCATTGCTTCTGCTGTACCTGGTTTGGTTGATAGCGTGATAGATCAAAAAACAGGGATTTTGTTTCCTGTAAAAAACGCTTCTTTATGTGCAAAAGCGATGGAATTATTTTATACTGATTCTGTGCGTCGCGAGTCATTAGAATTAGAGGCGCAAAAGCATGCGGCTGAATTTACTTGGGAAAAAGCAGCAGAGGAAACATTAAAAATGCTAGAGTGGCGGGTGGCATCTTCAAAATGAATCAAAGGTTAAAATCCACATTAATTTTTGCACTTAAATTAGTAGTTACTATTGTTCCTGCTTATTTTGTCTATTCCAATATTACGCATACGCCAGGTTGGGATTCTGGAGATCTTTTTCAACTATTTTCACAAATGACTCTTTGGCCTTTGGCTGTCGCTCTTATTTGTCTAGGCTTATCTAATCTAACAGGGTGTATGCAATGGAAAATCCTTTTAGAAAAACAAAATGTGAATCTTTCTTATGGTCGTTTGCTAAAACTTTATTTTGTTGGCCTATTCTTTAACAATTTCATGCCAGGAAATGTCGGTGGTGATTTTAAAAAAGTTTATGATATTCGGGTACAGGGAGGACAGGATTCTGTAGGGGCTGGTTTAACGGCGACTTTTTTTGATCGAATATTTGGCTTGTTTTTCTTAAATGCGCTCGCTCTTGGTGTGGGAGCGTTGTTTTTTGTTTATGATGAACAACAACGAGTCTTTTTATTACCTTCTCTTTGGGTCTTTTTAGGCTTTTGTGCATTTTTCGCGACACTATTTAGTAAAAGACTAAGTAAACTATTAAGTCGATTGACTTCCTATGTTTTCCCTAATGCTGTTCAAGATCGCTTTTTGCGCATGCAATCCCGATTTCAATATTTTAGAAAAATTCGTCTTTGGACAAACATAACCATATTATCTGCGTTGACTCAAATACTTCGGGTATTGGTTCATTTCTTTTGCGGTTTAGCGATTGGTTTAGATATCGCTGTCTCTTGGTATTTCTTTTATATTCCTATGATTGCAGTGATTAGCGCTCTTCCTATCTCTATTGGTGGTTTTGGGCCACGAGAGTTACTGGCTCAATCTCTTTTTGCAAAAGCTGGAGTTTCTGGTTTAGAATCCGTTCTAGTCCAACTTTTAGCTTACATAGCGAGTTTATTCCTCAGTCTATTTGGTGCCTTTTTCTTTTGGTGTGATCGAAAAAAAGTCAACTAAACTTTTCCTCTCTAAAAACGTTTAAAAAGAAGGCTTGTTTTTTATAAGCCTTAAAAAAGGAACGTTTTATGGACATAGAAGAAATCTTAAAAGGTTTAAATTCAGACCAAAGAAAAGCCGTTTTACATGATCATGAGAAAAATGCTCAGCTATTGATTCTTGCGGGGGCTGGTTCTGGGAAAACATCTGTTTTAACAAAGAGGATTCAATATCGAATTGCTTTAGGGGTTCCTCCAGAATCTATTTTGTCATTAACGTTTACAGCAAAGGCTGCTTTAGAAATGAAGGAAAGAGTATGCCGTTTATTTCCAGATGCTCTTGTCCGATTGTGTACATTTCATTCGTTAGCTTTATTTTTATTAAAAGAAAAAGTAGGAGATTCCTTTGGATATGAACGTTTAGGTTTTAAAAAAATACCTGTTCCTGTGGAATCCGATGTGGGTGATTTTGCCTGTGATTTAGTTCGTTTTGGTTTAGGAGCCAAGGCGGTTTCTAGAGAAGAGCTTTTTTCTTTAGATTTATCGAATCGTTTGGAAAAAGAATTAATTCCTGTAAGAGAATCCATTTTTTCAAGCGGTCATGTGGTTTTTGATGATTTGATTTATCTAGCGATTCGACTTTTAGAAAATGACAACGAATTTAGAACTGAAATGCGTCGTCGTTGGACTGAATTTTTAGTAGATGAATATCAAGATATTAATCCTGCGCAGTATAGATTAGTTATTGCCTTGCTTGGGAATCGTAAAAATCTATTTGTCGTTGGAGATGATGATCAAGCTATTTATGGCTTTCGTGGAGCAGATATCGGTAACATTATTCGGTTTCAAAAAGATTTTAAGGAAAGTACGTTAATCCGTTTAGAGTGGAATTATCGATCGACTCCTTCTATTTTACATCTAGCAAATCGCATTTTTACAGATAAGCCAGTGATGTTACGAAAAGTGTTAAGAGCAGGAAACTGTAAACAAGATGCTCTTTTTATGGAAAACAGAAAACCTGAATTTTGGGAAAGTGAAAATCCTGTACTTGAAATGAATAAAATAGTACAGTGCGTTAAAGAGATGAGACTCGATTATAATTTGGATTATGATTCATTTGCCATTCTTGTACGTTACAATCATCAAAGAATCTATTATGAAGAGGCTTTGAAAGAATATGAATTGCCTTTATTTCAATTAAATGAAGAAGAAGGGAACGTGAAGGGTATTCATGTAGAGACAGTGCATTCTTCCAAGGGATTACAATATCCAGTTGTTTTTTATGCAGGGTTAGCAGAAAATTTAACTCCAGGCTCTTGTCGGGGCTCAAGAAAAGAACAAAAAAAACAAATAAAAGAGGAGCGTAGGCTTTTTTATGTAGGGGTGACTAGAGCCGAGGCAATGTTAGTTTTATTATATTGTACTAAACGTCATTGGAAAGGCCGTTTAGAGACATTTAAAAAATCTAGATTTTTGAAATGCCTTGAAAAGCCTTTGCCGGAGAGTATCATGCCATTACTTTTATTTCGTATATTTGTTCTAACAAAAATTTTGTGTTATATGGGTGTAGGTGTATTAAGAATTTCTGTGCTACGCCTAGTACAACCCCAAAAAATTAAACAATGGGTTGATTTGCATATACAAGCGTTTGGTGCCTATTGCATTAAATCTCTTCGAGTCGATTTAACTATAGAAGATCAAGCCTTGTTAGGAAAAGTAGACTGGTCTAGGCCAGTGGTTGTGATAGGCAATCATCAATCGTATGCAGATATTCCTGTGGTTTTTTTAGCATTATCTCGTACGGTTGGTTTTTTGGCAAAACGAGAATTAAAGTACATTCCTTTTCTAGGTTTTTGGATGAAAAAAATAGGTTGCATTTTTATTAATAGAAATAAGAAAGGGGCTGGCCTTGAAATAAAAAAAGAAATTCTTGAATCAAAAGAGATTCCTTGTGTTTTTATTTTTCCTGAAGGGACTCGTGGCAAAAGCGGAAAATTACTTCCATTTAAGAGTGGTGGTTTTAGGATGGCAGACGATTTAGATGCTACACTTTTGCCTGTAGTTCTTCATGGAACAAGAGCTGTATGGGAATCTCGTCGAGATTCTAAAGTTTGTAAAGTATCAGCAAGAATACTTGAGCCTTTAGATCTTTTAGAATTAAAGAAAGAACAAGGTGAAATAAAAATAAGAGAGTATTTAATGCCTAAAATACGGAAACAAATGGAAGACGCTTTATGATTGGCGTTTTTGACTCTGGTTTTGGTGGCTTAACCATTTTACGCGAATTACGTCGGGTACTTCCAGAGAATGATTTCTTGTATTTAGGTGACAATGCACGCTCTCCTTATGGATCCAGAAGTTTTGAAACGATTCATCGTTATACTTGGCAATCAGTATCCTATTTATTAGAACAAGGGTGTCCTCTTGTGATTATTGCATGTAATACAGCTTCGGCTCGTGCATTAAGAACGATACAGCAGCAAGACTTAATAAAATCATCTTATTCAGGCCGAGTTCTAGGAATTATTCGCCCTACTGCAGAAGAAATTGGCTTTTATTCGAAAACGGGGCATATTGGTATTTTTGCGACTCCTGGTACTGTTTATTCAGAAAGTTATTTGATTGAAATTCAACATTTTTTTCCAAAATTAAAGGTTACTCAACAGTCATGTCCTCTTTGGGCTTATCTTGTGGAAAATGGAGAATTGAATTCGGAAGGGGCTCGCTATTTTATTAAAAGAGATGTGGATTCTCTATTAGAAAAAGACCCTGATATAGATACGGTTTTATTGGGATGTACCCATTATCCTTTAATTGCAGATCAAATTCGTGAATTTTTACCAAAAAAGGTACAATTGATTTCTCAAGGCCCTATTGTGGCTGAAAAAACACTAGACTATTTAAAACGTCATCCAGAGGTCGATTCTAAACTTGAAAAGTCGGGAAAGACTAACTTCTTAACGACCGATACTGTCGAATTTTTTAAAAAAGGGGCTTTTTTATTTGGAGAAACGGCTATTTCTGTTAAGTCATTGACTTTTTTGTAGGTATAATGTATCTTGAGCATATTAGGAACGAACTTAATACGTAGGTTCGCTCTTTATTTTTTTATCTATAAACTATTTGACTGGAAAAAGATATGCCTAAAACACAAATAAATCTTGATGGTTGGCAGGATTATCGCGGTAATAATACCGGTGCCTTGCTTTATGTTGAAACAAGCCACCAGTCTGCAGTACCCGTTCGTGATCAGCTTAATGAAAATGGGAAAGGGTTCTTTTATGAACCTAATTATGAAACAAATACATATGGTTTTGTTAGTTGTTCTAATGTAAAGAATTTGAATTCGATTTTAAAAAACAAAAGTCGTTACATTTTATTTGGTACTCGTTATGAAGGGGTTACTTATCCAGATTTTAAGAATAAGTATTTGATTATGGGGTATATGAGAATAGACAAAACAAAAGATGTTCGTACTCGACATATTCAAAAATACATGAGTAATCCAACGGAGAATGAACCTGAATGCATGCAATTAGCTCTGGATATGGCAGTATATGGTGATATGCGTTTTGTGGCATTAGAAAACAGTTTTATCTTAACTGATGAACTTCTTAAAGAATGGAAGTATAAAGGCCGCGCTTCTCGTCAATTAAAGACTGTTTTTGAGAAAGAACATTTAGATCTTATTTTAGCTCACTTAAATTCTGCCCCTGATATGACTGAAGAGTATATAGCCACTGTGGATGAATATAAAGAAGCTTTAGAAGAAGGTTAATTAAAAAGTCTTGTTTTTAACGAAGAAGCCCCCGCTGTTCTCAGCGGGGGCTTCTTGATTCATACTAAAGTTTTAGTGCTCTGCTCGACGAATGGCTTCAAGCATTTCTTTAACAGCTTTTTCCATCCCAACTAGGGCTGCTCGTCCAATAATGCTATGACCTATGTTTAATTCTTCGATTCCTTCAATAGAAGCAATATAGCCTACGTTTCGATAATTTAAACCATGACCAGCATTCGCTCTTAAACCATATTTACTTGCGAGAACAGTCATATCTTGTATGGCTGAGATTTCTCGATTTAGATCTTGTGCATTGCCTATTTCGTAAGCGGCACTAAATTTTCCTGTGTGAAATTCAACAAAATCAGCTCCGACCTTTCTAGAGGCTTTCACTTGATCTGTTTCTGGATCTATGAAAACACTGACCGCGATATCATTGTTCTTAAGTGTCATTATTAAACGGGCGAGTTCGTCTGTTTTTGCAGCCACATTTAGGCCACCTTCTGTCGTGATTTCTTGTCTGTTTTCAGGAACTAATGTCACCATATCAGGCTGTACATCAATTGCAAATTGAACCATTTCTTGAGAAGGAGCCATTTCCATATTTAGGTGAGTAGTCACAATTCCTCGTAATAAACGAATATCACGATCTTGAATGTGACGTTTGTCTTCACGTAAATGAGCTGTAATACCATGACAGCCTGCAAGCTCAGCGAGAACAGCGGCAGTTACTGGATCTGGTTCTCTTATTTTACGAGCTTCACGAATGGTTGCGATATGATCTATGTTGACACCTAATTTAACAGTCATAGGTACTCCTATTTTGTAACAGCAATGACATTAGATAACGTAGTTATTTCTGTCCCTTGAGCGGCTGCTTTTTCTAATAATTGTTCGATTTCAGTTATGTTTTTTAATGTTAAAGGTAAAATAATGTAAGAGGTTCCTGTTCTTAAAGCCAAGCGAAGATTTTTGGATATATAATCTTCAATTGTACTTGTCTTATCTGAATAAGGACTGATCTGCTTGCATTTTAGGGGGTGATTTTTACAAATTTCATTGACCAAAGAGGCTCTGTTTTCAGTAAGGTCTAAGAACCAAAAGTTTTTTTCCTGAAGGGATTTAAAAATAGCGTTTAATAGATTCCTGTGTTCTACTGCTTTTTCGCCATAACGAGTGGCTATTCCCTTCGCTTTGGGGAATTTCTCGCTTGCTAAATCAATAATTTCTTCAATCTTTTCTTCAGTATGGTGAATTCGAATAGGATTTTTAGAATGATGAGAACTTCTTAGTTTTTCTGATTCCATGTATAGCCATAAAACAGTTTCTGCTTTCTTCAGTTGATTAATTTGATCAAAAAATGGATTAGATAGATTAAAGGGGGTGACTAGAATAGAGTAAGAAAAATCTAATTCATTTAGCTTTGTTATTAATTCATTTGATAGTTCATTGATTTCAAAGGCAATGGCAATTTTAGAAATATTATTGGAAAAAACATTTTCTGATATTTGGAGCTCCATGAATGTGGTGTCTCCTAAAGAATTTGTAAAGACGAGCGAAGCGGCTTGAAAGGTGTTAGAAAGAAATAATTCTTCCATCGATATAATTTTACCATGATGGGCCTGAATATGTTTTTGAATTTGCAATAAATAAACAGGGATCGTTTTCCCTTTACCTAGAGTCCATATATGCTTTTGGCGTTTTTCTGAATAGATGGCTTTGATTAAAGGAAGGCTTTCTTTAAGCTTTTGAATATAAGGAATAGTATCTAGGGGAATAATGGTGCTATCGACTTCTGTTGACGTTTTATTTAAAAAGGGAATCGTAGATATAACTTTTTCTTTTTGAGGAAAAAAATAAACAATTGCAGTCAATAAAAATGTAATGCAAAAGAGAACAATAATGTGTTTCATTTTATTCATGGATTTCAAATATAGCTAGATTATACAAATATGCCTATTCAATTTGCTCTAGTTGGTGCCACTGGCGTTGGTAAAACAGACCTTTCGTTGTCTCTTGCAGAAAAATGCAAGGCAGAAATTATATGTGTAGACTCTCGTCAGCTTTATAAAGATTTTTGTATAGGTACAGCACAACCAACAAAAGAGGATTTGAAAAGAGTTCCTCATCATCTAGTGCATTTCTTAAATCCTGAGAATTCCTATTCTGCGGGTCAATTTTGTAAAGACGTTCGTCAAATTGTAGAAGCTAATCCAGAGAAGAATTATATTCTCGTTGGGGGCACTGGTTTATATTTGCAATCGTTGATTTTAGGTTTGCCTCTAATTCCAACCATTGAAGAAAAGATCAAGTCTCAGATAAAAGAATCATTACAGCAAGATGGTCTTCAATCTTTATATGCAAAAGCGCAAGAAGTGGATCCTGTTGCTATGGAGCGTATTTCAGAAAACGATGCACAGCGTATTAGGCGCGTTCTAGAAGTGTATATGCAAACGGGAGAACGCCTTTCTTCTATCCGAACAGAGCGTTTAGGGGGCTTCGGTTTTATAAAAACTTTTTTCTTAGATCGTCCGCGAGACGCTTTGTATGCAAGGATTAATCATCGCGTAGAACAGATGATTCAAGACGGTTGGCTGGAAGAAGTGTCTTTATTACAGACAAAGTTCTCTTTAACAGCCCCAGCTTGGCAAAGCCTAGGATATAAGGAGTTGTTAGAAGTTTTAAATCATAAGAAAACGTTGTCTGAAATCATTGATCTAATTCAAAAAGAAACGCGTCATTTTGCAAAGCGTCAGTTAACTTGGTTTAATCATCAAATCGAAGCAGAGAAAATAGACCTTTCCATGGGCGAATCTAATGCGGAAGACATTATTTTAGGCTCTCAAAAAAACAATCAGTAAGTCAGATAATAACGGCGCTTTTTTTGTCTTATTTATAACATTATTATAACATCGGTTTTTTTCATAAAAATATATATGTATAAGGAAAAGGCTTAAAAACGATTAAAAGGGGGCATATTTGTTAATATCTTGTTTTTAAGATGTTATTTATAGTTGAAAAGTAGTTGAATTAGGTGTATTGGTAAAAAAAAAGAGAAAAAAAAGAAAAAAAGTTAAAAAAAGGCCTTGCAAAGGATAAATAGAATTC
>LIUM01000001.1 GCA_001462345.1 Fibrobacteria bacterium AD312 | reverse complement strand
TATCGGGGTTAAACGCCTTTTTGAAAGTAAGATCTGTCATCAAATTAGCGTAAGGGTATTTCTGAGTAGTTTCTATTGTCATCATTTTTCCTTTTGTTTTTACCGATATTCTCGGCTAAAAGAACGGAACCCGCTTCTGTTCTAATGTTTAAACGAAAAAAGTAGATGATGAGTACAGACAAGTTCTTTTATTTTACAAAGTTTACGTCTGGTGGTTTTTTCATGACGAATCTCGTTTTTTCAGTAAATCAACTGTGATTTGCTGAAATGATTTTTTTCATTAAAACTCAATAATACTATGGTTGACGGTAATGTTTTTTTCACTAAAGCTCAATGTTACTCTTGTTGACGGAAATGGTTTTACTTTCTCGCTCCGTTGTGTGCCACACAAGAGTCGCTCTAAAGCAAAATCCATTTTCGTCTGCTATGAAACTATTGTTATTTAATTGGATAGAGTTATTTTTTTTATTCAAAACTTCGCTATTGAATTGGCCAATTCAATTAACGCTTGTTTTTTCATTAAAAAAACAGGGTTGGTTTAGACGGGAATGGTTTTTTCATTGCGTCTTTATTTAATATCAAAACCATTGTTATTGATTGAAATGGCTGTTATCTCTTCGCTTGGTTGACTTTATGTCGTTTTTTATGAATAACACCATTGTTGACGGAAATGGTTTTTTCACTAAAGCTCAATGTTACTCTTGTTGACGGAAATGGTTTTACTTTCTCGCTCCGTTGTGTGCCACACAAGAGTCGCTCTAAAGTAAAATCCATTTTCGTCTAATAATTCACTATTATGATTTAGTTGAAGGGCATTATTTTTTTATTCGAGCCTTCGCTATTTGCTTTCCAGGAACACGCACACTTAGAAGTTTACTTCTTAGTGAAAGTGATACCTTTATGGTACAAATGACGCCTGGTTCTTCATGAAAAAAACTGTGTTAGTTTAGAAGGGCTTCTCATTTTCGTGCAATTGCATTTCAAACGAGCTCATCAATAATAGCCATTTCCGTCTGCTAAATTAATACTGTTATTTAATTAATTGGTGTTGTTTTTTTATTTAAGTCTTCGCTATTTGATTATTAATAACACGAACACTTATATGCTTTAGCATTTTACGTGAGACTTAGCACTTCTAGTGCTTTAGTCGGAACCATGCAGAGCTGTGAGAGTGATACCCTTGTGGTAGTGATACCCTTTGGGTAATGATCCCTGTGGGACAAATTACGCTTGACTCTTCATGAAAAAACTGGGTTGGTTTAGAGGGGTGTTCAAAATTTAGGTCAAAAGAAAGTATATTTTTGGTATGATTTTCAGAAAACCAGCATTTCTCTTTTTTATTCTCTTAAATGTATCTTGGCTATTTGCAGATCCTGTTTCTGTGGATGATATTGTAAAGACTGCGCCTATTACTCGTGATCGACAGCTTCAAGAATTTCAGCAGGCGTTTCGCCCTGGAGTTAACTCCTATTTTAATTTAGGCATTTCTTATACGCCCCTATCTTCTCAACTCCCTTTAGAATCGCCTTATGGGGTTCATAATGGCTTTGCTTTTAGGCATCATGCAACGGTGTTTTTCTCAATCCCTACATTTAAGGAAAAATCCATTGATTTAGGGGCTTTTTGGTCGGCTGAACGTCATGGTTGGGATACAGAAGACTTTTTATTTTTCCCTGCGTATGAAAAATTTTCTTTCATAAGAAGTATTCAAACGGGTGGCATCACGATTTCGCAACCAAAACTCAAGCTCGGGGGAGCGCTTGGTGTTCAATATTTAAATGTGGAAAAAACTGATAATGTGTACCCAGATCAATCCGATTCTCTTTATTTTTGGGGCCACGCCTATTGGAGCAAAATCGCTATCCAAACCTCGTTTTATAAAACAAAATGGCGCCATGTGCGCCTCGCGATAGATTTAGAATCAAAAGCCCTTTTAGGCGGAGATTCGAGCGGCTGGAAAACATATCTTCCCAATTTTGATGTGGCTCTTTTTAATGGAGAATCCAAAGATTCTGTGAAGGTGACTTGGGAACAAAATCTATACAAACAGCTTCTTTATTCTAGGGTCACGGCTTTTTTCCCAGATCGTGGTTTTTCCTCTGCTACGTTGACTTTGTATCCAGATCCCTCTAGGATGTTTGGTCTTGAGGCCTCTTTATATCGAAAGAAAGAAGGCGGTTATGTTTTTGGTGGCGGGATCGAAGTGCCTTTCCTTCGAATTGCTTACAATCAAGCTTATGATATTGAAAACTTTTTTGGAGCCAAGGGGACTGTGATTGTGGAATTGCAGTTAGCCTTTTCTACTTTAGGGAAATATTTCTTTGGTTTGAATGCGGCTAAGGCCGCTCCTATGGAGGATGAACAAGTAAAATTGCCTTCTGGTAGTGGAAAAGGAACCTTAAAATGAAACAATTATTCTTTTTAATAACAACGTTTTTTTTGTTGACTGGTTGCCTTTCTCATTGGTTTGTTGAAAGTGAAGTGCGTCTTCAAGTAGAAAATAAAACGCCCTATACTATTGTGGGTGTGAGTGTGGTTTCTTTAGACTCTACAATGCAAAAAAATTGGATTAAAGATACAATCCCTCCTGGAGAGCGATCTTCAGTGGTGGCTGGCGATTGGATTGGTACTTTTAATTTAGGGGTTTCTTATATTAAAGAGGGTGAAAATTCAGTTTTTGTTCAAATTTTTGAGGCAGAGGAACTAAATGGAGGCAGTATTTTTGCCCAAATTTCTGAAAAAGATGGCTTTTGGAGTTTTAACCAAAAGTAAGTTCTCGTAAAATTTTATTATTGGCTACCTGTGCGTATATCGAAACTAAAAATATTTGGATTTAAGTCTTTTGCTCAGAAAACGGAGATTACGTTTCCGGGTAATGGACTGACTGCGGTCGTTGGTCCTAACGGTTGCGGTAAGTCTAATATTGTCGATGCCATTCGTTGGGTTTTGGGAGAGCAAAAAGCCGCCATTCTTCGTATGGGAAAAATGCAAGACGTCATTTTCTCTGGAACAGAAGAACGTGCCGCCATGAGCCTTGCAGAAGTTTCCTTAATAATCAATAATGACGACGGCAGTTTGCCTCTTCCTTATGCCGAAATTATGGTGACTCGTCGAGCTCATCGTAATGGAACTAGTGAGTATTTAATTAACAATCAAGAATGCCGCTTAAAAGACATTCAAAACTTATTTTTTGATTCTGGTTTGGGTACGGGCACTTATTCTCAAATGAACGAGAGAATGATTAATGCGGTGCTTTCTGATAAAGCCGAAGACCGTCGTGCCCTTTTTGAAGAAGCCGCCGGCGTAAGTAAGTATAAGCAGCAAAGAAAAGAGACTCTTCGTCAATTAGAGCGTGTTCAAGTGGATATGGCTCGTGTAGAAGATAATCTCAATAGTACAAGGCGTAGCGTTCGTCAATACGAAAAGCAAGCGGAGAAAACTCGCGAGTGGATGGATTTGCGCAACCGTTTACGCGAATTAGATTTATCGCTCTCTTTAGATAAATACGAAGACAATAAAAAAAGCGTTTCTATTTTAGATACTTCGAGAAAAAGAGTCGAGCACGATTTAGAATCTTCTAAAACAAGATTAACTGTTTTAAAAGCACAAATTGATGAAAAGCGCCTTGCTATTAGTGATGATGAAAATGGCCTTCGCGACTTAGAGCAAGCGGTTCAAAAAGAAGAACTCTCTTTGAACAACATGAACAACGATCTTAAGCGTTTTAGAGAACTGGCTCTCGCGTTAGAAGAGTCTTCCGCTAAGTACAATAAAGAAATTGAAGAATCTCGTGAAAAGCAAACGATTCTTCGCACGGAAAAAGATTTATTAGAAGAGAAAACAGCTCATTTAGGCTCTGACGATGAAATGGAAGAGCAGTTGAGATTGTTAGAGAAAGAACGTGAAGTGTTGCAAGTTTTGCGCAATGCTTATGATGACTCTAGAAAATCATCTCAAGAGCTTGCAGAAAAACGGATCCAAGCCTTGAACAAAGCAAACAGCTTGCGTTCTCGTTGGCAGCGGACCGATACGGAAAAAGATCTTCTCTTAAAAGATATTGAAAGCCGTAATAAAGAATTTTTAGATCTCGAAGAACAAAAGAAAGAGGCGCAAAGCAATCTAGACGCGATTCTTCAGGGCATTTCAGATGCCGAGCGCGAACGTGAACTTTTAGAAGAACGTCGTCAAATTCAAGCGGAAAAAATAGAGTCTTCTAAAGAAGATCTTTTGGAGCTTGAAAAGCGTTTGCAAAACTATAAAAACGAAGAAATGCGTATGCAATCTCGTTTAGATGTTCTTTCTAGTATGGCTGTTTCAGAAGGCGAAGGGGCCAAGTGGCTTTTAGAAAATAAATCGCAAGAGATTGTAGGCCTTTTAGGGCAACAGATTGAGGCCGATCCTCGTTATGTTTCTCAAATTGAATTTGCTCTTGGCGAAGCGTTAGATGCTGTTCTTTTACAAGACTCCAGTCGCGCCGATGCTCTTTTGACCGCTTTAGAACAAGCTTCTGTGGGTAACGTTTTACTCGCTAGCTTTAATGCTGGGTCTCATTTGGATTCGTCTTCCATTGAGGGCGACCGTGTGATTGGCCCAGCGTATCGTTTTATATCTGCTTCCGATAACATTCGCCTTTTATTAGAAAGATGGCTTTCAAAATGGATTTTAGTCGAAGATTTTGAAACCGCTTGTCGTTTGGCTAAAGAGCACGCTTCGAAAGACTTGTGGTTCTTATCGCCTGGCCGTGCGGTTCATACCGCTGGCTTTATTCGCGCTTGTGGCAAGGCTTCTGAGTCGCTTGGTGTTTTATCTCGTAAAACAGAAATTACCGAATTGCAAAGTGCTTTAGAACAAAATAGAAGAGAATTAGAATCCGTAGAATCGTCTTATAATCGAAACCAAGATCTTTTAGAAGAAGACCAATCGATTATGAATTCTCTTTTAGAAGATATTCGAGAATCAGAAAATCAAGCGCAGTCTGGAAACGCCGCCAAATCTATTCATTTGAATTCTATTCAGAATATGGATCGCCAATTAGAGCGTATAGAAAATGAACGTTCTAAAGCCTTTTCTCGTATTAGTACCATGGAAGCCGAGCGAAGTGAAGATAGCGAGCTTAAAGAAGCCGAATCTCTTGCCACGCAAATGGAAGATGAATACCAGAAAATGCTTTCGAAGGCTCAAGAACAAGAGCTCATGTACCGCAATAAAGAAAGTGATATTCGTGACATTGAATTGCGTTTAGGTGAAAAGCGTTCCCTGATTACAGCAAGTGCTTCTCGATTAAAGTCTATTGCAGAACAGCTTTCGATGTTAGAAGAATTGATTCTTAATCGCGAACAAGAAATTGAAAGTATTGATATTAAGGTTTCTCAAATTAAAGAAGATTCAGAAACGCACGCGTCTAAAATTGAAGAAAAACACGAAGAGTTGCGCGTGTTAGAACGTCGCCGAGATGAAGCGCGTGAACGTTACAATGTGGTTTCTGGCGATTTAGAAGAATGGCGCAGTGAAGAACGCTCCATTAATGATTCTCTTGTCGAACGCATTTCTGAATTAAAAGATATTGAACGCCGCTTAGAATCTTTAAGTGCTAATATTGAACGTCTTCGTGAACGTATTTTCAGCGAATGGGAAGTCGATGTCGATCAAGCGGATGACGTTGTTCGTGTCGAATATGAAGCAACGGCTGCAGATCGTGAAATCAGAGACATTCGTGGTAAAATCAAGGCTCTTGGCCCTGTAAACCAAGGGATTATGGAAGACTTTGAAGAAGAAAAGAAGCGTTTACTAGAAGTTGAAAAACAATTTGATGACTTAGATCGTGCGAGAGCTTCTTTAGAGCGTACTATTCATAAATTGGATATTATTGCACGCGAACGCTTTATGGATACATTCCATAAAATTCAAAAGAATTTCCAAGAAGTCTTTAGCCGTTTAATGCATGATGGCGGTACTAAGCTCACGTTAGAAGAAGGTGTGGATCCTCTTGAAGCGGAGATTGAAGTGAATGCACGCCCCACAGGCAAAAAAATGCGTGGTGTGCGGGCCCTTTCTGGTGGAGAACGCGCGCTTACGGCCGTGTCTTTATTGTTTGCTATTTACATGGAAAAACCATCGCCTTATTGCGTTCTAGACGAAGTCGACGGCCCTCTAGATGACGCCAATATTGGGCGCTTTATGGAATTGCTCCGCCATTTCTCCATGCAAACGCAATTTATTTTGGTCACGCACAATAAGCGTACTATGGCTTCTGCTGATATGCTCTATGGCGTAACTCAAGAGATTAAGGGTATCTCCAAAATCGCTTCTGTGAAGCTCGATGACGCTGTCGGCTTTGCTCTTTAATTTCTAATGATGGATATCGTGGATTTCTTATTGCGGAAAAATTCTTTTCGCAAATAGATTCCTTTTTGTTTGGGCTTCCCAGACAGTAAATGCCCATTCACGCTAAAATACAGCACATAAATAGGCTGTGCTTCACCGACAACACCAGAGGCATATTTTAGAGCCTCGGTTTCTATATAGGGGTGTTCAGGATCGTCAACGACAATCTTTATTTTAACACTGGACTCGCAGCCAGTCTCATTCGTGTAAGTCACCGTATAAATTCCGCTGTTTTGCCACTGCATATTGGTAAGCTTAATTTCGCGATTTTGTGAAATAAAGTGATCAGGGCCAGACCAGTTCCAAATTTTGCCGTCCCAAGGATGTGGGCCAATAGTAACGGTAGCGTTAATTTCCACCTTCAAATCAACGGTTTCAATCCACTCGTGATCGCCAACTTTTACATAGGGAATGATTTTCTCAGTAGCACAAGCCCCGACAATCGTTTTTCCATTCGATGTCTTGCCAATGGAATCTGGAATCGCAATGACTTTAGGTTCAAAATTAGCAGTGGGGAAGGCTTTCATCAAGGCCGCTGTCTCATTAGCGGTAATGGGCATAACGGTACCATGACGTGGTGTAAAAGCGCCTTTCGTTTCGGTATTCTGCACAAATTTAAAAGTATTAAGATCTGCACTGGAAGCAAACTGGTAATGTCCATTGTTGTAGCAGTCGTACATCAAAATCCAAGAATCCTGATTAATGAGTTTAAAAACTCCAGCCCCTTCCACCGCTTCGGTCGTCTGCTGTAAAGTCCTACTCGACGTACTCCATTGCGAACCTTCCTTGCCTTTTACGGTAGTCAGATTTTTGGTGGTCACCTTGCAAATTCCGCCTTGGCCTTCGTTCTTGTAAAAGGCGTGGTAAAGGCTATCGTTTGGATTGTAGACAATATCCATATCAATGGTTGCAGATCCGCGGTCATAGAAATAGGTCGGTTCATCTAGTACGTCGGTAAAGTCGTCGTTGGCATAAGCGTAGAACACCTTGTCGTATGTTACCACGTTATCGTTTGTCAAAATGGAAAAGTAAATCATCAGTCGGCCTTTGCTGCCGTCCTTGTTTTCGTAATTTTGGTCCCATATAGTTTCTGGAGCCCACACACGGGTTACATTTGCAAAGAATGTGCCCTTGAATCTATCTGGGAAATGTATTGTACTATGAGTCCAGTGGATCAAATCTTTTGATTTCATAAGAACCATACCGCGGTTACTAGACCAGCCTTCGGCGCTTTTCATGTCGGTATTCACCATATAAAAATAGCCGTCAGGGGCTCGCAAAATATGTGGGTCTCGTAAGCCCTTTTTGAGGCTCACGGAATCTGCTGCAATAACGCGGTTGCCGTTGTTCATGGGTGTAAAATTGTAACCGTCGTTACTGATGGCGTAATAGATATTCTCGTTATTGTTAGCCGGAAAATAGACGAATAAGTAGTTGGAATAAGGCTCAAAACCATGGACTGTCACTTCAAAATCTCGCGTAAAAATTTGGCATCTGTCGCGAGTCAAGGCTGTGAGAGTCACCTTCGCTGGTTCGTTGACTAAGCGCCCGATAATTTTTCCATCGTTTCTAAGAATGTTGGGGTCGCTGGATTTCCAGTAAACTTCTTTCGGAAGATTTAAGTCGTTATAAAGATTATGTAGCTTGAAATCAAGCGTTAAATTTTGCAAAAATTGAGATTTAGTGGAAATACCGGTTGCAATACTATTTTCATCACAAGACTCTGGGATTTCTAAAATACTTTTGATACCATATTCTTCATAAATAGAGTCATCAATGGCATAGCCATTGTCATCGACGATTTTTGCTGATGCAAATGAGGCAAAAAAAATCATAAAAAGAAAACATAATGAAATATTTTTCCAAACCCAAAAGCGGTTCATAAAAACTCCATAAGGGAAAAGGCTTTCAGATTCTAAAAAAGCTTAATTTATTTACAATAAGTTGTTTAGAAGTATACTTAAAAAATAATATAAATTATTGACCTTAAAAAAATCAATTGCCTAGAAAACTATCAAAGACGTTTTTAGTAAACGCTTTGTTACTTTTCGTATTTCAGAGAATGAATTATATTTTGAAATATCAGGAGGACGCTTTGTTACACAAGAACACAAGAACACAAGAACACAAGAACACAAGAACACAAGAACACAAGAACAATCTAATAAACCTATAAAATATTTAATACATGGGGCTTTATTATTGTTGCTCTTTGGCTGTTCGGATTCATACACACCACTACAAAAACCAGCCGTATATATAGACCCATCATTACCCGATTCAGTGATCCCTTATTTTGCGACAGTACCCGTTGATTATGTTTTTGGCCCTACCAAGTATGAAATAATCAAAGAATTATTCCTTGTAGAGCCTGACGAATGTGATAAGAGTGATTCACTTAGCTTTGAAAAGGCTTTGTTAAAGAAAAAACGTGGGGTCTCACAAACAACAGCTTCTAAATTGTTGGATTTAGGAGTGTCTTTGCGTGAGATTGAATGGATATCTTTAAAGATGACAGATAATTTAAAACATCGCTTAAAGTCAGAAGATAGTAAATTAGGTGAAAATCCTAAAATGGCATGGTCATTGTTCAGTAGCGGCAAAAAACTTGGAGGTCAGCTTAAATTTGAAGATGATATTTTAGGAGTACAACCTCTTGTAGGTGTTCGTGTGACTGGAGGATATTCATATTATTGGCGAGAAGCACATACAGATAAGGATGGTAATTTTAAAATCCCTGAAAAGTGGAATTTTGATATAGACTTTGAGGCTAATTTTGATTCCGATGATTTTTTACTTGAAGATGGTCATTCTGCTTATGGTGAAGATTTAGAAATTGAAAAAAATGATAAACATTCTGATTGGAATGAGACATTTACAGGTAATAAAGCGAAGTGGTGTGTGGTCTGGACCGCCGCTTATCAGTACTGGTATGGGGAAATTTATGGTCTCAAGCGTCCACGACAGAATGAATTGTGGAATTGGAGTATGGATATTGAAGTGTATTATAAAAATGAAAAAGATTACAACGCAGAGAATCTCGAAGGTTCTGTTGGAACTTTTAATGATACTTTAGGTTTGGATGATATCGGTATCTTGGCATATAAAAGATCTTCGTACGAAATTTATGGAACGACGATACATGAAATAGCTCATACGTCTCATTATTGGAATATGAAAACAACTAGTGCAGGCTTGCCTCAGACGGCTGAGTTTAGTTTGTTGTCCAAAACATATTTAGATACGTATGCAACTGGAGTGCAGAATCATTTTATAGTAAAAAGGTATAAAGATGATAAGTATAAAAGGCTTTATGATATTCAATATACGGGACTTGTTGAGGACTTAATGGATTCAGATGGTCAATCTAAATGTCAGGATGGCGTCGATAAGGTTTCCAATTTTTCGATAACCTCAATAGAAACCGCTTTTTTTCAAAACAAGAAGTTCTCATCTATGAAAAATTATTTAAGAGATAAAAATCCATCGGGAAAAGATGGACGAAAATATACGAGTTCTGATTTGGATAATCTTTTTAACTGCTGGGGGTTATAATGAAAAAAACTCTTTTTTTATTGATTACTTTTTTTTTGTTGAGCTGTACTGAGAATGGAGGTGTTCATTACGAAGCATTTTTTTTCAATCAGTCAGGAGTCAATGTATTGTTAATATGGAATGATATTGATAATGAGATTCCTGATACGATAAAGATTGTTCCAGGTGATACCTCCACAGCTATTAAGGAAAATCGATTCCCATTACTTCAAGAAAATGGCCTTCGCTGGAATGAAAAATCGACTCTCTATAATATTCAACTTGTGTTTTATGTAAAGCCAGATTCCCTAAAATGTTTGCTTTACATAGGAAGTGAATTTCTTGTCAATGATATTAGAAATATAAATTCGTATGAAAATATTGGTGAGTGTGACGTGCGTGGTAATTACATTTCTGAAGCGATGCTTTACCGCATAACAGAGGACATGCTCAACGAAGCGGTTCCATGTGATTAATGTAGGTTTTAACAGTGTTGATATTGAAACCGCTTTCTTTCAAAACAAAAAATTTAATACTATGAAAAATTACTTAAGAGATAAAAATCCATCTGGGAAAAATGGTGTAAATTATACTTCAAGTGATATGGATAACCTTTTTAAATGCTGGGGGCTATAATGAAAAAAAGTCTTTTTCTGAGTGCTTTTTTTGTTATTTTGTGTGGTTGCACTGAAACTGGTGGCCCAAATTACGAACCGATATACTTAAATGAAACAAACGTGAACGTTTCTATTTTGTATGGAGTATTTGATATAGATTATGATAATGTTGATACTGTGGTCGTTAACCCAGCCGATTCTGCTTATTGCGTTCCTAGAGGATATTTCCCTTTACTAAATGAAAATGGATTAATAGGGATGGATTCAACACCATATGATGTTCTTTTGATTTTTTCTGTAAGCCCACAGAGGTGCCTGCTATTCAAGGGAAAAGAATATCGTGAAGATGATATTCGAAGTTTTTCTTCGTATGAAAATATTGGAAGATGCGATTTTTGTGTGACTCGTGGAGAATATGTTACTTATGGAATGCTTTACCGCATAACAGAGGACATGCTCAAAGAGGCGGTTCCATGTGATTGATTCTGCTTGGCTTGAACAAGCAGAAAATTGCGAATAAATTTTAACAAAAAAATCCCTTGTTCAATTCGAAAAACATTTGTTTTGAACAGGGGGTTTTATGTTAGAAAAGTATATTGTTCCCGTTGAATATTTAACGGGATTTTATTTTTTTGGAGCGTTTACCGCAGGCGTATTCTGCTTCTTATTCTTCCAAACAGAAAAGCCAACAAACGAAGCAAGCATAAGCAATCCTAAAAGAGAAACTTTTAAGCAGGCGTGGAATGGTTTGGAGCGGTATTGCATCAAGACGGTGCTTTTCCCTTTAGGAATCTCTATTGCACGTAATGTGCCAAAGGCCTTATATACTTTCGTCTCTTTGCCGTTCACCTGTGCGTTCCAATAAGGATGGTAGTTTCCAGTCACAAGCATAAAGCCATCGCGATCGCTTTCGACTTCAAAAACTTGGGTATCCATTTTCGGGCTATCTACTAATTTCACTTTTCCGTTTGGAACACCGCCTGCCCCTTTTTGGGCTGGTGCTTCGGCTAAAATAATTTGTTCACGGTAAGGGAACCCAGCTATTAAGGTGTCAATCGCTTTGGCATCATCTAAGACTGTACTTGAACCATAGAGGAATGCTTCTCCCATCGCTGTAGGGTTAGGCATATAAGTAGTGCCTTGGCGCGTATCAAAAATCACGGCCCCAATATTCATCAAATCTAAGAATGGTTTTGGAGCTTGTGGGTCAGAAATCCCAATCATATAGTTCGCGTTATTTTGCCCACCTCTAAAAGCACGGTAGCTTGCAAGTTCGTTATCATGGAAACCGTCGGCATTTCTCATTTTATAAATCGGGAACGCGTTTCCACCAAGGGCTTCTGACCTAGAAAGAGAAAGCACGCGAGCGGGGTGGCTTGGGTTTTCACTATTTTGTTTTATGGCATGAATTACAGGATTATTAGGTTGGATATATTTATTGTATTCTGTGTTTTGCACAAATACGCCGTTGATGGTATAGAGATCGATGGAGGCAATAATCACTAAAACTAAAGCTTTTTTATAGCCTTCTAGGCGTTGGTTTAATACAAACCAGCCAGCGACAATGGTAGCGAGGACTATTATAAAACTAGGGATAACTTTGGAGCTTGTGAAACCCATTAAAATGGTATTTAATGGCTTAAAATAAGGCGCTGTGACTGGGTCTGATAATAAGTTTTGACCCGAAAGCATAAATACGCCGAGGAGTAAAAAGGGAACTAATATTAAGCCAAGTTCTATAAGAGAACTTCCATTCCATTTGTTTTTAATGGAAGAGATAAAGTTTTGAAGAGAAATGGATTCCCCTCGATCGGTGATATTTAAAACGGTAATGAATATTAAACCGTAAACAATGGAAGTGATAAGCCCAATAGGCCCAAGGAATAATTCCCATTGGAATCGAGCGACAAGAGTGATAACGGTGAGGAGAGCAAAAAGGAACAAGCCATTGAAAAATGGTTTTTTAGACTCTGGGTCTTTGAACGACTTAAGTACAGGTGCTGCCATCATCAGCATGATGAGTGGGAACCAGAATAGCGACATACTAGGGGCTCTAAAGTTTTTTACTCCAGGTAAAATTTCAAACCATAATTTAAAGAGAGGGGAGTGGGCTCCCATGGCATAAGAAAGAGCTAAGGTGGCACCTAAGAACCAGAAAATGGCAAATCGTCTTTTGTTTGGAATGAAAAAGCAAAGGAAGGCCAAGAATGTGAGGAGCGCCCCAGAACTATCATGGTTTAATTTAAAGTGATTATGCCCCCAGTAGAAAGGCGAGCCTTGAATCCCCCATTTTTGATAGTCTTTCATGGAAATATTCACATGAGAAGAGCCTTTGAGATCACCTGTTTTTTGATCTTGCTCGTAAACATCGATGCCAATAAATCCAGGGAGTAAAATGGAGGCGAGTTCTTCTTGATGTAAAGACCAGCTGACGGCATGACCATAGTTTGTTTTTTCATCGGTACCGCGCACAGATTGTTTTGTGGTGTATAAATAAGGAGGAATAATCTGGAACGAAGAAATGAGAAGCGCAATCGCAAGACCAAAGGCTGCCATGCCTATACGTTTGACTTTAATAGAGCGTGCTGCGTCTAAGAAGAACATTTCGTAGAGAGCGTAAAGGCCTGCTCCCCAAAGGAACAAGTAGGTGAGCTGAAGATGAGAGCCTAAGATCATCCAAACAACGGAAAGTACAAAGGCGACAAAATATTTTAAGCTCGCTTCTCGAATGATTTTTCGAATGGACAATATCGCGAGTGGGGCAATGGCAAACACCATCATCTTCCCATCATGGCCGCCATAAACATACGTAAAGTATTGGGGGGAGAAGGCGTATAGAAACCCCAGTAATCCACCTAACCACCAGTTTTGTGTGAGTGCTCGCCCTAAGAGCATGGCAGAACCAAAGGCTATCCAGATGGTTAAAATAAACTTAAATCCAACGGCTCTTGCTGGGTCTGTTAAAAACTGGATCCAAACGAGAGGGTGATACACGTCGGCAAATAAAGCATCAATCGTGGGGACTCCACCAAGGCGAGAATCATCCCATTCTGTGACAATCGCATTTTCTGCACGAAGCACGCGGCTTCCAATACCATTTAATTGGTCGCTATTGACCATTAATTTTGAGGAATCAAAGGCAAAGTCCCTAAAGACTACCAAAAGAATAATTAAAAAGAGGAAAGCGAGGCCAGCTGGAATGCCGTAGGATTTTAAAAATGTTTCTTTTTTCATAGTCCCTTGAATGGATACCTTATTAATGGATATAGTGCAGTAAATTTAATAAGAACCAGACAGATGCAGGAACGAGGGCACTTGATTTGTGTGTTGTTTATGAGAAGGTGCGGGCGGATACGTCAATTCGGAGATGTTTTATTATCGCAAAAAGATGAGCCTTATTCAACGATGAGGAGTTCTTTAAACAGAAAAAGCGGCTTCTAATAAAGAAGTGCCGCTATGCTTTGAGTATTGTAAAGGCTTAGTCTACAGTATTTTCGTCAATTTTATTGCTTTGTATTAAATGGAAAATGGAGATGGCTGAAACTACAAATACGATTGCAATAACAGCATACTTAATTAATTTCTTCATGTATTCACTCCTTCAGACAATTCCTTTTTAATTTACTTGATTTTTTTGTAAAAAACAAGGGAAAATAATAATGGGCTTATTAAATAATTTATTTCTTAAGGATTTTCTAAAATAAAACATTTTTAGCCAAAACATAAGGTTTTTGGGCCATTCTTTTAAAAGTTTTTCAGAAAGGTTCATTTATCAAAATTAAAAGAACGTCATGGATTTTTTTTCACTATAAAGCATATAGCAGGGAGTTTTTTATGCTCACATTCTTCGCTAGTGATGACTTCTGTAGCAAGAATTTTACACGGCAAGTCTTTTAATAAAAATTCAATTCGTTTTTGGTCAAAACCGAGCCAAATATGACCATGGGTTTCTCTAAGTTCTTCTTCGTTATGTTGAGCTAAATCTAAAAGAGCGAGTGTTCCGCTTGGTTTTAAAAGACGAACGCCTTCTTTTAAGGCCTCCCAAGGGGAAGACGCGTGATGGAGGACTTGACTCATTAAGACTAAATCGGCAGACGAATCTGGTAGTGGAATACGAGTCATGTCTGCTTCAATCGGGTGTACGTTGGTGATGTTTTTATCAGCGAGGATCTTTTTTAGACCACTAATAATTTCTGGCTGAATATCTACCGCAGAAACTTGACGGCATTGGTGCGAGAGCATCAGGCTTAAATCACCGCCTTCACCGCAGCCAATATCTACGGCATGTTCAAAAGGGATCATGAGTTTTGAAAATAAACTGATTAAAGCTTTTAAGCTCCCGCCTGTTTCGTCTAGTTTATGAAATTTTCGAGAGTAATTATTACGACGTTCGATTAGTTTTTCTTGGACTTTACTTTGGACAATATCTTTATCTGGAAGTTGTTCGTATGTTTTACGAATCATTTCAAGAATGCTTTGGCTCATATAGAGGTCATCACTTAAACCATAAAAAGCTTTTGTCCCTTCGCGACGATCTTTGAGTAAATCACATGCCGATAATTTGGCTAGGTGACGACTGGCATTGGATTGATGAATATCAAGCATTTCTTTGAGCTCGTTGACGGTAAATTCAGTGCCATCGAGAATCATTAGAATTTTTAAACGAACTTCATCAGAAATAGCACTAAATAGCTCCAAATTAGGTTGGATCGGTTCTAAATGAGACGTTTGATGTTGCACATGAACTCCAGTTGAAATAACCTGTGTAGTATATAATTTATTAGTTTTTAAGTAAATGGTCATATTAAAATATGAAATATGATGATTTTTTCAAATTATATTCCACTAAGATATTGAATTGGTGATTTCATGAAAATAATCTTCTTTTTTATTGTTTTATTCTGGTATGGTTTTGTATTCTGTGAAGAATCATCTCGTAAAGAATATGTAATACAACCTCAACTTGATATTCCGCTTACGGTTTCAGCGGCGATGCTTGCTCTTTATGGCTCTTATCGTTTAAATGAAATGGAGCTCCAAGACAAAATAGTGAAGAAGTCTGATTTATTAATTTGGGATAGGCCTTGGGCTGGGGTTTGGCATCCAAATGCCGATTTGGCAAGTGATGTGCTTTCTGTTTTCGCTATCACGCCTCTAGCAATAGGTGCGGTGAGTTATTTTAAAGACGATATCAAAGGTTCTGAATTTGGGGCATTAACGCTGATGCTTTTACAGACTATGGCGATTCAAAGCGGACTCAATTTGATGGTGCGTAGCACTCAACTTTGGCCTCGTCCTTATATTTTCAGTGAGAATGGAGGTGATGCTCGCTTCAAGGGGGAAGCTTATGGTTCTTTTTATTCGGGCCATGCTTCTGCGGCGTTCTCTGTGGCGGTGCTCACCTCGACTTGGTTTCAAAATACATATAGCTCTTCAAAATACATTCCCTATCTTTGGGCCACTTCGCTTTCTTTAGCGACTACAGTCTCTGTTTTAAGAGTCGTGGCGGGTAAACATTATCCTACCGATGTGATTGCGGGTGCTTTAATGGGAATTTTAGTTTCGATTTCTGTGTTAAAAATACACGAGCATCAGAGCCCTTCTCTTTCTATACAAGTTGGGCCAAATTACTTAGGTGTTACTCGTCACTTTTAGAGAGTCCTTTCCTTATTTTTTTGTTGCTTTTTTTATTGTTCTTTTATTGAGAGTATATATTCAGGAAATGATTTTTCATATTCCTAAAAAAACATGGACGCCTCCTATTCATCAAGAAAATAGGAGGACTCTTTTTATCCATTTTTTATTGAATAAGGTGAGTGTAAAAAGTGTGCTTATTTTGGGGCTCATTCTATTTTTAAATCAATATGTTTTTTCTTATATGGGTTCTTATCAAGATTCAAGAGACCAAGAGAGTTATAAAACCATTTCTTATGGTGAGCTCAATTGGTTACATGAAAATTTGCGCTTTCAAGGGCAAGGGTCTTATTTTGAAAATCCGAAGCGTATTTTTTATTCTCAAGAATCCGTTTCGTTGCTTTGCCCAGCTCCTTACACATTGCCTAGCGTAGAAGACTGGAGAAGTCTTGAATTAATGTTTTTAAAACAAAGAACTAGAAAAGCATATCGTAGTTTTATTGGAAAACCCTTTGGTTATTATATCCAAAAAGGGAATAAAAAACGGTCCCAAAATAAAAATGGTCCTTATTTTTGGGCAAAAAGCGACAATGGGTATCAGGTCGTTCGTTTTAATCATAAAACAGGAAGAATGTATGTGGAATCTCCAGTTCCAAACTCTTTTGTGACGGCTCGTTGCGTTCGTCCAAGAGAATATTTGGTAGAAAAGGGCGTTCAAGATAATATTCTCACGGATACAAGAAATGGAAAGCAATATCCTGTATATATCTTAGAAGATAAGATTTGGATGAAAGCCAATTTGGCTTATGATCCTTCTAGCCCAGCATCAAAAAAAGATACACTTGATCCTAAAAATTGTTATATGGAAGACTCCAATTTTTGCACAAAATTTGGGCGTTATTATACCTGGTCAGAGGCCAAAAATGCTTGCCCTGCAGGGTGGCGTTTACCTAGCGATTCCGATTGGCGTCAATTTATAAAACAGAAATCCATTCCTTGGCAAAGCATGGGTCAAGGCGGTTGTAAAGACTGGGATTCTTATGGAGATGGCTCTAATGCAGGGCATTATTGGTCTTCGTCTAAAACGCAAAAATCGACAGCTCGGGCTTTTGAATTTAGAAAGGCCACCAAGGCGATTGATCGTACAGATGAAGACCTCAAAAAAGGGCTTTATGTCCGTTGCGTAGCCGATATAAAGGAATAAGTATTTGCCAATCTTAAAAACGTGTTAAAGG